>NZ_JBYFBS010000026.1:0-82426 GCF_057652315.1 Prosthecobacter sp. Pr1 | reverse complement strand
GCATCCCAGAGCTTGAGGGTGCCATCATCTGAAGCTGAAACCCAGGCGGTCCCGCGCGGATTCCAGGCGCAGGCGGTGACCGCAGCGCGATGCCCGGTATATATCTTGGATGATACATGTCCTCGCGAGGCACGAGGACCCGGGGCAAGACCCAGCCCCGCAGTCTCGACCTGCAGCAGCTCCGCCACCTCCAGCGTTTCCCTTTCGACAGTGGCCCCCAGCAGCGTCCCTCCCCGCCATTCCAATCCCGCCAAGTCCACTTCCGCCAGCTTCGCACGAGAGGCGTTCACACGCTGGAATAACGCCTGCCGCGCTTCGAGTCCGCTTAGATCGGCGTCGCTGACATCCACGAACGTAACACGGGCACGATTGAGCTGTAGGCCACGCAGATTGGCCCCACGCAGGTTCAGCGGTTGGTCCTTGCTGCGGCCCGTGAGGTGCCATTCGTCTAGATCCGCCCCGGCCAGATTCACCTGCTGCGGCTGTGGCTCAGGATGATCATGGCGAATGGCTTCCAGCCAGTACTTGAAGGCCAGCCGCGCCGCATTCAGGCACCCGCCACCGAGAATGCGCCCCAGCGATGCGATGGCCGCATCAGAACCACCCACCGCCAAAATCTGCCCCAAAAAATCCAGCGTCTCCAGCGAGACCATCGGCAGATTCCATTCTGCGTACATTCTGTCCATCAATGCTCGGGCAAGGTGGCTGGCCAGAAAGTATTCCTGCAAAGATGTGTGGGCGAAGCGGAAGTATTTCGCCTCCGTATCCGGCCGCAGCACGAAGGTGGCGGTGCGCAGGTCTTCCTTCAGCAAGGATCGATCTTTATTCGCATACGCCGAAGCGATGGCGGGATTTTGATGCAGAAACTCATCAAACCATTCCTCCAAACGGTCCACGTCCCACTGCTTTTCCCCGCTGCGCCAGAGGGCGGCGGCGAGGGCCTCCATGAGGCGACGCTTGTGCATGGCGTCGAGATGGTGCTTGCCGTCATCCCGGCTCAACCATGAGCGCACCACGAGATCGTACAATCGCGCGGCATTGACGGTCTCCCCGCGCATCTGCAGCGCCTCCAATTCACCCAGCCGCCCGCTGATGAGGCTCAGCAGGTAGGGCCTCTCGGCGAGATCACGCAGATTGTGAATGGAAGCGATGAGTTCAAAGGCCTCACCACCGCGTTTCTCATCACCAAGGAAGGATGTGAGGTAGCCACGAATCTGCGCCTCATCGAAGGGCAGCAAGCAGAACGCCGGATACTGGCTGCGGTCAATGCCCTCGCGGTCCTCACCCGTGAGCATAGCGTTCTGACTCCACACATCGCGGAAGTAGTGGCTGCGGCATGAGATGAGCAGTTTGCCAGACGGGGCCAGGGTGGCCCCGCTCCTAGGGAGCATGGCATCTGGCAGCACGGACCAGAGCGTGCGGATGAAGTCCCGCGCCCGGCTGGGGGTAAGGTGGACGATCTTTTCATCCAAACCATCAAAGATGATCAGCGCCCCCTCCTCGCGCACCAGCCGCAGCAGATCACCTGCCGTGACGCTGCGATCCGTGACACGCCAGGAACGTTGAATCACGCTGGTAAGCAACTCCTCAATGGTCGGCACCGTCTCGGGCTTGTCGCTCACATAGTCACGCAGATCAATGTAGATGGGCAGTGAGTATTTCGCCGGCTCCTTCAGGCGCTTCTCGATCAACTGCCGCGTGAACTGCTTCAGCGTGGTCGTCTTGCCAATGCCCACCTCTCCCAGCAGGGCAAAAAACGGCGAGCCTTCCTTCCGCACCGCCCAGGCCTCCAGTTCATCCAGCGCGTCCCGCGCCTCACCCAGATTCACCCGCGCCGGATCAATCGACTCCCGCTGAGAGAGCTGGTGCATGTAGCCCCGCGTGCGCTGGAAGTGCCGCGTCTCCTCCGGGGTGGGCATGTACCGCTGGAGATCGGGTGGTGATGCAGGCACTCCTGCCTGCACTTCGCACGTCTCCTCGTCTTCGCTGCAGGCAGGAGTGCCCGCATCATTTTTGGAACCGTCAGCGAAGGAGGCATCAAGACGCTTCTGGATGGCGAGGAAGAGCTGATGGACAAACTCCCGCTTCTTGGGTGTACCGGACATCTCCTCGTAAAAGCGTGCGCTGTCGTTCTTCCCCGGCAGGCGGAAGATCTGATGCTCCGCCAGTCCCAGCAAATCCTGATGCTGAAAGTCCACTTTGATCAGGCCCACGGGAAGGATGGGTTTTTTATCCTGCATGAAGTGAGGCAGCTCATGTTCTCGGATGTAGTCTCGCGTCAGAAACTTGGGGCCGATGAGCAGCAGTCCAAAGTCCGATGCCCGCAGGGCCTCTTGAATGCGTTCGTGCCAGCGATCTCCAACGGTGGTGTCCCGATCCATCCAAAGCTCGACTTCATAGCGTTTGGAGCAGCCAAACTGGTCTTTAAGTTCGGCCACCAAGCTGTCCGCCAGGTCTTTGTTGGCCCGGGCATACGAGACAAAAAAGCGGACGAAGATTTTCTTTCCCTCCATGGCTTTGCCCGTGGTGGCGATGCCTTTGGAAGGAATGAAGGGTTTTCCCTCAATGTCCGCCGTGGCCTGCTGGGAGAAGCGGGTGGCGCGCAGCACCGCCGCATCCGGTCCCGTGAACCACACTGCACGCTCTGTGGGCGGGCTCTTCTTCTGGGTATCGACCTTGAAGCTCAGGCCCAGAGCCTCACCGGCATCGTTGAGGCGGTTGCGCAAGCGGGTCAGATTGGCGAGGGCGGTCTGGGTGTCCTCGCCGGGGAATAGCTGGGTCAGCGCCTCGGACAGCCGGGTTTTCTCCGTGATGGAGAGCTTGAGCAGCCTCAGCATGCGGTCCCTGTCTGATTTCCCCAGCTCCTCCAACCAAGGTTTCGCTGCTTCCCGGAGGGAATCACCAAAGAGGATCACGGGCGTGCTCATTTGGAGGGATAGTGCCTTTTATTGGATGTTTGGCAAATTTTTTGGAGGATTGTGGCCTACTTTTGGATGAATTGACAGCCGGCTTAGCCACAAAAAAGGCGGCCCGCTAGGTGCGGGCCGCCTCGAATTCGATGCTTTTGGGAGGATTAACCCGCCTCAGCAGCCGTCGTCTTGGCTTCGGCCAGCTTGGCGGCACGTTCAGCCAGTTCGATGTGGAACTGCTCCGGCGTCGGTGCCTCACCCGTGGTGCGGGTGCGGGCGAACCAGTCGGCGAAGATCTCACCATCCTTGCGCTCCGCTTTGAAAGCTTCCAGGAAGGCGCGCACCTTCACCGGCACTTCTTCACCGAGAACGGTCTTGTACTCCAGGCCGGCGAGGCGGTTGCCGCGGATGCTGCCACCCACAAACATCGCGTACTTGTTCGGCGAGCGACCCACAAAGCCGAAGTCGGCGTTGTAAGGGCGGCCGCAGCCGTTCGGGCAGCCCGTCATGCGGAAGAGGATCGGCTCGTCTTCGAGACCCAGTTCACGCAGAGCTTCGTCGATCTTGTCCATGAAGCCCGGCAGCACACGCTCGGACTCGCTCAGTGCCAGGCCGCAGGTCGGCAGGGCCACGCAGGCGTGGGCCACCTTGCGGGCGCGGGTCATGCCGTCCGCGTGGATGACTCCATGCTTGGCCAGGATGGCATCCACGGCGTCCTTTTGATCGTGCGCCACGTCGGCAATGATCATGTTCGTGTTCGGCGTCACGATCAGCGGCAGGTCCAGCGTCTTGCAGAGCTCCACAAAGGCGCTGCGGTAGTGCGGGCCGTTTTCACGGTCCACAATGCGGCCCATGCTCACATGCACGGCGCAGTAGAGCTTGCCGTCACCCTGCTCATGCCAGCCGAGCTTGTCCTCGACGCTGTCAAAGTTCAGCTCCTTCGGCGGGAAAGTTTCGATGCCCGGCAGGCGGCGCACCACTTCGGCGCGGAAGCCGTCGAGGCCCATCGTCTGCACGGTGTACTTAAGACGGGCGTTTTTGCGCTCGGTGCGGTTGCCGTGGTCACGCTGCGTGGTCACGACGGCTTCGATGGCATCCACCACGTTCGCACGCTTCGCATACAGCAGCGGCTGGCCCAGGAAGGGGCGGGTGCTGAGCTGGCCGTGGCTCATGCCAAAGCCACCACCCACGGTGATCGTGTAGCCTTCCACGGCACCGTCCACCACGTGCGGCACGAGGCCCACGTCCTGGGAGAAGATGTCCGCATCGTTGCAGGGCTGGATGGCCACGCCGATCTTGAATTTACGCGGCAGATAAACCTTGCCGTAGATCGGGTCATCACCTTCAGGGGCCTTTGTCACCTCACGCACGGCAGGATTCACCTCTGGATCTTGGATCCAATTGGGCTCCAGCTTCTCGCCGTCGAGCCAGATGTCCGCATAGGCCGAACTCCGCCACAGGAAGCGCTGGCTGATTTCCTCCGTAAGCTTCTGAGTATCAGCGTGCACGGCGTCCTTGATTGGAGCCGCCGGTCCCATGGTGTTGCGCACCACGTCGCCGCAGGCACCCATGGTGCTGAGGCCGCTGTGGCAGACATTGGAAATGACTTCCTTCAGGCCACCCTTGAGCACGCCGTGGAGCTGGATGCCCTGGCGGTTGGTCAGGCGCATGTTGCCAAAGGCCTTGGTGCACAGGTCGTCATGGATCATCCACTGCTTCGCGGTGATGCGGCCGCCCGGCATCTTGCTGCGGATCATGAAGCTCCAGGCCTTGTCCAGCTTCGCCTTGGTGCGTTCGGCGCGCACATCGCGGTCATCCTGCTGGTAGGAGCCGTGGTGCTTGAGCAGGATGTTGGAGTCCTCCGGGATGTTCGGGGTGCTGGTATCAGCGAACTGCTCGGCCAGCTGGCCACGGAGGCCTGCTGAGGCGAGTTTGATGTCTTCGACGGAGGCTTTGCTCATAAAGGGTGGTTTGGGGGCTTTCAGTCTCGGCTAGGATACTTTGAATGCAAGCCTTGAGGCCAGGCCGTCATTCTGAAAATCATGGTAGGGGATGCGTGACAAACGGGATTGAATAGGATTACATTCTCTTTGGAAATGAGCAGGCACCCTACTCGCATTCTTCCAGTGACAGCCGCCATGCTCTTGCTGCTGGGCGGCTGTGTCAAAAAAACCGAGTACGATGCTCTGCAGATCGAGAATCAGACCCTGCAGACCCGTGTCGATGAGACCAACCATCTCCTGGAGCAATCACAAGCAGATTTGTCCTCCCTGCAGGCACAGATGCAGCAATTTGCGGCGGTACAGACCACTCTGAAAAAGACCCAGCTGGAGCTCTCCCAGACGCAGGAGGAGCTCAAGGCTCTCAAAGCTCAGTTTGACCGTTTCCGCACCCAGCGCCGCAGCGCCATGGTGGGCAGGAAGTTTCCCGTGCTGAGCCTGGACGATGGCAAAGTCCTGCGCGACGCCGAGATCACCGCCGTCAGCGCCGAGGATGTTTCCCTCCGGCACGCCGATGGCTTGGTCAGAGTCGCCTTCGCGAAAACCACCCCGGACCTCCGCTGGGAGGCCTGCTACGATCCGCAGGAGGCCGCAGAAAAAGCCCGCGAGAAAATGCAGCTCCAAGCCCGCGAAATGGAGTCACGGCTGGCTCGTGAGCAGGCCAGTCCGCCCCAGACTCCCGCTCCATCCCGCAATGTGGTGGATATTCTCCGCTCTCAGCTTGCCGCACAACGTCTGGCCTTGAACGCAGACTATCACGCGCTCGCCGCCAAGAACCCCGGCGCCATGCGCGGCGTGTTGTGGAATTCCTCCCAGCCGGAGGCCAGCCCCTTGCTCAATACCCTTTCCGGCAGCCGCGCTGTGCTGGGCATCAGCCGCCTGCAGGCCCAGCGCGACGCTATTCTGGCCACCCTGCAGCAGCTGCGTCAGCTCGACCCCTCCGCTCGCTGAACGCACGGAATCCATAAATTAATCTAGGCAAACCGCCCGTTTGATCGTTCCATGTCGCACTCAACCATGAAATTCAGCCTTCTCTTCGCTCTTGTCCTGACCACCACCGCTGCTTCTGCGGTCGATTACAAAACGCAGATCGCCCCCATCTTCCGCACCAAGTGCTATGCCTGCCACAGCACCACCAAGAAGGTCAAAGGCAAGCTCGCCCTCGATGATGACAAGCTGCCCGAGCAGATCGGTGCCGGAAAAAACATCATTCCCGGCGAAGCCATGAAGAGCACGATGTTCATCAACTGCACACTGCCAGATGACGATGCCGACGTGATGCCTCCGGAAGGCAAGAACAAACTCACCGCTGCCGAACTCGACCTTTTCAAAGCCTGGATCACCGAAGGCGCCAGCCTCACCGGCGGTGGCGCAGCGCCCGCAGCCGTACCTTCGGCCGCCATGCCTGCAGCAGCCGGCGGCGTCCTCAAATGGACCAACACCGAAGGCAAGACCATCGAGGCCGAATTCGCAGGACTTCAAGGCGACAGCGTACTCCTCAAAATTCCCTCCACCGGCGTCACGCACATTCTGGCACTCAGCAAGCTCTCTGCCGAAAGCCAGGCCCAGGCCAAAGCCGCAGTGAAATAATCATGAAGCGCGCAGGGTGCATCGCCGCATTCAGTCTCTCGCTGCTCAGCGGCGCGGCAGTGGCGGAGATGCGTTCCTGGACGAATACCAGCGGCCAGATCATCGAGGCCGAAATGGTCGGCGTGAATGTCGCCCAGCGTGCGGTCAAAGTCCGCCTGAAGAGCGGCGCGGACTTTGAGATCGCCATCGACAATCTCAGTCCCCCTGACAAGGCCTATGCCAAGGACCATTGGCTGGCCATGCAGAATGCTCCGGTAAGCACCGCCCCCGGTGGCCTTTCGGAAGCCTCTCTCAAAAGCCTCCCCGAATCTTACCGCGCCCGCTTTCTGCCCGCCACTCGACTGGAGGCCATCCGCCGCGGCGGAGGCACTCCAGAGATGGATGCAGCGGTGGTGACCTCCCTGAATCTGTTTAAAATCAGCCAGAACCCCGACGGCTCATGGGGCCGCAGCAACAAAGGCGCGATGACCGGCTTCGTGCTCCAGTGTTTCCTTGGCCACGGTGAGACACCCGATTCTCCCGAGTATGGAGACTCTGTGGTGAAAGCGTTGCTCTATTTGATCACCCTCGCCAAACAGAACCCCAGCGGCATTTTTAGCGAAAAATGGCAGGGGCAGGGTGGTGGCGGAGCTGGAACCTACGAGCATGCCATTGCCACCGTTGCCGTTGGCGAAGCCTATATCACGGCCCGCTTGGGTTCAAAAAGCCTTCCTGGACTGCGAGAGTCCTTTGATACAGCCATGAAGACAATCATCAGCCAGCAGACCAGTCGCGGCTCCTGGACCTACGGCGGCGAAACCATCGTTTACAATCCAGGCAGCGGTTCAGATCTGTCTTTGGCCAACTGGCATTTCCAGGCGCTCAATGTCGCCAAGGCCACCAGCTTGAAGATCGACGGGCTGGAGTCCTGCATCAAAAAAGCGCTGTCCTACATCGACTCCGTTCAAACCAAGGACGGTGGCTTCGGCGGTGCCAGCCGCGAAGCACATTACAACCAATGGAGCCTCAGTGGTGGCGCTGCGGCAGGCCATCTCATGCTTGCTGGAAAAAGCACACCAGCCGCTAAAAAAGGCGTCAAATTCATCTCAGGCTTCCTCCAGGCCGAGCCCCCGGATTGGGAAAAAAACTGCAATCTCTACTGCTGGCATGGCTATAGCAATGCGCTCTTCCTCAATGGCGGGGCCGAGTGGACGACCTTCGCCTCGCAGGTCATGCCGCAAATCCTCGCAGCCCAGCAGCCGGACGGCTCCTTCAAACGCGGCCGTCCCAACTGGCCTGCCGGCGATGCCGCAGATGCCACGTATCGTCAGGCGCTCTGCACCTTGATTCTCGAAACCTTCTACCGCTGAGCCTGGAGGCACATTCAGGCCAGGACAAACATCGTCTCCGCCACCCGCTGCCCATTCACCTGCAACTCCACTCGGTGCCTGCCTGAGTAGTGTTTCCGCGTCGTGAAATCGCGCACCACCTGCGATTTGACGAGTTCGATTTCAGCGTGCGCTGGAAGGTCGATCTCGGTCCACTTGAAAACCTTCTCCGCGCTGCCTCCGCTGGCTTTGACGTAATGCACCACGTAATCGATCGCGAGTCGCTGCGAACGGCTTGAGGTGGAAGTGAGCGCAGCCGTCAACGTAAGCCGCTGCCCAAGTTCCAGGCGTGAAGGAGAAGCCGCCAGCTTTGCCGTGACCTCCGCCTTTTTGCCAAAGCCAAAGAGCTTCAGCGCACGCGGATGCCCGCGCTTGATCAGCGTGCGGCACGCATGCTTCGCGATCCACTTCAGGTGCTCGCGTTCAAGATCCCACGCTTCGAGCCGCTGCAAAACATAGTCGTGATGATCCTTCGTGATGTCATTCAAATGATTGGCCACCGATCGTCTCACAAACAGCGAGTCATCATCCTTCAGCGCCTCCAGAATCTTCGCCGTCGGCTCGGGGTCGCGCACCAGCGCCTGCAAACGCATGCCCCAGGGCAGGCGCGGCCGTGATCCCTCGCTGGCGAGGCGGCGCACCTTATCATCCGGGTCAGCCGTCCATTCGTGCATCATTTGCAACGCACGTTTTTGATCCGCCAGAATGAACGGTCGCACCGCAAACTCCGCCGAGCCAAAGACCGTGAAAAACCTCAACGCCTCCATGGAGAAATCGAAATCATCAAGGCCGTACGTCGCCACGAAATCGCCGAGAAAGATCGTCACGAATTCATGGCCGATGCGCGGCGCCAGCTTCTGCAGCGCGCGGACCTTTTGCTGATACGTCCCCGGCAGCGCCGCATCCACCGCCACCGCGCACTGATGCACCCGCTGCATCAGGCTGCGGGCTTCAAGTCCATCCAGCACAGTCTTCATGAAATCATCCGCACGAAATTTCGGCGCGATGCTGGCGAGTTCCTTGGCGATGGCCCGATAGCGGGTGGCATCAAACCATTCTTTGAGCTGTGGCGGAGGGGAGGGTTCAGGAGGCATGATCAGCGGCAGCGCATGTGGGTCAGATTGGTTGGTTGCACGTTGGCGGCTTCTCGCCCAAATCGCAAGGATGCCTGCAACTTCCCGCCGCCTCCACGCCTTCACCGAATCCGTCATTCGCGCGATGACGCGCCTCTCCAATCAGCACGGCGCGATCAATCTTTCCCAAGGCTTTCCCGACTTCAATCCACCGGAGGAACTCCTCGCCGCATTGGAACACGCCACCCGCGGCCCCTTCCATCAATACGCCGTGACCTGGGGCGCGCCGCGCTTCCGCCAGGCGCTCGCCAAAAAGATCACCCACTTCTCCGGCACCCCCGTCGATCCAGATCAAAACCTCGTCGTCACCTGCGGCAGCACGGAGGCCATGATGTGCGCCATGATGACCTGCTGCGAGCCCGGGGACAAAGTCATCGTCTTCTCACCCTTCTACGAAAACTACGCCGCAGACGCCATCCTCTCCGGGGCCGAACCCATCTACGTGCCCCTCCGCCCGCCGCAGTTCGGCTTTGATCCCGATGAGCTCGCCCGCGCCTTTGCGCAGGGGGCAAAAGCCATCATCGTCTGCAATCCCTCCAATCCCACCGGCAAAGTCTTCACCCGTGCCGAGTTGCAGATGATCCTCGATCTTGCCGAAAAGCACGATGCCTTCGTCATCACCGACGAGCCCTACGAGCACATCGTCTACGCACCGCATGAGCACGTATACATGCACTCCCTTCCCGGCGCAGCGGAGCGCGTCATCGTGTGCAATTCACTCTCCAAAACCTACTCCATCACCGGCTGGCGCCTCGGCTACGTGCAGGCCGCGCCGCACATCATCGCGCAGGCGCGCAAGGTGCACGACTTCCTCACCGTCGGTGCCGCAGCACCCTTGCAGGAGGCCGCCGTCGCCGGACTCGAACTGCCTGACAGCTACTACCACGGCCTGCGCGATCTCTACACCGAGAAGCGGGACATCTTCCTCAATCACCTCCGCGCCACCGGCCTCCCATTCACCGAGCCCCACGGCGCATACTACGTCCTCATGGACATCTCATCCCTCGGCTTCCCCACCGACACCGAAGCCGCCGAATGGTTCGTCCGCGAAGTCGGCGTCGCCGGCGTCCCCGGCTCCAGTTTCTTCCGCGAACCCGAACACCGCTTCATCCGCTTCCATTACGCCAAGCAGCTTGAGACGCTCAACGCGGCAGGAGAAAAACTGCTGCGTGTGAAGCAGGGGCGGTGAGGGGACCTTCAACAGGTCAAAGATTCGCCGCATACGCCTGCAGTTCACGATACTCCACCAGAATCCTCTTCACCGCCGCCACCGCCGCTTTCACCTGCGCGTCCATCGGCGCCAGCGCAGGCGTCTCAAACACAATCTCCAGCGCATGCGGCCGCTGCTCTGGCGGCGCGCTGAGGATGCCGAGATAGCCTTCCTTGATGATGCCACGTGAGGCCAGGAAGCCATCGATGATGTGCTGCTCGTTGCGCGGCAAAAACTCACTCGCGGCCTGCAGCGCAGGTTCCAGCAGATGCTCGCTCAGCAGCGCACCGCTGACGAATCCATAGCAGCCGTCAGACGTGTCATCAGAGTGCAGCGAGATGATCCCGTCATAGCGCTCACGCCGCAGCTCAGCTTCCAAATAGACGACCTCCGGCTCAGTGGAGCCAAACCAAAACTCACGGTTCAAATCCAGCCCGCTGTGGCTGTGCCTTGTGCCCAGCGTTCGCCCTGAGGGATTGCAGATCGGGAAGAAATGCAGCTCATAGTCATGCAGTTCCTCCGGCCTCTCAGCAGCCCACTCGATGAGTTCATGCGTGGCCAGCGTGCCCGCCTCTTCATCCCCATGAATGCCGGCGAAGATGCCGATCTTGATGCCATGGCCCGTCTTCACGGGCTTGCTGACACTCTTCGGGAGGAAGCTGCCTGGTTCTCTGGAATCCATTTCAATCATCAGTCATGAGGCCGGAAGCGCATGGTCCACGCTGAATCGCATGCCTGCCCGCGACCTGCAAATGGGATGAAAGCGTCAGGGTTTCAAGCGCTGACTTCCATCATCATCCAGTACCCCAGTCATCGGCCGTCCGGCATGGCCTGCTGAAATTTCAACATCACGCTTGACGAATCGCCAAAGGTGTTGAAAAATCAACACTCATGTGGGACGAAAAACATTCCAATGAGTTGAGCCGCCGCGAGCGGCAGGTGATTGAAATCATGATGAAGCACGAACGGGTTTCCGCTCGTGAGATCGAGGAAAAGCTGCCGGACGCGCCGACTTACTCGGCGGTAAGATCGATTTTGCGCCTGCTCGTCGAAAGAGACCTGCTGGTGAAGACCCAGGAAAACGGAAGGGATTGGTTCTCGCTTCCTGTCTCGACCAAGAAGGCCAGGGCGGGCGTGCTGACGCGAATGGTGAATCAGCTGTTCGACAATTCTGTCGGCGAGGCCGCACTGGCCCTTCTCGGACAGCGAAATGTGAAACTCAGCGCTGAAGAGGCGCAAAAGCTTATTCAACTCATCGAGGAGGCACGCAAGCCATGAACACTTTCATCAATCATGCTCTGCTGACGCTGTCTCTGCATAAAGGTCTGGCTCTCCTCGTTTCCGCCTTCATCACCAGCGCTGCAGTCTTCTGCGTGGCAGCGGCGGCTGCCATGGGGCTGCGACACCGCTCCGCCCGGTCACGCAGCGCGGTTTGGCGGCTGGGTGTCGTGGCGCTGTTGATTGTCGGCGCATGGAGGCTGATGCCCGATCTGACGCCGCCAGTGGCTGTCATGGAATGGCAGGTGGACGTGACTCCGGCGCTTCAGCTCGAAACGACCGTGGTGGAACTGCCGCTCTTCGAACTTCCGGAGAAAAGTGCATGGGAAAAGATCGCAGATGGTTTTGACAGATGGGCGGTGTGTTTCTGGCTGGGCATGGCGGCACTGTGGTTCTGTCTCCGTGTAGTTGGGGTGTTGTTGGGTCTGCGTGCCCTCAGCCGGCGCTGCAGTGCCGCATCGCGAATGATGCAGAAAATCGGCAGCGAAGCCGGACTGCCAGACGGGACGGCATATCGGTTGGCGAGTGAGCTGACGTCACCCATGCTCACAGGCTGGCGCAAACCCGTCATCTGGCTGCCCGCCGAATCCGCCTCGTGGGATGAGAGCCGCCTTAGCGCAGTGCTTCGACACGAGGCCGCGCACTGGCAGCGCGGTGATTGGCTGTGGCAGTGGCTCTCTCAGGCCGTGCTCTGCCTCTGGTGGTGGCAGCCACTGGCCTGGCTGGCGCGGAAACAACTTCGCATCGAAACAGAGCACGCGGCGGATGACCTGGCTGTGAGCGACGCCGAGCATGCGCCGGAGTATGCACGCACTCTCGTCGAAATCGCCGCAGGCCTGCCCTCACGCATGAAAAGCGGTCTCGGCGTGACCATGTTCGGCAACGACGGTGTGAAGCAGCGCGTGCAGGCCCTCATCAAGACAAACCGCTGGCGCGGTCGCATTGGCATGGGCGCTCTGAGCGTGCTTGCAGTCGTCGTTGTTTTGCTGGCAGTGCTCGCCGCCACCAAGGTGGACTTCGTGCCCCAGCCGCCGCTGTATCGCAGCACGGCAAAGCTCGTCTCGGGTCCAAATATGGGGGCGACTGAATCCCCCCAATGGCAGGAGCAAAGGCAGGACTTTTACGGCACGATCATCGAAACGCTCGAAAGCACGGAGATGCAGCGCAGAGCAGTTGAGCGAGTGCGCGCTTTGCATCCTGATATGACGGATCACAAAGTGGAGGTCCACGCATCCCAGACCAAGGGCAGCGGCATCATTCAAGTCATGGGGACGGGTGATGATGCGAAGTATGCCCGGATTTATATCGACGCGTTGCTGGATGAGTTCATCGCCTTCCGCCAAAGTGTTCGGGAGCAGACGCAAGGCAAAGTTCTAAACAGGTTCATGCAGGAGACAGTGACAAAGCGGAAGGAGATGGAGGATAAAATCCAAGCCCTGGAAAGTTTTCAGCGCGAAAACAACCTTCTTGTCATCACCAATGGCAACAACAAGGCGGCGGTTCTCCTCACGTCTCTCGAATCACAGCGTGAGCAGGCTCACACCGAAATCATGGATCTGGAACTCACCCAGATGAACATCTCGCCTTCCAATCTGGCGCAAAGCAAGGTGGTGAATCGCAATTTTCAGGGCGGCAATTTGTCAGAGATGGAGCAAATTTATATCAAGACGCAGGGCGAGCTTTTTGTGCTGAGAAATGATAGGGACTACCTGCTGAAGAGCCACAAGGCGGACCATCCCGAGGTCATGGCTGTCGATGAAAAAATAGCCAAGGCTAAGCATCTGCTCGATTCAGCTTCACAAGAAATCCAGCAGGACATGCAGTCACGAATCGTCTCATTGAAGCGCAAAGTGGAAGTCATCGACATAAAAATCGAGGAGCAGCGGGCCGTTGCTTTGGATCTGGGATCCAAAATCGCGAATCATCACAAACTCAAAGGTCAGGCTGATGCGGCACAGCAGGCCTATCAAAAGCTATTTGAGCGTTCGGAAACTTTCCAGGCAATGGCTGTCAATCAGTCCGATTACGTCACCATCATGGAGCGTGCCTCACCCGCCACCGCCCAGACCACCAGCAGCATGCTCCCCATCTGGAAGCTGTGGACGCCGGAGAAAAAAGCTGAAAAACAGATGGATGTGAAGAAAGCCAGAACGGCGCAGGCCACCGTGAAATGAACCATGCCTCCGAAGCTGGTTCAAGCGGGTGGCTCAGGCCTGACTCAGGAAGATGGAAACTTTGTTGAAACCCAGCCTCGGGCTGCGTTTGTTCCGTCCTGCTTTTTACCCATCCATGAGACTCCTCTCACTTACCACCCTACTCGCTGCGCTGGCATGTACTGCCCGCGCTGAACTCAAACTCCCCGCCATCATTGGCGACAACATGGTCCTGCAGCAAAAGCAGACCAATCCGCTCTGGGGCTGGGATGCTCCCGGCACCGAAGTGACCGTGAAATTTGGAGACCAAACCAAGACCACCAAGGCCGGCGCCGATGGCAAATGGACCGTGAAACTCGATCCCGTGCCCGCCAACGCGAAACCCGCCACGATTTCGATCAAAGGCACCACCGCCAAGGAGCTCAAAAACGTGCTCGTCGGCGAGGTGTGGATCTGCTCCGGCCAGTCCAACATGCAGTGGAATGTCGGTTCCAGCTGGGACGCCGATCTGGAGATCGCCACCGCGAAGTATCCGAACATCCGCCTCATCACGGTGCCAAACGTAGGCATTCAGGAGCCGCAAAAGGACTTCAAGGGGGAGTGGAAAGAATGCTCGCCTGCAACCGTCGGCGGCTTCAGCGCCGTCGGCTTCTTCTATGGCCGCGTCCTGCACAACATGCTCGATGTGCCCGTGGGTCTGATCAACAACGCCTGGGGCGGCAGTGCTGCCGAGGCATGGGTGAATCGCGGCGAACTCGAAAAAGACGCACGCTTCAAGCTGCTGATGGAAAACACGAAGAAGAACGAGGCCTTCCTCACTTCCCCCGCAGCCAAGACCAAGTATGACGCCGATCTCGCCAACTGGAAGAAGCAGGCGGATGAAGCCAGGAAAGCCGGCAAACCCTTCACCGCCCGCGCTCCTGCCCCACCTGATGCCTGGCTGCGCGGCAATGCCCGCCCCGGCAACATCTACAACGGCGCACTCCTCCCCACCATCGGCTATGGCATCAAAGGAGCCATCTGGTATCAGGGCGAAAGCAATGCCGGACGTGCCTACGAGTACGCCAGCCTCTTCCCCTTCATGATCCAGAACTGGCGCAATGAATGGAAGCAGGGAGATTTCCCCTTCTACTGGGTGCAGCTGGCTGACTTCATGGGCGAAAAAACCGACGCCGGGCAGGCCACGGCCAGCCAATGGGCCGAGCTGCGCGAGAGCCAGACGAAAACCCAGAACGCCATCAAAAACGGTGGCCAGGCCGTCATCATCGACCTCGGTGAGGCCAATGACATTCATCCCAAAAACAAGCGTGATGTGGCCGAGCGTCTCGCCCGACTGGCGCTGGTGAAGGACTATGGCATGAAGCTGCCTTATCGCAGCCCCGAGTTCAAAGCCGCCGAGTTCGCAGGAGACAAAGTCATCGTGACCCTCGACACCTTCGGCAGCAGCCTGCGCACGGTGGATGTTCCGGAAGTGAAGGGCTTCGTGGTCTGCGGCGAAGACAAAAAATGGGTCTGGGCCCAGGCGAAAATCACCGGCAAAGACAAGCTCGAAGTCAGCGCCAAGGGCGTCGCCAAACCCGTGGCCGTCCGCTACGCATGGTCCGACAATCCTGTCTGCAATCTCTACAGCATCGACGGCCTGCCAGTGACACCCTTCCGCAGCGACGACTTCGAAATGCTCACCAAGCCGAAGCAGTAACAGACAGGCTTCGCCCACCGCGAGGTAGGGCGGCTTGTCCTCAAGCCGCCTCCGAGCGTCTCCACGCTCCCTTTCCGTAAATCTGTAACGGAAAACGCTATCACATGATTCACGGAGTCCCCCGGCCTCACAGCCGGGGGATTCTTATTTTTGGGTCACGGCAGACCACACGGCACGAAACGGCCAGGAGATCACAGAAAAGACAGCCCCGACCACACCAGAAATCAATCGCGCAGGCAGCAGCAGCAGGCGCATCACCGGGCGCACCACGCCTTTGACCGCCGCGTTTTTCTCATACGCCAGGTGCACCAGAATGATTCCAATGATGCCGGCAAATTTAACCGCCTTCGCAATGTGGTAATGCCCGCCCGCCTCGCTGATAAGGCTGACACCACCGATTTCGACGACCTGTTTGACGCTCTGGTCCCAAAAAAGTTCCAGCCCCAGCAGCAGACCCACAAAGCCCACCAGCAGAAATGCCGTGTGCTCCAGCCAGGGCTGCCGCGCCAGCAGCTTGATGCAGTAACCGGCCACCAGTCGCAGCGTGATGATGCCGAGTGTCACACCAACATAAACCAGCACCTTGCTGTCGCGTGCGAAGGCCACGGCGGCGACCACGTTGTCAAAGCTCAGGCTCAGATCGAGAAAAGCGATCATCGCAATCGTTTTGCCAAAGCTGTGCTGGGCTGCCTTCACCGTCCCGTCCTCATCACCTTCCTCCTGCTCCGCAAAATGCGCGCACATCAGCCACACGAGGTAGAGCGCACCCACCAGCATCAGCCAGTGGTTGTCCATGATGATGCTGGCGGTCAGCAGCGCCACGATGCGAAAACCATAGGCGCCGATGTAGCCGATGTTCATCGCCATCTTGCGCTGCTTTTCATCCAGATGGGATGCCATCGCGGCGATCGCCAGCGCGTTGTCCACGGAGAGCAGACCCTCGATCAGGATCAGGGCGAGAACGACGGGCGCACCGTCTTTGATTGTGGTCCAGACGTCGGTGGCGGCGAGAAATTCGAATATCATCAGCCCGCAAGATGGCGGACGTGCCCCGGCTTTCCAGTACCATTTGGAGGCAAACAAAAAACACCCCGTTTCGGAATACGAAACGGGGTGTCAGCAGGGGAGACCTGAAAAGATCAGTTATGAGTAGGAGGACTCCACTCGGTGCGCCACATCCCGGTAGCCGTAGTCGGCGTTGTAGATTTCCTTCAGCGCGTCCAGGCTTCCCGCCTTGTCGCCCATTTTTTCCAGCACGTTGGCCAGCTCGTAGAGCACCTCTTTTTTGGTGGCGTCCATGACGAGAAGCTCCTTGGAGGCCTCCAGCAGCGAGGTTTTTGCCAGGTCGTTCATGTTTTTGCGCTCAAAGCAGCGTCCCAGCATGAGGATCGCCTTGATGCGCATGTTGGGGTTCGACTTCGCCTGCTGCAGCTCCGGCAGTGCCTCGCCATACATGCCTGCGTTGAAGTAGGCCTGGCCCAGTTCGTAGCGCAGTCCTTTGTCGGTCGGGTTGCGGTCCACACGGGTCTTCGCCTCGCTGATGACCACACTCGCACGCTGACGGCGGATTTCGGCCAGCTGCGCGCGTTTGTCGTCAATGTCGGGCGCATCAGGATCAGTTTCGATCTCGCGCTCATAATCCGCGATCTTCTGTTCCTGCACCTTGTCACGCAGGATTTCCACCTTGCGCTGCAGGGCCACGTCACCGGCGTTCAGAGTGAGGGCGTAATCGTAAAACATCAGCGCCGTATCGAGCTGGCCGAGGCGCTCATACAGATCCGACATGCGCTTGACGATGACGATGTTCCCTTGGTCGGCGTTGTATTGCTCGATAGTTTCTGCCAGGAACTGCTCCATCTGCTCCTGCGTCATGCCCTGGCGGCTGAGCATTTCCAGCTTGGCGGCCTCGCCGGAGTCCTTCATCGCATCCTTGAAGTTCGCGGAGCCCCAGCCCTGATTTTTGATGGAGCTTTGCGCGGCGGCGTTCTTTTCCCCCTGCTTGGCTTCCATGTCACGCGGATTGACCACGGAGATCAGGCGGTACACTTCAGCGGCCAGCTCCGGCTGCTGATGGGCCATGTAATGCTGCGCCAGCTTGTGCATGTGCTTGGTGTTCTCAGGATGCCCGGCGCGGATGGTCTCCAGGGCAAACGCGGCCAGCTCCGGGAAATTCATCTTCATCGCGATGTCATAGAGCTGCTCATTCGCGTTGAGGTTGAAGGGGTCCTTGCGGAACACGTTCTCTTCCATGTCTGCAATGGCTTCGGCCGGCTCTTTTTTGGAGCTTGGCTTGAGGCCGCCCAGACCAAAACTGAACTTCTTGCCGCCGCTGCCACCGGTGGCTTCGCCTTCAGCGCTGCGCAGCAGTTTCCGGCCGTCCAGAAATCCGACGTTGGCCGTCACGATGGGCAGCACCTGGTCGATCACATAATCCCAGTTTTTCCGCTCGGCGGAAATGAGGGCTTTTTTCCAAAGGGCTTGGTACTTGGGGTCGAGTTCTGCTTCCTGAACGATCATAATGCTGGGGGTTCTTGACGTGTTTGAATGTAAGTGGGCGGCGGTTATTTTTTCCCGCCACCAAACCATGCGGCGATGCCACGCAGCTCCGCTCCCGTTCCTTCCGTCAGACCCTTCATGCTGAATCCGTGCTCAAAGAGCACCATCCAGACAAAAGTGGCGACGAGGAAAGCGAGGGTCCAGAGGACTTTGGAGAGAATGCGCATGCCAGAATTTTGAATACTCTATGAAGAAAAGGGGGGAATCGTCCAGCACGGAGTTACGCAGATGAAAAATGGCAGGCGGCTTCATTCCTTCTCAAACAACAGCCGCAGGCTGTTTAAGCACACCACCACTGTGCTGCCCTCATGCGTCAATACGCCCAGCGTGAGGGGTACGACGCCGAACAAGGACGCCACCGCCATCACGATCACGCTGCCCAGGGAAATGACCAGATTTTGCTGAATGATGCGCCGCGCTTGCTGGCTGATGCGCCGTGCGGACAGCAGTTTTTCGATCTTGTCCTGCATCAGCACCACGTCGCTCTGCTCCAGCGCGGCGTCGCTGCCTCGCGCCCCCATCGCCACGGATACGTAGGCTGCCGCCAGGCTCGGCGCATCGTTCACACCATCCCCGATCATCGCCACCTTGTGGCCGGCCAGCGTCAGTTCGCGGATCGCGGCCACCTTGTCCTCCGGGTGCAATCCAGCGCGCACTTCAGCGATGCCGAGTTTCTCCCCCACCTCGATCGCCGCCGCACGGCGGTCACCGGTCAGCATGATCGTGCGCACGCCATCGGCGGCCAGTTTTTCCAGCACGGCCCGGCTGCCGGCCCGGATCTCATCCTTCAGCAGCACCCGGCCCACGATCTGTTCATGCACCACCCAGACCTCGCTGAAGCCCAGCGGTGCGTCCGGCACCCCGGCCAGCACCTCCCCCAGGGCGCTGTCTTTGACGAGTTCGCGCCGTCCCACATAGCTCAGCCCAGCGGCCGTGCGCCCGCGCAGCCCCTGGCCGGCGATGGATTGAAACTCGGCCAGCTTTTCCACCACGATGCCCTGCGCCTTGGCATACTGCGTCACCGCACGCGCGATGGGATGGTTCGAATTCGCTTCCAGGCTCGCGGCGATCCGCAGCACGTCCTCCTCCCGGCCGGCGGGGAAGCTTTCGATCTTCGTCACCTTCAGCTCGCCTTCCGTCAGCGTCCCCGTCTTGTCCATGGCGATGACATTCACCTCGGCAAGCTTTTCAATCGCAGCACCACCACGGAACAGAACCCCGCGTCGCGCCCCCCAGGCAATCGCCGCCAGAATGGCCGAAGGGATCGAAAGCACCAGCGCGCAGGGGCTCATCACCACCAGCAGCGTCATGGCGCGGTAAAACGAAGACTTTGAAGCGGCGGTATTTTCCAGCGGCGGAATGCCAAAGCCCAGCCACCACACGAAAAACATCAGCGCCACCACCCCGAGCGTGAGCAGCGTGTACCGCGTGCCAAAGCGGTCCGTGAACCGCTGGCTCGGCGCGCGCAGATGCTGCGCGGTCTGGATCATCGTGATGATTTTTGCCAGCGCGCTTTGCGTGGCCAGCCGGTCCACACGCACCTGCACCATCCCCCATTGGTTCAAAGTGCCCCCGTAGATGGATGCACCCTTCTCCTTGGCGATCGGCAGCGCCTCGCCGGTCAGCGTCGATTCATCCGCCGCCGTCGAGCCCTCAATGACCGTGCCATCCACGGCGAAGAGCTCGTCCGGCTTCACCACGATCACATCGCCCACCTGCAGCGTCTGCACGCCACGGTCCGCCGTCGTTCCGTCGGGTTGCAGCACATGCGCAAATTTGGGTGCCGCCTTCGTCAGCGCATTGATCTCCCGGTGCGTGCGGAACATCACAAAATGCTCCAGCGCACCCGAGGTCGAAAACAGGAACAGCAGCAGCGCGCCCTCCTCCCACGCGCCAATCGACACCGCACCCGTGGCCACGGCCAGCATCAGGAAATGCACATCGAGCCTCCCCTCGCGCAGGTTTTCCCAGGTGTCCTTCGCCGCATCCCAGCCGCCTGAAATCAGCGAGATGGCGAACAAGCTTTTCGGCAGCCACGCCGGTGCGGAAAAGAAACGCTCGGTGATGTAGCCCGCCACCAGTGTCACGGCGCACAGTCCCGCCTGCAGCGCCAGCACGCGCCACTCATTGTCGCTCTCCTGCTCCATCTCATCCGGCTCCGGCCAGGCAAAGTCGCGCCATTTCCAGAACTTCGGTGCCGTTGGGCAGGAAGGTTTTTCAAGCACAAAGGCCCCGTCCGCCTTCTGCTGCACATCCAGCATCCCGCTGCTCGGCGGCACCTGGCTGTTTTGCTTCAGCCACCGGGCGTCCACCGCCCGCAGCACTTCGGAGAGCTTCGCCTGCAGCAGCTCGCCATCCACCTGACCCAGGGTGGCCATCTCGACTCGTTTCGACTCTGGATTCAACCGGATCGATTCAATCGCCGGCTCTTCCATCAGGAACTCGGCCAGCGCTGTCATCCAGGTGGATGAGTCGGGAGGGGCAGGGGTGGAATTTGGCATGCGCGTGAGAGTGAATCACTACGAACAAGCAAGCCGCGTGACAACCTCTACTTCTTCGCACATCTTCTGCACATGATTCGCAGTCTCATCGCCGGATCGCTGCGTGTGTTCTCTGGTTCCGTCGCCCGCTGGCAGGGTTGCGCGCCGGAGTTGGTGCAGCGGGTTTACTTCGCCAATCACACCAGCAACCTCGACGGTCCCGTGCTCTGGGCCTCGCTGCCTGCCCCCGTCCGCGCCGTCACCCGCATGGTCGGTGCCAAAGACTACTGGTCGGTCGGCCGCGTGCGTCCCTTCCTGGCCTGCCATGTATTCAATGCCGTTCTCATCGAGCGCAAAAAGCCCACACCTGAGGCCAATCCGCTGGTCGAAATGGTCCAGGCCATGGGAGACCGCCACTCCCTCATCCTCTTTCCCGAAGGCGGCCGCCAGACCACTCCCGAGCCGCAGCCCTTCAAGCCCGGACTCTTCCACCTCGCCAAAAAGCGGCCCGATGTGCAACTCGTCCCCGTGTGGATGGAAAACCTCAACCGCATCCTCCCCAAAGGCGAAGTCCTGCCCGTCCCCGTTCTCGGCAGCGTCACCTTCGGCGAGCCCATCCGCCTTCAAGAGGACGAATCAAAGCCAGAATTCCTCATCCGCGCCCGCGAGGCCGTGCTGAAACTGCGGCGGTGATTTTCTGCTGAAGACAGCGGCATGCTACTTCAGCTCCTTGATCCGCACATTCCGATACCACACACGCAGCGCCTCATCTTGAAAAGCGATGTGGCCCAGGTTCGGACGGTCCGCCATCTTGATGTCGTCCAGGCTGGCATCGATGACCTGCTCGCCATTGAACACCACCTTCACACTGCGGCCTTTGACCGTGATGGTGTACCGGTTCCACTCGCCGGCGGGTTTGACCATGTTCTTGGAAGGGCCAATGCCACCCACAATTCCGCCGCAGTCATGATGCCCCGGTTTTTCGAGTCCATAGGTGTCCAAAATCTGCACCTCAAAGCCCGTCTTCACCGGCTCCTTCATGTCGCCCACGCGCATGAACACTCCGCTGTTGCCCTTGGCGTTGATCTTGAATTCCAGGTCCAGCACGAAGTCGCCGTACAACTTCTCCGTGGCGATGTAGGCATCATACCGCTGCCAGCCTTTCTCCCCCTCACGCGGGTGCAGCGAGACACTGCCATCAGCCTCCACGACCCAGTTCCCCGTCGTTTTCCAGCCCGCGAGGTCCTTGCCATTGAAGAGCGGGACGAAACCTGCCGCGTCCGCCGCAGGGTGAAGATCTTCTGCGTGGACGGAGGCAGCAAGGCAAAGGCAGGCAAAGAGAGAGGCAAGTTTCATGGTGGTCAGCTTCAAACGGTCCGTCTCAGCCAGATAAATCCCCGTTTGACATCAAGGCATCTATTTGGAACATATCAACGTATCCTGATACGTTGATCCGTTCCATTTCACCCTAACCCGAACCCACCACACACACCTCATGTCAGACTATAAAGTAAAAGACATCGCCCTCGCCGACTTCGGCCGCAAAGAACTCGACATCGCCGAGAGCGAAATGCCAGGCCTCATGGCCACCCGCGAGAAGTACGGCCCCAAGAAGCCTCTCGCTGGCGTCCGCATCACCGGCTCCCTGCACATGACCATCCAGACCGGCGTGCTCATCGAGACGCTCAAGGAACTCGGTGCTGATGTCCGCTGGGCCTCCTGCAACATCTTCTCGACTCAGGACCACGCTGCTGCTGGCATCGCCGCCACCGGCACCCCTGTCTTTGCCTGGAAGGGCGAGACCCTCGAAGAATACTGGTGGTGCACCTGGAAGGCCATCATCTTCCCAGGAGACAAAGGCCCGCAGCTCATCGTCGACGACGGTGGCGACGTCACCCTCCTCATCCACAAAGGCTATGAGATGGAAAACGGCGACAAGTGGGTCGACTCCCCCTCCGACAACCACGAAGTGAAGGTCATCAAGGACCTCCTCAAGGACATCGCCAAGAACCAGCCCGGCATTTTCCACACGATCGTCAAAGATCTGAAGGGCGTCTCCGAAGAGACCACCACCGGCGTCCACCGCCTCTATGAAATGGCCAAGGCCGGCAAGCTGCTCTTCCCCGCCATCAACGTGAACGACAGCGTCACCAAGTCCAAGTTCGACAACCTCTACGGCTGCCGCGAATCCCTCCTCGACGGCATCAAGCGTGCCACCGACGTCATGATCGCCGGTAAGGTCGGCGTCGTCTGCGGCTACGGCGACGTGGGCAAAGGCTGCGCAGCTGCCCTTCGCGGCATGGGCGCCCAGGTCATCGTCACCGAAATCGACCCTGTGTGTGCCCTTCAGGCCGCCATGGAAGGCCATCGCGTGATGCCGATCGAAGACACCCTCGGCTACGGCGACATCTACGTCACCACCACTGGCAACAAGGACATCATCACCCTCGCCCACATGGAGAAGATGAAGGACCAGGCCATCGTGTGTAATATCGGTCACTTCGACAACGAGATCCAGGTCGACAAGCTCAACGCCCGCACGGACGTCAAGCGCCTCAACATCAAGCCTCAGGTGGACAAGTACACCTTCCCGGCAGGCAACAGCATCTTCATGCTGGCGGAAGGCCGCCTTGTGAACCTCGGCTGCGCCACCGGCCATCCGAGCTTCGTGATGAGCAACAGCTTCACCAACCAGACCCTCGCTCAGATCGAACTCTGGGAAACCAAGGACACCCGCCCCGTCGGTGTGACCGTGCTTCCAAAGAAGCTCGACGAAGAAGTCGCCCGCCTCCACCTCGCCAAGATCGGTGTCAAACTCACCGTCCTCTCCAAGGAACAGGCCGACTACATCGGCGTCCCCGTCGAAGGCCCTTACAAGACCGATCACTACCGCTACTAAAGTAGCCCGGCTGCGCCGCAACTGGCGCCTCATCCATCACAACCCCAAAACCACGAGGGCGGCCAGCAATGGCCGCTCTTTTTTGTCCTCAGGTTTTACACTCCATGAACTTCTGGATGAATGCGCCAGTGCATGGAAAAATCCTCATTGCCTGCATGGCAACGATTACTCCTTCATCATAAAACCGAGCAGCATATCATCCACTGCTCCTCAAGCCGCCAGTCCTAGCTCTTGCGGCCTGCAGGTGCTGGCTTGGGCTTTTCCTTCTTCGGCTTTTTGACTTCCTTTTTGTGAGCGTTGTTGCCTTTGGCCATAATGATATGCGTGTTGTTGGGCGCACATGGATTGTGGCTGAGCCGCATGCCTCTTGCAAGGCATGGCTGCCAACATTTTGCAATGCAACGTTAATGGATGGAACTAGGGGGAAGTCGCGCATGGCATTGCCGATTTCGAGCCATGGCTAAATATTTATTTAGCCATCCGCCGCCCATTCCGATTCACTTAAGATGATTGTGTTTAGACTTGGTGTTTGCTTGTTGCAATGACTGGCTAACAATAGATGCATCACCCATGATGCAATAATCATGCTTACCTCAGCTCGGTCATGAAGATACCTTTGCTTTCTCACTGTCCCGGCACCAACCACGCTGGCGGTTCTCATGGGTCAATCCAGCCGCTTCTCTTCCTGCAGCGCGAAGGAGTCGGCATCATCACGTCTTGGCAATGAAGCTTTCCCGTTGGATGCCACCTTCGTCAGCGGTGTTGCTCCCGCTGGCGGCGCTTAGCATTCAGTGGCTGTGCTGGTCATGGCTTCAGCCATTTGTCTGGTTCTTGTTCTACCCGGCCGTTTTTTTCAGTGCCTGGAGGGGGGCTTTGTGCGGCGGACTCTGGGCGACGGCCTTCTCCACGCTCATCGTGTGGTATTTTTTCATTCCAACGCAGCGCTCCTTCATCTTTCAAGACTCCCGCGCCTTCCTTTCTGTGGTCATGTTTGCAGGCATGGGCGTGCTTTTCGCGCTGGTGCATGAACGACTGAAGCAGTCCAGCCGGCAGGTGACGGATGCGCTGGCTGCCGTCCGCGCTGCCAACGAACAATTGGAGTCCCGCGTCCAGGCGCGCACGCTGGAACTCACGGCCAGTCGTGAATCAAACCTTCTCAGTGAAGCGCGCATGCGGGGCATTGTGAGCTCGGCGATGGATACGATCATCAGCATGGACAGCACTCACTCCATCATGCTCTTCAATGCAGCAGCGGAGGAGATGTTTCGCTGCCCTGCGGCGGAGGCCATGGGACAGCCTCTGAGCAGGTTCATTCCTCACATGCCCGTACTTCATGTGGATAAGGCCGGACACTCAGCTCCTGCCGCCCCCTCCAAACGCTTGCTGGAACCATTGGAAGGTGTTCGCGCAAATGGGGAAACGTTTCCGATCGAAGGTTCCATTTCACAGGTCGAAGTGGCAGGGCAGTCGATCTTCACAGTCATTCTCCGCGACATCAGTGAACGTCAAAAGGATGAAGAAGCGACCGCGCTGCTCGCCGCCATCGTTGACTCCTCGGCCGATGCCATCATCGGCAAAGATTTAAACAGCATCGTGACTAGTTGGAACAAAGGTGCTGAAGCCATGTTCGGCTTTCCGGCCAGTGAGATGCTGGGGCATTCGATCACAAAAATCATCCCACCAGACCGGCACAACGAAGAAGACCTGATTCTGTCCCGCGTCAAGCTTGGCAGGCGGATGGAGCATTTTGAGACCATGCGGCTGACCAGGTCGGGTGAGCAGATCGCGGTCTCCGTCACAGTGTCGCCCATCAAAGATTCCCATGGCAATGTCATTGGGGCTTCCAAGATCGCACGTAACATCACAGAGCAGCAGATGGCGAAGGCTGCGCTGCGCCAGAGTGAAGCACGCTTCGCAAAGGCTTTTCAGTCCAATCCTGCGGCCATGTGCATCACCACCATCCGCGATGGCCGCTTCATCGAGGTCAACGAGCGCTACTGCCAGCTCTTCGATTTCACGCGCGAAGAGCTCCTCGGCCAGACGTCTGTAAATCTGGCGTTGTGGGATGATCCGGCAACACGCACCGCCGTGATGGAGAATCTTCAGGCCCAGGGGTTTGTTCGTGATCGCGAGACGCAGTTCCGGCGCAGGAACCGCGAGCGGCTGGACGCGCTGATCTCCATGGAACTCATCGGTTTTCCCGGCGAAAACGATTCAGTGGTGGTGTCCATGTTTGCTGATATCACGGAGCGCAAACGTTCCGAGGCGGCCTTGCGGGCCAGTGAGGAGTGGCTGCGTCTGATCACCAATCTGGTGCCCCATGGCATCTTTGCCAAGAATGCCGCAGGCCGTTACATCTTTGCCAATCCAGCTCTGGCTGAGACCCGCGGTCTTCCTCTTGAGGACATTCTGGGCAAAGATGATTTCGAACTGGCGCCAGACAGGGCGCAGGCGGAGGCCTGCCGGGCGGATGACCGCGCCGTCCTGGATTCTGGCGTCACAAAGAACATTGCCGAGGAATACCACACGGATTTGTCAGGCCGCACGCGTGTTCTCCAGACCATCAAGATGCCTTTCATCGTACCCGAGACCGGAGAGCGTGCGGTCTTTGGTGCATGGGTGGACATCACCGAACGCAAGTCTGCCGAGGAGGAGGTGCAGCGCCTGAATGCAGAACTGGAGCAGCGGGTGGTCGAGCGAACCGCTCAGCTTGAAACCGCCAACCGCGAGCTGTGCCAGAGCCGCGCAGAGCTCAAAAGCCTCTTTGAATCGCTGCCGGGTTTGTACCTCGTGCTCACACCAGAATTTAAAATCGTGGCCGTAAGTGACGCCTATTTGGCGGCCACCCTGACCACCCGTGAAGGCATCGTGGGACGAGGGCTTTTCGAGGTGTTCCCCGACAACCCGGATGATCCCGAGGCCAACGGAGAGCTGAATCTGCGGTCCTCGCTCAAACGTGTGCTGGCCAACGGTGTGGTCGACACGATGGCCATCCAGAAATACGACGTCCGCCGCCCGGATGGCGTGTTTGAGCCACGTTATTGGAGTCCTATCAACTCTCCCGTGGTCGGTGCCGACCACAAGGTCCAGTACATCATCCATCGCGTGGAGGAGGTGACCGAGTTCGTGCTCAGCAAGTCACGGGCCGTCAGCAGAGACACGGAATTTAACGCCCGCATGGAGCAGATGGAGGCGGAGATTTTTCAAAGTTCTCAAAAGGTGCAGGCGGCCAACCAGCAGCTCGAAGCCGCCAACAAGGAGCTGGAGTCCTTCTCCTACTCCGTGTCTCACGATCTGCGTGCCCCGCTGCGTGCGATGGATGGTTTTTCCCGCGCGGTGCTGGAGGACTATGGCTCTCAACTGCCTCCCGATGGACTGCGCTATCTTCAGGTCATCCGCACCAGCGCCCAGCGCATGGGCAATCTGATCGACGACCTGCTGAGCTTTTCGCGACTGAGCCGGGCGACTCTGAGCAAACGCACCATTGATGCCCGCAGACTCGTTCAGGACGCACTGGAGGATCTCAGCGCCCAGCGGGCGGGGCGGGGCATCCAGCTGATCATGGGCGAACTTCCCGCGTGCGAGGGTGATCCTTCCCTGCTGAAACAAGTGTGGATCAATCTGCTGTCCAATGCCATCAAATACACCCAGAAACGCGCATCCGCAGTGATCGAAGTCGGCTGCAAAACGGACGGGCCCGTCAGCATTTATTTCGTGCGGGACAACGGTACCGGCTTTGACATGCGCTACGCCCACAAGCTGTTCGGCGTCTTCCAGCGCCTGCACCGCGCGGAGGACTACGACGGCACCGGTGTCGGACTCGCCATCGTGCAGCGCATCATCCACCGCCATGGGGGCAGGGTCTGGGCGGAAGCCGTCGTGGACCAGGGAGCCACATTTTATTTCACTTTAGAAGGAACCAACCAACCATGAACGAAACACACATCGTCGAAATCCTGCTGGTCGAGGACAGCCTGGAGGATCTGGAACTGACCCAGCGCGCTTTGCGCAATGCCAACCTTGGCAACCGCATCCAGATCGCCCGGGATGGGGCGGAGGCGCTGGACTTCATCTTCTGCGAAGGCCCTCATGTGGGGCGGAGGATTGAGGACACGCCCAGATTGATCCTGCTCGACCTGAAGCTGCCCAAGGTGGACGGCTTGGAGGTGCTGGAGCGCATCAAAGGTGACCCTCGCACCAAGCACATTCCTGTCGTTGTTCTCACCTCTTCCAAAGAGCAGGTGGATGTCGTCAAAAGCTACCAGCTCGGGGTCAACAGCTACATTGTCAAACCGGTGAACTTTGAAGGGTTCACCGCTGCTGTGCAGGAGCTTGGCATGTACTGGCTCCTGCTCAACCAGCCTCCCAAGTTGGAAAAATAACATGAACCAGCCACTGCGTGTTCTCCTCGCAGAGGACAATCCCAACGATTCCGAGCTGGTGCTGCGCGCCTTGCGCCAGGCCGGCTTCGATCCGGACTGGACCCGCGTTGAAACGGAGCCGGAGTTTCTGGACCAGCTGATGCCTGATCTGGACGTCATCCTTTCAGACTACGAGATGCCAACCTTCAATGGGCCGCGTGCTCTGGAACTGCTGAAGCAGAGCGGCTATGACATTCCCTTCATCATCATCTCCGGCACCATCGGTGAAGACGTGGCGGTGGAGATGATGCGGCTGGGAGCCACCGATTATCTGCTCAAAGACCGTCTGATCAGGCTCGAGATCTCTGTCAGGCAAGCCTTGGAGCAAGGGCGTTTGCGCAGAGAGCGCGCCAAGGCCGCCGAGGCGCTGAGGCAAAGCGAGCAGGAACTGCGGGAACTGACGGCGGAACTGAAAACCGAACGTGCACATCTGACGGCTGCTCAGACCGTGGCCCAAATGGGCAGCTGGGACACCGATCTCTCCACGCTGGCCGTGACTTGGTCTGCCGAAACCTATCGCATCTTTGAACTCACGCCCGGTCAGTTTCAGCCGACGCACCAGAACTTTTTGGATGTCGTGCATCCCGCAGACCGCGAAAGGGTGAATCAGGCTTTTAACCAGTCGCTAGGTCAGGACTCCGTGAACTCGCTCGAACACCGCCTCCTGATGCCCGATGGCAGGATCAAGTTCGTCGAGGAGCAGTGGCAGGTCTTTCATGATCAGCAGGGCAAAGCACTGCGCGCACTTGGCACCTGCCGGGACATCACCGACCGCAAACAAGCGGAGGAGGAACTGCGCTGGAAGACAGCCTTTCTCGAAGCCCAGGTCTGTGCTTCCATTGATGGCATCCTCGTGGTGGACCAGCAGGGCCGGAAGCTCCTGCAAAACCAACGGATGGTCGATATTTTTCAAATCCCCCGGCAATTTGCGGACGACAAAGATGACAGCGGCCAGCTGCAGTGGGTCACCTCGAGGACAGTCAATCCCGAGGCCTTTGCCGCACGTGTGCATCATCTCTTCACTCATCCTGAGGAGATCGGTCGTGATGAGGTGGAGCTCAAAGACGGCACCGTGCTGGACCGCTACTCATCCCCTGTGGTAGGCAAAGATGGCCGGTACTACGGCAGAATCTGGGCCTTCCATGACATCACCGCGCGCAAGAAAAACGCCACCGCACTCCTGGAATCCAAACGTTTCCTGCAGTCCACGCTCAATGCCCTGACCTCCCATATCGCCATCCTGGACGAGCATGGTACCATCATCGAAGTCAATGAGGCCTGGAACCGGTTTGCCAGCGAAAACGACTTCAGGGGGATGCACCGTGGCGTGGGAGACAACTACCTTCATCTCTGTGATGCCTCGACCGGCAGATTCTCCGAGGAAGCCGCCCTTGTGGCTGCCGGCATCCGTGCCGTCATGGCCGGGAGGCAGGCTGAATTTCACCTCGAATACCCCTACCATAGCGCCAGCGAGCAGCGCTGGTTTGTCGTGCGCGTCACCCAGTTCGGCGGCGAAGGTCCGGTGCGTGTCGTCGTCGCGCATGAAAATGTCACCGAGCGCAAGCTGGCCGAAGAGGCGCTGCGCGAGAGCGAGGAGCGCTTCCGCCAGATCGCCGAAACCATCCAGGAAGTTTTCTGGATCACGGACATGACGAAGCAGCAGATGCTTTACATCAGCCCGGCCTATGAGCGCATCTGGGGCCGCTCCTGCGCCAGCCTGCAAAGCAATCCGCACAACTGGCTGGAGGCGATTCATCCGGACGACAGGAAGCGTGTGCTGCAGGCCGCCACCACCCAGCAGGCGGCTGGCACCTACGATGAGGAATACCGCGTCATCCGCCCTGATGGGTCGCTGCGGTGGATACGCGACCGCGCCTTTCCCGTGTCCAATGCCAGCGGGGAGATCTACCGCGTGGTCGGTGTGGCCCAGGACATCACCGAACGCAAACGTTCCAGGGATAAGTTGCATGAGCAGGCCTCCTTGCTGGACAAGGCACGGGACGCCATCCTGGTGCGGCACTTCGAGCACGGCATCACCTACTGGAACAAAAGCGCCGAGTTGCTCTACGGGTGGACGGCTGAAGAGGTCAGAGGCCGTCAGACCGGAGAACTCCTCTACCGCGATCAGACCGCCTATGAACAGGCCATCGCGTCCGTGCTCACTCATGGCGAATGGAATGGTGAGATTCAGCAGATCACCAAGGCAGGCGGTTTGCTTTTAGTTGAGGCACGCTGGACGCTGGTTCGTGATGAAGCGGGTCGCCCGCAGGCCGTTCTGGCCATCAACTGTGACATCACCGAGAGGAAAAAGCTCGAGCAGCAGTTCCTTCGTGCCCAGCGCATGGAAAGCATCGGCACGCTCGCCGGGGGCATCGCCCACGATCTCAACAACGTCCTGGCCCCGATCCTCATGTCCATCGAACTGCTGCGCATGACCTGCCGCGATGAGCGCGCCACGGCGGTGCTCTCCACCATTGAGACCAGTGCCAAACGCGGTGCGGACATGGTGAAGCAGATCCTTTCCTTTGCCCGCGGCGTGGAGGGAGAGCGCATGGTCATCGATGTCCGGCATATCATCCAGGACATGCAGCATCTCGTTCAGGACACCTTCCCGAAGCAGATCGTCTTTCGTGCGGAGCTGGACAAGGAGCTTCCCTTGTTCTCCGGTGATCACACCCAGGTGCATCAGGTCCTGCTGAACCTCTGCGTCAACGCCCGCGATGCCATGCCCAACGGCGGCACCCTCACCGTCACCGCCACCACTCTTCAGGTGGACGACCACTACGCCGGCATGACTCCAGGCTCCATTCCGGGGCGGTACCTCAGGGTCAAAGTGACGGACACCGGCACCGGCATCCCGCCGGAGGTGGTGGACAAGATTTTTGATCCCTTCTTCACCACCAAGGAGCATGGCAAAGGCACCGGCCTTGGGCTCTCCACCGTGCTCTCCATCGTCAAAAGCCACGGCGGCTTCCTCAACGTCTACAGCGAGCCCGGCAATGGCACCACCTTCACCATCTGTTTTCCTGCCATGGAGGCCCCGGTGGGTGCGGCCACCAAAGTTCAGGAAGACACGCACCCACGTGGAAACGACGAACTGATCCTCCTCGTGGATGATGAAGCCGCTGTGCGCGCCATCACCCAGCAGACGCTGGAGACCTATGGCTACCGCGTCCTGGTCGCAGCAGACGGCACGGAGGCGGTGGCGCTCTATTCGATTCATCGCTCAGACATCGCCGCCGTCGTGACGGACATGATGATGCCCGTCATGGGAGGGCAGGCCACCATTCAGGTTCTTCAAAGGCTCAATCCGAATGTCAAAATCATCGCAGCCAGCGGACTCGCCAACGATGGCAGTTCAGCCCGGTCCGCCGCCATGGGGGTGAAGCACTTTCTGCCCAAGCCCTTCACGGCCCGGACCATTCTGACAGCACTGCATCAGGTTCTCAGCGACCCCGCATAGGCCGTCTCCTCAGGCCTCCCCCGTTTTCCTGCCGCCCAGCCCCCATGCCTGGGCATAATGATGCGCCAGTCGCAGCTTCTGCGCTGCCTTCACCGAAATGACGAAGGGATACAGCGCCGGCTCGCCAAGGCTGAATGAGATCTCGTTGAGCACCGAGGAGAGGCACATCCAGCGCTGCAACCACGCGAGAAATTCGCCATCCTCAGCAGGCGTGGCAGGCAGCATGGCCGGGAGTGCTCCCGATTCCACCGGCAGTATCACCAGCGGCAGCGCGATGAACTGCACCTGGATTCCCAGGCTCTCACAAGTCTCCAGCCCTTCGATGATTTGCAAATAATGCGCCCAGGTTTCTGCCCAGTCTTCCCACGGATGTGAGGAGGCATAGGCGGTGATGTAGTTCTGCCCCCAGTCCCCGGGAGCACCGTTTTGATAATAAGTGCTCAGCGCTGCTGCGTAGTCGATCCACTCATCTCCGAAGCGTTCACGAAACGCCAGTCGCAGCGGGTCATCCCATGCCAGCTCCGACAAATTTCGCTGCCACAGGTAGTGCGCGCTTTCATGCCGGAAGTGTCCCAGCAAAGTGCGGCTGCTTTCGCCGAGCTGCTGCCGGTTGAACTGACGGTACGTGTCATCCGCTTCTTCCAGGTTCACCGTGATCACGCCATTGAGATGGCCCGTGGTCACCGCTGGATTGGACAGCGTGCTCACGATGTCAAAAGCCAGCCCGTTCTTGGGGTCGTCCTTCTTCGAAGGCAAGCCGATTCCAAGGCGCAGCAAAGTGTAGATCAGCCGCCTTTTCGCCATCTCCATCCGCGCCCACAGCATGCGGTTTCTGTCCGCGCTCAGATCAGGGATCGTACGGTTCATGCGGCAGGCCACACAAAGCACCGCCGTGGCGCTGGCCGGCAGCAGCCAGTTGCAGACGTTGTGCTTCACGCCGTTCTGGCAGCGCTTCATTGTGCTGTCGGGCCGCACACGTTGCATCGCACCCCGTTGCGGATCATAACCCACATCGCTGCTGCACTTCAAACAGCGTGAGCTGCCGAAGAAAAGCACATTGCCGCACTCACAGGTAAATCGTTGCATTAAAGTGGGTCTCTCCTCGACGCGAATGGGGCGATTGTCATGTGAAGGTTCATCGCCCCTGCTTCTTTGCGCGGATGTGAAAAAGCAGCTCAGTCTTGTTTTGGATTGTTCTCCGCAAGAAGATGACCGCCACACTTGATGGCACTCATGATTTTTACCCAGCGTGTTCTCAGCGGATTCAACTGCCTTCCCAACGGCGAATCTTGGATCAAAGGCATCGAATTCCGTCGCAGCGACGTGCCACAATAAGGTGTCAGGCAAGAATGCACTCAGTTAAGGCGAAGTGTCGTCTATCCGAGATGCTGGACACTCTCTGCGCATTCTTGCAGGGACGGCTCTCTCTTTCACCACCCGCCACCTTGCCCGCACCAGCCCCAAAGGGGCTGCGGAATCAGCCCAGGGGCAGCCGAGCCTCGGCGAGGCGACCCTGGGTATGGCAACACGCACCAGGAAGCAAATCCAGCGCCTTCGCCACACCCTACGGCCACCAGCAGCGTCCGCCATAAGCTCCGCCGCGCGGATAGAGCGCCGCCAGCTCCAAAACTCACGATCAACACCCATAACTGAGCGCCATTCGGGTCACGCAACGACACGTCCCTTCAGCGGCGCCCTTGCATCCTTCGCCTTCGGATTCATCGCCGTGATGCTGTTCATGAAAGTGATGCTCACCTCGTCGCCCTCAAACCGGCACGTCACCGTATCACTGTGCGGTGTCTCATAGTAGCGCCACTGCATGACCAGCGTTTTGTCATCCGTCCACGCCGCGCTCGCGGCGATCTTGGAAGGCACGGGCTTCTTCGGCATACCGCCAGAAATCAGACGCGGCGGCGTCCCTGGGAAAGCCGCTTCGCCACGCTGCCAGGACTCAATCCCGCACGTGATCGTCTGATCGTCGGCGGAGAAGCTGCAGGCCCCGTCACCAAAACTGAAAGCCGCAGTGTTGAGGCCAAGCGCGTTGCCTTCGAGTTTGAATTTCTTGCCGATCGCTGCCGGTGAAGTCTTGCTGCCCTGCTGCGGCGCCAGTGCCAGCGTCTTGAGCTTGCTCAAATCAGCAGCCTTCGGTTCCTTGGCATCGATCACAGGCAGCAGGTGCTTCCACACCAGATCCAGCTGGCCCTGCATGTTTTTGTTCTCACTGGTCATCACGATCACCGCATCCTGCTCCGGCAGCACAATGGTGAACTGGCCAAACGCCCCGTCGCCACGGAAGGCCGTGCCCTGGCAGCGCCAGAACTGATAGCCGTAGCCTTGCAGCCAGTCGTTCTGCGCCTTGGGCCGGTCCTTCTTGTCTCCGCCCGGCTGCTGGATGTGAAAACGCGTCGCCTCTTCAATCCACGCCGCAGGCAGCAGTTGTTTGCCATTCCACTGGCCCTTCTGCAGTAGGAACTGGCCAAACTTCGCCAGCCCCTCCGTCTGAATGCTCAGCCCCCATCCGCCCGTGTTGATGCCATGCGGACACGTTTCCCATTTCATGCCCGTGATGCCCAGCGGCGCAAACAAGCGCGGCGTGAGGTAGTCGAGCACCGTCTGATGCGTGACCCGCTGCACAATGGCCGAGCACATGTACGTCGCCGCGCTGTTGTACATGAACTGCGTCCCCGGCTTGTGCGCGAAGTTCTGCGCCAGAAAGGTCCGCGCCCAGTTCTCCTCTTTGACCACCACGCCCGTCGGCTCCTTCTCATTGCCGGTGGACATCGTCAGCAGATCCTTCACCCGCATCGCCGCCAGGTTCTCGCTGATCGTCGCCGGCAGGTCATCTGCAAAAAACGACACCACCTTGTCCTCCACACTCAGCTTCCCTTCGGCCACGGCAAAGCCCACCGCCGTGGAGGTGAAGCTCTTGCTCATCGAGTACATCGTGTGCACGAATTCCGGCCCATACGGCTTCCACCACCCTTCCGCGATCACCTTGCCATGCCGCAGCATCATGAAGCTGTGCAGTTCAAACTTCTCCCGCTCGATGGCATCCATGAAATCAAGAATGCCAGCAGCCGCAACGCCCTGCACCTCAGGCGTACTGCGCGCCAGTTGCAAGCTTGTCTCCTCTGCAAAAGCCCGCGGAATCCACAGGCTGAATGGCGCAAGGCTGGCGGTGCGAAGAAAGGAACGGCGTGAGGTGCTCATACAATGAGATTACAAGAACCAGTGCGAATATGACAAGCATGAATGCCACTCAGCGAGGGCAGTTTGTCTTTGGTTCACGATGCCAGCATTCAGCGCGTCCTTGCTGGAATACCTTTCTCTTCATCACTCCGCCCCGCGCCTGCACCAGCCCTGAAAGGGCTGCGTAATATAGCCCAGGGATGCCGAGCTTTGGCGAGTGCTTCCCTGGGTATGCCAATACACGACCGGGAAGCAAAACCAGCACCTTCGCCACACCCCACGCTCACCAGCAGCGTCTGCACTGGGCTCCGCCGCGCGGACAGCGTCCCGCCAGCTCCAAAGCCCGCGATCAACACCATCAACCCCTCATCATTCAAGTCGGGCACAACCCACAAGCACCAGATCAAAACCCGGTGTTCGGAAACCAGCGGCTGAAATGGTTCTCATCCAGCCGCGTCAGCGGAATCGTCAGCGGCTGCGGCACACCCTCCTTCGCCCAGCGCTCCAGCTCATCGCGATGCCCCAGCTTGCCCAGCACATCAAACACATTCCCAGGCGACCCCTCCAGCCAGCCCTTCATCACCTGCGGATCCCAAATCGCAATGCCCGGATCTCCTGCAGCAAGATATCCAGCCGCCTGCTTGCACAGTTCCTTCGGCTTGCCCGTTTTCCAGGCGATCACCATCGGGTACGCCTTCGTCTTCGTGCCCTTCGTGATGCGCCGGTAGTACTCCATGTCGATCTTCCCCGGCGTCTTCTCAAACGACGTATGATACGCAAACCACGTCGTCGCCAGATCATCCACGAGTCCCTTCTGAATCCAGTTCGGCAGATCCAGCCCCCAGCGCTGGTTGTCTGCCTCCTTCGCAAAGGTGCCCAGCGAAATCTTGTAGCGCTCCTTGCGGCCTTGCTTCGCCGCAGTTTCATCCAGCAGCGCACGCACCTCCATCATGAAGTCCGTCATGATCGCCGCACGCGTCGCATGAATGCGCGGATCATCATCCTCCACCGCCTTCGCATCAGCGTTGTGCATCGCTTTGAAGCGCTCGCAAAACGCATCCTCCCACAGCATCAGCGGCATGCCCCTGTTAAACAGAAAGCCCACGCCCTCCGGCTGCAGTTCCAGCGTCTCACGGAAAACCTCGATCAAATGCTTCCGCACCTCAGGGTTGGCATAGCTCATGAAAAACGTTGGCGTTCCGTCACGGTCAAAGCACCGCCACTCGGGGTGCTCATAGAAGAACTTGCTGTTGAACGTCTCCTCATACGGCATCGATCCCACCCAGCCCGCAGGCCGCAGCATCACGTGAAACTCCGCCCCCTGCGCCTTGGCCGCATCTCGCGCCACCTTCAGCGGATTCACGCCTTTCTTGAACAGCGTCTCCAGCGAGCGCGTGTAGGTCGCATAGGCGCCGCTGGGGAAATCCACCGTGCCTTCACCGGCATACGTGCCGACCTTGCTCTGATAGCACACCAGATCCGCCCCCGTCACCTGAAACCACCACTTGCCAATGTCGGTCTTTTCAAAGCCGCGAAACTCCTCCGCCAGCTCCTCCGCCGTCGTCGGCTTGAACGGCCAGATCCAGCTATGCCCGTCAAACGTGGCAATGGACGTGCGCTGCTGCGATTGGGCCTGGCTCGCCTTCACCTCCGCATCCGTCAGCGGCACCACCTTCACATAGCAAACCGTCGCCGGCAGTCCCGGCATCGGCGCGATCTCAACCGACTGCCCGTGCAGATTCGCCACCGTGAGAAAGCACTCCTGAATCACCGCCCGCCGGTTTTTCAGCAGCGCCAGATTGTTCGCCATCCGCTTGAAGACCGGCTCATCGCTCAGCTTCGCCTTGATGCCATTGCCCCCGATGTTGAAGCCACCCGAGGTCGTCGCAAGACCGACATACACCGCATGCCATCCACGCTCGGCCAGCGGCAGCCTGACCCCCGGCGGATTCGTCGCGCTGTAGATCGACAGCGCCGTGCCTTTCATGTCCGCCGTGGTGAAGGGGATCATCTTCCACTTTCCCTTGAGCCGCTTGCCGGTGATCAGCGCGGATGCCGGTTCCATCTTGGACAAATCCGTCATGACCACCGCCTTCGCCGCCTGTGAGAAACCGCGTGAGTCAGTGGCAAAAAACTCCGCCGCTGGGGTGGCCACAGTTTCGGCATGAGCAATTCCGACGAAGAAAACAAGAAGGAGGACAATGAGCCGGTTCATGCGGCACAAAACGAGTCATGCGGTCTCATGCTTGCGGGTTGTCTGAGATAGCGTTTCCAAAAAAAACCTGAGGTCTCTCGGCAGCCGTTGGAAAAACACCACCTCTGCCAGCCAGCCTCCCCGGTTCGATCCCGCCTTTTTTCGTGGCCACTTGTGCGACCAGCCAGGTGGCGCCCAACGTGAAAGTGATGACGAGCAGGGGACGAGCGGCAAAGTTCATGGCGGCAGGCGTTGGCGGTGAAGACGTGGCAATCCCCGGTTTATATCAGAAGCTTGTTTGGAGACAACCTCCCGGCCACCTGTCTTCCCAGCTCATCGGTCGAAAGGACCCGTCTGCATTTTGGCATTGGAAAACCCTTTGCTTCACAGCAGCCCTTGCCATTCTGCGCGCTTCCATCCCGCATGCATCCGGACATCTCCCCCATCGCCGCTGATCTTGGCATTGCGCCAGAGCATCTCATTCTGCACGGCCGTCACATGGCCAAGGTCAGTCTCAAGGCCCTGCACAATAAACCGCAGCGCGGCAGGCTGATCCTCGTCTCCGCCATCACACCCACACCGGCGGGCGAGGGCAAAACAACCGTCTCCATCGGCCTCTCGCAGGGATTGAAGAAGATCGGGCAAAGCGTGGCCTTGGCCCTGCGCCAGCCCTCGATGGGTCCGGTCTTCGGTCGCAAAGGCGGTGCCACCGGCGGCGGCAAAAGCACCGTGCTGCCCGCGCATTCCATCAATCTGCACTTCACCGGAGACTTCCACGCCATCACCTGCGCGCACAACCTCCTCTCCGCCGTCATCGACAATCAGCTCTTTCTCGGCGAAACGCGGCTCTCGCCCGACCGTGTGCTCTGGAAACGCGTCATGGACATGAACGACCGTGCCCTGCGCATCGTTCGCACCGCCGTGGGCAAACCCACCGAACGCGTCACCGGTTTCGACATCACCGCCGCCTCCGAAATCATGGCCATCATGTGCCTCGCCGAGTCGCTGCCGGATCTGCGTCATCGTCTCGAACGCATCGTCGTCGGCTTCACCGCCGAGGGCGATCCCGTCTATGCCAAGGAATTCCGCGTCACCGGCGCCATGATGGCTCTGCTGCGTGAGGCGCTGCCGCCCAATTTGGTGCAGAGCGTTGAAGGCGTGCCCGCCTTCCTTCACGGCGGCCCCTTTGCCAACATCGCCCACGGCTGCAACTCCGTGCTCGCCACCCGCATGGCACTCGCCCATGCCGACTTCGCCGTCACCGAGGCCGGTTTCGCCTTCGATCTCGGCGGGGAAAAATTCATGCACATCAAGTGCCGCCAGAGCGGACTCGCACCTGCCGCCATCGTCATCGTCGCCACCGTGCGTGCGCTCAAGATGCACGGCGGAGCCGCCTTGGACCAGCTCACACAGACCGACACCGCCGCCCTGAGCCGCGGACTGGAAAATCTCGCCGCACACCTCGACAGCGCCGCGCAGTTTCAGCGCCCCGTCATCGTCGCGGTCAACCAGTTCACCAACGACCACCCCGACGAACTCGCCCTGGTGCATGAGTTCTGCCAGTCACGCGGCGTTCCCAGCGCCACGGCCAATGTCTTCGGGGAAGGGGGCGCAGGCGCAGTCGAGCTCGCCGAAAAAGTGCTCGCAGCTCTGACGCCGGAAGTCCCGCAGCTGCCCTTCCTTTACCAGCCTGATGACAGCGTCGAAACCAAGCTCACCGCCATCGCCACCAAGATCTACGGCGCAGACGGTGTTCTGCTCACCGAGGAAGCGAAGGCCAAGCTGGCGCTGTTTGCACGCAGCGGCTTCGACAGGCTCCCGCTCTGCATGGCCAAAACCCAGGACTCCCTTTCCGACGATGCGAAAAAGCGCGGACGCCCGCGCGGCTTCACCATCACCGTGCGCGATTTCGAAATCGCCAACGGCGCCGGATTCCTCGTCGCCCTCACCGGAACCATGATGCGCATGCCCGCGCTGCCAAAGATCCCCGCCGCCGAGCGCATCCAGGTCACAGATGACGGCATCATGAGCGGCATCTAGCCATGCGATGTCTTGCCGTCACCGGGCGCACGCTCTAGTTTGCACTGCGCATGATTTTGGCCCGCACGTTCATCATTGGTTTTCCGTTGCTCATTGCAGCGGTGGCTGCGTGGGCGGTGCATGAGTCCAGACTCAGCCGCACGGATCGTGCCGGCGGTGTGGTCGTCATGCTCTCGCAGAATGAGCCGGCTCTGAATCCTTTTCTCCCCGCCACGGAGATTGAGCGCGAGATCACAGATCTCGTGCATGAGCCCCTCATCCGGCTGGGTCCAGACGGCACCCTGCAGCCCGGGCTGGCGGAGTTCTGGCGCTGGACGCAGGACGTGACCTGCTGGTTCGCGGACGAAGCCACCGCCAAACGCGCGCAGGAGCTGCTCCAAGCTCAGATCGGTGAAAAAAACCGCTGGGCCGAGTGGCATCTCAGCTCCGCCCGCGTCCTGCAAAACCGTCTCCTGCTGAGTTTCTCGGAGCCCAACTCCGCCGGTGTCCGTCAGGCATTTGAAGTCGTCGCCGGGCTGGATCTCAAGCCGGTCGTGTTCTGGCGCATCGAGCGCCGCACCCCGCTGCGCAAGTCGTGGGACCTCTTCATGGCAGGCTCCTCGCAGGCGGGGCTGATCCAGCGCGTCTGGTTCGATGGGGCAAACGCCTGTGAGATCGTCGTGGCGGGGGATTCGCATCGGCTGCTCGAAGACCTGCACCGTTTCCTCGACGCCAGTGAAAAAGAACCCGCGTCCATCAATCCGCTCGCGGAAGTCGGTGCCTTGAGCGAGCCCGTGCTCGACCTCGACATCCGCCCCGGCCAGCTCTGGCATGATGGCAAACCCGCGACGGCGGATGATGCCAAAGTGACGCTCGAATTCCTCCGCGCCAACGACTGGTCGCTGCCAAATCGTGAAGCCCTCAGCAACATCCAGACCCTGGAGTCACAGAACAAAGGTTCTCGCCTGCACGTGTCCTTCCGCCGCCGTCAGGGCACCGCTCTCTGCGTCTTCGTAAATCTGCCCATCCTGCCCGCTGAGTGGCTGCGTGCTCATCCCGCAGCGCAGGAGTCTGATTTTGCGCACCATGCACCGCCGGGTGCGGGCACCCACCGCATCGCCCTGCGCGACCCCCGCTCGCTGCTGCTCAAGCCTGTGCATGAGGACAAATCGGTGCCGGGATTCTTGTTCAACTTCTCCGCTTCACCGTTGGTGACGCAGATTGGCATGCGCACTCATACCGTGGATCTGGTATGGCCTGCGACTGATCGCACCCAGCTGGAACGCCTGCGCTTCACCCCGCCTCGGCAGCGCCTGGTCGTGCTGTGGAACACCCGCCACGAAGTTTTGCAGCATGAGCGCTGCCGTGAGGCGCTGGCGCTGGCCACCGACACGGATGAACTCATCCGCACCCTGCCAGGTCGGCTTGGCCACGTGGATGCCAGCCTGTTCGCTCCCGGCCTGTGGTTCAGCACCCGCGCAAAGAGCCCGCCGTTTCAGTTGGAGCAGGCATGTCACATCCTCGCTGAGGCAGGTTGGAAGCGTGATGACAAGGGTGTGGCGCGCAATGCTGAGCATCCGTTTCGATTCACCTTGCTCGTTCCGGCTGGCGACACTCTGCACACGCGCACGGCAGACTTGCTCGTGGCGCAGTGGCGGCAGCTCGGAGCCGAAGTGAAGATCGAGCACGTCCCGGACGCTCAATCTCTCTCTCAGCGTCTGCATGACCACCGTTTTGACGCCGTGCTGCTGGACCAGCGCTTCGAGGTTTCCTGGGATCAGCTGCCCTGGTGGCACTCCTCTCAGGCCAAAACGGGAGGCAGCAATTTCTGCGGCATTTCTGATCCGCAGATCGATCTCCTCCTCGAAGCTCTCTCCGCTGAATTCGATCCCGATCAGGTGCCAAAACGTGTGCGGGAGCTTGAGGCAAAGCTGCTTCCCCTTCATCCCTTGCTCAGTTTGTTCACCACCCATGACGAAGCGGCTGCCATGCCGGGCCTCCGCGCGCAGAGTTCCACGGGCGGCCCTGTCTCCAGCTGGACGCTGCAAAGTCTCATGCTTCCACCCAAGCGCACGCAGCCCGCTCCGGCACTCAAGCTCCAGCTGCGCTCCCGTGATGAAGAGCCGGAGGTCCAGCGGCCCAAAACGCCGGCAGATCCCATCAGCAAACTCCAAATGCGTCTTCCGGAATGATGAGTCTGCAGCCATTCTCATTACCGCCCCGGTGGCCGCCATTGCGCCTGCTCCTCGGCGGCATGATCGCCGCAGGGCTGGTGCTGCTCTTCAAGCGCCACGCTCCGGTGGCACCCTCTGCGGACTTCTGGGCGCGCTGCGGCTCCAGCCTCATCGTGCTCGCCATCGCCCTGCTGCTGGCGTTGTGCATCGGAGTCTTCGTCGGGCTGCGTGCCCGGCAGATGGGCCCGCGCATGGAGCGCTTCACCGCGCTGCTAGGCCGTGCGCTCGCGTGTGTGCCCGTGGTGGTCCTGGTCTGGGGCTTCATCAGCGGCTGGATCGGCCGTCTGGGCTGGCCGGTCGAATCCCTGATGCCTGCGCAGTTCCCGGATGGTCAAGACTCCCGGCAGGTGCTGCTCGCACATGCCCTCTGGAACTTTCTGGCTCCCGCTCTGGTGCTGGCTCTGGCCCTGTGTGGTGAAATGATTCACGCGGTCATCATGAATGGCAGCGCCGTGTTGGATCTCGATTTCTCGCTGCGCGCTCGCGGAGTACCCAAAGCATCGCGGCTCTGGCTTCATCATCTCAGCCAGTTGCGGCCGCTGCTGCGGGTGCGCCTGCAGTCCCTGTGCCTCATCGCGCCGGTTTACCTAGTCATCATCGAAGACGCCCTTCACTTCATGGGCTGGGGGGATTGGATGGCCCAAAGCCTCCGTGCCGGTGATGCCCCAGGCATCGCACTCGGCTTCGCCAGCATCGGAGCCATGCTGGCCCTCTTGTGCTCGTGCCTGCGCCCGCTTCCGGGCAGGCTGAAATCCGCCGACGCCTTCGTGGCCACGCTCGCGTGGCAGCCATGGCTCCTCTGGGCGCTCGGCGTCGTGGCCCTGCTTCCATCCTCCTTCATCGCATGGATCATTCTCTGGATCGCCGTGCTCCTGTCCGGCTGCGCAGGCTGGCATCAGGCCTGGAACCGCATCGAGTCAGAGCTGCCTGTCGATGCCGCCCGTGTCTGCGGCGCGACTGACTCCATGATCTGGCGCACTCACATCGCGTTCATCCTGTTTCGCATGCTCACCGCCTGGCTGTGCACCGTGTGTGCACACACCCTCCTGAGCATTGCCGCTGCCTGCGCCCTGCTGCCCCGGCTGATCGATGCATTGAGCGCGCCTCTCGCCAAAATCTACCGCCCGCTGGCCATCGCCTCGGCTCAGTCGGCCATGCAGACGCTGGCAGATCCCACCGCGCTGCTCCAGTCCGGCGCCTGCATCGCTCTTGCCGCCTTGTGTTTGATCCAAGTCAGCCGCATCGTACAACCTCGACTCTCCTGAGCCCATGTCCGCCGAAGCCACTCCTCCCAAAGATGCCCCGCTGCTCTGCATCCGCGATTTGCAGATCGAATTCAGCCGTCATGACGCCGCGCCCGTAAAAGCCGTCAAAGGCATCAGCCTCGAGCTCAAGCGCGGCGAGTCCATCGCCCTCGTCGGTGAAAGCGGCAGCGGCAAAAGCGCCACCGCACTCTCCTTCGCCCGCCTCCTCCCCGAGCCACCCGCCAAAATCACCGCACGGCAGATGACGCTCAACGGCCACGAAATCCTCGAAATGAACGAGCGCGATCTCCGTGCCATCCGTGGCAAGGAGATCGCCTACATCTTCCAGGAGCCCACCACCTCGCTCAATCCCGTCCTCACCATCCGCACGCAGATCGGCGAGGCCCTCGCCCTGCATCGCCCCGATGTCAGCAAGGCCGGGCGCGACGACGAAATCGTCAAGTGGCTCGACAAAGTCGGCATCGTCGATTCCCGCAAACGTCTCCACGCTTACCCGCACGAGCTCAGCGGCGGCATGCAGCAGCGCGTCATGATCGCCATGGCCCTCTGCACCCAGCCCAAGCTCCTCATCGCCGACGAGCCCACCACCGCGCTCGACGTCACCATTCAAAAACAGATCATGGACCTCCTCGCCCAGCTCCGCCGGGATCTCGACATGTCCATCATCCTCATCACCCACAATCTAGGCATCATCCGCAGCGTCGTGGACCGCGTCGCCGTCATGTTCCGTGGTGAGATCGTCGAAACCGGCCCCGTCGATGAAGTCCTGCGCAATCCGCAGCACCCCTACACCAAGGCCCTCCTCGCCTGCGTCCCCCGCATGGGCCCCAAACAGCCCCGCCTCAAGGCCATCGACTACACCCTGCTCGACGCATAATCGGCATTATTGAAGTTCGCGGAATAGACTGACATGAATTTTTCCTGAGGGTGCATCACGCCGGGCACACAGCCTGGCAGGGGATCGACACTTCAAAAATCAACAATCCTTGTTCATCAATCGTCAATCACGCACAGCCAAGATGTTCTGGAGCTGAAGGATTGACGATTGTCGAACAATCGAGGCGTTGATTGACGAAGTTCGAAACCATCGTCGCACGTACGCAATGAATAATGTCACCCTGTTTTGCGAGTCTCAATAGCTGCCTGTTGGTGCAATGCTGAGGGCAGAAGACCTCTCGAAAAGCCGACAACCCCAAAGGGGTTACGAACCATAGCGAAGGGTTGCCGAGCCTCAGCGAGGCTACCCTGGTAGCAGCATCACCCTGCCGGGAAGCAAACCCAAAACTCCGCCACACGCCGCGCTCACCAGCAGCGCCTGCCCCGCCCCGCCGCCGCGATCAAACGCCGCTTTGAACCCACCAATTCCGCAAGAGGCCTGTTGCACCTCACCACCCGCTCATGGTAGCCTCCGGCCATGAAAGCCTGGCTCATCCTCTTTGCGATGGCAGCGCCGCTCAGCGCGCAGGTGGTCCTGCCGTCCACCGGCAAGAAGTTTGAGACCCGCACCATCAATGGCAGCGGCGGCACCAGCGGCGTCAGTGTCAACGCCACCACCCAGCCCGCTCCGCCCGCCAAGACCAGGCTCACCTCCTACTTTCGTCTCGGCGAGCCCCGCCAGTGGAAGAGCACCGATGGCAAATCCCTCCTCGGCGCCATCATCATCTTTGAGGATGCCGTGATCGAATTCGAAGCCGCCACTCCCGCCGCCGCCCGTGAAGCCGCAGGCAAAGCCCCACCACCCAAGATGCCCGAAAAGCCCACCCTCATCCGCGAGGGCAAAATCCGCCTGCTGGTAAACCAAAAACCCGTCGAAGTACCTCTCGAACGCCTGAGCGAAGAGGACCGCAAGTACGTCGAAGATCTGAACGCCCGGCTCCCCAAGTGATCCATTTTATGAAACACACCACCACCCTCATCCTCCTCACGGCGGCTCTGCTGCCCGCCTGCGGCGTTCTGACCGACAAATCACCCCCCAAAACCGAGCGTGAAATGGAGGAAGAAGCCCGCCGCACCCACACCGTTCCTGACAACATCCGCGATCCCCGCCCCGAAATGCCCCCCATGGGCCCCCTCTCCATGCCCATGCGCTAGAGCGTTCTAAATAACTTTCCATCCGAGAGATCTTGGCTGCCAAAGCGCTTCTCCCTCTCCCCGCCCCTGACACACGCCGACAACAAATATTTTCTTCGGGGAGAGGGTCGGGGTGAGGGGAACAGCTTAATGCTCGCCCGCGTTTTGAGGCAGCAAGGCGACATTATAAGCGAATAGGCCCTGGCGTGCTGGCGTGCCGGGCGGTCTTGCCACCCCGAGTGGCACATTCTGAAACGCCTCCCCATTTGCAAAGCGGCCGCTTTCCCCCATCTTGGCCGCCCTTTATGCCCGAACTCGACAAGACCTACACGCCCGCGGAAGTCGAAGCCCGCTGGTATCAGCGCTGGCTGGACGACAAATGCTTTGAAGCCGACCCCGCTCGTGTGAGCGAGAGCCGCCCGGCCTACTCCATCGTCATCCCCCCGCCAAACGTCACGGGCATCCTCACGCTCGGCCACGTCCTGAACAACACCATCCAGGACATCCTCGCCCGCCGCGCCCGCATGCTCGGGAAAGAAGTCCTCTGGCTCCCCGGCACCGACCATGCCGGCATCGCCACGCAGAACGTCGTCGAAAAGACCCTCAAAAAGCAGGGCGTCATCAAGCACCGCGACGACCTCGGCCGCGAGGCCCTCGTCGCCAAAATCTGGGAGTGGAAGGAAAAGCACGGCGGCATCATCATCGAGCAGCTCAAGAAACTCGGCGCCTCCTGCGACTGGTCACGCGAACGCTTCACCTTCGATCCCGACTACAACGCCTGCGTCATGCGCGTGTTCGTGGACCTCTACAAAAAGGGCCTCATCTACCGTGGCAAGCGCATGGTCAACTGGTGCCCCTCCTCCCTCACCGCACTCAGCGATGAAGAGGTCGTCATGAAGCCGCAGAACGCCATCATGTATCACTTCAAAGTCGAAGTGGTCGAAGAACCCGGCACCTGGCTCACCATCGCCACCACCCGTCCCGAAGTCATCCCTGGAGACACCGCCATCGCCGTGAACCCCAAGGACGAGCGCTACACCCACCTCATCGGCAAGCACGTCCGCCGCCCGCTCCCCGTCGAAAATCAGGAACTCCTCCCCATCATCGCCGACGAGCACGTCGATTTCACCTTCGGCACCGGCGTCCTCAAAGTCACCCCCGCGCACGACAAGGCCGATTTCGAAATCGGCCAGCGTCACAACCTGCCCGTGATCGATGTCATGCACCCGAACGGCGTGCTCAACGATCTCGCCGGCAAAGACCTCGCTGGCATGGAGCGCTTCGCCGCCCGCAAACGCGCCGCCGAGCTCCTCACCGAAATCGGCAGCCTCGTCAAAGAAGAGCCCTATCAAAACAATCTCGGCTACTCCGAGCGCGCCGACGTCCCCATCGAGTCACGCCTCAGCGAGCAGTGGTTCCTCAAATACCCCAGCGTCAAGGAAAGCCAGGACGTCGTCGCCAATGGCGAAATGAAATTCCACCCCGAACGCTGGGCCAAAACCTACGACCACTGGATGACCGGCCTCCAAGACTGGTGCATCAGCCGCCAAGTCTGGTGGGGCCACCGCATTCCCGTGTGGAGCAAAAAGGCGTCCCACGATGAAGTTCTCGCACTGCAAAAGGGATCCTCATCGTTGCATGTCGATGACCAAGACAACACGACAGGCTTTACCATTTCGTTCTCGAAGATCGAAGGAGAGGAGTCCTTCATCAGCACAGAGAGTGTCAATGATAGCGATGACTACTTGGTGAATGTTGCCACCACTTCACAACGGGAGATCTCCAAGCTCACTGAGCTAGGCTTCACCCAAGACCCCGACGTCCTCGACACCTGGTTCTCCTCCTGGCTCTGGCCCTTCGCCACCATGGGCTGGCCCGAAAAGACCGCCACGCTGAAAGCCTTCTACCCCACCACCGATCTCGTCACCGGCCCGGACATCATCTTCTTCTGGGTCGCCCGCATGATCATGGCCGGCTTCGAATGGATGGGCGAGCTCCCCTTCAAGAACGTCTATTTCACCGGCATCATCCGCGACAAACAAGGTCGCAAAATGTCGAAGTCCCTCGGCAATTCCCCCGATCCTCTGGAACTCATCGCCAGCTTCAGCGCCGACGCCCTGCGCTTCGGCATCATGCGCAGTGCACCATTGGGCCAGGACATCTGCTTCGACGAAAAGAACGTCGAGCTCGGCCGCAACTTCTGCACCAAGCTCTGGAACGCCGCACGATTCCGCCAGATGCAGGGTGGCGAGACCGAAACAGAGATCAGCGCCGCTCTCCTCAGCAGCGACGACAAGTGGATCCTCCTCCGCCTCAACACCGCCATCGCCGAAGTCACCGCCGCCCTCGAAGACTACCGCTTCAGCGACGCCACCGCCACCCTTTACCGCTTCTTCTGGAGCGAGTACTGCGACTGGTACATCGAGGCCTCCAAAGCCGTGCTGCAAGGCACCGACGACAAGCGCAAGGCCAACACCCTCGCCGTCATCGACTTCGTCCTCAGCAACACCCTGCGCCTCTTCCATCCCTTCATGCCCTTCATCACCGAAGAGCTCTGGCATGGCATGGCCTTCAACGCCGATCTTCCCGCAGATCAGGGCGGCAACAGCATCATGTTCGCCAAGTGGCCGAAACCCCTCGATGCCGATGAACTCGCCTACTTCGGCATTCTCCCCGAGGACGAAAAGACCGCCAACGACAAATACGAAGCCGTCAATCTCGGCCGTGGCCTCAAGAGCACCTTCAACATCAACAAGCGTGTCCGTTTCGTCCTCAAGCCGAACACGGAACTCCCGGCCCACGAGATCGAAGTCCTCCGCATCCTCCTCAATGCCGAGCCTCTCGATGTCGATGCCTCCTTCGCGCCCACTCAAGGCACCCCCAGCGCCCTCACCCCGCTAGGCACCCTCTTCCTCCCCCTCGATGGCCTCATCGACGTCGAAGCCGAGCGCGCCCGCATCGGCAAAGAAGTCGCCAAAGTCGAATCCGAATTGGAAAAGGTCACCGCCAAACTCGCCGACGAAAAGTTCACCTCCAAGGTCCCGCAAAAAGTGCTCGATGAGCACCAGCAGCGCAGAACCGACTGGCAGGAGAAACTCGCCAAGCTCAAAGAAATGATGTCCGCCCTCGGCTAATCAGAAGCGGAGCGGGGGCATCCTGCCCCCGCCATCTGACTTGTCTGATCATAGAAGAGCATTTCCCAAAACGGATTTCCTGAAAGCAGCGCGTGGTGGCGCTCGACGCGCTTGGAGGACCAGGCGCCCTACCTCGCGTCAGGCACGTGCATGTCCAGCGCTGGCAGGGCTCTCTGTCCTCAACCAGCCGCCTGTCGACCTGTCCTCCCGCATAACTTCCACGGTTTTATCGGCATCCGACCATTCGCGGCAGTGGGACGTGCCTTGCTCCCAACGCGTCTCCCTTTCCAAATGACAAGGCATCACTCCAAAACGCTGCGCGCGCCTCCGATATGGACTGCGGTTGCGCAGTGAGGAACGAACGCAGAAGTTCTATCGGTTGCAATGGACTTCTTGCGAGGAGTTATGCGCATGGTGAGCGAGGGGTTGTTGAGTTTTGGACTTGCAGGACCCAGGAACCGTGGGCGAGCTGGTTTTTGAGGTGCAGTTCCGCAGCGTAACAGGTGTGCGTCTGCCACATCTTCCAGATGATCTTGATCCAGCGCTGGCCCAGCGAGCGCAGCGCCTGCGCATGGCTTTTGCCCCTTTCGATCAAGGTCTCGTAATAGACCTTGGCCCAGGTGCACTGTTCAGTGCTTTTATGGGCAAAAAGATGCATCGCATGGCGCAGGTTTTTGTTGCAGGCGCGGCGTATCTGCACCTTGCCGCTCTGGTAGCTCACCGGCGCGGTGCCAGCCATGCATTGCAGTCCCTGCGGACCGTCCTCATACAGCACGCGGTCGCTGCCGATCTCGCTGAGCAGCGGCCCCAGCTTGGGTCCGGCACCGGGCAGCGAGCCAAACATGCCGCTGTCAGGATGGCTGGCAAAGAGCGCTTCGATACGGCGGCGGTATTCATCGAGCTGAGTCTGCAGCGTGCGCAGCTGCTTCGCCTTGGCCACGGCGTAAAGGCTCTTGGCGTTGACCATGCTCGCGCTGACCTTCCACTCGGCGGCTTTGGCAAAGATCTCCAGCCGCTCGGCATAAGTCTTCGGGCGGTTGAGCTTGTGCGTGTGCAGGAACTTTTGACTCCGGCTTCGCCTCCGGCCTTCGGCCAGCCTCTGGCTGTCTATCTCGCTGCGCTCGGTTCCCACTGACGTTTGCCCGCCTTGCTCAGGGCTGCCGCGCTGGGGAAGCGCTCGACGAAGGCCCAGGAGAAGTCCGCCGTCCAAACATCGAAGGCCTCCAGCGCAGTGGGGTAATACTCGCGCAGGGCCTGGCGCAGCTGGTTGATGAGCGCGGTGCGCTCTTCGATCAGCGCGACTTCATCACGGCAGAGGATGCGCAGCTCTTCGATGAGCGGGTCTTTGGGGCCCAGAGCGCGCCAGGCATGGCCGTCAGTGCGCAGCGCATCGGCCAGCGCCCAGGCGTCGTGACGGTCGGTCTTGGTGCCGCTGGGGTGCTTGCGTTCACGGTAGCGTTTGGCGCTCATGGGATTGACGGGAAAGACCGTCACACCGCTGTCGATGAGCTGCTCGACAACCATGCCAAAGCTCGTCTCGATGGCGACGCCGAGTTTGGGATACTTCGCGATCTGCTCGCGCCAGCGGACCCAGCCGGCGGCGGTGTGCTCGATCTGGAAGTCAGCCACGACGGCGCCGCAGGCATCGACGATGAGGATGTCATGATGATCACCGGCCCAGTCAAAGCCGGCGTGATGCGTTAGCTCTTGGTGAGGGTGCATACGTTTGGAGGGTTGAGGTTGGGCGGGCTGCGGCTGGCCGCCATCACGGGGTCGTGCTGTTACAGGAGCTTCATGAGCCGGGGTTCTATCAGACCTTGAGGTGGAAGCCTGCGGACGGGCCGGTGTTCTGCGTTGAATCTTCGAGAGATGAGCTACACAAGACCGTGCCACGTCCGAGGCGCTGCCGCCATCGGCTTGCGCCGACGGGGACAATGTATTGCCAGCGACGCCAGGCGGCGCGGCAAAGTTATTCACAACCGTCGGCGACTGAGGGCTGGCAGATGCCCCCTCTTCCGCCGGTCGATGAATAACTTTGGAAACAGTAACAGCTACCGCTTTCGACGTGCTGCTCGGCTCACGCATACCACTGCTTATTCGAAGGCGGGAGCCGGTGAACTTCCGCCAGCCCGTCAGCGCACGCGTGCCACGAGACGTTCGAAAGCGGCAGCTGCACCCTTTCAGGATTGCGCAGCCGCACTCCAAAAGCGCTGCGCACTTTCCTCGCCTCAAGCCAAAAAAGTGATCCTCCGTTCCACCATCGAGCCGCCATGAGTTCAGATCCTTCGGGGCTCGACGCAGGAGAGGGACGCGTCCTCCGTAGCTCGTAAAGCGAAGGAGCAAGATGGAAGCCCTGGATCCTCGATCAAGAAACAGCCAGCCAAACGGAAATGAGTTTTGGAAACTGCGATGCCTGCCATCCACGCAGAACCCATCGGCCCGCAGCCCCACGGCTGGTAGGGACGCGTTGTGCGCGTCCCTAGAATCCATCATCCCAGCGCCACCTGCCGCCCCACCCGCTTCCCCCCTTTCCTCAAGCACCCGCCTTTCAGCGCGCACGCAGGCACAACCATCCCATCTCACAGTGAGCCGATGGAAAAAGCATCTGTCTCGTCTGCCTCCTCATAAAGCGCGTAGCGCTGACACAACGGTAGCCATGGGCGCCAGCCCACGGTGCACCGCACCATGCACCGCACCATGCGCGGAACCGCGTAGCGGTGACACAACCCGCCGCTAAATCGCGAACCTCTCCCCTTGGCCCCATGCTCGGGCTGCCCCTGCGCCTTACTTCAACAACCAGCCATCACTTCCCAGCATCCCCGCATCAATCTTTTAACTTGTCGGCACATCCTGTGCACCGCCATGCTCCAGCGCCTCACACACACACTACCCCCCACGTATGCTCAAGCTCCTCCATCTCTCCTTCCTCCCCAAGTCTCCTTCCTTCGGCCTGCTCATCCTCCGTCTCTCCGTCGGCCTCTCCATGCTCCTCCTCCACGGCCGCGGCAAGCTGCTCAACTTCTCCGCCACGGCGGAAAAATTCCCAGCGCTGTTCGGCATGTCCTCCACAGTAAACGCAGGCCTCGCCGTCTTCGCAGAAGTCGTTTGCTCAGCGCTGCTCATCCTCGGCCTGTTCACCCGCTTGGCAGCACTCATGCTGGCCATCACCATGAGCACCGCCTTCTTCATGGTGCATAAGATGGCCCTCACCGGGGAACACAGCGGCGAGCTCGCCATGGTCTACCTCTTCGCCTACGTCACCCTCCTCTTCACCGGCGCAGGCAAGTTCTCCGCTGACCGCGCCTGACGCCTCCGGCTCGTAGGATGGGTGTGGCGATAGCCCGCCCGTCCTCCAGCGCAGGTCAAGCGTCTTGCACACACGCACGCCCCCGGCGCTGGTAGGGAATCGCTGCTGCGGGTCCCAAATTTCGGGTCTGCAACATGGCAGGCTCCAAAAAAGGTTCGCCGTCCATGCAGCCATCAAAGGCATGCCGCTCGCGTGGCATGAAGTCCCCTCCGCGCCACTCCCGCCACCCATCTTTTCTTGCATTCCCCGGCAGGCGGTGAACCGTCACCCTCTTATGGCAAAGGTGACTCTCGGCCTGGTGCAAAGCCGGGCATTTTCAAGCAAGGAAGAAAGCGTGCAGCAGCATGAACGTCTCATTCGTGATGCCGCAGCCCGTGGTGCGCAGATCATCTGCCTGCAGGAACTCTTCAACACCCCCTACTTCTGCATCACGCAGGACACCGAACTCTTCAATCTCGCCGAGGCCGTCCCCGGTCCCACCACCGACAAGCTCGCCCCCCTCGCCAAGGAACTCGGCGTCGTCATCATCGTCCCCCTCTTCGAAAAACGCGGCCCCGGCCTCTACCACAACACCGCCGCCGTCATCGACGCCGACGGCACCGTGATGGGCAAGTACCGCAAGATGCACATCCCCCAGGACCCCGGCTTCGAAGAGAAGTTTTATTTCACCCCTGGAGACCTCGGCTACCGCGTCTGGGACACCAAATTCGGCCGCATCGGCGTCCTCATCTGCTGGGACCAGTGGTACCCGGAGGCCGCCCGCCTCACCGCGCTTATGGGCGCGGAGATCCTCTTCTACCCCACCGCCATCGGCTGGCTGCCCAGTGAAAAGGCGGAACTCGGCAAGGCCCAGCACTGCGCTTGGGAAACCGTCCAGCGCGGCCATGCCGTGGCCAACGGCTGCTACCTCGCCGCCGTGAACCGCGTCGGCACCGAGCAGCAGAGCGAATTCTGGGGCCAGAGCTTTGTTGCAAATCCTTATGGAGAAATCGTTGCAAAGGCCTCCGTGAGCGATGAAGAGATTTTGATCGTGCCGTGTGACCTTTCTGCGGTGGAAGATTTCCGCCGCATCTGGCCTTTTTTCCGTGATCGCCGCATTGACACCTACGCTCCCCTGACCAAACGCTACATCGATGAGTAACGCCTCCTATCCCCAAAACTACCGTCTGCCCGCCGAATTCGAGCCGCAGGAGGCAATCTGGCTCTCCTGGCCCTCCAACAAGGAAAGCTGCCCCAAGACCTACCACAAGCTGCAGGACAAGTTCGGCGAGATCGCCAGCGTCATCTCCCGCTATGAGCGCGTGCGCATCAATGCCCCGATGCTCAGCCACATGAACATCCGCCTCAGCATCGCCGACAACGAGGGCGATCTCAGCCAGGTGGATCTCTACGAGAACGCCACCAACGACGTCTGGTGCCGTGACCATGGCCCGATCTTCATCAAGCACAACGAAACCGGCAAGGTCGCCATCACCGACTGGGAGTTCAACGCCTGGGGCGGCAAGTTCCCGCCATGGGATCTCGACAACGCCATCCCTGAGAAAGCGGCCGCCGCTCTCAAGATGGAGCGTTTCACCTCCAAGATGATCCTCGAAGGCGGAGCCATCGAAACCAACGGTAAAGGCACCCTTCTCACCACCGAGGCCGTCCTCCTCAATCCCAACCGCCATGGCGGCAAGCCCGGCAACAAGGCCGAGGTCGAAAAAGAACTCAAGGCCATGCTCGGTGTCAAAGACATCGTCTGGTTCAAGAAAGGCATCGAAGGCGACGACACCGACGGCCACATCGACGACATCGTGCGCTTCATCCGTGAAGACGCCGTCATCTGCATGGTCGAGCCCCGTGATTCTGACCCGAACCACCGCGTGCTCAAGGATATCCGCGAGCGTCTCGACGACGTCAAAGCCCCCGATGGCGGCAAGCTCGAGATCATCGAGATCGAAATGCCCCAGGCCATCGAAATGAAGGACTGGCGCCTCAGCCGTCTGCCAGCCAGCTACGCGAACTTCATGATCATGAACAACGCTGTGCTCGTCCCGCTCTTCGGTCACAAGAAGAAGGACGCCGCCGCCGAAGACAAGATCTCCGAATGCTTCCCCGGCCGTGAAATCATCTCCATGATGGCCAAGGATCTCGTCACCGAAGGTGGCGCTTTCCATTGCATCGGCATGCACCAGCCGAAGTAAGCAGTCAGGTCCGCAGATTCTTGAATATTCAGCGCCCTAAAACAGTGGCGCTGAATATTCATAATGAATAAAAAAGACCCTAAATAAAGCGGCTTCTCCTTACAAAGACTTACTTGGAGGTCGTTTTCGGTCGGGTACGTTCGTGGCTCTATGATGGCTCCAAGAAATCATGATCTCTCCACGTTCTGCCGGGTGACAGCTGCGCTGTCGGCGCTGCTGCTGCTCGCGGCCTGTGCACTGCCTGAGGACGCCTTTAAAAATTACTCGGTAGCCACCAAGGTCAGCCAGTGGAACAGCGTGCTGGATGCCCTCGGTGGCGGCAGCGTGAAACGTGCAGAGAGCGCAGGCAATGTTCCGCTCTTTAACGGTGCCGTGTCCATGAATGTGCCCACGCATTCGGGCTCCATCAATGACATCTCCCGCTTGTTCGCCGGCTTGGACTCGTCCTACAGCCAGACGGCCGCCGTCACCGCGCACAAGCAGCGCATGGACAGCCTCTGGGCGGCCCACCAAAACCTCCGCCGCGGCCCCTTGCAGTCTTGGGCCAGTGAAGAGATCGGCGACATCAGGAATGCCAACGCCATGTTCTACCCCTTCAGCGGGCCGGACTTCCTCTTTGCCAGCGCCCTCTTTCCCTCGGCAGAGACCTACGTCCTCTGCGGTCTGGAGCCTGCTGAACCCCTTCCTCGGCTGAGCGATCTTTCGCAGTCCGAAATCGACGCCGGCCTCACCGGTCTCCACAACGCCGTCGCCAACATCATGCAAAACGGCTACTTCATCACCACGGAGATGCGCAGCAATCTGCAGGCCACCCGCTTTCGCGGCGTGCTGCCGCTGCTGATGGCCTTCATGTCACGGACCGGCCACATGGTGGACTCCGTGGATACGGTTCGTCTGGATGGCGCTGGCAATGTCACGCTCTCCGGTTCCTCAGGAAACACCGGCCTCATGATTCGCTGCCGCAGCGGCTTTGGCTCCTCCAAGCGCGTCTTCTACTTCCGTCAGGACCTCTCCAATGGCGGCGTCACCCCCAGCGGCCCGTTCCTGACCTTCGTTTCTCGCCTGGGCCGCGTTCCAGCCTTCTTGAAAAGCGCCTCCTACCTCATGCACGAAAGCGGCTTCTCCAACATCCGCGACTACCTGCTGCGCCACAGCAGCGCCATCGTGCAGGATCCCTCCGGCATCCCTTTCCGTGACTTCAGCCGCTACGGCTGGAATCTTTGGCTCTACGGCAACTATCGCGGCACCCTGGAGATCTTCTCCGGCCACCAGCAGCCGGATTTGGTCGCCGCCTACTCCTCCGGGAAGTATCTTGTGAAGCCCCTGAACTTCGGCATCGGCTACCTCATGAACCCCCAGATGACCAGCCTCATGGTGGGCCGTCCGACCCGCTGAAGCCGGAAAGGCAGACTTTTGGTTGACGTCACTCTCTCCTCGGCTAGTATCGCGCCCCAATTTTTCCCCAGAACTCATCATGGCTACCATCTGTCAAATCACCGGCGTCGGCGTTACTCGCGGCCACCACATCCATCGCAGCGGTAAAGCCAAGAAAGAAGGCGGTATCGGTCGTCACATCACCAAGCGTGTGAAGCGCGTCATCCTCCCGAACCTTCGCAAGAAGCGCATCTTCGTTCCTGAGCTCAACAAGTTCATCGACGTCAAGCTCAGCGCTCGCGCCCTCAAGACCATCGACAAGAACGGCGCTTACAACGTCCTCAAAGGAGCCGGCCTGATCTAATCAGCCACCCTTAATTTTTCCCCACGGGCGGATCTGGCAACAGATCCGCCCTTTTTCGTGCCCCGTAGGATGGCTGCAGCGTGCAGTTGTGTAGGACCAGGCGCACATGAAGCATGCCTCGGCCGTAAGATGGGTGTGGCGACAGCCCGCCCGTCTTTGAGCGCGTGACAAACTGCCAAGGCATCAAATCCTCCCCAGCCTCAGTTGGCAAGGGTCTGGAGCGTTACGTGTCCGCTGAATCAAGTGCAGCCAAATCGGTTCTCCCTCTCCCCGCCCCTGGCACACGACGACACCGAATACTTTTCTTCGGGGGAACCGGAGCGCAGCGGGTCGAAGACCGCCGTAAGGCAAATAGACGAAGTCAAAGGGCTGGGGTGAGGGGACTGGCTTTTGTGCCCCGCACGAGGGCATCAGTTAAGAGCGCTATAAGATTTAAAACGCTCTATCGATGATGCCCAATCGAGGTGCTCCCATGAATCCCCACACCGGGAACCACGCCCGTACTCGTGCTCGATTGTCCGAGCGGCCCGAAGATCACCGGCAGATGGTTGTTCAGATCCGTGTACCCCAGCGTCGGGCTCCAGCTCACGTTGGGGGAGCCATAGAAGTTAAGGCCATGTCCCTGTGGCACATACACGCCACCGCTGCCCGCGCCAATGTTGGAGTTGCTGGGGCTCCAGCCGCGATTCCGGTACATCCCATGTCCATGATAGCCCCCGCCATAATAATACGCTCCCATTTGTCCTAGCCCCAGCACGGGTGCCAGGCTCTGCATGTAGCCGCCATTCGGCTGCTGCACATACACCACCGGCTGTTGCGCCGCATACTTGGCCTGCGCAGCGATCATGGCCTCGGCCATCTTGGCTTCGCGCTCGCGTCTGGCCTGCACCGCCGCCTTGCGTGCCTCCGCCTGCTCTTTCTCATACGCATCCGCTTTGAAGGCATCATACCCCAGCGCATTGCGCATCGGTTCGGACAGATCCGAAAACAGCACCTTCGCCACACCCTTGCTGTGCGAAAACAACACCCCATCCGGATCACGTTTCATGACCTTGCACCGCTCATACGTTTTGCCTTGAGCCGTTTCGATCGTGGTTGGCTCTTCTGCACTCGCACAAACCGCGAATCCCAATTGAAGCGTGACAATCAGAAGTGAGAACGTTTTCATAATAGTTCTGGATTTGACTCCAAAACGCCACTTTTGCCAGCTTTTAATGCTTCAGATCACCGAAGCAAATCTCTCAATGGTGGTGGTGATGCATGCCACCGAAACCAAAACCCCCTGTTCCGATCCCGATGTGGATCCCATGCCCCAGATTCCACTGGCCGCTGATCGTTGGGCCACAGCCGCCCCCATAATACCCCCCGTAGCTCGGGTAGCCCCCATACGAATAGCCGCGGTAATACGGGTAGCTCCCATACGAGTAGCCGCCATAAGGGTATCCATAGCTTCCGCCGTAATAATACCCACTCCCCGAATACCCATACGGGTAGCCAAAGCGCGAGTAGTTGCTCCCACTGTAGGCCGGACCACCCACCGCCGGACCCGTGATCGGCGTTCCCACCCACGAAGGAGATGGCCCCCCAGTGGCCGATCCTGACGTCGCCGCGAGGCGGCTGGCAGTCGCCAGATAGCTCGCCTCCGCCATCTTCGCCTCCATCAGTTGCTCCTGCATCGCGATCTCCCGCTGCTTCTGCCGCTCCTGCTCCGCTTTGCGCAGCGCAGCCTGCTCCTTCTGATTTTCAGCCTCCGCCTTCGGATCGTAGCGGAATTCACTCCTCAGATTCTCAGGAAGCTCTGCGAAGGGGATTTTGGCCGCGCCATTCTTGTGTGAGAAGCTCACCCCGTCCGGGTAGATGTGCAGCACCCGGCACTCGTGGAATGACCTGCCATCACGTGTCGTGATCGTGCCGTAGTTCTTCGGAGCAGCGCTGGCCGGAAGCACGCTGAGCAGCAGGGCGGCGAACAGAACAGATCGTTTCATGAGAGACCTCCAAAGGGTGATGTTCAATACGACAACGCAGGCAGTGCCGCCGTTGCATCTAAATTAAACGTCAAAACTCAAAAAACATTCAGCCGAGGTCCTAGACCATCGGGCAGCTCAGCCAAAACGTGGTCGTGTTGTTCTCTGACGCCACGCCCAGCTGGATGTTCATCTGATGGCTCAGCATCGCGGCAATCGTCAGCCCCAGACCGAGGTGATTGCTGTTCTTGGAACCATGGAACGGACGAAAAACCTCCTGAATCTTCTCCGGGGCGATCTGGGATCCGGTGTTGCTCACCAGAATGTCCACCCGGCGCTGTTCAGCAGGGGTGATCGTGCCCGGACCGCAAATCTTCAGCGCACAGCGGCCACCACCCTTGGCGGCGGCTTCAGCGGCGTTTTTCAGCAGCTCAGTAAGGATGTCTTTGAACTTCGTCGGATCCACCAGGATCGGCGGCAGGCCGGCCTGCACATCCGCCTCAAGCTGCACACCCTCCTTCTGAAACGGCTCCATCACCGCACCTTCGATGACCGGCAGGTACTCATTCAGACCAAGTGACTGCGGCGTGATCTTCGCACAGCCGCCGGCGGAGCGGATGCGCTCGCTCAGATTGGTCACACCCAGGGATGCCTCACGGATGTGCTGCATATTTTCGCTCACACCCGGGTCCAGGTCGTCAGTCATCAAAATCAGGCTGCTAAAGCCCTGGATCACCGCCAGCAGGTTGTTCAGCTTGTGAGTAAGCCCACGCAGCAGTTCCTGGTGAAAGCCTTCGCTATGTTCTTGGCCGAGATTGAGGGTCGTGGGGAAATAAAACTGCATGGCAAAAAGAGGGGCGTGGACAGGCCGCAGTAATGCAGTCGGGCAGCGGCGGTGTAAACGCGAATTTGGCGACTTCTTCTGCGCCGAAGGCGCTCTTTACTGGGAGCGCCAGTATTTTACTGGCCGAACAGGAAACGGTAGGCACCGCGCAGCGCCAGCCGCCAACGCATCCGCACGTCGTTCTGAAAGCGCCACTCACCCCACCCCGCAAATCGACTCTGGAATCCGCATAAAAACTCGCATCCGCAGCACCATCTCGCCACTGTCTCACCCCATGGCACTCCTCGAAGTAAGACACCTCACCAAGCGCTGGCCCACCGGGCGGCTCGCTTTGGATGACGTCGGCTTCGAAGTCCGCGAAGGCGAGATCCTCGGCCTCCTCGGTCACAACGGCGCCGGCAAGAGCACCATCATGGGCATCACCCTCGGCATGGTGCGCCCGGATATTGGGGAGGTCCGCATTGGCGGCCGCAGCGTGCAGCAAAATCGCGGCGCTGCCCTCCAGCAAATCGGCGCCATCTATGAAGCCGCCGTTTTTTACGATTACCTCAGCGGCTGGCAAAACCTCCGCGTCCTCTGCTCCCTCTCCGGCTGGTGGGACGAGGCCGAGGTGAAACGCGTCGTGCAGATGGTCAATCTCACCCGCGCCATCCAGCAAAAAACTGCCACCTACAGCCACGGCATGCGCCAGCGCCTCGCCCTCGCCCAGGCCCTGCTGCCCCAGCCCAAGATCCTCCTCCTCGACGAACCCACCGACGGCCTCGATCCCGAAGGCATCCGCGAGTTCCGCGAACTCATCCTCCACCTGCGCAAGCACCATGGCATGACCATCATGCTCAATTCCCATCTCCTCGGCGAAGTCGAGCAGATGTGCGATCGCTGCGTCATCCTCAAGGACGGCAAAAAAGTCTTCGAAGGCCCCGTCCCCTCGCAGGAAAAATCCCGCCGCATCTTCCAGCTCGACACCAACGACATCGGCCTCGCCCGCGAAGTCCTCGACCGCTGCGGCGCCACCATGGACAAACACGGCATCGTCGAAGTCCCGCTCAACATGGAGCCCCATGAACTCGTCACCGCACTCGTGAATGGCAAAGTCCAGGTCAATGCCTGGCAGACGCATCATCACACGCTGGAAGAACTTTACATGGGACTCTCCTCAAGATCATGACGCTCTTCTTCCAGCAGTGGTATGGCGAGCTCTTGAAGCTCTTTGCACGAAAGCGCACCTACATTGGGTTCGGGGTCTTTTCCGTTTTACAGGTGGTCATTCTGGTCATGCTGAAAACCCTGGGCTTCGAAAAATGGATGGCCAAGGTCATCGCGCCCCAGACGGATTCGTTCGAATATTACATCTCTGCCCTGACTCTTGCATTCATCGTGGTGAAGCTGGCCGTGTTCATCCTTGGCGGCATTTACCTCACCCTCGTGGCGGGAGACATCGTGGCAAAGGAGGCGGAGGACGGCCACTTGCGTCTGCTGCTGGCCCGTCCGGTCAGCCGCTTTCGGCTGCTGCTGCTGAAATACTTCACCGCCAGTTCGTATGCGGTGCTGTTGATTTTCTTTTTGTTCTTTGTGGCCTTCCTGCTTGGCATTGCCATGAAGGGGCCTGGGGGCGGATTCTTCGCGTTTGCCCCGGAAATCAATGTCATTGCCTTCTATGACTGGCTGCCCGGGCTCCAGCGCTACATGCTGGCGGCCATCACACTCGGTCTGGGCATGACGACGATCAGCAGCATCGCGTTTTTCCTCTCCTGCTTCCCCATCAAACCCGCCGCCGCCACCATTGGTGCATTATCTTATTCTCTGGTGGACATGATTCTGCGTGAGAGCCGGTTCATGGAAAGGTACGAGCATCTCCTTTTGACCAAGCACATCTCCGTCTGGGCCCGGGTTCTCGCTGAGACCATCGACTGGCCGATCATTGCGCGAAGCTTTGCAGTGCTGCTCGCCGTAAACGTTACGCTCTTTACCCTGGGCTACGCCGTATTTGAATCCAGAGACTTAAAATCATGAACGTCATCAACAACATCCGCCAGCTTCGTTCCTGGAGCACCATCAACAAAGGATCGCGCTGTGTCTTGGTGCCCACCATGGGCGCTTTGCATGAGGGTCATGCCGCGCTCATCCGTGCCGCACGGGAGATCGCCGGACAGAGCGGCAATGTCGCCGTCAGCATCTTCGTCAATCCTCTCCAGTTTGGTCCCGGCGAAGACTTCAGCAAATACCCTCGCACCCTCATCGAGGACCTCAGCCTCTGCCGTGATAACGGCGCAGACATGATCTTCGCGCCCAAGGCCGATGATCTTTATCCCGCAGATCGCAGCATCGCCCTCTACGAGACCAGCCTGTCAAAGCTGCTCTGCGGTGCCAGCCGCCCGGGCCATTTCGAAGGCGTCTGCACCATCGTCGCCAAGCTCTTCAACCTCGTCCAGTGCGACGACGCCGTGTTTGGCAAAAAAGACTACCAGCAGTTCGCCATCATCCGCCGCCTCGTGCGCGACCTCGATTTCAACGTCGTGCTGCATGGCATCGAGACCGTTCGTGAAGCAGACGGCCTCGCCATGAGCAGCCGCAACCGCTACCTGACCCCCGAAGAACGCGCGCAAGCCCCCGCACTCCGCACCGCGCTCATTGCTGCACGTGACGCCTGGAAAAACGGCGAGCGTGACCCCGCCGCTCTGGAGCGTCTCATCACCAAAACGATTCAGGAAAAGGCCCCCTCCAGCCGCATCGACTACGTGGCATCCGCAGATGCCACGACCCTACAGCCCGTGTCCGCCACCACCGAACTCGTGGTCATTGCCGTCGCCGTCTTCTTCGGTACCACCCGTCTCATCGACAACATCGAATTGAAGTAAGCAACGAATCGCTGAACAAGTCCATGCACCTCAGTCCTCTTCAGGAAAATCTCCCGAATAACAAATCAGCAGTTCCTCTGAGTACGTAATTCGGGATCGTAGCCCGTTCTGGAAGCCCCGCATCACCCCAAATCTGAAGCACCCAGCGTACGTATTGTAGTCCCGGCTTCAGCCGGAATCTGGAAACTGAGTTCATGCAAACAGCTTCCAAATAAGCTCACCCTGTTATCCTCCATTCTCTCCATGTCTGAACCCCTCTCCAGCCACAGCGCCGAAGGCTACGACCTCGAAGTCGTCCGCAGCGTCTGGAGTCTCGCCCAGGTCATTCCCGGCAACGACCCCGAAGTCTGGCGCAAAGACGAATTCGGTGCCTGGATTCACCGCACCGACTACCGCAACCGCCATTCCGACTTCGGCTGGGAAATTGCCGACTACGGCTACAGCCGCCGCAGCATGGGCCTCGCCTCCCTGCGCCCCATGCAGTGGCAAAACTACCTCGACTTCATGGTCGCCGCCCGCAATCAAGCCGTCGTCACCGCCGACGGCCTCCGCAACGCCCGCCGCCTCTTGTAGCAGAACCATCGGGATTCCTTAACTGGATAAAAGGAACGGCACTCGTCTAGGGATGTGCAGTGTGCATTGAACACTCAGCCACCAAGGCCGCGACATCGTTTTTGGAGTGCGGTCGCGCAGATGCAAGGCGCAAGCCTGCATCGGAGCTGCCGCTTTCGCGGGGTAAAGAATGTGCTTCGTCCTTAACCCGCTGTCCAGTTTGCGAAAGCGACTTCGCGCCCAACTTTGCCGCACACATACCCGCTGTGCTTCGTTTCCCAGACGCTGTCGCATTCGTATCAGTGCTACGCCATAATGCCCAGCCTCAGGCGATCAAAGCGCATCGTGCCCTGCACGCTGGCTTCCTTGTCTGACTAACGCATCTTCCCACACTTCGCTCCGCATTACACCAGCTCCAACGGAGCTGCGGATTACAGCCCAGGGTCAGCCGAGCCTCAGCGAGGCGACCCTGGGTAGTGCCAAAACCACACGGGAAGCAAACCCAGCACTTCACCGCACCCAGAGCTCACCAGCAGCGTCTGCAACCAGTGCCGCCGCAGATTGGCTCCGCTGTCTGACGACGTTCCAATGCCACCCCAGCCTCCGATGACCACCCATCACGGAATGGCATTCCAGCATGCCATGCTTTTCACCTGAGGATGCATCACGCCAAACACGCTCTCATTAGGCTGTGATCGATACTTCAAAAATCAACAATCGATTGTTCGACAATCGTCAATCACTCACGCCCGCAGAACTCCTGAGCGCCGCAGATTGACGATTCATCCTGCGCACTCTTGCTGTAGCACACGCTCCCGCCTCTACAGATCCCGAAAGTCCGCCCCCCGCGCCTCGTTCATACAGCAGCATGCTCCGTCCCGCCTTCATCGCGCTGCTCACCACAGCCACCCTTCACGCCGCAGGCACCGACTTCTCCAAAGACGTCTATCCCGTCCTCCAGCGCGCCTGCTTCGAATGCCACGGCCCCGAGCACCACAAAGCCGACCTCCGCCTCGACACCCCCTCTCCGCAACACCTCAAAATCGGCTCCGACCTCCTCCGCCGCGTCGCCTTGCCCAAGGAAGACAAGGACGCCATGCCCAAACGCGGCGACCGCCTCACCACCGCCGAAATCTCCCACCTCCGCGATTGGATCACCGCCGGCGCCCACTGGCCCGATAAACTCGAAACCCTCCAGCACTGGAGCTACATCCCGCCCCAGCGCCCCGCCTTGCCCGCCGTCAAAAACCAATCCTGGCCCCAGAACGAGATCGACCGCTTCATCCTCGCCAAACTCGAAGCCAACAACCTCACTCCCTCTCCCCCCGCCCCTCCCGAAATCCTCATCCGCCGCCTCTCCCTCGACCTCACCGGCCTCCCACCCACCCCCGCCGAAGTCGCCGCCTTCACTCAGGAACACATCCAGGATCCAGCATCTAGCATCGAGCATCTAGCCACCCGCCTCCTCGCCTCCGATCAGTTCGGCGTCCGCTGGGCCCGCCCCTGGCTCGATCTCGCTCGCTACGCCGACTCCCACGGCTTCCAGCGCGATGACCTCCGCGAAGTCTGGGCCTGGCGCGATTGGGTGGTGAACGCGCTCAATGCCAACATGCCCTTCGATCAGTTCACCCTCGAACAAATCGCCGGCGACCTCCTGCCAAACGCCACGCCAGAACAAATCATCGCCACCGGCTTTCACCGCTGTACCCCCACCAACGTCGAAGCCGGCACCGAACCCGAGGAAAGCCGCATCAATCAGGTCATCGACCGCGTCAACACCACCGGTGCCGTCTGGCTCGGCACCACGCTCGAATGCGCCCAGTGCCACAACCACAAATACGACCCCTTCAGCCAGCGCGACTACTACTCACTCCTCGCCTACTACAACAACACCGAGAAAGAGGCCGAGCGCACCAGCCCCACCACACCCGGCTCCATTCAGTTCAAGGGCTCGCCCTTTAAAATCAGCGACTCCGGTGGAGACGCCCAGCGCGAGCAGCTCGCCGCGCAGATGAAGTCCTTGAATGCGCAGCTCGCCGCTTATCAAAAGCAGGTCGCCACCACCGGCAAACCCTCCGACAAAAGCGCCCCATCAAGCGCCGTCAAAGCCCTCAAGCCCACCACCTTCATCACCGAGAGCGATGCCGAGTCCGAACTCCAGCCCGACGGCAGCGTCCTTCTCACCGGCCCCGCCCCCGACAAAGACACCTACACATTCGAAACCGAACTCACCGCCGGCGAACTCAGCGGTCTCATGCTCGATACCCTCACCCACACCTCCATCCCCGGCGATGGGCCGGGAAGGGGAGGGGTCAATCGCCCCAACTTCGTTCTCCACTCCTTCGACTGCACCCTCACCACCCCCGACGGCAAAACACAGCCGCTGACCTTCAAGACCGCCTACGCCGACTACTCGCAAAAAGGCTACGAAGTCGCCAGCCTCATCACCAAGACCGGCAAAAGCGCCTGGGCCATCGGCCAGCGCTTCCACGAACCTCACTGGGCCGCCTTTGAACTCCAGCAGCCCGTGGCCATCACTCCCGGCACCAAGCTCAGCATCCACATGGCGCAAAATTTCGGCAACGGCTTGGTCATTGGCTGCCTGCGCATTTCCAGCATCGCAGGCAGTGTCGCCGCCTGCCTCCCCGACGTCGAAGAGCCCGCGCCCGTCGTTCAAAAGGGGCGCAAAGGCAAAGCCGCACCCGCACCGCTTTCCAAAGACCCCGAACTAGCCAAGCTCGAAAAACAAAAGATCGCACTGCAAAAGCAGATCACCGCTCTCGCCGTCCCCACCACCGAGGTCATGCGCGAACTGCCCCAGCCGCGCATGAGCGCCATTTTCAAACGCGGCGTTTACACCGATCCAGCCGACCCCGTCACCGCCTCAGTCCCGGCCATCTTCAACAGCAAACTCAGCGGCCCGCCCAACCGCATCACCCTCGGCAAATGGCTCGCCAGCCGCGACAACCCCCTCGTCGCCCGCGTCACCGTCAACCGCTGGTGGGCCGAGCTCTTCGGCTCCGGCATCGTCTCCACTCTCGAAGACTTCGGCATCAAAGGCGCGCCTCCAACTCATCCCGAACTCCTCGACTGGCTCGCCACCGAGTTCGCGGACAATGGCTGGAACATGAAGCACCTCCTCAAAAAAATCGTCCTCAGCGCCACCTACCAACAAAGCAGCTCCATCCACCCTTTGGCCAACGCGCCTCCCTCTCCGGAAATCATAAATCATAAATCAAAAATCATAAATTCCGCCTCCGTCGATCCCTCCAACTCCCTCCTCTGGCACGGCCCTCGCTTCCGCCTCGACGCCGAAACCATCCGCGACAACGCCCTGTCCATCGCCGGCCTCCTCAATCTCAAGCAGGGCGGCACCCCCATTCGCCCGCCTCAGCCCGAAGGCCTCTGGAAGAAAGTCGGCGGCCAGCAGTACAACTACGTCGTCAGCCCCGGAGCCGAGCAATACCGCCGCGGCCTCTACGTCGTGCTCAAGCGCGGCTCACCCTATCCAAGCTTCATGAATTTCGACGCCAGCGCCCGCATGGCCTGCGTCGTGCGCCGCTCCCGCAGCAACACCCCGCTCCAGGCCCTCACCCTCCTCAACGATCCCGTTTACGTCGGAGCCACCCGGGCCTTCGCCAAACGCATCGTCGCCGAATCCCCCGGCACCGATCTCGACTCCCGCCTCCAGCACGCCTTCCGTCTCGCCCTCGCGCGCGCACCCAAACCCCAGGAACTCACCGTCCTCAAAACTCTCTGGGAAACCCAGTTCGAAACCGCCAAAACAGACCCCAAAGCCACCCAGGAACTCAGCGCCGACGTAGAACTCCCCAAAAACCTCCCCCCCGCCGAGTTCGCCGCCTGGTACGCCATCGCCAGCACCATCCTCAATCTCGACGAGTGCATCACCAAAGGCTGATGTCAGGCTTGAACGACACCCGGCCAGTAAAGAACATACATCATGCTTTTTGGAGATTAGGTGCAGCCACGCGACAGCCTTTTGGAGTGCGGTCGCGCAGATGCAAGGCGCAAGCCTGCATCGGAGCTACCGCTTTCGCAGGCTATTAAATGGCCTCCGTCCTCAACCCTTCCTCCAGCCACCCAAAGCGGCGTCCCGCCAAACCTGCCGCACGCACCGCATTCCTCAATGTACGTATTGTAGTCCCGGCTTTAGCCGGTTCCGGACGCGCCACCCAGCACCTCCTGTCACAACACATCCCACGCTCTTCCCCGCACCCCGCAAACCTCGGGCATAGCGCACCTTTCGCCAAAAATCGGCTGGTGATGGCGTTGTTTGTGCGGCTACCTTACCACCGCGATGCTTCCCAACGCACCCACACCTTGCCCGCACTGCTCCTCGCACGAGGCGCAGCCAGCCGCTGCTGTGAAGGAAAACCTGCCTCCCGCCGCCTACATCTGCCCGATGTGCGAGGGCGTCCGTTCTGACAAACCCGGCGCCTGCCCGATGTGTGGCATGGCTCTGGAAAAAAATCCACTGGCCCACCGCAACGAGCCCGAATGCTGCGGCGACGGCGGTGACGACGAAGTGAATGATCTCTGGTGGCGCGTGCGCTGGAGCACCGCGATGACCGCTCCGGTGGTCCTCCTCTCGATGGGCATGGACCTGCCGCTCATCCGCGACATCCCCCACGAAGCCTCCGGCTGGATGCAGTTCGTCTGGGCCACGCCCGTCGTCTTCTGGGTCGGCTGGCCTCTGCTGGTGCGTTTTGCCAATTCGCTGCGCACCCTGCGCTTCAACATGTTCACGCTCATCGGCCTCGGCGTGCTCGCCGCATGGCTTTACAGCACCGTCGCGCTGGCCGCGCCGAACCTGCTTCCCCACGCTGCCACCCACGGCGGCATGGTGCTCTACTTTGAAAGCGCCGCCGTCATCACCGTCCTCGTCCTGATCGGCCAGCTCCTCGAACTCCGCGCCCGCAAGGCCACCGGCTCCGCCATTCGCGCCTTGATGAATCTCGCGCCCAAAACCGCGCTGCTCATTCGGAATGGCGAGGAAATCGAGACCCCTGTGGATGATATCCAAATCGGCGATGTCCTCCGCATCAAACCCGGCTCGCGCATTCCTGTCGATGGCAGCGTGACCGAAGGCTCCTCCACCGTGGATGAGTCCATGCTCACCGGCGAATCCATGCCGCAAAAAAAGGAAGCGAACGCTTCAGTCACCGGCGGAACGGTGAATGGCAGCGGCACCTTCCTCATGCGTGCGGATCGCGTCGGCGCGAACACCCTCCTGAGTCAGATCGTGGAAATGACCGCCAAGGCGCAGGCCAGTCGCGCCCCAGTGCAGCGTCTCGCAGACCGCGTCTCCGCCTGGTTCGTTCCCGCAGTCGTGGGCGTGGCAGTCCTCACCTTCCTCCTCTGGTGGCAGTTTGGCCCGCAGCCCTCCTTCGCCTTTGCCGTGGTCAATGCTGTCGCTGTCCTCATCATCGCCTGCCCCTGCGCCCTCGGTCTGGCCACACCCATGGCCGTCACCGTGGGCCTTGGTCGTGGCGCGCAGCTGGGCGTGCTCATCAAGAACGCCGAAACTCTCGAACGCCTTCACGAGATCGACATCGTGATGCTCGACAAAACCGGCACCCTCACCGAGGGCAAACCCTCAGTCACAGAAGTCTTCCCACTCCCCGGTCTCTCCGCCCGCGATCTCCTCGCCTGCGCCGCCGCAGTCGAATCCATGAGCGAGCACCCCCTCGCCACCGCCATCGTGAATGCCGCGAAGGAGCGCAACATCCCCATCGCTGCCGTCACCGATTTCCAGTCAGTCACCGGAGGCGGTGTGCTGGGAAATGTCGGTGATAGCGAAGTCTTCATCGGTCAGGAGTCCTTCTTGAAAAAGAACGGCGTCTTCATCAGCGCCGAATGCCGCGCCCAATCGGTGAAAATGCAGGAAGAGGGCTGCACCGTCGTGGTCGTCGTGCTCAACGAGAAACCGCTCGGCCTCATCGCCATCAAGGACAAGATCAAGGAGTCCGCCCCGGCAGCCATTGCATCGCTTCACGCGCTCGGTTTGAAATTGCAGATGATCACCGGAGACGCCCTCGCCACCGCGCAGCGCGTCGCCAAAGATCTGAACATCGACGAAGTCGCCGCCGAAGTCTCTCCCAAGGAAAAACTGCTCCACGTCTATCAGGCACGCGGCAAAGACCGCCATGTGGCCTTCGCCGGAGACGGCATCAATGACGCTCCCGCCCTTGCCGCCGCCGATGTCGGCATCGCCATGGGCTCCGGCACCGAAGTCGCCATTCAAAGCGCCGGCGTCACCCTCGTGAAGGGAGACCTCCGCGCCCTCCATCAGGCCTTCGCCCTCAGCCACGCCACCATGAAGGTCATCCGCCAGAACCTCATGTTCGCGTTTTTATACAACGGCCTCGGCATCCCCCTCGCCGCCGGCATCCTCTATCCCTTCACCGGTTGGCTGCTCAATCCCATGATCGCCAGTGTGGCCATGTCCTTGAGCAGCGTGTCAGTGATTTTAAACAGCCTGCGCCTGCGTCAGTTCAAGTAAAGTACTGCTGAGCTTCAGCTCAGTCCGGAAAAACGCGCCAGCAGTCCACGCCGTGCCTTGATAACAAAAGCATCCTGCCAGACCGCCCCCTCATTCGTGGGTCCAACCTTTTTACCTCCCCCGGCTTACAAGGCTTGCCCGCACCCCGGTTCTCTGAAACATTGCCCCCGTATTTCCTCTTCACCCGTGAACCCTGATCCGGCCAAGCCAGCTCCACCCTCCTCCTCAAACGAGGATGCGAAGTTCATGCCACCCGCTGAGGCACCGACAGGAATGATCACTCTGGGCCCGGAGGACGTGACCATCGCGATTCCCAATCTCAAGCCCGTGACCCCGCCAGTCACGCCCAAGCCTCCCGCTCCCGAGCTACCCACCGGCAATATCACCCTGGGCCCCGAAGATCAGACCATCGCCATCCCCAATCCCAGCCGCAGTCTCCCTGCGGCTACGATGGGCAGCGGATCGAATCAAAAATTTGCGCCCTCTTTGGACACCGGCAACATCACGCTCGGTCCGGAGGATCAGACCATTGCCATCCACACGGGCAAACCGGGCACCCTGCCCGGTGCCGCCACGCTTCCCGGCGCCTCCACCATGCCGAGCCACGGCGGCCTCCCTGCCGCCACGGCGGGCTCCATGGCCTCCATGGGCACCACGTCCAGGCCGCGCTCCCACATGGAGTCCCTCACCGGCAACGACGGCTGGATCGGCGATCGCTACCGTCTGCTCGACAAACTGGGCGAAGGCGGCTTCGGCGTCGTCTATCGTGCCGAGCAGGTGAAGCCCATCCACCGCATCGTCGCCATCAAGATCGTCAAGGCAGGCGTCACCTCCTCAGACATCCTCGGCCGCTTCGCCATTGAGCAGCGCACGCTCGCCATCATGGAGCACCCAAACATCGCCCGCATTCTGGACGCGGGCGAGACAGACATCGGCGCTCCCTTCTTCGTCATGGAGATGGTCAAAGGCCGCTCCATCACCAGCTACTGCAAGCAGAACGATCTCAATCTGCGCCAGCGCCTCGCCCTCTTCATTCCGGTCTGCCGCGCCGTGAATCATGCCCATCAAAAGGGCATCATCCATCGCGACATCAAGCCCGGCAACATCATGGTCATGGACGAAGCCGGCAAGGCCGTCCCCAAAGTCATCGACTTCGGCATCGCCAAGGTTCTCGAAGGCGAAGGCTCCGGCCACACCATCGCCACCGGCGTCGATCAACTCGTCGGCACCCCCGGCTACATCAGCCCGGAGCAGATCGAAAACGGCAGCTCGCATGTCGATACCCGTTCAGACGTCTATGCCCTCGGCGGCGTCTTCTTCGAGCTCGTTTGCGGCCGCGCTCTCATCACCCCTTCGGACATCGCCGCAAAGCCCATCCACGTCCTGCTGCGCGATCTCGCGGAAAAAGATCCCCCCAAGCCCTCCACCATCGAGCCCACCGTTCAGGGAGACCTCGACTGGATCGCCCTCAAGGCCCTCGAACGCGACCCCAACCGCCGCTACGGCAGCGCCGACGATCTCGCAGACGACATCACGCGCTACCTCAGCTACGAGCCCATCACCGCGCGTCCGCCCAGCAGAAGTTACCTCATCGCCCGGTTCGTCCGCCGTCACCGTGTCGGCGTCGCCGCCGCCATCGCCATCTCCCTCGCCGTCCTCATCGGCGGCATCACCAGCACCGCCCTGTACTTCAAAGCGGAGCGCAACCGCATCGAAGCCGAGCTCGGCCGCGAAAACCTCAAAAAATCCTTCAGCCGTTCCGACGAGCAGATGGCCCGCCAGTTCTCCGAGCGCGGTCAGTACAATGACGCCGTCGCTTATCTCACGCGCTCCTTGCGCACAGATCCCACGAACGAGCTTTCCTCCACCAATCTCCTCTCGCTCCTGGCAAACGTTCACCTCATTCGTCCGGACACCGCCCCGCTGGCCCTGCCCGAAGGAACCGTGGAAGCCGCCAAGGTGGCCGTCAGTCGTGAGACAAACAAGGTCGTCGCAGCCTCCTTCCTCAAGCCCAAGGCCACCCCCGGCCAGGTGGCCGTGCGCGCACCCCGCCGTGAAATCATTTCCATCTGGGACATGAAAACCGGGGAGCGCACCGATCATCCCGTCCCGCCCGGCGTGGAAGTCACCTGCCTCGATGTCACCCCCGACGGCCAGCACGCCGTCGTCGCACGCGACGATGGCAATGTCGAGCTCTGGACCCTCAAAGACGGCAAGCGCCGCACCCTCCAGCCGCGCCTGCCAAACATCGTCACCTGCATCGCCTTCTCCGGCAATGGTACCAAGCTCCTCGCCGGCAGTGAAGTCGATGCCGCCGACATGGGCTCCATCCACCTCTGGGACCTCCGCCAGCCGCAGGACCCCGCCGTCGTCATGAAGCAAAAAGGCGCCGTCGGCGAGATCGCCGTGGACAACGACGGCGTCTTTGCCGCCTCCATTTTCAGCGGCAGCCTCATCGACCCCACCGGCCCAGGCGGCGCCGCCACCACCTGGGATCTCCGTCTCGGCAAGGCCGTCGGCGATCCCATCGAGGTGGACAAAGGCCTCCTCCATGTCGCCATCGAGCCCGTGCAGGAGTTGGTCGCCCTCGGCATGAGCAAAGGCGAAGTCTTTGTCGGCAGCTTCCGCAATGCGGGCGAGGTCCTGCCAGCTCTGGTGCATCCTTCCTCCGTGACCTCGCTCGCCTTCAGCGCCGATGGCCAGTCCGTCGTCGTCGGCGACGGGGGCGGTTACGTCCACGTCTGGAATCTCAGCAACGGCCAGCTCCGCTATCCCATCCGCAAGCATGACGGCGAAATCATCAAGGCCATGCCCGCCGCGGACACCAGCCTCATCACCACCGTCTCAAGGCATGGCGATGTCAGCGTGTTCGACATCCAAACCGGAGCCCTCCTCTCCTCCCACATCGATCACACCGTCAAAGACGCCAAATTCACCCGCGACGGCTCTCTCCTCGTCCTCGCTCCCGGCGGCAATCCCTTCGTCCAGGCCTGGGACGTCCATGAGCGCATGTCCGGTCGCAAATTCGTCGATGTCCTCGACAAAAATCTCATCACTCGCATCAAAGGCCCGGACAATTCGCCCGAGCAGCTCCGCTACTCCGAAGCCGGCGGCGCCAACCGCAAAAAGACCATGTACGCCGCCGCAGATCCAGACGGCACGGTCTTCATCTACGATGCCAAAACGCTCAAGCCCCTCGGCAAGCCCTTCCATCATCCGCCGGCCGTCGGAGCCGTCACCCTGAGCCAGGATGAAAAACTCCTCATCACTTCCGGTCGCGATCGCGCCGTGCGCGTCTGGGACATCGCCACTCGCCAAAACATCGTCACCATGCAGCACCACTCCTATGTACCGGTGATCGCCCTCAGTCCCGATGATCAGCGTCTCGTCACCGTCACGGATGAAGGCGAACTCCGCGTCTGGGAGCTCCGCACCGGAGACTGCCTCACCCCCGGCATCCGCGATACCCCGCGCAGCAACAATGAGGAAGAAGGCATCGTCGTCGCCCGCGTCTCAGATGACGGCAGCAGCGTCCTCTTCCGCGTCGCCGGCCACGGCTTCTTCAGCGCCGCCATGCCCCCCAAAGGCACCACCTTGCCCGAGTGGTTCCTGCAGCTCGCCGAAGGCCTCGCCCGCCTTCGCCTCACCCCGGCAGGCAACATGGAAGAATTGTCCTTGGAGGACTACGAAGCCGCCGTCGCCGCCATTCCCAAAACGCCCGCCAAAGGCGAAGAAACCGCCGTCACCTGGGCCCGCTGGCTCCTCGCCACCACCTCCACCCGCCCCCTATCACCCTTCGAGCGCCAGTCCTTCGAAGACTACCTCGCCTCCCTCAAGCAGCAGGGCTCCCCCGCCGCCGCCCGCGAGCTCCTCCGCTTCCGTCCCAAAGACCGCGACGCCGCCGACCGCGCCAAACTCCTCGTCCCCGCCCCGCCGAAGTAGACCGCGCGAATTACGTGCCCAAGGCGACGGGGTTTCGCTTCGCGGCTTCGCAGCCCGACCCCGTTCATCAGCACCAAAGGTGCGTCCTGTCGCATGGCAATGCCTTGGACCCATGCGCCGCAACGGGTCCCGAAACTGATCATTCGCTCATCATCCTCTCGCCCAACCAGCGTGAACTGGTCCGCACTCTCCGAGTGCGGTTTCTGGAGGCGCACACCTCCTCCCCGACCCTCGCAAACCCAGCATACGTATTGTAGTCCCGCCTTCAGGCGGTTCCGGACGAACGACCACAAACCATCCTTCCGCCCCGCCCCTCCGCAAAAGCTCAGTCACAAAAACCGCAAAACACACCCTCAGCAAAAACGAATCCCCATTTTGCGCCTTTTTGCGGCCACTTCATCCCCACCGCCGCGCACCTGCTGCCCGACCTCGCAAACCCAGCGCCCGTATTGTAGTCCCGCCTTCAGGCGGTTCCGGACGAACGTCCACAAACCACCCTTCCGCCCCACCCCTCCGCAAAAGATCAGTCACAAAAACCGCAAAACACACCCTCAGCAAAAACGAATCCCCATTTTTGCGTCTTTTTTGCGCCTTTTTGCGGCCACCTCATCCCCACCGCCGCACACCTCCTCCCCGACCCTCGCAAACCCAGCATACGTATTGTAGTCCCGCCTTCAGGCGGTTCCGGACGAACGTCCACAAACCACCCTTCCGCCCCACCCCTCCGCAAAAGCTCAGTCACAAAAACCGCAAAACACACCCTCAGCAAAAACGAATCCCCATTTTTGCGCCTTTTTGCGGCCACCTCCGCCCTCCGTCATTCTCACCCCGCCACCACCGCCGCACGCGCATTCTCCTCCGCGCCCGTCTTCTGCAGGTAATAATCATAATCCCCCGCATACGCCGTCACCTTCCCATCCACGATGTGCAGCACCTTCGTTCCCAGCGACCGAATGAAATGCACGTCATGGCTGATGAACACCAGCGTCCCCTCAAACTTCTGCAGCGCCAGGATCAGCCCCTCGATCGCCCAAATGTCCAGATGCGTCGTCGGCTCGTCCATCAGCAGCAGGTTCGGCGGATCCACCAGAAACTTCACCAGGTTCACCCGGCTCTTCTCACCACCGCTCAGCACCCGGCACTTCTTGTGCACGTCCTCACGCTTGAACAGGAACGACCCCAGAATGCTCCGCGCCTCATCCTCACGCAGCTCCGGCGCCACACGCTTCAGCTCCTCCAGCACACTGCAGTCCGGGTCCAAAGTATCCGCCCGGTGCTGCGAGAAATACCCCAGCTTCACATTCGTCCCCAGCTTGCGCTCACCCTTCTGAAACGGCACCTCGCCCGCCAGAATCTTGATCAGCGTCGATTTCCCAGATCCGTTCGGCCCCACCAGCACCGTCCGCTCCCCACGCTCGATCTCCAGGTCCAGGCCCTTGTACACCTGCTTCGTGCCATACGCCTGATGAATGTCCGTCAGCGCGATCAGGCGCTGCCCGCTCCGCTGAGGCTGCGGGAAGTTAAAGCGGAAGCCCTTCCGCAGCGGCCGCGGCTTGTCCAGCTTCTCCATCTTCGCCAGCTGCTTCTCACGGCTCTGCGCCTGCGATGCCTTGGATGCCACCGACCGGAACCGGTCAATGAAGTCCTGGATCTGCTCGATCTCCTTCTGCTGATTCTTGTACGACTGCATCGCGCGCTCGTAGTTCTCCTCGCGCTGCTTCAGGTAGTCACTGTAGTTCCCCTGGTAGGACTGCAGCTTCCCCTCCTCGATCTCATACACCTGCTGCACCAGCTCATCCATGAAGTCACGGTCATGCGAGATGATCAGCAGCGCCCCCGGGTAGTTTTTCAGGTAATTCCGGAACCACATCAGCGACAGCAGGTCCAGATGGTTCGTCGGCTCATCCAGCAGCAGCAGATCCGGCTCCATCACCAGCAGCCGCGTCATATGCGCACGCATCACCCAGCCACCGCTGAACTCCCGCGCCGGCCGTGCGAAATCCTCCTCCTTGTAGCCCAGTCCCTTCAGAATGCGCTTCGCCTTCGCCTCCGTCTGCGGGTCCTGCAGCGCATCATGCTTCGCATGCGCTTCGAAATATTCCGGGCTCGAAACATCCCCCGCCGCCTCAAAGGCGCTCAGCGCCTTCTCCAGCGCCTCAATCTCCCCCGCCTTGCCCGTTGCCACTTCCAGCACAGTTTCGTCACCCACCGGTTCGCTCTCCTGCGGCAGAAATCCCACCGTCGTCCACTCATCCCGGATCACCTCACCCGCATCCGGCACATCGGTTTTGAGGATCAGCGAAAACAGCGTCGATTTCCCCGCCCCATTCGGCCCCACCAGCGCCACGCGCTCTCCATAGTTGATGGTCATGGATGCCGCGCTGAACAGCGTGCGGGCATTGAAAGTCTTGGTGACGTCGCGAATGGTAAGCATGGGGGCAGATCAGCTACCTCACCCCACGCCACTTGCAAGGCCAAGCATGCCCCAGGCCGCCTCCGGATCCGTACTGGGAGCGCCGATTTTTAATCGGCTCCGGCCTGCCACCCCGCACCAAGAACAACCTTCGCACCTCCCCCAATCTCCTCCACACGAAAAAGCACGCTCAGCATCAAGCCGCAGCCTTGAATTCTGATTCCCCCTTATTCGCGACCATTCTCGCGTTCACAAGTAGGAGGCCCTCGCAAAGCACGCAGGTTGGGCGCTTGGTCCTCCAACCGCCGCCAAACGTCCCCGTGCCCCCCTTTTGGAAATCACTTCGGAATTCGCCAGAGCCGCTCCGCCATAAAGACTTCGGCCCAACAAAACCCAGCGAGGTATGGTCCACACACTCTGTGTACAGTTATGGATCAGGAATCTTCCATCCAATATAGGCTACATACAGAGAACCACTCCCGTCCGTCCGAAAATGTATTCGTCCAGGAATACCTCCGGTAAAGCGAACATGCATATCAAAAAGCTCCTTTTCACCAGTGAATGGATCTTTGAACCAGCAAACGCGTTTTCGAGTCTCGCCTTCTGGAGTGGCATGAGCAAGGACCTCTTTGATTGGACGGCGAGGATCCCACGTTTGCAACGCTGTCGAGATTTCCGTTAGGGTATCTAAAGCTTGCCGGTATGCGAGAGTGCTTGCCACTAAGTCCTCCAGATTTTTTTTCACGTTCGGCAGTAAGATAACGGAAGGAAATAGCTCGTCTCTTTTCTCCCACAGCTCTTCAACATTGGGGTAACGACGAAATCCTAGCTTTCCAAGCCATTCTTCATGGACTACGACGTGTGTCTCTAACGACATATTTCGCACGGACCTATTTTGCTCCAGAATATCAGCATCCTCACCGAGAGATCGATATGCACCAACAATATATGCCTCAGACCAATCCGGGTGACTGACCAAACTGACAATTCCAGTATCAGCTAGGATGGCCCATACGACGGCGATTGAGATTATGCCGGAAGGGTCTGTTTTAAATTCAGCACCATCAACTGTCGTCCTTAGCTGTTCTAGTCCTATGCCGATTGGTGACCTCGCGTTTAAATCTCGGATAAATCCCCATTCTTCTTTGAATTCATTTCCTCCTAGGAGAGCAGAAATAGTCCATTCGGTAGAAATTGCGAGTTGTCCAACAGGGCAATCGCAGTTCAAAGAGATCTTTTTATTAACTCGTCGTAGCGATTTGAGCACATCTAAGAGCGTTGTAATCGCTTTCGTTGCTTCGTCTTTTCCCATGCTGCGCCGCCCACACGAGGCAGAATCCAAAAATAAGAGAGGAATGCTCATGACTCAAATATCGAGAAGTTCATCCAGAGCCTTGCTCCATTCATCGAAAAATCCATCAGGCCATTCACTGAAACGCCCGGTTGAAAACAAAACTGGAGAATCCACTTTGGACGCGCCTGACTCTATATCACGGGTGAAAAAGTGGACTGCTACGGCTTCGTGTGAAACAATGCCATTCTTAGCTGCAACACGTATGCCGTTAAGAAGGTGATCACTATGGGTTTCAACGACAATCTGTATTCCATCGGCGGCGCAGCGTGCCAAAAGCTGTCCTAGGGCGAACTGTCCTTGGGGATGCAAATGGGCCTCGGGATTCTCAACAAGAACTAGGGCGTTTGGAGCAGCTGAGAGCGCCGCAACAATGATTGGCAGTACGTAAGTCAATCCAAATCCCACATTCGTTGGTCGGTGTTCCCTACTACCAGAATCAACAGTTGTGCCTGTATATGCAAAGCGGAGAGACGTTACATCAGCCAGATCTACCGCAGCAATTCTCAATCTCGCACCAGGACTAATGAGCTGGAGCCAAGCTGAAGATTGGTCAAGGAGTCCATCAGTTGGAGCAACTTGAACTAGAAGTTCTGGCGAGACAGATTTGTGATCCGTTGGAAATTGCCTCTTGCATGAAACTTTCTTGCCGTAATTTTGAAGTAAATAATCAATAGTGAATTCGCCTCGGCACCCTAACCAGCCTGATTCACGTTGAGAAGTATTCGTCACCAAGTATTGAATTGCCGGTGTTATTCGGTCCGCCTGGATGTATTGGAACCCTTCCAAGAATAATTTAGCCACCACGCTGACGTCTTCTGGAATACATGTAACTTTAAGAGTATCGCTACCTTGTGTAGCATGTGCTACTATAGACAATGTGCCGTCTTCGGTTACAACCTTTATTCCGATGTCATCCTCCAAGGCAGCTTCGAATCTTATATCTTCGCTTCGACCTAGACATAGCAATTCTCCCCCTAAAAGCAGTCGTGGAATACGATTACGATTCTCTATGCTCTGACGAATCAGGGCTAGGGAATGAAGTACAGAACTCTTTCCTGAGCCGTTTAGCCCAGTTAGAACTGTTAGTGTCCCAAAATTTAAGTCGATCTTTTGAGCCGACTTAAAATTTCTTAATTCAAGACGTTTAATCATTTTAGGTTTCGTGAGATCAGTTCTCTTAGCGTACTTATTCTCATATTCGAGGCTTCTGCTGAGCCCGTCGCAGAAAGTAAGGATTGTACAAAGCTCTTGTTTGAGCTAAGCGCTTCATGAAGGTCCTTTTCAAGGCTTTGGCTTTTTCGGAGTAAAACTGAGGCATGACCGGAATCTAGCTCAGCCAGAGCGACCATTTCAGCTTCAAAGAGCCCTCTATTGATCGGTGTTCGAGCTTTTGAGCCTACGCTTTTGCGGAATGCGTGTTTGCCAAATAATTGCGTAGAGAGAGTTAAGCCACGATAAAATGCCTGCCGGGCATCGTCCCATTGCTCTGACTTCCACTGAACTAATGTATGTTCTACGACAGAATTAAGGAACTCATCCAGAGTTTGATTTGTTGGCCTTGAAAATGAAGATCCAAGTTGCCAAAGACTAACGAAACGCAGAACCAGTTCCATGTCCTCTTGCCGTGCTTTGGGTATTTTATATTCTGTGGCAATTCGAAATTCTTGGCTCTCGGCCATTTTTCGGACCTCATTCCGCCAGGGACCTGGAAAAATGGCGTTTCTAATTTCCTGAGCGATTAAAGGCATCCCGCCTTGGTTCAGTCTGGCAAAGACATTGAATTTGACAGCAGAAGGCGTGTTAGCACGGATCACATTCGCAGTGACCTCCAATTCAGATATTCTGCGTTGAAACTTGCGTTCAAGATCTATGTACAACTTACCCTCAAGTTCCTTCAGATATTGCAACCCTGATAGAGCGAGAGGTGCGAGCTGAACGCCAGTCACCCTGTTGAGTAAAGCATTGTCTTTAAAATGGAATACGGCGCATAGCCTCTGAAGTCCGTCAACCACTGCATAGCTACCATTAGAATCTTCGCTAAAGTAGAATGATGGCAGTGGAATCTTGAGCAAGATCGATTCTATCAAACGGGATTTACGTTTTATATCCCAAAGGTTGGCTTGTCGTTGAAACTCGGGTGTTAAGTCCAGTTCTTCATTGTCTAGGCGGTCCTCCAAGCTGCTAATCGTCATAGGCTTGGCAATGATATCAATCTTTGAGGGATCAAAAGGAACCTCAATAATATCAGATCCAGAGTCGCTCTCAGCTTCGAAGGCGTCGTCCGTTTCAATGCCAGTAGAGTCTGCTTTATTGACATCAATAGTTTGTAAATCGCCTAAAGGGATGGGGTATTGAAAAAAGTTTGATAAATCGGGATACGCGGAGCAAATTGTCGATTGGAATCCAGGGGCGATATAATCGAGCGCTACAAATAACGCATTGATATCTTGGTTTTTATTATCCAAATGTATCCGCTGAATAACCTGACTGCTATAGTTATTTGCGCCTAAGACCGGCATCTCCACAAGCTTGGTATATAACAGCGGTTGCTTGGTTATGATTTCGATTTTTGTAATGGATCGAGGAAGGATTGTTCCGATGCTAATCTTTACTGATTTTGTATCTGAATACCCCCCTCCAATAGAAACGCGTGTTATCTTTCCTACGGCGCGTATTCCTTGTATCCAAGAGGTCTTGCCGCCCTTGTTATTATTGGTCCCAAGCCAGACGATTGCGAAATCGTCTTCATGCAGATCCGTTGGAACCTGCTTGCAAAGAACGCTGATTGGTAGTTCCCCGGTAAAATATTGCGTGAACGAATCGATATTACGAATCTCGCTTTCGCTATCAGCGCCGAGCCGGATGATGAAAAAATTTTGCATTCCCTTTATTGATCTTAGCGATTCTATGCTGATGCACGTATTTCGTTCCTCTTAGCGGAAATAAAAACCGGTCGGCGGTCTCGTACGGGGTCACCTACTAGCGAACGCAGTGTCGAGTCAAGGGGGGGGAACAGTGTTCGACCAAGATTGTCCACGCGACGTATAATCCCCTTAACGGCATTTACGCTTAGAAAATAGTGAGGGCTGACATTGTCTTTTTCGATGATGTCAATGAATCGAGATGTGACACTTTTGACCGGGCAAGGAGGCACTGCGCCTGTGATGAAATGTTGACCATATGCGACACCGCCAGACCTCCATGTATGAGTGATGGAAGCCGTCGTGTCGCTCTGAGGGCGTAACGTTCCCGGTAAATAGTTTGGGCTTAGTTTGCTGAATACCGCGTGTTGAGCGGGCGTTATTGCTTCCCCATATTCTATTGGATTATTAAATTGGGCCAAAATGCGCTTGGCTATCCATTCAACAACCGGTACGCAAACAGCATTGCCGACCGCATGGTATCTACTGCTTTCGATTCGGCGGGTCGCAATTTTCAAATCATCACCGGGCAGGGTCCAATTTTTCGGGAACCCTTGTAGTTGCTCGCATTCAACGGGAGTGAGTCTCCTAACAGCATCGGGATATGTAACGTATGATCTTGCCCAATCTAGCCCAGTGTGTCGGCCTGAAGTCGCGGAAATACAAAAAGATACCTGAGGCACAGAAATTCCAGATTTAGGACATTTTGATTCTTCCAAAAATCCTAGCCTGACATCTGAGGGCGCGAGCACTTCCTCTGGTTCAAACAAAGTATTCAGTGCTTGCTCAGGTGAATTGAGCCAGGCACAAATAAACACACGCGGACGAGACTGCGGCACGCCAAAGTACCGGGCATTCAGTATTCGCCAAGAGACTGCGTATCCTAGCGCGGTTAGTGAGTCCAAAATACTATTAAAGTCGGCTCCCTTGTGTGCATTGAGCAATCCAACCACATTTTCAAGGAGAACTACTCGTGGTTTGTGAGCAGCTAATAAATTGGCAAACGTGTAGAACAAGCCGGATCTCGTTCCGCTTAACCCACTTCGGGAGCCATGAGGCGTACGAGCTAGTGAGAGATCCTGGCAAGGGAAGCCCGCCGTCCAAATGTCTGACTTGGGGATATTATCAGCGGTTAGGTTTAATATATCGTCGGCATTCTTGATCCCTGGCCAATGCCGTTCCAGCACACTTCTGCAAAATGGATTGTTTTCGCAATAAAATGAAGTCTCAAAGCCATTGCGTTTAAACGCCAAGTCAAAGCCTCCAATGCCAGCAAAAAAAGAGTTGAGAGGGATCGATTCAGCAGTCGGAGTTGTTGCGACTGCTTTGCGGCCTTTCTTGCTTTTGTTCAGACTTGGCATTTTTTCCACCAATTTAATTTTGTGTGCGGAGTTCAAAATAGACGATTAGTTAAATTCAAGTTGCTCTTGGGGGTCGCCTCCAAATCTCCCAGTTCGAGCTCTGCCTCGGGGCCTTTTTTTTGTTCCTTCGACGCGCTTCAGAACAGTCGTAAAATCTACGCCCTTGGATTTCATCTCGCCTAGTAGCGCGGCAATAACTGCTAGGTGGTGGGGAACCATGCCTTGGCTCGCATAGTTTGATACAGAGTTGCGATTCATAGAGATGATATCTGCAAACCCACGAACAGTGAGTCCTGCCCTATCGAGTTCGTCTATGAATGTGGAGTACGTCACGGAACCTTTGGCTGTTGGCACATGATTTAATGTTCTTTCGCACATAAATTTGTGTATGCAATCGCGTTCCGTTGATTTGTGCAGTAACCGGATTTCGGTGCACAAAAATCCAATGACGTGGGGCGCTCGGTATTCTAGGCTCATTGCAAAAATGATACTCATATGAACAGTTTTGGCAATATGAAGTCAAGAGGCGGATACAGAATAAGGCCTGGGATCGGTCGAGAGAGTCATGGAGGTTCTCATGCCCACCGTGAGCCGACCTTTCGATAAGAGGCCGGGCAAAATGTAGATTTTTCGCGGTGATTCTTTGATCGATAATATTCTGCTGCGATCTCGACCTTGGCGATCCAGCGCGCTCTTTCCGCGCAGCGCAGGCTCTGCCATTTCGGCAACCTATGCTTTTTTGTGTAAAAGTCACAGGTGATAATCACCCAAATGACCCATTCCACAAATGAATTTAAGACTTTGTTTGGAAAAAAAACGATTTCTCAGGAAAGACCGCGTGAAGCAGCCGCGCAGCGGCCTGATTCAGAAACAATTCTCAGCACATACGTAATGTCAAAACCCTCTGTCCATCGCCCAGCGCGATCATGGGACTGATTCCGATTCTGAATCAGCGTCAAATCAGCGGTTAAAAACTCTGATCTTCAGCCTGCAATTCCTGCCGGAATGACCCGCCTGAATGCAGATCATTCCTCTGCCTAACATTCCTTTGTCAAAACTAGGGCTCCGCACACGTCAGCAATGGCCGCAAAAGCACCCCAAGCGGCAATTGTCAAAGCAGCAGGACTTGCTGCCGGCAGGCTTGGAGGCAAGACTGAAAAAGGGCGGCGTACCAACCACCACCCCAATCAGCGGCGATTCACATCGAACGAAACGTCCGCAATGAGGCGCTTCAACAATCAATACCCACGATAGTAGCCCGGACCGGGCCCGTAGTAAGGACGGTTATAGTACGGGCGGTTGTAATACGGCCCATAGCCATAGCCCGTGTTGTAGTACCGGCGCTGGTCTTGCGAGTTGCCGATCGCGTTGCCTGCGAGAGCTCCCAGGCCGGCGCCAATCGCCGCGCCTTCCAGGCCGCGTCCGCTTTGATTGCCAATGATGCCGCCCACGGCCGCACCTCCCAGGCCGCCGATCACAGAGCCGGTTTGGGCGTTTGGCCCGGTGGCGCAGGAGGCCAGAGAAACCACGGCCATCGCGTTAAGAATGAACGTTTTCATAAATAAGGGTGTTGGGTTTTGATGGAGTGAACAACGCCACAGCGCTGCCCTGTAAAAAATCGCACCTCGCGTGCACAGCGGTCGTACTCCACCGCAGATGCCACACCGGAAGGCCGCTCAATGAAGCCCGTTTTTCACTCGTGCAAAAACCAGGCACCGTGCAGCAACCAGACAAAACAACCACCTCCCCAAGCTCTTTTCTCTGCCATTCCTTTGCCCACCATTCTTTTGCCAAAAACCAAAGCCCCATACCCACTGCCAGTGATCGAATAACCATCCAGAATCCAAATTTTCCGCTGCCTTGATGAGTGTCAGTCAGTGTCCAGTCAGTGGTTCAAATCCCACTCTGTCTCATCCCCAAGCTCTCACCTCAGTCATTCCCTTGCTCACCCATTCCTTTGCTAAAACCAACGGCTCCACACGCGCCACCCAGTCACCGAACTAACAATCCAAAACTCAGGATTTTCTGGATGCCTTGATCAGCGTCTCATCAGCGTCAAATCAGCGGTTAAAAACTCTCCTCATCTTCCTGCAATTCCTCCCGGAATGACCGCCTGAATGCAGACCATTCCTCTGCCTGACATTCCTTTGTCAAAACTAGGGCTCCACACTCGTCCGCAATGGCCGCAAAAGCCGCCGGCGTTCTCAACGCGACGCCGCAAGCACCGTCCGTGGCGTATGCTCCGTCAGGATCTTCGACAGCGGCACCTCCACCGCATTCTCCCGTCCCAAAAACTCCAGCAAAATCCGTACACGCTCCACACCCGTCAGCATCGCATTCACGATCCCCTTCATCCCGCGCATCGGCCCTTCCGTCAGCTCCACCGTGTCACCCACCTTCACACCCACCTCCACCTCGCAAATCTCAAGGTCCTTCATCTCCTCCTTCAGCGCCGCGATGGCCGAGTCCGGCACCGACGTCAGGTTGCCCCCGAAATCCACCACCTTGATCACACTCTGCGAGTACTTCACCGCCCGCATCGAATCATTCGGAATGAATCGCGCAAAAAAGTAGCTCGGAAACAGCGCCTCCACGAACCACACCTTGCCCCGCCGCGTGTTCTTCTGAAACCGGATGCGCGGGCAGTACGTCTCCACACCCTCCAGCCCCACCATCAGCGAAGCCGCGATATGCTCGCACTTCGGGCGCGTATGCACCACGTACCAGGCCGGGATGGTTTCTTTTTTTTCTTTCATGGGTGAACAATGATTCAAACTGCCCCTCCACAACGCCGAGGCAACCACTATCCAAAGTTTACGCACGAACAGCGTTTACGCACGAACAGCGCCAAACATCCAACTGTCCTAGAACACGCCGTCCTTTCAGTCCCTTCCGTCCTTTGTGTCCTTCCGAACAGGAGTAACACCCCCGTGAACCCCTCCGCCACCCTGTCCTTCGCAGCCTCCGCGAACAAGGCTCCGTTCCTTCAGAATCCCTTTTTTCCCCTCCTTTTTTACGCCTCTTTGCGGCCACTCAATTCCGGATCCCCCCCGCAGGAATGCCTCGCCTGCTCACAACGCCCGCATCCGTCTATCCATCCACCTCCGTTAATCCTGTCAATCATGCCATCCCGTTAATCCTGTCTCTCCGCCCGCGCACCACCCACCCCTCCGCTGACTCCACGACACGAATGGTAGCAC
>NZ_JBYFBS010000025.1:0-86381 GCF_057652315.1 Prosthecobacter sp. Pr1 | reverse complement strand
CTCCGAGCCCGCAGCACTCCGCCTCAGACAAAGTTCCGCGTTTGCCAAAGCGACTGTTTCTTCTGACGGGTCTTGTCTGATCCGTCAGATCAGTTGCCCAGTGGCCTTTATAGCAGCCATGCGCCGCCCCCTTGACGCTGCACTCATCTTGCCCTTCTTGATCGCACTCCCATGCGCATTCACACCCTCGATCTCCATTTCATCGGCATTCCCGGTGTCATCGCGGCCTTCCTCATTGAGAGCGGTGGCGAGTACGCGCTGATTGAAACCGGCCCGGGCTCCACACTGGAAACCCTGCGCGCCGCGATCCGTGCCGTCGGTGTCGATGAATCCGCCATCAAGAAGGTCTTCGTCACTCACATTCACCTCGACCACGCCGGCGCTGCCGGATGGTTTGCGCAGCAGGGGGCCACGGTGTACTGCCATCCCAATGCCGCGCGGCATTTGATCGATCCTTCCAAGCTCATCGAAAGCGCCCGCATGGTTTATGGCCATCTCATGGACAAACTCTGGGGCGAAATGCTGCCTGTCCCTGCGGAACGCGTGGTTGCATTGAAGGACAAGGAAAGTGTGAGCCTTGGCGAGATTGAAATCATCGCCTGGGACACCCCGGGCCATGCGCGGCATCACCACGCCTTCATCATCGGGGACGTCTGCTTTACCGGCGATGTGGCCGGCATGAGGCTGGAAAACAGCCGCTATCTTTCCGTCACTGCCGCGCCGCCGCAGTTTGATCCTGTCGCTTATGGGCAGTCCCTGGATCGCCTCCTGGCTGCCAATTTCAAGACGCTCTACCTGACGCACTTTGGCGCGGTGAGCGATGTCGAGTGGCATCTGAGCACCTATCGCCAGCGGGTTGCCGAGGTTTACGAACGCGTGGCCGCCGATTTCAAGGCAGGCGTCAGCGTGGAGGAAAACCGCCGCAACTACGCGCTCGCCGAGCATGCAATCGCCATCCAGGCGGGTGTGAGTGAGGAACTCTGGCGCAAGGGTGAAGACGCCAACGTCACCTCGATGTGTGCTGACGGTGTCCGCTTATATTGCGAAAAGGGGCGCTAAAGCTTGCACCGAGCGGCAGTCAGGCACCGAGCCGTGCCGAAAAATGGCATTTTTTGCAAACTGGTTCGTTTAAGTACAAAGAATTTCAAAAAACTACTTAACCAATCCGTAATATTGATGTAAGTTGAGGAATTGCTGCAACGAAGTTACTTATGAGCAACATCGCTTTTGAAAAAGACGGTAGTCGGGAAGCCAAGGCGCCGAAGACGTCAGGTCTGCCCGTCGGGAGATTGGTGGAACTCAATGCCGCCGCCGCTGATGCCCAGGCCACCTGCGAACGCTGGCACTCTGAATTGCAGTCCGTGCAGGAGCAGCACCGGGCGCTGACCCATGAAGTGCGGCAGATGTCACGGCTGCATGAACAGAAGACTTCGGAAGTGAACCGTCTCCTCAGTCTTGAGGCCAGCCAGAACGAGCAGCTGGTCAAACTGAACGGGCACCGGGAGCTGTTGCAGAGCCGGCTTCAGGAGATCAATGCCCGCTATCTGCAAGATCAGGGTCGGCTGCAGCAGACGCAGCAGCAGTTGAGCGAATGGGAGAACCACAAGCAGTCGGTGGAGGCGCAGGTGGCTGCCGCATCCAGGCAGCTTGCAGGGCTGAAGGCGGAGTCGGCATTGCTGGAAGAGCGCAGCTCAGAACTCTCCGATCTCCTGCAAAAAGCCATCGATGAGGTGACCCGCCAGCAGGAGCGCATTGTCGAGGCGCGCGGCTTGGTGCTTCGTCATGAGACGCGGCATCAGGAACTGACGATCAACATCGCACGGATGGAGGTGAGCGCCCAGCAGACGGAGGCCAACCTCAAGCTCAAACAAGAGCGCCTCAACTATCTGGAAGAAGCCGGCAGCCGGGCCACCGGTCATGTCGTGGATCTGACTTCGCGCTACCAGGCCCTGGAGCAGAATTTTACGCAGCTCACCGCGCAGTGCCGCGAAAGCGAGGCCTCCCTCAACATCACGCGCAGTGCCATCGCCGATGAACGGGCGCGGCTTCAGGAAGCCCGGCAGGCCGTGCAGGAGACCCATCAGAACCACGCCGATTTGCAGAACGCGGTCAGAGAGCTGGCGGGCCAGCGAGTGGCTGCCGCAACCGCGCTGGGTGAACTCAAGTCAGAGGCCGTTCAGCACGAGCAGACCTTGATCATGCTCCGCCAGCAGCGGACGAAATGTCAGGCGGAAATGGATGAACTGCGCGCCTGCCAGCAGACCCTCGCGCAGGCAGTGCTGGCCCGCCGCGGCGAACTCGCCCGCATGGAAGAGAAGCTGGGCATCACTTTGAATGAGTGTACGGAAGCCACCACGCAGCTGGCCGACCTCGGCCGGGCTGTGGCACAGCATCAGCAGCATGAGGAGTCGTCCGTTCAGCAGATTCAGCAGCTCACTCAGGAGATCGCGGATCTTGGCGTCAAACGCCAGCAGGTGCAGGACCAGATCGCTGACACCGAAACTTCATTGGCAACGCTGGGCGAGCGCCACCACGCCCTCGGAGAAGAGATCGTCGTCCTGGTCAACAGCCGGCAGTCCACCGCAGATGCGTTGCAAGCCTGCCGCGCTGAACTTGCCACCACGGAAGAGCGTCTGAAAAACACCCAGGATGACTGTTTGGCCGCCGAAAAACGCCTGTCCTCCCTGAATCAGACCCTGCAGGAACGCCAGGAGCAGGAAGCCATCCTTGGGGATCACATTCACGTGCTGGAGCAGCAGTCCCACCAGCTGGAGGCCCAGACGCAGGAACAATCCGGCAAGCTCGAAGCCATGCGCCAGGAGCGCATCAGTACCGAGATCGCTCTGCAGCGTCTCAGCCAGCAGCATGAAGAGGCAGGCATCCGATTGGAATCCCGTCATGCGGAGATCGACACCACCTCCGTGCGACTGCAGCAGGCGATGCACGACTGCCAGCAGGCCGAGGAGCGCCGCATGGCCTTGAGTCATGAAGTGGAAAATCTGCTCATGCGGCAGCAAAACCAGGAGATGATCCTGCGTGAAGTCGAAGCCCAGATCTCACGGCGTGAACAGGAACGTGAAGTCTCCACCGCAGGCGCCCGCCAGGCCCAGCAGGAGCATGAGGCCACTGCCGCAGCGGTCATGGCCGCCCGCAGGGAACTGGCAGAGCATCAGGCAGGCATCACCGCAGCCACGGCGAAGCTGTCAGAACTTCAGTCTGCAGTGCAGTCCACGGAGCAGAACCTGACCACCACGGGTGCCACCTTGGCCGGCCAGGAGCAAAAGCTCGTGGAAACACGCAGCGCACTCGAGGCCGCCTCGCAGGAACTCCAGCTTGCGCATGACCTCAAGGTCACGCTGGAGGCGCTGACTTCCCGGCAGGCCAACGTGGCTGCCGCAGAACAGCACCTCGGAATTTTGGGACGCCAGGTGGAAGAGGCCTCACAACGCCGCACCCAGCTCGATGCCGCTCTCAAAGACATCACCCAGCAGCTGGCCACCGCGACCGCAAGCTGTGACGCCGTCAATCATCAGGAGACTGAGACCCGCCAGCGTCTGGATCAGATGACAGCGCAGGAAAAAGAACTCCGCCAGGAGATCGCCACACTGACCGCCTCCGCGCAGCAGGAGCGGGTGATGTATGATGAATTCCGCTCGTTGTCGAAGGATGCCCGCGAGCTGTACGATCAGGAAAGTGCCGCACTCAATGTGCAGATCAAGGATCTGCGCCAGCAGCTCAGCGGCTGGGAAACGCAGATCACCACCTTGCTGGACTGGAAAGAGCGGATGGATCTATGCCTGAACCGGCTGCAGAAGGCCGAGGCGGATTCACCGGAATCTCGCAACGCGAAGGATGAAATTCTGATGGCACTCGGCGCTCTGCGTCAGATCATGGAGCGCCTTCAGACCAGCAAAGTGGAGTCATCGCGTCAGACCTCCGTCGAGGGTTCCGCATCAGCCAGGACGGTGAACTCTTCCACATCGTCTTCAGAGACGAAAACGGGCAGCGCGCTGCTCAGTGAAGTCAGGCCAAACAGCCGTCTCAGCCGCCTGCGTGAAGAGCTTCAGCGGGAAGAAAGCCGTCTGAATTTCCTGCGCCAAAATTCACGCGCCCTCGAGCTCCGTGCCCGCATCCGCCCGTCGCTTCCTTCGCTTCAGGAGGGGCAAAACGGTGGCAATCAGGAAGGCTCGTCTCAATGGGAGGAGCGGATCAAGCGCGCCGCGATCGACGAAACGAACCTCTTGGAAAAGATCGCCGCTCTCAAAGGGCAGATCGCGGAACTGCGTGGCGAAGTCCCGTCGCCGTCCGCAGTGGTCATGGACACGAGCGGTTGATGGTGTCGGCCAGCTCCGCAGTGCATCGGGTTGCCTCGCAGCTTACCTTGGCCGTGGTCGTGGCCGGGGGCGGCGACGGGTGCTGACGAGCCGAGCACGGGCGCTGAGTTGAAGTTTGCGCCCTATCACAAGCATGATCATGATCACCACGGCGCGGACCATCCACCAGCGTTCCGAACTGGGGGCTGCGGCTGTGTCTTTGGTTTCAATGGGAGTGGCGAGCTTGACCGCAGGGCTGCCTGCGGGCCCAGATGCGACGGTGGCCGCAGGCTTACTTGGAGCGGTAGCCGCCGGTGCCGCATAGCTCGATGCGGCGGCGAGTGTCGCAGCGGGTCGTGCAGGCATCTCTTCGGCGGGCGCGGCAGTGAGGCCGGACTTCTGCTTCTTTTCCTCCTCCTGCACAAAGGGGTCGTCCGCAAAGCCGGTGTCGTAGAGATACTCCGGCTCCTGCACGCTGAAGGTCACGTCTTCGATCTGCCTGTCCTGCTCAAAGACGCCGTGGATCGTCTGCATCGGCCCGGTCTGCTCGAAGATCTCGAAGCCCAGCCAGAAGTCCTCCAGCACCTTGCCCTCGATGGTTTGCACGAAGGTCACATCCACATTGCGCGCCGCGTAATCGATCTCGGTCATCGGCGGTGTTTGCGCGGCGTCCGGCCAGACGGGCGCAAAGCGCACGCCGGAGCCCAGCATGGCTTTCTGCCGGTTGATCTCCACATGGATGTGCTGGTTCAGATACGTGCCAATGCGCGGCTGCGCGGCAGTCAGTTCCGCCATGCTGATCTTCATGTCGCCATCCGTGTCGATGCCGGTAAACCGCGTGAGCGTGAGGATGTTAAACGTCAGCCGGATCTCCAACTGATGCGGCTTTGGCCGCACGCGCATCTCGCTCTGGTCAGCAGGGTGACCGAGAGCGGAATGGTGAATGACGAATGACAGAATGGCGAATGCCAGAGGCAGGACACGCATCAGACTTTGACGATTTGTCAGCTCATGGTCCGTGATGCGTGGCTTCATGTGACTACGGACGCTCCCCACCCGTCATACTCGATGTTCAAACGCTGGCATGCCTCGCGATGCGAAAGACTCTCCCTGAAAATCGCCCCGACATCCAGGGGCATGCTATGGGCCATGACCAATCGGGATTCCGCCGCCGATGCCTCCAGCAAGGAATAGCCTTTGGCTGTCAAAGCGGCGTACATCTGTTCCAGGCCGCCGATGTTGCCACGAAAGACAAACTCCAGCGAATGAGGCTTTGATGGATCACTCCCTGCCTGCACAAGGTTGTCCACGACACGACGGTCGAAAATGAGCGCCCATGAAGTGGCGGACGGCCATACGGACGCAAAGAAAAAGTCCCAGCCATCGTGCTCGGAAACATTGGTCTCGTAGTCACCATGCTCTCTGATCCAACGTCCGACGGGTGGGCGGAATGGGGTGTAGTCTGCAACTTGGAATACCAACTCTCTTGTGCCGCTGTGTGTCAAACGTCCAAGCAGCAGGCAGGGCGCATTCTCGGCGTTCAGCAACTCAACCAGGCGATCCTCCATGTCCCACAGCACCTGAGCTTCGTCCTGAGAAGGGCCTCCATTCTGATTGGGGGCCTTAATGGTGATCAAGACGCGAGCACATAAAGGATATTTGCTTTTCTCTATTTTGTTCGAGTCCGTATGAAATCCAACAATAACAGGGCCGCTGTCGGTGTTGTAAGAATAGGACTCCCAGTTATGGTCGGGGCAAACGTTCATGCTGTTCTTTGAAGACATGTTGGAGTGGCCTGACTCTTTATGAGAGCGAGGAAGGGCGCGCAAGCCTCATCCTTCATCATTCCAGCGTTATCCACATCGGCGACACCCACACAAGCTCCCCGTTGGTCTGCTCACCCCGGAAATAGTAGTAGCTGGTCTTGCCCTTCTCAGGCTTCGGATCCGTCCACGTGAGGTTGATCCCCTTTTCCTTCGGCGTGTTCATGGGGAGCTCCACGTTGTCTTTGATCAGCGTCACTTTCTCAAACGGCATCGTGCCAATGAGTTTCAGGGTGATCGTGGGTGCGCCTTTCACGGCGAATTCATCTCCCATCATGCGCTCCTTGCCGTCGGCGGCGGTGCAGCGGCTGTCGGCGATGATATTGTCTGTGGCACCATACGTGTGGCGCTGTTTCATGGCTTTTAGGATGCCCTCGCGGCTGTAGTCCTCGGCCAAAATCATGGCGTAGCTGATGTGCGTGCTGCCGTGGTCGCTGCTGCTTTGGAAGCTGAACTTGTAGCCTTTGGCAAAGGCGTCAGACACCCAGCCGCCGGGCTCCCAACCGCCGATGGCGTCGTTCTCCGTGGGGCAGCGCGGGCAGCCGGGGTACTCGTAGTTCTGGCGTGCGCCCTGGTAGATCTCCACCATGGGTTCAAACTCGCCGCCCCAGTTGCGCCAGTCGGTGCCCATGCTGCCCACGCTGGTGTGGCTGGCACAGACGCCGTTGAATTTCTTGAGGTGCTTGTAAAGCATGTTTGTGTCCGGCGCGGGCTCATGCACGCGCACATCGCTCAAGGGCAGGCGGGGCAGGGTGCGCACGCCGCGCTGGGCGAAGACCACATTGCGGTGCCCTTCGGGATACACCACGCTGCGCTCGTAGCTGAACATGGGCGTGAAAGCCTTCGGCAGAAAAAAGGCGTCCGTCGTTTTCTGCGTCAGCCACCAGGTGTACTCGCGACCGTTGCCGTTGTCGTGGTCGCCATTGCCGATCCAGTCCATGGACGCGGCATCAATGGCGTAGCGCCACATGTCTTCCAGCGGGCCGTCATTCGCCCCGTCTCCGCTGATCTCCGTATGCCGGTGGAATTCACCGCGCAGGATCTGCCGCTCCGTGCCGCCGATGGTGGAGCGGAAGCTGCGGATGGCGCTGAGTTCAGAGCGCTCGGCCTGCGTGCGCTTGCTTGGCGCGGGATTGTCCTGCGGGGCGTCCGCGATGGGCTTGAGCGCTGCGGCCTTCACCGGACCCACGCTGCTCAGACGGCTGAAGTAGACGTCGTTGTCAAAAGGGTCCTTGCTCGCATCCAGCGAGGCGTTGCCTCCTTTGCCGCCCGGTGTTTTGGCGCGGTTGAATTCGTTCATGCGGTCCATGCGGTGGTCGCTGCTGTGGGCGATGAAAAGGTTCTTCGGCCCTGCCGCGAGAGCAGGGAGATTGTACATCAGATTGTCGCTGTGCGGAATCGTGATGGGCCCCACCCACTCGGCACCGTCAAGATACGCCGCCACGCTGCCCCAGCTGCTGCCCAGCGGGCCGCGGAAACTGTTCAAGCGCGTGCGCGCAATGAGCCAGATGCGCCCTTCGGCATCGCAGATGATGCGGCCCAGGTTGTTGTAAGTCTGCGGCCCCGTGGCCTCCGCATGCGCGCCCGGCGCACCTTTGCGCACGGCGGGTTGCTCAAAGGCCAGTCCATCCGGCACTTCAGGTGATTTCGGCGGTGCTGGGGCCGTCACATCCGCGCCGCGTCCTTTGCCTTTCCCTTTGCCCTTGCCTTGCCGTGCGGCCACGGCCCCGGGCAAAGCGTCGGTGATTTTTCCCTGCGGTTCCTGCCATGCCTTGCCATCCCACACGGCGATGCCGATTTCACGATTGCGGTACAAGCCGATGCCATCATTGCTGTCATACGCGCCCCAGTCCTTGCCCCAGGTCTCGCCGCTCTTTTCATAGGCCACCCACACGCTGCCCTGATGATCATACGCCACGGAGGCGCGCGCCTCATACTGCGCGGTGTTCGCCACCGGCATGGGCTTGGACGGGCACTTGCCATCGGCTCCCAAAATGGCAAGCCAGATGTCATAATCGCCCTTCTCATAAGTATCCCAGGCCAGCGCAAACTGACCGCTGCCACCCTCGGCGCGTGGATCAGCACTGAGCGCTGGATTCCAGCAGTTGCCGCTGCTCTTGGAAACCGTCTGCGTGGGGGCCCAGGACTCGGCGGCATGCGTGCGCGTACGGATCTCAAACTTGCCCTCATGCGCCGCCATCCATGCCACCATCACGGTGTTCTTGGTGGAATGCGCGATCAGAGGGCAGAGATCATTGCCGGGAGAGTTCGAGAGGTTTTCCACCGCGCCGAGTTTGCCAGCAGCAAAGTGACGCGTGAAGATCTCAAAGTTCCCGTCCACGCGCTCGCTCCACACGATCCATGCGCCACCTTTACCATCCACCGACACCGCAGGCTTGTAGATGTCCTTGCCGGCTTCCGTGACGGCGATGCGCTCGTCCTCCCACTTGTTGGTCTGGCTCACATGCAGCCAGAGCTGATCACCGCCCGTGGGCTGTCCGAGGAAGGCGAAATCCTCCGGTTCCTTCTCCAGGCGCTTCGCGCGTTCATCGCGGTCCAGGCCCGGTGTGAAGCTTTGATACACCAGGAAGGCATGGCCAGTGGCACCTACGGCCAGGGCAGGGAAGTCATCGTCCGTGCGCTCCGGCGACATCTTGCGCAGGTTTAAGGCCGTCTGCTGCACCGCCACGCGGCCCTCCAGCAGATCCAGCGCCTCGCCGGGCCTCACATCCGCCAGCTTGAAGGAGATCTTGCCCTGCGCCGTGGTGACCTCCACGCTGCTTTCCGGCGTGACGTCCTTCAGCTTCACAAACACCCCGTTTTCAAAAATGGGGCCGAGTTGTCTGGACATCGCGCCGATCTTCTTTGGATTGTTCCCGCGCGCCTTTGCATTTGCGCCCTGCGGTGTGCGGCTGCTGGCCTGCCACGCATCCTTGCCCTTGATCGTGTCCTTCTGCTCAAAGCGGTAGCCGCTCACCTCCTGCACCTCTCCCGGTGTCACGGCGATGGAGCCATCCCACACCGTGGTTTCCTTGTCATTGAGACCCAGCTGGATCAGCAGTTCGGTGTCTGAGGCAGCGGCCATGCCGCCAAGCATCAGGAGAGGAAGAAGAAAGAGTTTCATGGGCAGGAGGCGGCGTAAAACGCAGTCCAACCACCAATCTCGCGCCGAGTTTTAAAGAAGAGCATCATCAAGCCAAGGGGGGGCATATGAGAGGGAGTCTCATGGGCGGTGCGCAGCCAAGGCACGATGATTGATTCCTGCAACGCTTGCCATTCCAGCATTGACTCAAAGCGCGTGGCTGAATTAAAAAAGGTGAATTGGAAATATTGCCCTCAGTTCTTGGTAAAAGAACTGCTTGGAATGCGTTTTTCCAATGCCGTGCGCGCTGCGGCTTCTCCTCCAAATACATCACATCATAAAACACGTCAGACACCACATGAAGAAAACAGCACTCTCCCTCCTCTGCCTTGCCATCAGCCTCAGCACCGCCTCGGCAGACGACCTCATCAAGGGCGCGATGAAGAAGAATTGGAAACCGGAAGACGCCATCGCCAAGAAGGTCGGCAAAGGCGAAGCCACCGACGCCGAACTCGACTCCCTGATCAAATGCGTGCAGGCCATCTGCGCCGCCACACCGCCACGTGGCGAGAAGGCCGCCTGGGTGGAAAAGTGCAAGAGCATGGTCGCCGCACTGCAGAAGGTGAAGGCCAAAGACGCCGCCGGCATCAGCGAATTCAAGAAGGCCAACAACTGCAAGGCCTGCCACGACGTCTTCAAGCCCGCCAAAAAGGAATAGGCGCTGGGGACTGGGTGACGGCCTCTGCTTGGCCCTGACTTCCGGAGGCTCCGCTCGCAAGAGCGGAGCCTTCTTTATTTCTGCTTCTTGCGTGTCCGGGCGGATGCTCCAATATCCGCCAACCATGCCCACCACGTACCACATCGTCCCCACTGAAGCCCACAACGATCTCGTCCGCGCCGCCTACAAGCATCGCGGCTACACCCAGGCGGAGGCCGATGACGGCGCACGGTTTTGCGAAATGGCCTCGGCCCACGGCATCCGCACCCACAACGCCATCAAGGCCCTGCACCTCGATCACCTCTTCGGCAGCGCCACCGGCGGTTGCAAGCCGGGTGCAGAAATCGAAGTCATCAAGAAGCCCTTCGCCGCCAGCGAAGCCTGGGACGGCAAGCTCAAGCTCGGCCAGAGCGTGGCCTTCAGCGCCATGGAGCGCTGCATGGAAATGGCCGACAAATACGGCATCGGCCAGGTCAGCGTGGACAACGCCTTCCACTACCTCTGGGGCGGCGGCTACGTCATGGACGCGGCCAAGAAAGGCTACATCGCCTACACCAATTGCACCTCCACCTTGGGCGAAGTGGTCCCCTTTGGCGGCAAATTCCCCGTGCTGGGCACCAATCCCCACTCCTGGGGCCTCCCCACACAGGACGCCTGCGGTTTCCCCATCGTGATCGACTGGGCCACCTCCACCGTGGCCATGGGCCGCGTGCAGCAGCTCAAGCGTGAAGGCAAGCCCCTCCCTCCCGGTGCCGCCGTGGATGCCGCTGGCAAACCCACCACCGATGCCAATGAAGCCGCCTGGCTCCTGCCCTTCGGCGCGCACAAGGGCTACGGCCTCTCCCTTCTCATCGAAGTCATGGGCGGCATGATCGGCGGCGGCCTGCCCACCCTGCGCGGCGGCGGTGCCCATCCTGACATTAAAGGGAAGCCCTTCCCAGTCGGCGAAAAGCGCACCAGCAGCTTCTACTTTCAGGTCATCCACCCCGATGCCATCAGCACCGGCCTCTTCTCGAACGGCCGCAACTTCAACGAGAACATCAAAGCGGTGATCGACGACATCCTCGGCCACGGCAATGAGTCCTGCATGCTCCCCGGCCAGCCCGAAGCCCAAAACGCCGCCCACACCGCCAAAGCCGGCGGCCTGCTCTTCAGCACCGCCGAAGTCGAAGCCCTCAACGAGATCGCCGACGAAGCCGGCATGCCCCGCTTCGATGTCGCGGCTCTGGGCACGTATGATGTGCCGTGAGGTGATAGCGTCCGTTTCTCGCCGGATCGGGCGCCGAAACCTAGGTGCTTCACGCGGGCCTGCTAAGGCGCTGGTGAAATCCCTGCCATTCCGACACAAAACTGACAGACGAAACTCCTTGAAGTGTAATCGTGGGGCTGGGATAGGTGCGTTTTTTATGGTGTACCCCCTTCGCATTTACCTATGCGCGTTTTTTGTTTTCCTAGCCCTGCTGGCCGCTGCTGAAGGAGCAGTGGTCAATGCCACGTGGAACTCCGCCACGGATGTGCCCGTGACCGCCAGCAGTTACACCGTCACCGGGAATACGGTGAACTTCACGCTGAACTTCGCGCCGCCCACCGGGACGAACCTGACCGTGGTGAAAAACACCGGGCTGCCATTCATTAACGGCACGTTTGACAATCTGGCACAGGGGCAGGCCGTTGACCTGAGCTATGGCGGGGTGACGTATCATTTTGTCGCGAACTACTACGGTGGCACCGGCAATGATCTGGTGCTGGTGTGGGCGGCCAACCGGGTATTTGCCTGGGGGCAAAACAACTCCGGCCAGATCGGGGACACCACCACCACGCAGCGCAATATTCCAGTTCCGGTCGTGGCGACTGGCGTTCTGGCTGACAAGACGGTTATCGCCGTCGCCCCTGGCAGCACCCACAGCCTCGCCCTGTGCTCAGACGGCACGCTGGTCGCATGGGGGGACAACACGAATGGGCAGCTCGGTAATAACACTACCACTTCCAGCTCCACGCCTGTCGCGGTCAGCACGGCAGATGGTGTCTCTGCTCTGGCTGGTAAGACGGTGGTGGCCATCTCTGCGGGGGGGGCTTTCTCCATGGCCCTGTGTTCGGATGGAACCGTCGCAACCTGGGGCAGCAACTCCAACGGGCAGCTCGGCATCAACAGCACCGCCAGCAGTAACGTGCCCGTGCTGATCAACACCGCCAGCGGCACCTCCGCCATCTATGGAAAAAATGTGGTCGCCATTTCCACAGGTCACTCCCACAGCGTGGCTTTGTGCTCTGACGGTACCGTGTCCACCTGGGGGTGGAACACCTACGGCCAACTCGGCATCAACAGCGCCGGCGGCATTGTCGCGCCCGTGCCTGTGCTGGTCAACACCGCCAGCGGCGTCTCCGCCCTGTATGGCAAGAGCGTGGTGGCCATTGCCGCAGGGTGGAACCATACCATGGCCCTCTGCTCAGATGGCAGCCTCGCCAGCTGGGGGGCGAATATTTTCAATGAACTCGGCGACAATACCACGGTGCAGCGCAATGCGCCCGTGGCGGTCAATGCGGTCAGTGGCACCTCGGCCCTGTATGGCAAAACCCCCGTCTCCATCGCGGCGGGCTTTGGGCTCAGCCTGGCGCTCTGCACGGACGGCACGGTGCTCGCCTGGGGAACCAACAGCAACGGTCAGCTCGGCGACACTACGACCACCAGCAAAGCGGTGCCGGTGGCGGTAAACAGGGCCAGCGGCGTCTCAGACCTCTACAGCAAAACGGTGGCTTCGCTGGGCTGCGGCGGTGCCCACGGCGCGGCGCTGTGCACGGACGGCATGTTGGTTGCCTGGGGCTCCAACTTTTACGGCCAGCTCGGCGTCAACAGCACCATCTGGAGCAGCGTGCCCAAAACCGTCATTACCGCCCAGCTCAATGCAGGTGAGGTTTTTGCCAGCGTTTCGACTGGAGCCTGGGCATACCATGTGCTTGCAGTGGTGGCCACCCCACCCCCTTTTCCCGTCAGCACCACCCTCGCGGCAAGCTCCCTCTCCAACACCACCGCGACATTCAACGGCACCGTCAATGCCAGCCAGAGAACGACTTCGGTCAGCTTTGACTACGGCCTGACCACGGCTTACGGCAGCACCGTGACCGCCACGCCTGACTCGCTGAGCGACAGCACCACCACCGCCGTCAGCGCGGTGGTGACCGGCCTCACACCGGGAACCACCTACCACTTCCGCGTCCATGCTTCGAATGATGTCGGGACGACCACAGGCAGCGATCTTACCTTCACCACGCTCAACAACAACGCCGGCCTCACCGCATTGGTCATCAACAACGGCACGCTCACGCCTGGCTTTGCCACTGGCATCACGAGCTACACCGCTTCGGTGGACTATCCTGTCACCACCGTCACCCTGCGTCCCACGCTGGCAGACACGAACGCCAGTGTGAAGGTCAATGGAGTGACCGTGACCTCCGGCAGTGCCAGCACGGCCATTCCTCTCAATGTGGGAACCAACACCCTAACCACCGTGGTCACTGCGCAGGATGGAACGACGACGCAGACGTATTCCGTCACCGTCACACGCACCACCACCGTTCCCGCCTCCTTCGCCGCCGCCACCGATGTGCCGCTCACCGTCAATGGCCTCACCGCCACGGGCAGCACGGTGAATCTCTCGCTCAACTACGCCCCCGCCACCGGTACGAACCTGATGGTGGTCAACAACACCGGCGTTCCCTTCATCAACGGCACCTTTGACAACCTTGCGCAAGGACAGGCGGTGCTGCTTTCCTACAACGGTGTGACTTACAAATTCGTCGCCAACTACTACGGCGGCACCGGCAATGATCTCGTGCTGGCCTGGGCTGCCAATCGGGCGTTTGCCTGGGGAGACAACAGCACGGCACAGATCGGGGACGGCACCGCGACGCAGCGCAATGTGATGGTGCCCGTGACTGCGACCGGAGTGCTGGCTGGCAAAACGATTCTGGCTCTGTCACAAGGAAGCGGTCATAGTCTGGGTCTCTGTTCGGACGGGACTTTGGCTGCATGGGGCACCAACTACTACGGCACGCTCGGCAACGGTAACAATACCAGCATCAACTTTCCGGTGACGGTGAATACGGCGAGTGGTGTTTCTGCCTTGTATGGCAGGACAGTGGTGGGCGTCTCGGCGGGAACCTATTTCAGCCTGGCCGTGTGCTCTGACGGCTCAGTGGTTTCCTGGGGTTACAACCCCTATGGACAGCTCGGCAACAACGGTACCACCAACACCAATGCGCCAGTGCTGGTAAACACAGCCAGCGGCACCTCGGCCTTGTATGGGAAAACCGTGGTGGCGGTCTCCGCAGGAACTTATCATTCGGTGGCGCTGTGTTCTGACGGCACTGTGGCAGCCTGGGGCTACAACAACACCGGGCAGCTCGGTAACAACACGACCACCAGCAGCACAGTGCCCGTGGCGGTGAACACAACGAACGGCATCTCGGCCTTGTACGGAAAAACCGTGGTGGCCATCTCGGCGGGCGATCAGCATACGATGGCTTTGTGCTCGGATGGCACCGTGGTGGCCTGGGGAGACAACATCTTTGGCGACCTCGGCAACAACAGCGGCGTGCAGATGAAAGTGCCGGTGGCGGTCAATACGACGAACGGAGTTTCCGCTCTGTATGGCAAAACGGTGGTGGGCATTGCTGCCGGCAACTGGCTGAGCCTGGCCCTGTGTGCGGATGGCACCGTCGCAGCCTGGGGCTACAACAACTACGGCCAGCTTGGCAACAACACGACGACCAACAGCAGTGTGCCGGTGCTGGTGAACACGGCCAGCGGCACCTCGGCCCTGTATGGCAAAACGGTGGTGGGCATCGCTGCAGTTGGTTCCAGTTGCACAGCTCTCTGTACAGATGGTACGGTGGCAACATGGGGCTACAATTATTACGGCCAGCTGGGCAACAACACGACGAACAACAGCCTGGTGCCCCAGCTTGCACTCACCACTTCGCTCAATGCGGGAGAGCGCGTGATCAATCCCTCCCGAGTTGCCAATGAGGGGCAGTCACTGGCGCTGGTGGCGGAGCCGGTGCCAACCGTCACGACTCTGGCAGCGACAGCGGTTGGCTCCGCGAACGCCACGTTGAACGGCACGGTGAACCCCAACAACGGCATCGCCGTGGCCGTCTCCTTTGACTACGGCACCACCACCGCCTACGGCAGCAGCGTGACCGCAACTCCTGGCAGTGTCACAGGAGGCAGTGACACCGCCGTGAGTGCTGCTCTCAGCGGACTGGCACCCAACACCACCTACCACTTCCGCGTGAAAGCAGCAGGTTTCCCTGGCAGTGATCAAACCTTCACCACTCTCAGCAATGACGCCAGCCTGGCCGGTCTGGCGAGCAGCGCAGGCGCATTGAGTCCGGCTTTCGCCGGCGGCACGATCAGCTATGCAACTCCTGCAGTGGGCAGCGGCACGACCACCGTCACCTGCACTCCCACGGTGTCTGAAAGCCATGCAACGGTGACGGTCAATGGCGTCGCTGTCACCTCCGGCAGCAGCAGCGGGCCGATCAGCCTGGGGTCTGGTACCACTGTTATCAATGTGCAGGTGACTGCGCAGGATGGTGTGACCAAGCAGACTTACACCATCGCTGTCCCCGGCTCCACTTCAGCCACCTTTGCCACCGCAACGGATGTGCCAGTATCTGCAAACGGCTTCAGTGCCTCGGGCAGCACGGTGGATTTCACACTCAACTATGCGCCGGTCACTGGAGCAAGTCTGATGGTGGTGAACAACACCGGGCTTGGCTTCATCAGCGGCACGTTCAGCAACTTGAGCCAGGGGCAGGCGGTGGCGCTTGTCTACAATGGGGTGAAATACAATTACGTCGCCAACTATTACGGCGGCACTGGCAATGACCTCGTGCTGGTCTGGGCTGGCAACCGGGCCATGAGCTGGGGGTCGAATCTCAATGCAACTCTGGGAGATGGCACTTCCACCAATCGTCTCGTGCCAGTGCCAGTCACAGCCACCGGAGTGCTTGCTGGCAAGGTGATCGTGGCGCTTTCAGCAGGCTCCGCCCACGGCCTGGCCCTTTGTTCGGACGGTACGGTGGCCGGCTGGGGGGGGAACTGGTACGGACAGCTCGGGGACAACACCTACAATTCACGCGCCACGCCCGTGGCGGTCAACACCGCGAGTGGTGTTTCCGCCTTGTATGGCAAAACGGTGGTGGCCATTGCCGCAGGGTACGAGACGAGCATGGCCCTGTGCTCCGATGGGACCGTAGTCAGCTGGGGCTCCAACAGCATTGGCCAGATTGGGGATGGCACCACAACCACCCGCATCGCGCCCGTGGCAGTGAACACGGCCAGCGGTGTTTCCGCCCTCTACGGTAAATCAGTCGTTGGGATAGCGGCGGGTTCTTCCCACAGCGTGGCTCTCTGCTCCGACGGGACGGTGGTGGCATGGGGCTCCAATGCCAGTGGCCAGCTGGGCAACAACAGCACCACCAACAGTCCCGTGCCGGTGAAGGTCAATGCCGTGAGCGGCGTTTCCTCTCTATATGGCAAAATTCCCCAGGCGGTGGCGGCGGGCACAGCTTTCAGCCTGGCCTTGTGCTCGGATGGCAGCCTGGCTTCATGGGGGAGCAATGCTTACGGCCAGTTGGGTGACAACACCTTTAGCAACCGCTCTGTGCCAGGAGCCGTCAATGCCGTGAGCGGCACCTCGGCACTTTATGGGAAAACTCCTGCTGCCATCGCCGCAGGATGGAACCATAGCATGACGCTTTGCTCCGATGGCACTCTACTGGCCTGGGGCAGCAATTCCAGCGGCCAGCTCGGTGACAACAGCGCCACCAACCGCCCAGCGGCAGTGGCGGTCAATACTGCCAGCGGCACATCGGCACTTTATGGAAGAAAGGTGCTGGGGCTCGCTGGCGGCAGTTCTATGAGTGCGGCGTTTTGTGCAGAGGGCACGATCGTGACCTGGGGTGGCAACACCCAGGGACAACTGGGAAATAACAGTACGTCCAACAGCAGCGTGCCGGTGACTGTCAGCACCAGCACGCTTTCTGCCGGAGAGAACTTCGCTACTGTGGCCATGGGGCCCACCGCCGGCTTTATGTTTGCCACAGCGGCTGCTCCGCCCGCAGCGCCCGCAGCCGCCACTCTGGCCGCCACCTCCATCACGACCACCGGTGGGACCTTGAACGGCACCGCCAATGCCAGCGGCAACACCACGACGGTGAGCTTTGAGTTCGGCCCCACCACTTCCTACGGCACCACGGTGGCTGCCACGCCTGCCACGCTGACTGACAGCAGCACGACTGCGGTGGCAGCAAGCCTGACCGGCCTGACACCTGGCACCACGTATCATTACCGTGTCAAAGCGGTGAGTGGTGCGGGCACGGCCAATGGCAGCGACCAGACTTTCACCACGATCAGCACCAATGCGAATCTGACCGGCCTGGCCTTGAACAACGGCACGCTGAGTCCTGTCTTTGCAGGTGGCACCACGAGCTACACGGCCACCGTGGGTTATCCTGTCACCTCCATCACCCTGAGGCCCACGTTGGCGAATGCCGGCGCAAGTATGACGGTCAATGGGCTGCCGGTGTCTCCGGGCAGTGCGAGTGCGCCCGTTTCCCTCAGCGCGGGAGACAACACGCTGATCACCGTGGTGACGGCTCAGGATGGCACCACCACTCAAACTTACACGGTGACGGTCACGCGCGCGGCACCCTCCACCAATGCGCGGCTGGCCAGTTTGACTCCCAGTGTCGGCATCCTCTCGCCTGCCTTTGACAGCAGTGCCACGAGCTACACCGTCACGGTGCCTTTTGGGACGACATCGATGACCTTGACGCCCACCGTGGCAGACAGCACTTCATCGGTGCAGGTCAACGGGACTCACGTCAACTCGGGCAGCGCCAGCGGTCCTTTGGCCGTCGATGTGGGGAGTAATTTCTTCAGTGTGGTGGTCACCGCGCAGGATGGAGTCTCCACGCAAACCTACTCCGTCACGGTGGTGCGCCCTGCGCTGCCTGCGGTCTGGAGCACTCTCAGTGATGTGCCGCTCGTCACCACTGGCTTCACCGCCAGCGGCAACACCCTCGGCGCCCTCACTTTGAACTTCGCACCCGCCACCGGCACCAACTTGATGGTGGTGAAAAACACCGGGCTGGGCTTCATCAGCGGCACCTTCAGCAATCTGTCCCAGGGGCAGGCGGTGGCCATCGTGTACAACGGAGTCATCTACAACTTCGTGGCCAACTACTATGGCGGCACAGGCAACGATCTGGTGCTGCAGTGGGCCGGCAATCGCGCCCTGGCCTGGGGCTACAATGGCGATGGCGAACTGGGGGACGGCACAACGACCCAGCGCAACACCGCCGTGTCCGTGACCGCCACCGGTGTGCTGGCCGGCAAAACGATCCTGTCCCTCGCGACGGGTGCCAAACACAGCCTGGCCCTCTGCTCTGACGGCACGCTTGCAGCATGGGGGGCCAATACCAGCGGCCAGCTTGGTGACACCACCACCACGGATCGCCTTGCACCGGTGATGGTAAACAACAGCATCGGGGTCTCGGCGCTCTACGGGAAAACGGTCATCGCCATCGCGGCAGGGCAGAGCCACAGTCTGGCGCTGTGTTCGGATGGGACCGTGGTGGCATGGGGTGAGAACCTCTACTATCAGCTCGGAGACTCCACCACCACGCAGCGTAACGCCCCCGTGCAGGTGAACCGTAGCAGCGGCATTTCAGCCCTGTTTGGCAAAACGGTGGTGGCCGTGGCGGCAGGAGCGCGCCACAATCTGGCGCTATGCTCTGACGGCAGCGTGGCTGCCTGGGGGGCAAACACCAGCGGCCAGCTCGGCGACAACACGACCTCACCGCGAAGTGCCGCCGTTGCAGTGAATGCGGCCAGCGGCCTCTCTGCTCTGAATGGCAGGAGTGTGGTGGCCGTGGCGGCAGGCGGGCTGCACAGTCTGGCCCTCTGCACCGATGGAGCCGTGCTGGCCTGGGGCAATGACATCAACGGTGAACTGGGCGACGACAACGCCGCCCAGTTTTACACGAACTCTCCGGTGGCTGTGGCGGTGATGGCCAGCTCAGGATCCGCACTTTTCGGAAAATCCGTCGTGTCCATCATGGCAGGCTACGCCCATAGCATGGCGCAGTGTTCGGATGGCAGTCTGGTCGCCTGGGGCAGCAATGCCTTTGGTCAGCTCGGCGACACCACCACGAACAACGGCTACGTGCCCGTAACGGTGAGCACAGCCAGTGGAGTCTCCGCATTGAATGGCAAAACAGTGTCTGCCATCTCGGCGGGTGCGCGTCACAGCATGGCTCAATGCACGGACGGCACTCTGACCGCCTGGGGCTTGGACACCAGCGGCCAGCTTGGCAACAACAGCACCACCGGCAGCAGTGCCCCCGTGGCGGTGAGTACAAGTCCGCTGACAGCGGGAGAAGTTTTCGTACGTGCTGCCGGCGGCCCCTATGCACTGCACACCTTGGCCCTGACCGCCGCTCCGCTGCCGATACCCACGGCGCTGACCCTTGCCGCCACCGCCATCGGCACCACCAGCGCAACACTGAACGGGACCCTCAATGCCAGTGGCGTCTCCACCGCAGCCTCCTTTGACCTCGGCACTACCACGGCCTACGGCCTCAGCCTTGCTGCTGCCCCCGGCACCATCACCGGCAGCAGCAATACCCCGGTCTCAACGCTGTTGACCGGACTGAGCCCGGGCGTCACCTACCACTTCCGCGCCAAAGCAGTCAATGGCGCAGGCACCATCAACGGCGCAGATCTGACCTTCACCACGCTCAACAACGACGCCACCCTCAGCGGCCTTTCTGCGAGCAGCGGCACGTTGGCTCCAGCATTCACCAGCAGCGGGAACAATTACACAACAGCCGTGTCCTCCGACACGACGAGCATCACCGTCACTCCGACCGCCACGGACAGCAATGCCTCCCTCAGCGTCAACGGCACCCCATTGACTTCAGGCAGCCCCAGCAGCCCCATCTCCCTCTCCTACGGCGAAAACACCATCAGTGTGCTCGTCACTGCGACGGACACCGTTTCGACCTGGACCTACACTCTCACGGTCACCCGTCCCTCTCCTCCGACGTGGCCGATAGCTTTTGCCTCAGCCAGCGACGTACCGATGACCGCCAACGGCTATTCCGCGATCGGTGCGGTGAATGTCTCCCTCAACTACGCTCCCGCACCAGGCACGACCCTGACTGTGGTCAACAACACCAGCCTCGGCTTCATCAGCGGTACCTTCAGCAATCTTACACAGGGCCAGCTCGTCAATCTCACCTACAATGGCGTGACCTACCCCTTCGTAGCCAGCTACTACGGCGGCACCGGCAATGACCTCGTGCTCATCTGGGCTTACAGCCGCCTCATGGCCTGGGGCAACAATGGCGTCGGCCAGATCGGCGACGGCACCACCACCCACCGCAGATTTCCAGTGGCGGTGCCCACCGCTGGTGCCGCGTTGGACGGACTCACGCCGCTGGGACTCACAGCCGGTGCGGGCCACAGCCTGGCGTTGTGCTCAGACGGCAGCCTTTTCGCCTGGGGCTTCAACAGCGAAGGCCAGCTCGGCAACAACTCCCTGACCGACACTACCGTCCCCGGCATGGTCTCGACCATCGGCACCCCGCTGCAAGGGAAGGTGGTAGTGGCAGTCTCCGCCGGTGCCGTCCACAACCTCGCCCTGTGCTCAGACGGCACCCTGGTCGGCTGGGGAAACAACGGCGACGGCCAGCTGGCCAATCCCATCGAAAGTCACAGCATACTGCCCGTGGACGTAGTGACCGCAGGCACGCCTCTGGCGGGCAGGTCCGTGGCGGCCATTGGCGCTGGAAACTTCCACAGCCTCGTGCTCTGCACCGACGGCACGCTCGTTGCCTGGGGGCGCAACGACAGTGGCGAGCTCGGCAATCAGACCACCACCGCACGCAGCCGGGTGCCAGTGGCCGTCACCACCGCAGGGACGCCGCTCGCTGGCAGAAGCGTGGTGTCTATCGCTGCCGGCGGCTACCACAACATCGCCCTTTGCGACGACGGCACCATCGTTACCTGGGGCAGCAATGAGAAAGGCCAGCTCGGCAACAACTCCCTGACCAACAGCAACGTACCCGTGGCCGTTACCACCGTCGGCACTGTCCTAGCTGGAAAAACCGTCGTGGCAGTGGACGCCGGGTACTGCCACTGCCTCGCTCTCTGCTCCGACGGCACGCTCGTCGCCTGGGGCAGCAACGAATACGGCCAGCTCGGCATCGGCGGCACCACCAACAGCAAAGTCCCCGTGGCCGTGAACACCAGCATCGTGCTGGCTGGCAAAACAATCGCCTCAATGAACGCAGGAGGCCCTTTCAGCATGGTCCGCTGCAGCGACGGCACCGTGGCCGCCTGGGGCTACAACGCCGATGGCGAGCTCGGCAGCAACAGCACCGTCAACAGCAGCCTTCCCGTGGCGGTGGGTTCCGGCAGAAACTTCATGCGCGTGGTTGCCGGTCCAAATGCCTACCACAGCTTCGGCCTCGTGGCCACCTCCTCGGCTGCCGAGACGCTGCCCAGCAGCGACGCCACTCTCAGCGGTCTGGCTGTGAGCACTGGCGCGCTGAACACGCCGTTTAACAGCAGCACGTCCTCCTATCTGGTAGTGCTGGACAGCACCGTCACCTCCATCACCATCACTCCCACGGTCAACGAGAGCCATGCTTCCATCACCGTCAATGGTCAGGCCGTGGCCTCCGGCACCGCCACCAGCGGCATCCCTCTTGTGTCTGGAGTGGGAGGCAACCCCATCCAGGTGACAGTGACCGCCCAGGACGGCTATTCACAGGCGCAGTACTTCGTGTTTGTCGCCTGCCTGAGCAAAGTGGAGCAGTGGCGGCTGCAGGCCTTCGGCGCTCCATTCGATAGCGGCCCTGCCGCAGACACCGCCGACGCCGACAACGACGGCATCTGCAACCTGCTTGAGTTTGCTCTCAATCTCAGTCCCGCCACGGCCAGCAAACTGCCCGTGAGTTCTGCCATCAACGGCGGCAACTACGAGTACACCTACACCCGCAGCACCGCCGCCGCGAATGCAGGCGCCACCTTCACCGTGGAATGGAACGCCACGCTCTCCGCAGCCTCGTGGAGCAGCAGCGGCGTCACGCAAACCGTGCTCAGTGATGATGGCACGACTCAGCAGGTCAAAGCCGTGATCCCCATGAATGGGGCCAGCACGATGTTTGTGCATCTCTCCGTGACCGCTCCGCCGTGACGCGGAGAAGCAGGCCGGACGAAAGGTTAATCTGAGCGGAAGGCTCAGTAAATCATCGCATTATCCGGCGCGGTGGTCTCTTCCACCTTGGTGGCCTCGATGATCGGGACGGTCTGCGTCCCTTCCTTTTTATAACCCATTTTGCCGACGACTTTGACCCAGGTCATGTCCTTGAAATCAGGGGCCTTCTTGCCGAAATCGACCGGCACGGAGTAGGGGCGGGCATCCGCAGCGCAGCACTGCACCAGCATGCGGAAAATGCGCAGGCGATGGCCGTCAGCATTGTTCACTTTCTCCGGCAGGATCTGTGCCACGGTCTCGACCATCTGTCCGGTCAGCACATTCTGCACTTCCACATCCCCACCGGTGTAGTACAGCTCAGGCACTTCGAGGATGAAGTTGCCCTCCTTGCTCTGCGGCACCTGCTTCTTGAGATCTTCGAGCGTGAAGGTGCCGTAGCTCTTGGATGCCTGCGCTGGCGGCGGGATGTTCTTCGGCGGCGTCTTCGTTTCTGCGGCGGCGGCAGAGGCCGCGGCGACTCCGGGCGGCGGCGTGTTGACGGGCTTGGTGGGGGCTCCAGCCTCTCCAAGAGTCTGTGGATTGACCATGGCGGGAGGCTGATCGGCCACCTTCTCCGTGGTGACTTTCGCCGTCGTGGCGGCGGCAACCGGCTGCCCGGCGTTCTTGGTCTTCTTTTGCAGCGAGAACTGCTCCGCACGCGAGGTGTCCGTGTAATTCGGGTCGTACAGCCCCTTGTTAACGATCGCGTTCGCACTGTAGCGGTCCGGCGTGGAAAGTGCAGCCCAGGACAGCGGCGCGGCAAGAATAAGCAGCACCGCGATCCGGCCCGGCCAGGAGCTCTCATCCAGGATGCCGTGCGCATGCCCTTCATGGCTGTGGCCATGGTGGTGCCCGTGATCATGCCCGCAGCAGCCCTCTTTCTTCGCATTATCGTGCGAGTGGTCATGCCCGCAGTCTTTGTGATCATGATCGTGTCCGCAGGTGCCATGCTCATGGGTGTGCTCATGACCATGGTCATGGCCGCAGGCGCCGTGCTTATGGTCGTGGCTGTGGTCATGCCCGCAGCCTTCGCCATGCTTGTGCACGTGGTCGTGACCACAATCCTTGTGATCGTGATCATGGTCATTATGCGAGTGGTCATGCCCCTCGCAGCCGGCGTCCTCGGCTCCCATTGTCAGCAGGTTGAAGAGGCCCAGCACGGCCAGGCCGATGCCGGACACCAGCACCATCGGACGGAAGATGCCATCCGGCGGCAGGTAATTGATCAGACGACCGCTGATGTAGAAATACAGCAGCACACCGGCCCATAGCAGGAGCATGGCGACACTGAGAAGATGAACGAGGGTGCGGGTTCCACTCATGGCAGTTTAGGGTTTGATGTAGAGATGTTGAATCAGGTTCATCCACGGCCCCGAAAGCAGACCGATGAGGATGAAGAGACCGATCAGAAGAGATACGACCACCTTGCGCTGGAAGACGCTGGAGTACATGAACAGCAGCTTGATGTCCATCATCGGCCCGAAGACCAGGAAGGCCAGCTTGGCAGCCATGGAGAAGGCCGTCATCGGCGCGGCAATGAACGCGTCCGAGGTGCTGCAAAGGGAAAGCACGATCGCCAGTCCCATGAGGGAAGGGACGGCCAGCCAGTCATTGCCAGCCACGGTGTTCAGCAGCCCCTGATTGATCTGCGTATTGAACACCGACGTGATGGCCACGCCGATGGCGAAGTACATCGCCGTGTCCAGAAAGTCGCGCATGGAGCTGCGCATGGCGTGCACCAGCTTGCCATTGAAGTTGGCAGCCGGAGCGTGCACATGGCCGTGATCGTCTTCAGCCGCAGCATTCGCAATCTTGTTGGCAATGCTCGCCCGCAGCACCTGGCCCGGCTTGAAGCGCAGCACCACGAGGCCCACGATCACCGCCACAAGGTAGCCCAGCGACAAACGCGCGATCGTCATCGTCGCATTCCCTGCCGTGGCCCAGCTCAGGCCCTGAAACTCCTTGAACGCCGTCAGCGTGCTGATCGCCACGATGGGGTTCATGATTGGGGCGGAAAGCATGTACGTCACCGCGCAGGAAAGCGGCAGCCCCTTCTGCACCAGCCGCCGGATCACCGGCACCACCGCGCACTCGCACACCGGAAACACCAGCCCCAGAAAGCCCGCGATCAGCGTCGCCAGCACCTTGCTCTTCGGCAGCACCCGGTCCAGCAGCTTGGCCGGCAGGAAGGCGTCGATGATCCCTGAAAAGACCGTGCCGATGAGAATGTAGGGGGCGCCTTCGAAGACAATGCTCAGGAAGGCCATGAGGATGTCCCCCATGCGGCTGGGTGCGGGCAGATCGGCGAGAAAAATCATGTGGTTGGAGAGAAGACTTCTAAACGCGCCGAAATGGCGGGTTCAAGCGAGAAAGAACGGGGGATTGGAGGAATGTCGAACGACGAATGCAGGATGAAGAGGCAGAATTGTGACAGTCTTGGAGCGGCGGGCGAGTTCACGACACCGCTCCGCACTGTGCTTGCCTTGCGCATCCATGGGCGGGATTTGCGATGGCCTATGAGGACAGGGAAGCTGTGCGTTCATGGAGTAACGCGCACCAACTCCAACTCGACTCCCATCCATGAAATCGCTTCTTGCTCCTTTGCTGCTCAGTCTGGCCATGACCGCCACCGTGTTCGCCGCCTGGCCCATCAATGACGAATGCCCGGTGGACCATAAGCCGGCGCGTCCCATTTATCGAGTGAAGACAGACGAGGGCTTTGTCGCTTTTTGCTGCACGGAATGCATGCAGAAGTTTGCCAAATCTCCCGGCTCCTACCCGGTGAAGAAGAAGGAAGTGGCAAAGTGATGCTTCGGCATCGGCGCTGACACAGAATAAAAAGCACGGGATCTGCCGCGATCCCGTGCCAGTTCGCCGTCCGCATGCGACTCTGGACGTAGGTTGGGCGTGTTTGGCGGGCAGGACACTCTTCATCACAACAAACCCTCCTTCGCCAAACCGCCCGACTGCGAGGACGCACCCATGCCCCAGCGTTTACAGCACGCCGCTTTACAAGCAGGCGGCCTCCACCCTCCACCTCAAAATCACCCAAGCCTCGCTGATCTGGCTCAGACAACAGACCAGCGACATACCCTTGAGCCCGATGATATGCGCTGGCCTTATAGCCACCCATGTCCTCTCCTCATCCGTTTGATCTCAAGGAACGCAGTATCTGGGTCTTTGGCGGCGCTGGTTATCTCGGCGCTGCCGTCATCTCACAACTCGCGGAAATGCAGGCCCGCGTGCTCTGCGTGGATCTGGCAGACCGCGCAGCGGACATGGTCAAAACATCCGGTCTGCAGGCTCAAGTGAGCGCCGCCTCCCTCAACGCCGCCGACACCACCGCTGTGGAGTCATTCGTTCAAGAGCAGATCGCCATTCACGGCGTGCCGCATGGCCTCGTGGTGATGACCTATGCCTCAACCGCCAAGCGTTTTGAGGATCTCGCCGTCGAGGATTTTGACATGGCGAATCACGGCAACCTCACCGCCACCTTCGCCCTCGCACGTGCCGTCGGTCAGCACATGGCGGAGCAGGGCAGGGGCAGCATGGTCCTCTTCTCCAGCATGTATGGCAGCGTCTCACCGGATCCTTCCGTATACTCCGCGCCCATGAATCCGAACCCCATCGAGTACGGCGTCGGCAAGGCGGGCATCCAGCAGATGGCGCGCTACCTGGCCGTGCACTGGGGCAGACAGGGCGTGCGCTGCAACAGCATTTCGCCCGGCCCGTTCCCCAATCCCACAATCCAGTTTCAGCAGCCCGATTTCGTCGAGCGCCTCGCACAAAAAGTCCCCCTGGGCCGCGTCGGTCAGGCGCCAGAAATCGCCGGTGCCGTGACCTTCCTCCTCAGCGATGCCTCCTCCTTCATCACCGGCCAAAACCTCGCCGTGGATGGTGGCTGGACGTCATGGTGAATGAATCACAACGTCTCACCCCGGATCAGCTTGGGCATCAGCCGCATCGCCTTCGGAGGCAGTGATCCAGACTCCGCCAGCTGCCGTGCGGCCTTGCACACGCTGCGGGCAAACTGCCCGGTGTTCGCCGCATAGCGCGTGATGGGCGGCACCGTGTGCTGGAGAAATGTTTCATCATCGCGTGAGATCACCGCTACGTCCTGCGGCACGCGTTTGCCACGCTGCGTGAGAAACATCATCACCGTGAGCACATGCATCGCACGCGCCACCACATACGCCGTGGGTGGCCGGGCCGAGCGCAGCGCCTTGTCCAGCAGCGCGCACAGATTGGCTGAAGTGCCATCATGCGAGATCACCTGCAGCGTCGGTGCATGGCTGCCGCCCAGCGCCTCGCGCAGCCCTTGCTCGCTCTGCACGTCACCACCGTAATCTCCCAGCGGCCGCACGAAGGCGATGTGCCTGTGCCCCTTGCCGCACAGCATGCCGCCCGCATGGCGGCACAGCGCGCGGTAATCCGTGTCGATGGATGGCAGGCTGATCTCCGGCGCGCAAGACCCCACCACCAGGCAGGGCAGCTGGCGGCGCATGAACCAGCTCTGCACCGGCTCCAGAGAGCCAAACACCAGCCACGCCGCCGCAGGCGATCTCGTCGTCAGCGCCTCCAGCGCACGAGTCGGTTTGGCTGTGAAGCACGCCGTGCTCACATGAATCTCAAAGCTGAACCCCACGCGGGAAAGCTGATCCCGCAGATCGTCCACCATCACCACCGTGGAGGGAGACATCTCCAGCAGCGGTCGTGGCGAGATGAGCGCGATCACCCGTGAGTGCGCCGCCTTCTTCGGCTTCACCGCCGTCTTGATGCGCCGCCGCTGTCGGTCAGACACTTCCAGGAAGCCGTCGCGTTCCAGCTCATGCAGCGCGCCGCGCAGCGTGTGGCGGCTCACCTGCAGGCGTGCGCACAGCTCCCGCTCCCCCGGCAGGTGGCCGTGCCAGTGCCCGGCCTGCATGGACTCACGCAGGCTCTGCGCCGTCAGGGTGACCAGGGAGATTCGCTGCGGCAGTCTGGGGCTGGAGGAGGTCGTGGGCTTCATCTGGTTTGGACAACAGACCAGAATCAAGCCGTTGTGACAAATCGTTTCAGCAGCCTGTTTCAGTTCCATGTCTTCCAAAGCACGCCACCTCTCGCACAGCGACCTGCTTCAGCTCAAACGCTGGAACACCCCCACCATCTACAACGGCTGGGAGCAGATCACCCGGCACAATGCAGGCACGGATGCCTTCAACATTGAGGAAACCCGCGACTTCATGCCGCAGATGGGTCCCATGGTCGGCTACGCCGTCACCCTCGTGATCGAGCCCTCGAACGCCGCGCATCGCCAGACGAATCCAAATGCCGGAGCTGAGTTCCGCCGCTACATCGCCAGCGTCCCCGGACCGAAAATCATCGTCGTTCAGGATCTCGACAAACCCCGCGTCCTCGGCTCCGCCTGGGGTGAAGTCAGCGCCAACATGTTTCGCGCCCTCGGCTGCGTCGGCACCATCACCGACGGTGCCATTCGCGATCTCGATGAGATGACCAATGCGGGCTTCAAAGCTCTCGCACGCCGTCTCTGTGTCGGTCACGCCTTCGTGCACCCCGTGCGCTGGGGCTGCGAGGTGGAGGTCTTTGGCCGCACCGTCAAGCCGGACGATCTCATCCACGCCGACAAGCACGGCTTCATGGTCATCCCTCCCGAAGACCAGCCCAAGCTGCTCGAAGCCGCCCGCTTCATGGATGCCAATGAATGCTCCACCGTCATTCCCGCCGCTCGCAATGCAGCAGGCCTGAGCACGGACGAACTCGTCGCCAATCTCGAAGCCAGCATCACCCAGTTCAGCGCCAACGTGAAAAGCCAGTTCTCCCGCCAGGGCGAGTGGTAAAACCCAAGCAAGCATCATGAAACTCATCGCCCTCTGTTGTCTCGCCATCGCCTGCATGGCTCACGCCGAAAGCATCATCACTTTCAATCTTGATCCCACCAAGGAGAATCCGCGCAACTCCGAAGGCTCCTTCGCCACGCTCGCCTCGGGTCGCATCATCTTCTGCTACTCACATTTTTACGGCGGCGCGGGGGATGAGAGCCCCGCCCGCATCGTCCGCATTCATTCGGATGATCAGGGCCGCACCTGGAGCCCGCCCGTCACCGTGGTGGAAAACACCGGCGGCGACAATGTGATGAGCGTCTCCCTCCTGCGCCTCGCCAGCGGCAAGCTCGCCATGTTTTATTGCATCAAAAACAGCTGGATCGACTGCCGCCCGCACATGCGCATCTCAACAGATGAAGGCGAGACTTGGACCGAACCCAAGCTCGTGCAGCAGGCCCCCGGTTACTTCGTGATGAACAACGACCGCGTCATCCAGACCAGCAAGGGCCGCATCATCATCCCGCTGGCCTTTCATCGCTCTCGTGGCACCGATCCCAACACGAGCAAATCTTGGGACGCTCGCGCCATCGCCATGTGGATCTATTCCGACGACGAAGGCGCCACATGGACGGAATCCTCCAGCTGGTGGGCCATGCCCGTGCGCAGCGGCAGCGGCCTGCAGGAGCCCGGCGTGGTGGAGCTGGCAGACGGCGGCCTCTTCTCCTGGTGCCGCACCGATCAAGGCGCGCAGTACGGCTTCTTCTCCACCGACGCTGGCAAAACATTCTCGCCGCCGGTGCCCACGGAAATGAAATCTCCGAACGGCCCCGCCAGCATCAAGCGCCTGCCCGGCAGCAGCGACCTGCTCGCCATCTACAACGACCACTCCGGCATGTTTCCGTTCCCTCCCAAGAAGCGCAATCCCTTCGTCGCGGCCATCTCCACCGACGGCGGCAAGACCTGGCCGAAGCGCAAGCTCATCGAGAACGACCCAGACGGCCTCTATCACTACACCGCCATCCATTTCGTCGGCGATGCCATGCTCATCGGCTACTGCGCTGGCGACAGCAAAGTCGGTGCCCTCAATCGCCTGCGCATCCGCCGCATCACTCTCGACTGGCTGAAGCAACCCTGATCCTCCCATGCGCTCACTCATTCTCCTCCTCTGCTTCTGCGCCAATCTGCTTCCCGCAGCACCGCTCAAAACCGCAGCCTTGCTCGCCGCAGGCAAGGAACCCGTCCGCATCGTCTGCATCGGCGACAGCATCACCGGCGTCTATTATCACAGCGGCGGCCGCCGCGCGTATGCCGAAATGGTTCAGCTCGCGCTCCAGCAGCTCCACCCCCAGGCGCAGCTCAGCGTGCACAATGCCGGCATCAGTGGCGACACCACCGCAGGCGGCCTCAAGCGCCTGGAGCGTGACGTGCTCGCGCACAAGCCCCATCTCGTGACCATCATGTTCGGCATGAACGATCTGGTCGGCACACCCGTGGACACCTTCAAAAAGAACCTTCATGAAATGATCACCCGCTGCCAGAAAAGCGGAGCCGAAGTCGTGCTGTGTACGCAGAATTCCATCGTCGAAACCCCGCAGCGCCCCTGTGCCCGTCTTGCCGAATTCACGCAGGCCATTCGTGACGTGGCCAAAGAAGAGACGCTCGTCGTTGCCGATTGCTTTGCCGCATTCGAGGCCGTGCACGCCGCCGATGCTGCCGAATGGAATCTGCTCCTCAGCGATACCATTCATCCCAACATGGCCGGTCACAAACTCTTCGCCGAAACGCTCGCCCAGACCATCACCGGCCGCACCGTTTCACTCCGCGATATCGGCCCACCCGCGTCTCCGCTGTCGCACACCTTCGCCAGGCTCAAAGCCGGTCAGCCCCTCCAAGTGCTCGCCATGCCTCCATATGACACACTCATCACGCCTGCGTTGCAGCGCCTCTATCCTGGTGCCGTCGTCAAAGTTACGCCATGGCCCGTTGCAGGCCAGACACTCGCGCAGCTTGAAGTCTCCGCCCGCAAGGTCCGCAGCATGAAACAAGACCTGGTCCTCATCGCCGTGCCTGCCGAACTCCCGTTGCAAGATCCGCTGCAGTTTCATCACGATTATTCATGGATCATGAACTGGTCCCTTAGCTTCGGCGTACAGGAATGGGATGTGGTGGTGGCCTTGCCTTCCGTCGCGAAACCCACGCTCAGCCCAGAAGAACGCCGCCACGAAGCTCTCGCCCTGCGCCTCATCCAAGCCCAGGACCTTTCCATGGTCACACGGCGTAGCGGCGATAAGTCTCCATTACTCGAAATTCTCTCCACCTGGCTCGCCCAACATCAACCCTGACCCCTTTTATGAGACGCTCCAAAGTCCTCGCCAAAATCCGTTCCGGTCAAGTCGCCCGCATCTGCTGCACCGGCTCGCCCATCGCCTTCTTTCCGGCCATCGCCGCACATTTCAAATACGACGGCATCTGGCTCGATGCCGAGCACCGCGTGTGGGACCCCCGCGAAGCCGAAACCATGCTGGGCCGTCATCACGCCGCGGACATCGACTGCATCTGGCGATCATCGACGAAGGAAAAAAACGGTCTCTACCGGCTGCTCGAAGACGGTGCCGCCGGGCTGATGATTCCCCATGTGGGCAGTGCGGAAGAAGCCCGCGCCTTGGTAAATGCCATGAAGTTTCCGCCGCTCGGAGACCGCGGCTTCTGCGGCGGTGGCCGTGATGCCGACTACTGGATCGGCAAGCCCGACGACTACATCGAGCAGGCGAACCGCGAGACCTGCTTGGTGGCTCAGATCGAAACCCCCGCAGCACTTGCCAATGCCGAAGAAATCGCCGCCGTGCCCGGTGTCGATGTCCTCTTCCTAGGCCCTGGAGACATGTCCCTGCGCATCGGCTGCACGCCTGCCGTGAATGATCCGGTGATGATGGATGCGCAAAAACAGATCGCCGCCGCCTGCCGCAAACACGGCAAGACCTGGGGCCGTCCCGTGGGCTCCGCTGCGGATGCAAAAACCATCATCGAGCTAGGCGCTCAGTTCGTCGTGCTCGGCAGCGAGTTCGGCGCACTGCACGCGCATCTCAGCGCCTGTGCCGCCGACTTTGACACCGTGCTCAGTGAAATCTCCGCCCAGACCGCCATCCCCACGGGCAAGACATACTGACGAGGCGCGTTTGTTTCATCTCGTCATCATGAAAGCCCTCCTCGTTCTCGCGTTTCTCCTTTCACCCATCTGCTTGTGGAATGCAGCACACGCCGCCGAGCCCGTGCGCATCGCGACCTTTGATGTGGATGCCACGCCACCGCTGGGCTCAGCCATGGCCTATGATCCGGTGAAGCGCGTGGATGATCTCACCCTCCGCTGCCGTGGCATCGTCATCCTTGGCAGCGGTCAGCCCATCGTGCTCTGCGCGGTGGACTGGATCGGCATTGCCAATGAAGGTCACGATGCCTTTCGTTCCGCACTCGCAGAGGCGGCGGGCACCGTGCCGGGCCGCGTGGCGGTGCACACCCTGCATCAACACGACGCCCCAGGCTGTGACTTCACGGCGGAGAAGCTCATCCAGGAACTCGGCGTGAAAGGCTACACCTGCTTTGAGGGCACCTTTCATCGCCAGGTCATCCAGCGCGCAGCGGATGCCATTCGCGCAGCCTTACCCAATGCCCAGACCGCCACCCATTACGGCTATGGCGAGGCCGTGGTCAAAGAAGTGGCCTCAAACCGCCGTGTGGAGCGCACTCCGGAGGGCAAGATCGGACGCATGCGCGGCAGCGCCTGCAAAATCGAAGGACTCATCTCCCTGCCCGAAGGACTCATCGATCCCGTCGTCTCTCTGCTCAGCTTTTGGAACGGCGACAAGCCCATCGCCGTGCTCAGCGCCTACGCCTGCCATCCGCAGAGTTACTATCGCCTTGGCATTCCCAGCCCGGACTTCCCCGGCATCGCGCGCTTCATCCGCGGGCAGGATGTGAACGCCGCACTGCATGTCCACTTCAACGGCGCTGGTGGCAACGTCGCCGCCGGCAAGTACAACGACGGCACGCAGAGCAACCGCGTCATCCTCGCCACCCGTCTCGCCGCCGGAATGCGCGAAGCCTATGACAAGACCACCAAGCTGCCGCTCACAGCCGCCGAAATCGGCTGGGGCTCCGTGCCCGTGAAACTGCCACTCTCACCCCGGCTCAACGAAGAAGATCTGACCGCCAAGCTCAAAGCCACCGAAGCCAAAGGCTACATCTCCTTCGCCGATCAGCTCGCCTTTGTGCGCCGCAGCAAGGCCGGGCAGGGGATCGACATCACCTGCCTTCAGGTGGGCGACTCACGCATGCTGCACCTCCCCGGCGAGCTCTTCGTCGAATACCAGCTCGCCGCCAAGGCCATGCGTCCCGATCTCCACGTCATGATGGCCGCCTACGGCAACTACGGCCCCGGTTACATCGGCACCGCCGCCGCCTATCCCGAAGGCGGCTACGAAACCGGCCCCACCTCTTCAAACGTCGCGCCTGAGGTCGAGCTGGTGCTGACGTCGGCCATGCAACAGTTGCTGGGAGGAAAGCCGTGAGGAGCCTGCGCTGCAACGCTCGAACGTCCTGGGTACATGGCAGGGCGGGCTGTTCTCAGCGCGCCTCCGCCGGAGCGCAGAGCTTTATAAGAGTCATTCACGAAGTGCTCCGCATCCAGCGTCACCTCGGCTCGCGCGCCCGCTTCATTGGCGAAAGCATCCAGTTTCCATGAACCTCACAACCATCACGCCCGCAGCATTGCCGGTCAGCCTGATCGGTCTCGGCTGCGTGACTCTGGGGCGTGAGATTGACGAGGCCGCCTCCTTCGCGCTGCTTGATCACGCCCTCGCGCGTGGCGTTCGTCTCTTCGATACCGCCTCTGCGTACGGCGGCGGAGCCTCAGAAAGCATCTTCGGCCGCTGGCTGGCCTCTCGCCGCCCCAGTGGCATCACCATCGCCACCAAGATCCTGCCTCCGTATGATCGCATCGACATCCGTGCCAGCCTGGAGCGCCTCGGCGTCGATCAAATCGATCTGCTCTATTTGCATCAGTGGCATGACAGTGTGCCCGCTGCTGGCCCCGCGCTCGATGAACTCCTGCACTCCGGCAGGGTGAAGGCGCTCGGTCTCAGCAACGTCACTCTGGAGCAGCTTCAGGCCGCAGGGCCGCGCTTCAGCGTCGTGCAGAACAACCACAACCTCGCGGTCAGTGACGTGAGCGATGCCTTGCGTGAGCACTGCGCGGCGCGCGGCGTCGCCATCGTCACCTACAGCCCGCTGGGTGCCGGATTTCTCACCGGCAAACACCAGCAGGGGGTGCAAAGCGGATCGCGTTTCGATCTCGTTCCCGCACATCAGGACGTCTATTTTCACAGCGATTCGTATCGCCGTCTGGCGACGCTTGAAGCCGTCTCTGCGCGCACCGGTCACTCGCAGGCGCATCTCGCCCTGGCCTGGGCGCTGCATCAGCCGGGCATCGCCTCCGTGCTCGTCGGTGGTCGCACACCGGCGCATCTCGACCAGGCCTTCGCCGCCCTCGATCTCGATGACCGCGCACTCTTTGCCGAACTCTCCGCATGAACACAGCCCACGTTCAACTCCTCGCCGACTATGAGCGCGACGGCGTCGTTCTCATTCCTCAGTTTCTCACCGCTGACGAAGTGTCCGCCGTGCGCGCCGAGCTTGAGCGTTACATCCGCGATGATCTCAGCGCACAGCCCGCCGATGCCCGCACCTTCGAGAAGGATGAGAAGACCGTGCGGAATCTCTGGCGTCTCGAAAAATACAACGAGTGGTTTCGCCACCTTGGCGAACGCGAGGACATCCGCGCACTCGTCGCTCCGCTGGTCCATGGCGATCCCATCTTGGTCGGTGTCGAGACCTTCAACAAGCCCGCCCGCATCGGCTCCGGCGTGCCCTATCACCAGGACAACGCCTACTTCTGCCAATCTCCACCGGACATGCTCACCGTCTGGATCGCCATCGATGCCGTCACAGAGGCGAATGGTCCGGTCTTCTTCGTCAAAGGTTCGCACAAGGACGGCATGCAGCCCACCAAGCCCAGCGGCGTGCGTGGCAACAGCATCGGCATGGCCACTCCGTCTCCCGTGCCGCTCAGTGAACAATTCTGCGGCCTGCTGGCTCCCGGAGACGCCACCATCCATCAGTGCGAAACCATCCACCACTCCGCGCCAAACACCACGGACCATTCCCGTCTTGGTCTGCTGCTCGTCTATCGCGGCAGCCATACGCAGACGGATCCCAAACTGAAGGAAGCCTACGCCGCCGCAGTGGCCATGACCCCACCCGCATGAAAACCGGTTTCCTTGTCCTGCTTCTCGTCGCCACAGGTGCCACTGCGCGTGACATCCACGTCGGCACAGACGCGCCCACCATCGCTCATGCCATCAAGGCCGCGCTGCCGGGAGACGTCATCCATCTCGAACCCAAGGTGTATCGTGACTATGCCGGTTTCTACAACAAGAAAGGCGAGCCCGGCAAACCCATCACACTCGATGGTCACGGCGCGACCTTGGAAGGCAGCGATCCTCTCGATCCCGCGCAGTGGACTGAAGTGTCGCCCGGACTCTTCGCCAATGACCATCTCATCGCCCGCAATGACGACGCCATCATCGGCCGCTGGTTCTTTCTGTGGAATGGGCAGATGCAGCACATGGGCCGCACCTCCAAAGGCCGCAGCGCACCCCTGAAAAAACCTGAAGAACTCCAGCCCGGCGAATGGACCTTCGTCAAAGATCCCTCGCGCGAGAAGCCGCCGTCCAGGCAGATCTATGGCAGCTTCTACCTCAAACTGCCAGCCGGCCAAAAACTCGCCGATGCCCAAGTTTTCGCCCCCTTGCGCAGCGCTGGCGTGCAGTTCAGCGGCGACAATGCCCACCTCGTCATCAGGAACCTCACCGCCACCCATCCCTACAACGACGGCTTCAACATCCACGGCGATTGCCGTGACGTGGTCTTTGAAAACATCGCCGCCATCGAATGTGGAGACGATGGCATCAGCGCGCACGAGTCCGCGCAGTATCGCGTCGATGGCTTTGTCAGCATCGGCAACAGCACCGGCATCACCGACACCGGCACCGCGCAGACCAGCTACACCAATGTCTTCCTCGCGAAAAACATCGGCTTCGATCTCTACTTCCTCGACGAAGGCCGCTACACCCTCACGAATGCGCTGGTGTTTTCATCGGCACAGAACCCGCTCTCCATCACAGGCCGCACAACCGGCGACTGCCGGATGCAGATGAAGAACGTCTTCATTCGCCGCCTTGCTGAGCCCCTCACCGGCAGCGTCGCCCTGCGCGCGGTGCTGGAGGCAAAGCACTGCACCTTTGAAAACATGGAGATCAAAGTCGCCGGCACCGCCACCTGGGGAAACTGTCTCATCAACGGCAAATCCTTTCCGGAAGGCAGCGGCTCAGTGGGCGCTGACCTCCATGAATTGATGAAGCTCGTGCCGAAAGATTTCAAACCATGAAGACGGCCCTGTTCATCTTCATCCTCCTCTCGGTGCTGATACCTCTCAGCGCGCAGGAGACCTACCCGCCCATGCACCGCCTCACCTGGGAGGAATATGTGGGCACACTGACGCATTGGCGGCAAAAGTTTCCCAAGACCATGTCGCTCGAATCACGCGGCATCAGCGGCCAGAACATGCCCGTGTATTTGCTGAAGATCACCGATTCTTCGGTGCCCGTCGCAGACAAGCAGGTCTGCCTCATCACCACCCTGCACAGCGGTCCTGAGCGCACGGGCACCACCGGCGCGCTCGCCTTCGCGGAATGGTGCCTCAGCGATGATCCCCTGGCGGTGGAGACGCGTAAAAAACAAATCATCCTCGTGATGCCCTGCGTGAATCCGCTGGCCATGTTTTACACCGACCGCTTCCGCAATGAGCACGGCGTCGATCCCTACACCGGCAGCGGCCGCATCGGCAAGCTCTGGGATGTAAAGACGCTCACCCTCACCAAGCCCGAGGATGCCCCAGAACTCATCGCCGTGCTTTCTGTCATCGACGACTACCAGCCCGAAGTTCACGCCGACCTGCATGGCACCGGTCTGCAGGAATACGCCCCCGCGCAGCTCGGCGCACGCCGCATGTATCACGGCCAGATCATGACGGAGGTCACCGGCGGCGCGTATTCAAACTACGCCCTGCGCCCCTGGGACTGGCGCGTCACGGAGGCCATGATCGATGCCGGGCGCGCAGCGGGATTCCCCTCCGATCGTTTCGAGGCAGATGCACAGCGCACCTTCTGGGGCCCCGAGCTCGCACCCCTGGGAAGGAAGCTCTGGCATGGCATGCCCATGTTTTACTCCGCGCACTACGGCTACGCCAAATACCACACCATGCTGCTCACGCAGGAGGTGGCCTGGGAGCAGAGCCTTGTCGCCCGCATGCAGGGTCTCATGCGCATCGGCAACGGCGTTTGGCTGGATGAAAATTCGCCCGGCTATCCCGTGAACCGCATGCGTCACTTCGTCGGCCATTACGTCACCGCGTATGGCGCCACAGCCTCCGCACGCCGCACCAGCCGCGTGGAATTGTGGAATCAGCAAAGCGACTTCGCCCTCGGCTTTCTCTATCCGCAAACAGTAGGCCGCGAGACCTTCGTCGTTGCCACCACGGCATCGGCAAAACATGCCGTCGCAAGCAACGACTTCCGCTCCCTCCTTGACGACTCCGCCACCGAGATCGAGCGCTTCATCAAAACCGGTCCCGAGCTCAAAGTCGCCATGGAGCAAACTCCAGAGCAACTCCTCGCCGCCAAGACCGACGCCAAATTCACCCACGGCATCGGTTTCCGCCTGCGTCTGCCCTATCCCGCGCCCAAACATCTCGAAGTGCGCCTCAATGGTGCCGTGTTAAAGCCAGATGCCGCCGATGGCTACGAAAGCTGGTTCGCCGACGGCTTCACGCAGGTGCAGGTAAACGTGCCCCCGCAGAAGCTCCCCGCCCACGGCCTCTACTTCGTCACCTGCGCCTATGCGCCCGATGAGCAGCGCCCCACCGGCTGGATGCCACCTGCCGAAGTGCAGAAAAAATACGCCACCGAGAAAATCGATGCCACACCCGCGACCTTCACCGATGTGGCCTACGGCACCCATTTCCGTCAGACGATGGACGTCTGGCTCGCGAAATCGAAGCAGCCCACCCCAGTCGTTTTTTACATCCACGGCGGCGGTTGGGCCGCGCAGGACAAGACGGACATCCATCAGCACCTCGACGTGCGCGCATTCCTCACTGCCGGCATCTCCGTCGCCTCCATCAACTACCGCTTCCTCATGGATGCCAACGCCGCCAAGGTCACGCCGCCGCTGCAATGGCCCCTGCAAGATGCCGCGCGTGCCTTGCAGTTCCTCCGCTCGAAATCCGAGGAATGGCACCTCGATAAAACACGCATCGCCGCCAGCGGAGTCAGCGCCGGGGGCTGCTCCTCCCTCTGGCTCGCCATGCACGCTGACATGGCCGATCCGCAAAGCACCGATCCCATCGCCCGCGAATCCACCCGCCTCCTCTTCACCGCCACCAAAGCCCCGCAGGCTTCGTTTGATCCACAGCAGCTCATCGAATGGATCCCCAACAGCGAATACGGCGCCCACGCCTTCGGCTACCCCATGGACAAGTCGCGCAAAGAAACCTTCCCTCTCTTCCTCGCAAACCGCTCGCAGCACCTCGCAGACATCCCCCTCTGGTCACCCATCGCCCACGCCACGGCCGACGATCCACCCGCCTTCATCATCTACACCAAGGACGACAAGCCCCCCGTCAAAGGCCAGCCACAAACCGATCCCAGCCACAGCGTCCTCCATGCCCTCATGCTGCAAGAAACACTGCAGCCTCTCGGCGTGCCCTGCTCGGTCCACTATCCACAGGATGGCAAACCCGCCACCACCCTGCAGGATCTCCTGCTGCAACACCTCAAACCAATCAACCATGGCAACTAGTCTCAAAGCCATCCAGCGCAGAACCCCTCTCCCCGTCCGAAACATCATAACTCTGGGCATCCTTCGGGGAGAGGCCGGGTGAGGGGCTGAACCAAAGCTCCCATAATCTGCCGCACCTGTTTCCTCCGAAACCTGAAAAGTTACCCACCATGAAGCCCGCATCCTCACTCTTCACTTCTCTACTGCTGCTCGCCAGCACTCTCGCCGCAGCCGATTCGCCAATCAACATCGGCAGCCGTCGCGAACTGTTTGCCGATTCCTTTTTGATCGAGAGCTTCAGCGGCACGCACCTCCTACAGCAGACCCCGCGTGATGAAGGCGTGGCCTTTAAGTTTGACCAGCCATGGGAGGGCCTCTTCAGCGGCTACGCCACCCTCGTCACTCTCGCAGATGGTCGCCTGCGCGCCTACTACCGTGGCAAGGCCGTGGCCAACAAAGACGGCAGCGAGGAGGAAGTGACCTGCGTCGCAGAATCCGCCGATGGTCGCCAATGGACCAAGCCCGAGCTCGGCCTTTATGAAGTCATGGGCACCCGCAAAAACAACGTGGTGCTCATGAAAGCGCACACCGCCACGCACAACTTCAGCCCCTTCCGCGATGCGCGCCCCGGCGTGCCCGAGGACGAGCGCTTCAAAGCCTTTGGCGGCACGATGGAGGGCGGCGGCCTCACTGCCTGGAAATCCCCCGACGGCCTGCGCTGGGAAAAGATCAGTCCCGAGCCTGTGATCACCAAGGCCATGGTGCCCTACAAATACATGTTCGATTCGCAGAACGTGCCCTTCTGGTCCGCAGCAGAAGACAAATACGTGGCCTACTACCGCGTCTTTGAGGGCGGCATCCGGCGCATCGTCCGCAGCGAGAGCAAAGATTTCCGCACCTGGTCCGCCCCCGTGCTCATGGAATATCGCAATCCCTCCATGCAGGCCCCGGTCGAGCATTTGTACACGAATCAAACGCACCCCTACTTCCGCGCACCCCACCTCTATGTGGCCATCGCCGCGCGCTTCATGCCAGGCCGCCGCGTGCTCACCGATGAGCAGGCCGCCGCCATTCATGTAAACCCCGGTTATTTCAAAGACACCTCAGATGCCATCTTCATGACCACGCGTCCTGCGGAGGGCTCTGCACATGTCGGCATGTACGATCGCACCTTTCTCGAAGGCTTCATCCGTGGCGGCATCGGCGCACAAAACTGGGTCTCCCGCACCAACTATCCCGCCCTCAACGTGGTGCCCACAGGACCGCATGAGATGTCCGTCTTTGTGAATCAAGATTACGCTCAGCCCACCGCGCACATGCGCCGCTACTCGCTGCGCACGGACGGCTTTGCCTCGTTGCATTGCGGCTACGCAGGCGGCCACGCCATCACCAAGCCTCTCGTGTTTGCCGGGCGCGAGCTCTCGCTGAACTTCTCCACCTCCGCCGCCGGTGGCGTGAAGGTCGGCTTTGAAGACGCGGATGGCAAACCCGTCCCCGGCTTCGGCCTGGAGGAATGTGTGATGCAAATCGGCAATGAACTGGACCGCAAAGTCACCTGGAAGTCCGGCGCGGATGTCAGCACGCTCGCCGGGAAAACACTGCGCCTGCGCTTCTCCATGAAGGACGCCGACATCTTCTCATTCCAGTTCATCCCGTGAAACTTCACTTCATCCTCCTCGCGCTCACCGGTCTGGCGGGTGCTGCGGATACAGCGCCAAAAATCTCCGGCATCTGGATGATGGGCCAGTCCTTGTGCGATGGCTCGGAGTCCCTGCCAGTCGTCACCAGTGCAGACACCGGCTGGGGAAATCTCAGCTTCCAGCGCGGGGTCCGCACCTGGCTTCCCAAGGACAATTCAGCCACACCCGAGCTGCGTCCCGCAGAGTTGTTCAAGCTCGTGCCACTCCGCGCGCAAACCAACGGCGGTCTCGGTGAAACCGTGGCCAATGGCATGGCCGATCATTGGCAGTCGGCGCGATTCGGAAATGATAAAGCACGCGCAGCTCAGGCAGCCTCACGCTTCCTCGTCGCCTGCGCAGGGCAGGGTGGTCGCCAGATTCAGGAGCTCTCCATCGCAGATCTCTCCACCGATCCACGCACCCCGGAGTCACGCCGTCACGGCGGCGGCTACTATCGCGCCAGCCTGGATGATGCACGCCGCGCTGTCTCACAGGCAAAATCATTGGGCTCACACTTCCGCATCGCCGCCCTCTACTGGATGCAGGGAGAGGGCAATGGCGGCCCCACCGGCAGCCTCGTGCCCACACGCTGGGACACCGAACTGCCACGCCCCGCAGGACTCGCCTGGTATCGCGATCAACTCATCGCCTATCGCAAGCAGTGGTCGGCAGACCTGTGCGCTATCACAGGGCAGGGCGGCGAGCTGCCCATGTTCACCTATCAGACCCTCGGCCCTGCCGGCGAAGCTCAGCTCATGGCCGCAGATGCCGATCAAAACATCTGGCTCGTCGGCCCCCATTACGCCGTGCCCAGCGCCATCAACAGCCGCACCAAACCCGACCGCCATGGCGACCCCATCCATCTCTCCGCCGATGGCGAACGCTGGTGGGGCGAGCAAGTCGGCAAAGTCATGCACCGCGTGCTGGATCGCAACGAAGACTGGCAGCCCCTGCGCCCACGCTCTGCAAAACTCGCCACTGATCGCGCCAGCATCCTCCTCGATTTCACCGTGCCACATCCACCTCTCGTGCTCGACACCACCTTCCTCGCACGGCAGGAAATCGCCACCAAGGATGGCTTCACCTCACTCGCAGGCTTTCGGGTGCATGACAGCAGCGGCAAGCCCCTCACGCTCACGGCAGTCGAAGTCATCGCGTCCACGCAGGTGCGCCTCAGACTCTCTCAATCTCTTCCCGCAGACAAATCCTGCGGCATCAGTTACGGACACCCGTATGCCGTAGCCCTCGGTGTCATCGCCTCCGTGCGCGCCGGTCCGGAGCAAAGCGCGGACCTCGTGCTCACCACCAGCGTTTCTGCGAAGCTCAAGCCGCTGCTCGCCGAAGGTGCCTTCTTCGTCGTCAACCTCTCCGGCCCGCCGACCCGCGTCGCCATTCGTGCCGTGAGAGAAGTCAACGGCGTCACTGTGCTGCAGTATGAACCCGGAGAACTCCGCAACGGCGTGCCCTTCCAGCCCGGGCAGCCTCTCGTGGTCCAGCGCTCCTTCAGCTACGGCAATCTGCGCGACTCCGACCCCACGCCCTCCATCCACACCTTTGCCGACACCACCTACGGCACCCGCGCAGGCCAGCCCTATCCCTTGTGGAACTGGTGCGTGCTCTTCTCGGATCTCAGCGCCGATTAAAGTGCTCACGAGCTTCAGCTCGTTCTGGGAAGGCTTTGGAGTTCTTGATGGCTCTACTGGCCCATGACGTCGTGAGGAGGCAAAGCGACTCTCCTCTCCCCACCCATGATATCGCAATGTCCAGCTTGCCCTTTGGGGAGAGGCTGGGGTGAGGGGCCATCCCATATGCTTGCTGACGAAAGGGAGAGGCTCATTGAAGGAAAATGAGTTCGTCGTTGCATGCCGCCGGACGTTAGCTGGTCCGTACACCGGACCAACGTTTTACACTCGCAACACTCTCTCCCGGCTTCACAATTTGCCCATGAAGCTCACCCTTTGCATCCTCGCCGCTCTGACGCTCCATCTTCAGGCTGCCCAACAAGTCTTCTTCGCCTTTGACGATCACAACATCGCCTGGCAGCACAATCTGAAACTCACCCTGGAGACCGCCCAAAAACATCCTGCGAACCCCGTGCTCCGCAGCGGTCCTCCGGGTTCACCCGATCACGGCCACGCCGTGCTCTATGGAACAGTTCTCAAACAAGGAGACACCTTCCGCATGTGGTACCTCGGCATGCACGAGCCAAAGATCGAGAAAGGTCAGGCCCCCGGCTGGTGGCGGCCCATGTGCTATGCAGAGAGCAAGGACGGCATCACGTGGACCAAGCCGGAGCTCGGCCTCGTCGAGTTCAATGGCAGCACCAAGAACAACATCTGCCAGATTGAAGGCGATCCTTACTCCATGACCCGAGTGAATGATTTCCTCTCCGTGCTCTATGAGCCTGATGAGCCGGACGCCACAAAACGCTACAAGTGCGCCTACATCGCCCACATGCCCATCGACGAAGTCAAAGGCGGCCGCAGCAAGATCGGGCCCAATGAGAAACGCTGGGGCTCGTTTGTCACCGCCACCAGCGCAGACGGCCTGTCATGGAAATGCGTCGGCGATCGTCCGGCCAACGCCGGCGGCGAGCGCTTCGAAGTCAGCGGCCTTTATCGCTTCGGAGACTTCTACTATGCGACCGGCCAGCTTCTCAGCCCCTGGTCATGGCGCGCAGATGGCAGCGATATCGGGCGCGACATGCTCGCCTATCGCTCCCCTGATTTCGTCACGTGGTCCAAGGCCAAAGCCTTCGCCTATGCACGCCCCGGCCAGCTCTCCGATCCTCCGGTCAAAGGCCAGCAGATGCACATGGGCGCAGGACTGTGGAATCGCGGCAATGTCATGGTCGGTCTGCACGGCATGTGGCAGGATGCGGAGCAGGCACCACCCAAAGGCAAAAGCTGGAACTACGGCGTGCGCGTGGATCTCGGCCTCATGATCAGCAACGACGGCGTGCACTATCGCGAACCCGTCCCCGGCTTCAAAGTCATCCCTCGCGGCAAAGGGGGCGAGTGGGACGACATCGCCATCCTTCAGGGGCATGCCTTCGTGAATGAGGGAGACAAGACCATGATCTGGTATTCTCACTGGAACACCGGCGGTGAACTGGAGAACATGGACATCGGCCTCGCCACCCTGCGCCGCGACGGCTTCGGCTCTCTCTCTCGCAAGATCGCCGAGGAGGAGGGCCATTTCATCACCAGCACATTCACCGCAAAGGAGATCGCCCTGAATGTGGACGGCCTCACGCCAGAGGCTCCGCTCACCGTGCAGCTTCTGGATCACCTGGACCACCCGCTTGACGGCTACGAAATCAAACTGACCACCAGCGGCGTCCGCGTCCCCCTCGCATGGCCCAAGCCTCTGCCCTCCGGCAAAAAGTTCGCCCTGCGCGTGAACTACCCGGCCGGCAGCGCCGCCAAGGTCTATGCGATCTATCTCAACGACTGACCTCCATGTCCCTCACCCTCGTCACCGAACTCAACGAAACAGATCGCAAGCTGCTTCACCGCGCCATTGACGGCTTCGTGCCGGCCAAGGTCTTCGATGTTCACACCCATCTCTTCCACTCACGTCATTTCGCGCAGGGAAACCGCCCGGTGTTTTTGGAAGAGAATCGCGGCTACGGCATGCAGGACTTCCAGGCCGCCATGCGCCTCTGGCTTCCAGAACGTCAGGTCGAGGGCCTGTTCTTCGGCTACCCCAGCGCAGGCAATGACAGGGCAGGGGAGAATGCCTGGCTGCAGTCCCAGGTGACTGCCACGGGCAATTCCCGCGCCCTCGTCCTCGCCGCGCCGACGGATGACCCCGCCGAAGTTCAGCGACTCCTGAGCACGGGCGTGTTTGTCGGCATCAAGCCCTACCGCCTCTACGCAGACGTGCCAGATACGAAGGAAGCAGAGATTGAATCCTTCGCCCCCGAGTGGATGTGGGAGCTCTGCCATGAGTACGAGGGTATCATGATGCTGCACATCATGCTGGCCGATGGTATCACCGACCCGCGCAATGTATCTGCGCTCCGCCGTCTCTGCCGCCGCTACCCACGCTGCAAGCTGGTGCTCGCGCACGTGGCCCGCTCGTTCAATTACCGCCACGCTCGCAAAGGCCTCCATCACCTCGTTGATCTGGACAACGTCGTCGTGGACACCTCCGCCGTCACCCAGGCCGGAGCCTTCCGCGCCGCGCTGGAGATCCTTGGCCCCCGCCGCGTTCTCTGGGGCAGCGATTACATGGTCAGCGAGCTTCGCGGCTCCTGCATCACGCAGGGCGATGGCTTTACCTGGATTCATCCGGAGATCACCGGAGACAAGCTGACCATCTTTGGCCAGTACACCACCGTGGGCATCGAGTCCCTCCTCTGCCTCCGCGAAGCCTGCGAAGACACCGGCATGACGCCGGGAGATCTGGAAGACATCTTCCGCGAGAACGCGCTGCGCCTTCTCAAACCCGCCCCGGCTGCTCCCTCCGGCCCCCAGCTCTGGGAGGAAGCAAAAACAAAAATCTCCTGCGGCACCGGCCTCCTTTCCAAGCGCGCGCATCTCTTCGATCCCCAGTCCTGGCCCTCCTATTTCTCCCGTGCCAAAGGCGCATTCATCTGGGATCTCGATGACAAACGCTACACCGACTTCACCGGCGGCGTCGGCGCCATCCTTCTCGGTCATGCCGATGATGAAGTGAATGCCGCCGTGAAGCGCCGCGTGAATCTCGGCAGCTACGCCACCCTGGCCTCCCCGGATGAGGTCAAACTCGCCGATGTCCTGCTCGACCTCCATCCCTGGGCCGGCAAGGTCCGCTACGCACGCGGCGGTGGCGAGGCCCTCGGGCTCGCCGTGCGCATCGCCCGCGCCGCCACCGGCAAAAGCGGCATCGCCTTCTGCGGCTACCACGGCTGGAGTGACTGGTATCTCGCCGCCAATCTCGGCGATGATGCCGCACTCGATGGCCACCTGCTCCCCGGCCTGCAGCCCCTCGGCGTGCCACGCGAACTCGCCGGCACCGCCGTGCCCTTCCGCTACAACGACATCGCCTCATTCAAGGCCGCCATGCAGAAGCTCGATGGCAAACTCGCCGCCGTGGTCATGGAACCCATGCGCTCCGAACTCCCGCGCGATGCCTTCATGCAGCAGGTCATCGATGCCTGCCATGCCGCCGGAGCCGTCTATGTGCTCGATGAAGTCACCAGCGGCTGGCGCTATGGTTTCCCCGGGGCCGCCCCCGTTCTGGGCATCGAGCCTGACATCGCCGTCTATGCCAAAGCCATGAGCAACGGCTACCCCGCCGGAGCCATCATCGGCAAAAACGCGGTCATGGATGCCGCAAACAGCAGCTTCATCTCCAGCAGCTACTGGACCGATGGCGTGGGCACCGCCGCCTCGCTGGCCTGCATCGCCAAAATGCAGCGCGAGGGCGTGCAGAAAAAAGTGTGGCAGATGGGCGAGCGCCTGCAGTCCGGCCTCCGTGAAGTCGCCGCACGGCACCCGGACCTCCAGCTCAAAATCGGCGGCATGCCCTGCGCGCCCTCGCTCGCCTTTGCCAATCCGGCCGCGAAGCAGCACATGATCCGCCACATGCTCCAGCGCGGCTTCCTGATGTCCAGCCAGCTCTATGTCACATGGCCCCACACCGAGGCGATGCTCTCAGACATGCTCGCCGCGCTGGATGAATCCCTCGCCATCGTTTCCAAAACTCCCCTGGAGGCCGCACAAGGCCCTCAACAAGCCTTTGCTCGGTTGGTGTGACCGATCATTGGAGATTTCACTGGCAAATGAATGCCTGCACCGGAGAATATAACTGATTTTCTCACCCAAATTCGATCATGCGTCCTTTGGATTGTCCCTTCCTCTTTCTTCGGTTCATCGCATTGTCAGGTGCTTTGTTGTCGGCAAATGTTTTGGAGGCGGCGGTCTATGAAGTCGGTCCAAATCAAGCATGCAGCGACATTGGATCAGTGCGTTGGGAGGCCTTGGTGCCCGGGGATACGGTGCATATTCACTGGCGGCCGCAACCGTACAAAGAGAAGTGGGTTTTAAGTTGCCGCGGCACCGAAACGAAGCCGATCACGATCAGCGGCGTGCCCGGTCCCGAGGGACAGCTGCCGGTGATCGACGGCCAGGATGCAACGACGCGTGCACAGTTGAATTACTGGGGCCAGGAGCGCGGAGTTGTGAAGATCGGGGGATCAAACACTTCGGGGAAATCCGTTCCCGGGTACATTGTATTGGAAAATCTGGACATCAGAGGCGGCAGGGCTCCGTTCACCTTCAAAGGCCGGCGTGGTGTCACTGCCTATGCCAAAGATGCGGCGAGTGTGAATGTGGAGCTCGTTGAGCATCTGGTGCTCCGAAACCTCGCTCTTCATGACAGCAGCAATGGCCTCATGGTCAGTCCGCAGTCAAAAAATGTGCGTGTGGAACGCTGCCACATTTACGACAACGGTAATCCCGGCAGCATTACCGAGCACAACGCTTATACGGAGTGCAATGGAATCGTGTTTGAAGGGAATCACTTCGGCCCTCTGCGGGAAGGCTGTGCCGGTAACAACCTCAAAGACCGCTCCGCTGGCCTGGTGGTGTCATATAACTGGATCGAGGGGGGCAACCGGCAGCTTGATCTGGTGGATGCCACAGGAAACGCCGCGCTCAACGCTTCACCAGCCTATCGCCAAACCCATGTCTATGGGAATGTGATCATTGAGCGTGAGGGGGATGGGAACAACCAGCTTGTTCATTATGGTGGCGACAGTGGCAAGACAGCGGGGTATCGCAAAGGGGTGCTGTATTTCTACCACAACACGGTCATATCCACGCGTTCGCGGTCAGTCGCCCTGTTCCGCTTGTCATCAGAAGAGGAGACGGTGGAGTGCTTTGGAAACATCCTGCATGTCACTTCAAAAGGGAAAAACCTGTCGCTCATGTGCAAGCTGGGACTGCTAAAACTCGGCAGGAACTGGATCACGCAGGGCTGGGTGCCCAGTGTGGACGAGTTTACTGGGAAAATCGAAACACTGGCGGCCTCGGAACAAGGAACTGATCCAGGCTTTGTGTCATTGCAGGATCAGGATTTCACCCTTGCTTCGGCTTCGCCTTGCATCGGCGCATCGTCTGATCTGCCCGCCGGACTGCCGCCCGTCCTGCGTCGTTACATCCGCCATCAGCAGGTGGAGGATCTGCCTGCAAATGGACGACGCAATCTGGGCGCCCAGTGACAGCTTTGCATGCCTTGAGTCTCATGAGTTCCCGCTTTGCCATGCTGTATCTTCTGGCCCTCATCGGGGTCTGTCTCAGCGCACAGGGGGCTCCGCCACTGCAGGATCCTTGGGAGGAGAGCTATGCCAATCAGGATGCCACCGGGCCGCATGTTCTGGGCTGCTGGAAGTTTGACGAGATGCCGCTCACAGACGCCTCCGGTCGAGGAGCGCAACTGGTGCTGAACAGCGGCAATCTGGTGCCGGATGGGCGTTTCGGCGGTGGCCTCAAGTGTGCTGCCCTCGCCAAGGTGGCTGTGGCTCTGCCACACCACTCGCCGCTGGGAGCCTTCTCTGCTGAAATGTGGGTGAAGCCTTCCATCAATGCACAGCCGCAGCAAATGGCCTGTCTTTTGGACAAGCAAGGAGCGGGGACGGAGGACTTTAGCTGGAGCCTGAGCCCGGCGAATGAGCGTGGTTTGCGGCAGATGGTGGTCAGGCTTGGTTTTGGTTCGTTTGTTAAAGAGTTTATTTCCGCACCCGCACTGCTGCCTGGCGACGACTGGAAGCACCTGGCCTTCACCTATGACGGAGCTGGCAGGGTTGCTTTCTTCGCCGATTCCCAGCTTTTGGGAGAGGTTTTTGAAGAGCGGTGCGGCGCATTGCAGCCTGGCGGACAGCCGCTCTGCTTTGGCAGCACTCTCTCTGGGACGGCAGTTTTCCCAGGCCTCATCGACGAGGTGCGCTTATGTTCTGGCGTTCGTGGGTTTGCTGCTTTTGCGCTGGAAATCAACAGCCTCTCTCATGCTTGGGAACGAATGGATCGCCCCTCGCCGATGAAGATCACCTGCACAAATTTGCGCACTCAGTCCTTGAGCGGAGCCAGCATGACGTTCATTGCCGATGGTGTGGCTCAAACGTTCATTTTTCCAGACCTGGCTCCTGGTGCTTCCAATGTGAATGAGTTCGGACCAGACACTTCGCACAAGCCTGGAACCTACACTTTGGAAGTGGTCATGGGCAAGGGCCTCAACCGCGTCAGCCGTTCTCAGGAGTATCAAATCATTGGCAGACGCAGGCAGATGCTGCCGGTGGTCATGGATGGCGCTGGGCAGGCTGATCTGCCCCAGTTGCAGCCGCTGGCCTGCACCCATTGGGCGGGCATCAGCAGCGATGATGCGCCCTATTTGGGCACCGCCAACAAAGCTCGGCCCCTGGTTGTGCGGCCAAAACTCGAAACAGGTCTTCTCTCGGGGCTTCGCTCTGTGGCGGCTCTTGATTATGCCCCGTCAATGCTGAGCCGGGGATTCCGCAAAGTGGGGCGTGATGGAAAAGAGTATTCTCCAAATGAGATCAATGCCGCCCATCCCGATGCGGCCAATTTTATGGCGGCGTGTGGGAATATGTTCACACTTTACTATAGAAACTCCAATTCTTGGACCGGGGTCTTGCTGGGGTCGTCCTCTCTCAGCAAGGCTCACCCTGGATTCAGCGTGCCGGAGGCAGACGCCTACCGCAAATTCAGCAGTCAGGAAATACCCGTCGAGATTCAGGGAGATGCGGTGAACTGGCAAAAGCTGCCAGGATTTCCCAAGGACCGCATGATTCCGGACGACCATCCGATTCTCAAATACTATCGTTGGTTTTGGTCTGAGGGAAGCGGCTGGAAATCTGTGAATGGGGCCTGGCATCGAGCCTACGAGAGGCGCAAGCAGGATCGCTCTGACACCTGGATCATGCACCATCCCTCGGTGCATCAGCCTTCAAAGGCGGGTGCCTTCACCGAGGTCATGAACATCGGAGATCAGAGCATGGACTCGCGTGATCCGCTCATGGCAGGGCTTTGCATGGACCAGCAGTTCGCCATGAGTGCTGCGCATGGTCGTGAGATGGGTGTCTTTGGCATCCTGCCGCTTGGCTGGGAGCGTGGACTGGTGGCTCCCTTCGGTGCAGAAGGCACATCGGAATACATCCTGCAGCAGGATCGCGTCTCGCCGATGCAGCGGATCACCATGGCTCCGGCCATTCTAAGAGAAAATCTCTGGATGATGCTGTCGAGACCAGTGAAGGGTCTCGTGCTTTCTGACTGGTTCGCTTTGCGCGCTGGGAACGCGCAGCAACGCAGCGCATTCAGTGCCACACATCCGCTGAGTTATACGGCCTTTGGTGATGTCGCGAAACGGCTCCTGTTTCCGCTTGGCCCCATGCTCGCCAGACGTCATCCGTGGCGTTCACCCGTGGCTCTGCTGGAGAGCTTCACTTCACAGGTGATGGCTGGTCGTGGATTGTATCGTGGTGGTTCATCAAGGACGCTGGAGGTGTGGCAGGCGTTGCAGCGTGCCCACATCCAAACAGACATTGTCTATGAAGAAAGTCTTGGCCAGGGCGGTCTGGATGGCCGTCAAATTTTGATCATGCCCGATTGCGATGTGCTGCCGGTCAGCGTGGTCGAAAAGGTGAGAAAGTGGCAGGAAATGGGTGGGAAAGTGGTGGCTGACGAGAACCTTTGCCCGGCGCTCAAAGCCAATGCGTCTTGGTCGGAACAAGTGGCGGCCAGCGCTGTTGCGCGCGTTTCCGAAGCACCTGGTCCCGTGGCAGACGCTTCACCCGTAGACCAGCCCTCTCAACCCTCTCATCCTTTGCCCTTGCCGGAGAGAATCACGCAACTGTGCAAAGACCTGGGCTGGCAGCCGAAGCTGAGTTGTGACAGTCCCGATGTCATTCTTCACGCCAGCATGAGTGGAGAGGCGACCTGTCTGTTTGTCATCAATGACCGCCGGCAGTCCGGCTCCTACGTCGGCCAGCATGGTCTGGTGCGGGAGTCCGGGATGCCTCTTGCTGCCAGTTTGAATCTTGGTCAGGAAAAAGTGAACGTCTATGACCTCACGCATGCCACTTTCCTGCTGCCGAAACGCGAAGACAACGGACTCATCATCCCGTTGAAACTCGGCCCCTCCGAGGGTCGTGTGCTGCTGCTCACGCCTTCGCCCCTGCTCGAAATGCAGCTTGAGGTGCCAGAGACCGCGACTTGTGGGAATGTGGCCGAGGTGCGCGTCATGCTCACGACTTCTGGTGGCAAGCCCATGCCTGCGGCTATTCCTGTAGCTGTCAGTATTCGTGATGCGGATGGAGCACCTGCCGAATTTGACGGTTACCATGTCGTGGAAAATGGTGAGCTGATCCTGCGGCTGGATCTTGCCAGAAACGAAACTCCTGGAACCTGGGAAGTGCATGTGCGCGAGCTTGCTTCGGGTATGGAGTCTGTGAAGTGGATGCAGGTGAATCCATGAAATGGCATTCTCTGCGTGTGTATTCCCAACTCAAAGCCTAATCCCCCCCATGATCATTGACTGCCACAACCACGTCGGCTCAGACCTTCTGTTCTACCTCCACGGCGATTTCCCCTACGCCCAGCACCTCGTGGCCATGCACGATGAAGGCCGCGCCCTCGGCGTGGATCGCTGGATCGTCTTCCCCTTCGTCAGCCATCTCGCGCTGGACGTCACCGTCTTCATGCAAAACGAGATCAAGGACGAAAAAGGCCGCCTGCAGGACATCCCCTACGCCTTTGAAAACCGCCGCCTCATGAAGGAATGCTACGAGCTCTTTCCCGAAGAAGGCAAACGCATGCTGCCCTTCGTCATGGCCGATCCCATGCGCAACACCGCCGCGCAAGCCGTGGAACTGCGCAAGCTGCGCGGCGAATATCGCTTCTACGGCATCAAGATGCAGACCACCATCCTTCAGTCCGACATCAAGCACCTGCGGGATCGCGGCAAAGTCTTCGTGGAACTCGCAGCAGAATGGGACGTGCCATTCTTGATCCACTCCAGCGTCGCCGAGAGCGATCTCTGGGCGCAGGCGCACGACATCCTCGACATCGCCGAGGAAAATCCAGGCGTGCGCTTCTGCCTCGCCCACTCCTGCCGCTATGACAAAGAGTGCCTTGACCGCGTGCAGGCGCTTCCCAACACCTGGTTCGACAACTCCGCCCACTGCATCCACTGCGTCGGCGCGGTGCAGGATCTGCCCTACATCGCCCCCAAGGCCCGGCGCTTCGACTCCGACTACACCAATCCTGCTCGCGTCATTGCCGATCTCGCGGCGGCCTACCCGAAAAAGTTCATGTGGGGCAGCGATTCACCCTTTTACAGCTACGCAGCAGAGATCAATGGCCAGATCGTCCGCCTCATCAGCACCTACAAGGCAGAGGTGGAGGCTCTGACAGCCGGCGGAACAGAAATGGTGGAGCGCATTGCGCACACGAATATCCGCGATTTCCTCGGCGGCTCGTGGGTGGAAATGTCCGTCTGACGGACGCCTGCGCAGCGAAAAAAACATCATTCTCTCGGAAAGAGATCGGTATATTGACCAGTTGGCAGTCTCCGCTATCCTCCGGCGCATGATTTCCATGAGCAACATCCAGCGCTATTGCGACAGCGTAGCGGCTGCGTTCAAGCCACAGAAGATCATTCTGTTTGGTTCCTGCGCTTATGGCCAGCCAACAGAAGACTCCGATGTGGATGTGATGGTGGTGATGCCAAGGAGCCGTTGCAAGCGTGATCTTGGCTCTCGCATGCGCATGAAGGTGCCGGCTGGATTCCCCGTGGATATTCTTGTGGAGCCGGGTGATAAGCTACAGAGACGGATCGCCGACCGCGAATCTTTTATTCTGGATGTGACCGAAAAGGGAAAAATCATGTATGAAGGCAGCCACGCGTGAGCGGATCAAAAAAGCGGAATCAGACTGGCTGCTGGCTGTTTCCCTGACTCGTCGCCGCAAGGTGCCGGTGAATGATCATGCCTGTTTCCATTTTCAGCAAGCCGCTGAGAAATATATGAAAGCACGGCTGGAAGAAGCCACCGCGCATATTCCAAAAACTCATCAGGTTGACGACTTGATCCGGCTTGCCCTGCCACTTGAACCGTTGTGGGCGGCGCTGGTGCCTGCCGCAGCACGAATCAGTGACTATGGAGTACGCGTTCGTTATCCTGGAAATGAGGCCACGACCCAGGAGATGAAAACCGCCCACCAGGATGCGAAGACCATACGCGAGAGCGCACGACAGGCGCTCGGGCTCTGAAAAACTCTCATTTTATTTTGTAACATTTCATGATCAAAGCATTCTCTCTTGAAGGTCGGGCCGCATTGGTGACAGGGTCATCCCAGGGCATTGGATACGCGATGGCAAACGGCCTCCATGAGGCCGGGGCGCGCGTGGTGTGCCATGGGCTCACCGCACGTCCCGTGGATTTCCCAGCGTGGGCCTCCTATCTCTCATGCGATCTGTCCCCCCCGGAGGCTCCCGCGCAGTTGGTGCAGCATGCCTTTGAAGCCGAGCCCGGACTCGACACCCTCATCTGCAATGCTGGCAGCTTTTTCGATGTGCCCTTTTTGGAAATGACGCGCGAGCGCTGGGACAAAACCGTGAATCTCAACATGGCCTCGGCGTTTTTCGCCGCACAGGCTTTTGCTCGTCGCCTCGTGGCGGAGAAACGCGGCGGCAGCATCGTCATCACCTCCTCCACCAATGGCTTTCAGGCCGAGTTGGATTCCGCTGCGTATGATGCCAGCAAAGGCGCGCTCGTGATGCTCACAAAATCTCTCGCCGTGTCCCTCGCGGATCATGGCATCCGCGTGAATGGCGTAGCCCCAGGTCTGATCAAGACGCCCCTCACCGCGGGCCTTCATCATTCCAGCGATTGCGGCATGGTGCAGCACTATGAGAAGAAAATCCTCCTGCAGCGCCTGGGCACACCGGAAGATGTGGCAGGCGCCGCTGTCTTTCTTTGCTCCAGCGCCGCCAGCTACATCACCGGCGAGACCATCATCATTGATGGCGGCCTGACGACGGGGCAGATTGGCCGGAGGTAAGCAGGCCCACGGTCATCGTGATGATCGTGCCCAGCAGGCTGAACCAGATGAATGACACAAGCGTCGCCGGCTTCACCGCCGTGAAGGCGCCGTTTTGATACATGAAGATTCCCAGCAGGGTCACGAATCCGGCCAGGCAGCCGAGCAGTGCTCCGCGCGTGGTGGTCCGCTGCGTGAACATGCCCAGAAAGAACAGCCCCAGCAACGGCCCGCCAATCAATCCGATCACCGTGTTGACCGACTCCACCAGATTTCCAGGCATGAATGACACCGCAAAGGCCAGCCCCACGACGATGATGCCGTAAGCCACGGTGATCCACCGCGCATTGCCAACCTGCTGCGCTTGGGTGCCGACCGGGGCCGTGGAGAGGCGCTGCTTGAAATCGACCACCGTCGCGGACGCCAGGGAATTGAGTCCCGCAGAAATCGTGGACATGCTGGCCGCGTAGATCGCCGCAATGAGCAGTCCGGGCAATCCGGCTGGAAGCTGCGTAACCACGAAGTAGGGCAGGATTTGATCCTCTTTGGCAATCAGGCCTGCAGCCATGGGATCTCCATGCGTCTTGTAAAAAGCGTAGAGCACCAGCCCCGTGCCGTAAAACAGCACAAGCACCGGCAGGATGAGCCAGAGCTTGATCCACAGCGATCGCTTCGCCTCCTGCAGGCTGCCAGCGGTCAGGTAGCGCTGCACGGAGACCTGGTCCGTGGCCATCTGCACCAGATGCAGGAAGGCACCAGCCAGCAGCACCGCCCAGATGTTCACGCGCTCAGACAGGCTGAAGGAAAGGCTCAGATCCATGCGCCCATCCGCCATCGCCGTGTCCCACACCCCACCGAGACCGCCGGGGATTTTGCCAATCGCCACAAACACAATGATCATCTGCCCGCCGAAGAGCACGATCAGCTGCATCACATCCGTCCAGATGACCGCGCGCATGCCACCGAGCGCGGTGTAAAGTGTGGTCAGCGTGCCCGTCGCAAGGATCGTGATCCACAGCGGCATGCCAGTGACTTTTTCCAGTGCCAGTGCCGGGGCATACGTGGCCGCCGCCAGCCACAGCGCGACACGGAAGATGAACAATCCGGAGGCAAGAAGCCGCACGGACAGTGAAAACCGCTCTTCAAGAAACTGATATGCGGTGAAGAACCGCGACTGATAAAACTTCGGCAGCATGTAAATCGCCGTGAAGGGCGTGGCGATGAAGAACGCCAGCACGATGTAGGCAAACGCAAAGCCGTTCTTGTACACATCCGCCGGACCCGCAAGATAGCTGATGCCAGAAAACAACGCTGCCAGAATCGACATCGCCACCAGGATGCTGTTCATCCCGCGCCCGGCCAGGAAGTAGTCCCCCAATGATTTGGACCCGCGTGCCGAGAACAAACCAACGCCGACTGATGCCGCGAGGTAGCCGCCAAAGATGGTATAATCGAGCCAGGAGAAGTGCGTCATGAGAAAGCGATGATCGTGGATTCAACGATTTGCGAGACTATTGTTTGCTGGTTTGTTTTTAGAACCAGCCGATTAAACAAGAAACTGGAAGAGTCTCATCGTATGGATGAAGCCTGCCAGTCTACCCTCATGTCAGACGCCGAGACGCCTTCACCGCTGCCCTACACCGACACCAAGCCGGTGGGCCACGCGGATTTCTATTTCGCCATCAATGCCACCTTTCGCTTCATTCAGCGGCATCACGGTGAAGAGGCTTTGAAAAAATACTGGCGCGATATCGGCACCAGCTACTACCGCCCCGTGTCACTGAAGTGGGCAGAGCAGGGGATGCGCGGCGTGGCAGATTACTGGCGCGCCTTTTTCAAGGCAGAGCCAGGGGCCGAGGTCGAGGTCGAGGTCATCGAATCTGCTGATGAAGTCCGCCTCGAAGTCAAACGCTGCCCCGCCATCCATCACCTGCGCGATCATGGCCGCACCATCGTCCCCAATTTCTGCCAGCATTGCTTTTATGTGAACGAGGCCATCGCAGAGCCTGCCGGCCTGACCGTTCGCATCTGCGGTGGCAACGGCACCTGCACCCAGCGCTTCACCAAACGAACAGCGGAAGCCGCTCCGCAAAACCTGGAGGACATCGCCCCAGCATCATGATCGGTTGTTACGATTTCTGCGGGCACTACGAGTGGACCTTCGAATGGCTCCGTGCGCAGGGCGGCCATGACCTCGTGCGCGCCTACTGGGACGAGGCCATCCATCAGGACTCCCAGCTCCACGCCTCAAATCTCATCGAAGCCAAAGGCTTCGAGGGCATGAAGGAATACTGGGGCCCCACGCTCGCGGACGAAGGCGCGGTTTACGAGCGCACCGTCACCGACGACGTCTTCCGCATCGACATGCACGAGTGCCCCTCCAAGGGCTTTCTGCTCCGCAATGGCCTGAACCAGTACACCGACTACTGCGACCACTGCATGGGCTGGATCGGCCCCCTGATGAAGAAGGCCGGCTTCGTCATCGACCACGAGCACAACCACTGCGGCCAGTGCTGGTGGGAGATGCGCAGGGCAGCAGACGCCACGCCCACAAGCCAGCCCGGCGAACTCGCCGGCAAAGGCGACGTCCGCCTTCGTCCCGACTGGAAATCACCCCACACCGACCACTATGCACGCGCAACCGATCCCGATGACAAAACGACTGTTTAGCGTGGTGGCATTCCTCGCATGCACTGCACACGCCGCCGACTGGCAGCGGCTCCCCCCGCTCCCCGCGCCAAACGGCGGCTTCATGCTCGGGGTTGATAACAAAAAAATCGTGATCGTCGGCGGCACCAACTGGGAGGGCGGAAAAAAGAACTGGCTCAAAGCAGTGCGGGTGTTTGATCCCTCCACACAGAAGTGGAGCAGCACCAGAGATCTGGAGACACCGCTGGCCTACGCGCCGGTTTTTGACGGCGGCGACAGATTTGCGTTTCTCGGCGGCTTTGAGGGTGCCGAGCCGTCAGGAAGATTCGCCATGGGAAGCAGCAGCGATCCAATCGAACTGCATTGGGATTTAGACCAGCCCCTATCTCTGGTGTTGGCAGCGGGTGGCGCGATTGGAGATGTGCTTGTTGTCTCAGGTGGGACCAATGACCCTGCGAATCTGGCGGGCCTGACACGAGCCACTTATTCGTTTCAGTGGGGAAAAGAAAATTGGAGCGCTGGCATCAGGGCAGCCGAAGTGGGTCGCTCGTCTGTCAGCCGTTCGGGGGGCTTTATCGTTTCCAAATTAGCCGACTACCCCGGCAAACCCTTCGCCGTCGCCGCCTCCGCAGTGGTGGGCCCCGAACTCTTCATCTTCGGCGGGATGAACTACGACGCTGCCTCAAATGCTCCGCTCAATTCGTCCGAAGCCTACGCATTCTCACCCGCAAAAAACTCGTGGCGCGAACTGCAGCCCCTCGCAGTACCCAATCGCGGCCTCACCGCCATCACGCTCGACGATCAGCACATCTACCTCGCCGGTGGCTACACCACTGATTTCACCGCCGATGCTTTCATCTACGACGTAAAGTCCAACACCTACACCAAAGCCAAACCATTGCCCTACGCCGCCATGGTCGGCCTCATAAAACTCGACAGCTTCATCTACTGCCTCGGCGGCGAAGACAAGCAGAAGTCCCGCACCGACAAATTCTTCCGCATCCCCGCAGCAGACCTAAAGTAATACCGAGCTTCAGCTCGTTCCGGAAGCCCCGCGCCATCACATCAAATCCGCGCACCACACTTCGTGCCGCAGCTCCAAGGCTGGTAGGGACGCGCTGTGCGCGTCCGTAGAATTCTTCGTCCCAGCGCCACCTGCAATCCCAACCGCTTACCCCCTTTCCTAAAGCTTCCGCCCTTCAGCGCCCGCCCAAACGGTCCGCTGAAAACTACTTCGCCGTATACCCGCCATCCACCGGCAGGTTCACCCCCGTGATGTACCTCGACGCATCACTCAGCAGAAAGATCACCGCGCCACCCAGATCCGTCTCATCCGCCATGCGTCCCAGCATGGTATGCTCGCAGTACCTCTGCAAAAACGGCTCAGGCTGGTTATTGAAAAAGCCCCCCGGAGCCAGGTTGTTCACGCGCACTCCCTGCGGTCCGTAGTACGCCGCGTAGAAGCGCGTCAGGTTCTCCATGCCTCCCTTGTGAAAGAAATAATCCGGCGGCATGTCCCCCATGTTCGTGCCGGTGTAGAGCTCGTAGCTCGGGCCGATCATCCCCTGAATGCTCCCGATGTTCACGATGCTGCCGCGTCCCGCCTCGGCCATCGTCTTGCCAAAGTGACGATGCATCAGCATCACACCCGTGGCATTCACGCGCATGGATTCCGCAAACTGCTCCGCCGCGCCATTCGCCCCCTTCATCGGCCGCAGCACCGCGTTGTTCACCAGTCCATGCAGCGGACCATGCTGCGCCGTCACGCGCTCATGCAGTGCCACCACAGAACCTTCATCCCCCTGATCCAGCGATTCCGCAAACACGCGGTTGCCCTTCGCCGTCTCCTCCTCCGCCACCACCTGCAGCTTCGCCACATCACGCGAGGCCAGGATCAGCGTCGCCCCCGTCTGGGCCAGCATGGCCGCCAGCCCACGGCCATAAAGTCCCGCACCTCCGGTGAGAAGAATCGTTTTGCCTTGAAGAGAAAAGAGATCGTTGGACATGGCGCTTACTTGGATTGGTAAATTGAATCACTGCCCGTCGCGGAGCCCGCCCCGCCAAAATCACCCACCAGCTTCTTGAATGCGTTGCCCAGTTCCAGCACATCCGCACCCAGCGTGAAGACCCGCGTTCCTTCCGCCATCACCTCCTCCTTCTGCCCATAGAGCGAAGCCACAGCAGGATACTTCCCGTATTTCAGCGCCGCAGCCGCGACTCTTTTGCGCGCAGCCACCACTTCTGGATGCGTGGCCTGCCCCAGCTTGCCGATGCGATGACTAAAATCTCCCGCGCCAAACAGCAGCATGTCAAAACCCGGCACCGCCGCGATCTCCTCCACCACCTCCAGCGCCTCGGGGCTTTCGATTTGCAGAATGACAAACTTCTCCGTGTTGCAGTGCTGCGCGTACTCCGCCAGCGGCACCTGGCAAAACAACCCGTCCATGTTGCCGGCATCCAGCGCCTTGCTGCCCAGCGGTCGGCAGCGCACCATGTCCACCACGTTGCGTGCCTCATCAGCACTCGTCACATGCGGCACCATGATGCCCGTGGCATCGCACTCAAAAGGCTTCACGTACTCGCTGTAGCCGCCCTTGTTCACTCGCACGATGGTGTCCATATCGTAGAGCTTCGCCGCGCGCACCTGATGCTCCAGATTGAGCCAGCTGTTCGGCACATGCTCGTTGCACAGCCACACCGCACTCGCTCCGGCAAGTCCCGCCAGCTCCACGATGCGGGGATCACCCATGTTCAGTTTGATGACCGTGCTGTTTTGACCGGCGCGAATTTCGCGAAGGATGCGGGAGGGGCGGAGTTTCATGAATGTGTTTCGGAAAGGATGTCTGAGATGTGAACGACCGCCCCACTCTGCTCGCGGCTGCGCCGTCCAGCAATGATGACCGCCATCAGTTCCACGGTTTCGTCAAAGGGCAGGGGACGCGCGCCCGTTTGCAGCATTTCGATGAACGCCACCAGCTGCCCGCGGAAAGCGTTGTAAGTATCCGTGAGTCGCAGCGGCATCTGCCCCTGCGTGCCATAGAGATGCACCGCACCAAAGCTGCCATACGCATCATGCAGCGCGCCAATCGTCACGCGCACGCCGCTGCGATGCGTCAGGTGCATCACATCACCTCCGGCATCACTCAGCGCCTGCACCGTCAGAAAACCCGGCCCCAGCAGCGGCTCCACCGCCTCCAGCGCATGGATGCCATAGCGCTCCCACGTCTTGCAGGTGAAGCTCGTGATCCAGCGCAGATCGCCCAGTTGCTTGCGCTGCTCATCGCTCAGCCTCATCTCCGGCGCATAGCGCATGCCGCTCGTGGAAAGAATGACCGCACCCGCCTCGTGCCACTGCACAAACTGCCGCAGGTCTGCGATGTTCGTCGCCATCGGCTTGTCCACAAACACCGGCAGCCCCGCTTCGATGAACGGCTTCACGCGGCGAATGTGATCATCCCCATCATCCGTCGAAATGATCACCGCATCCACCTGGCCGATCACATCCTCCGGCTTCGAAACCACGTTCGGAATCAAGCTCGCCGCAGCGACCTTCGGCGCATCCGCCGGATCATCCGTCCACAGATGCGTCACCCTCGCCCCGGGGATGCGTGCCTCCTCCACGCGTTGCTTGCCCAGGTAGCTCAAAATGGCGGGGTAGGGGCACTGCGCCATCGCAGCCGGATCAAATCCATTCACGATCGCGCTCCACGAATATGGATGCCCGTTTCCTTCAATCATGCCCAGCATCGCCAGGCGGAGTTCTTTGCGTCCGTCGTTCATGAAATCGTGATGGGCAGGCCGGTCGCGGCAGAATCGAGCGCGGCACGGTTAAAGCGCAGCGTTTGCACCGCCTCTTCAAAGGTGCTCAGCGCGCAGGCCTTGCCCTCCATGCCATTGAGAAAAGCGTTCGCCTGGGCGATGAACAGATCATCGCGTTCCAGCGGCGCGGTGGTGTTCCACGTCCATGAAGTCTCACCACGCTTCATGCTGCCCCAGCGCTGCGCATGAGATTCAATTTTGAGGCTGCCGCCTTCGCAGTGGATTTCAAACACCGCCTCATTCGCCACCTGAAACTGCGTCATCGCATAGCTCGCCAGCACATCGCCATGACGCGCCGTCACATTCACCGTGTCCTCCACGCTCACGCCTTCCAGTTGCTGATGCGCTGCGTCACAAAAGACCCGCGTCATCGGCCCGATCATCCACTCCATGGCGTTCACGATGTGCGTCAGCGCATCCTGGATCGCCCCGCCACCCGTCTCATGCCGTGCATAATAGATGTCGCGATACGCCGGCCTGAACGTGGGAAAATGCTGCCCCGCCACCACGCTCGCATGCAGCGGTTTCCCCAGCGCACCACTCTGCAAAAACTCACGCGCCGTCACAACCCATGGGAAGCAGTGGTACACATACGCCACCGCCACAAACCGACCGCTTTGGGCAAGGGCCTCACGCGTTTCCTCCAGCCCGTCCAGTGTCACAGACAGCGGCTTCTCGATCAGCAGCGCCGCACCCTGCGCCGATCCTTCACGTGCAATCGCCAGATGTGTGTGTGCAGGCGTGCAGATCACCCACGCATCAAAGCGCCGCGCCTGCACCGCTTCCGCCAGGCTGCCATACGCTGGCACTCCATAGCGCTCGCTCACCTCTCCCAGCAGCTTCGCATTCGCATCACACACGCTGACCTCACAGCGGCCAGTCTTTTGAAAGCAGCGCAGGTGGCGTTCGCCGATGCTGCCGCAGCCGATGATGAGGATGGAATGCATGTCTCCCAGTAAACGTCGCCACGAGGCCGCTCAAAGAAAAATGATCTGGTCCGATCATTGAACCAGTGGGCTCAGGATCACTTCACCACACCGTTTCTTTTCGCCGCACGGTATTCTTCGATGCGTCGCTTGGAGTCGGCGGTGAGTTGATCTAGCGGCAGATCAAAAGTCTGGCCATCCTCTCGGCGAATCTGCACCGTCGTCTTCAAATGGAAGAGTCTCTAAGGAGCCGCCCGCATCTTCTGAAACGGCACGCTCTCACACACCGCCAGGATCAGGTCCTGCATCTTGTTGCCGGATGCCTTGGCTTTGCGCAGGATCTCCTCCGTCGTGGGCTTGTCGGAGTATTCCAGCCCGCGCCCCAGCGCATAGATGAGAAGATTGTCCGCCACGTTTTTCACAAACTGATCACTCATGTCACGCACCAGGATGCTGCGCAGTTCGGCCAGGTTTGCAAAGGTCTGCCCGCGCACGAGCGACCCGGAGGCATCGATCGGCTGCTTCTTCTCCTCGTCGCGCCAGCGGCCGATGGCGTCGTAGTTTTCAAAGGCAAATCCCATCGGGTCCAGGAAAGCGTGGCATCCGGCGCAGGCGGCATTGCTGCGGTGCTCGGAAAACTGCTGCCGCAGCGTCAGCTTGCCAAACTGCTGCTTCCTCTCATCCAGCGGTGCCACCCCGCCAGGCGCAGGCGGTGGCGGAGTTCCCAGAATGTTTTCCAGCAGATACTTGCCACGCTTCACTGGAGATGTGCGCGTTGGCGTGGAGGTCAGCGTCAGGATGCTCCCCTGCGTCAGGATGCCGCCACGCGGAGTGCCTTGCAGGGACACCTTCTGGAATTTGTCACCCTTCACGCCCTGGATGCCATAGTATTGCGCCAGCTTCTCATTGAGGAAAGTGTAGTCGGCGTTCAGAAATTCGATCACGCTGAGGTTGTTTCGCAAAATGTTGTCGAAGAACGTCTGCGATTCCTTCTTCATCGCGTAGCCTATTCCACCCTTCCACTCCGGGAAGCGTTTCTCGTCCACATTCACGATGTCCATGTCACGCAGCTGCAGCCACTGGCCCGCAAAGTCCTCCGTCAGGCTCCACGCACGGTAGTCACCAATCATCCGCTTCACTTCCGCAGCCAAATTTTTGCGCAGTTCGCCTTTCGCCGCCAGTTGCAGCAGCTTGTCATCCGGCGGCGCGGACCACAGGAAATACGAAAGCCGTGAGGCAAGGCTGTACTCATCGATCAGTGCGACACCGTTTTGCACCGCTCCGGTCGGCGTGGGAGATCCCCGATACAGAAATCCCGGAGACATCAGCATGCCCCGCAGCACATAGCTCATGGCCTCCAGCGGCGGCAGGTTTTCTTTCAGCCCAAGATCCGCGATGCCATGCCACTTGGCCTTTTCAGCATCACGCATCGGGCGGCGGAAGAGGCGCTGCCCCAGCTTGTCCACCAGGCCATGCACGTCCGCGACAGCGATGCCTCCCGGCTGTCCGAGCGCTCCTTCCACGGTGAGCTGATGCAGCCAGAAGTTGCGGTCTTCATGCTTTTTTTCGTCGTAGTAATCATTCAGAAACCACACTTGGATCTCATGCTTGCCCGCCGGCAGCTCGACTTCCGTTTTGAAAACCTGCGGCGTCTGGTCCTTGGCCGTGATGGAAAACGACCCCGCATTTTTCCCGCCGATGCGCACATCAAATTTCGCCGGCTCCCCACCCGCCTGCTGCGCGCCCGCTTTGATGATGAGGCGGTACTTTCCAGTCATGGCGAGATCCAGGTGATGCTTCACGTAGCCATTCGAGGGCAGTTGGATGGTGCCCGTGTCCCGGGATGCATTACCCTGGCCGTTTTCAAAATCCTCACCGCTGAGGTTGATGGCGGGCAGACCCGCAGGCTTGCCATCCAGCAGCCATTGCACAAGCCGGGTGCCACGCGGCGGCAGCAGCCCGTCAGGCCCTTCCACCTCGATCTTGTCCAGCGCCAGGTTCCGGTCGCGTTTGTCAGGATCAGGATTCTGCGGATCAGCAAAATCATTCAAAAACCGCACCACGATCTTGTGCTCACCACTTTTCAGCGGGACCACCTGCTTGATCGTCTGCCATGGACCTTTGTCGCCGTGGTAAGGAGCCGTCACATCAAAAGTGCCCAGTTCCTTGTCATCCACCCGCAGCGCCACCTTCGCCGCATCCGGCCCGGCCTGCGTCGCAGAGAGGTGGAATTTCAGCAGGTAGTTGCCATACGCAGGCGCGGTGAATTTCGTGGCCGCATCCGCGTTGCTGTGAAACCACCTCACGCCCTCCCACTCCTTCGTTTCGCCCTTCTGGTTCCAGAATTTCTTTGCGCCCAGCTCCATGTCCAGCCGCGGCACATCAGAGGTGTCCAGCGCCTTCACCGCCACCGCATTGGCCGCGCGGATGTACTTCTCCATCAGCATCGGCGAGATGCTCAGCACGTCGCCAATGTTGTCAAAGCCATAGCCCGTGTCGTCCGGCGGGAAATCGTTTGCAGGCTTCATGTCCACCAGCAGCAGATCCCGGATCGTGTTGTTGTACTCCGTGCGGTTCAGGCGGCGGTAGGTGATGTGGCCGGGATCGATCTTCTGCGGGTCAAACCAGAACACCGTGTTGTCGATCCACGCCACGATCTCATCGCGCTCCGGCAGTGAAGGCTTGTCCTTCTTCTCCGGCGGCATCACATGCGTCACCAGCTGCTGCCTCGCATGATCCCACAGCACCTTGTCGCCGATGAGCTTGGAGTACTCCGGGTACTCATCCAGCGCGAAGTCGCCTTTGTCTGTGCCGTCGCCATGGCAGTCATAGCAGAATTTTTGCAGCAGGGGCAGGATGCGCTGATTGTAGGCATCCTGGCCGCGTTCAGCGGCGGACAGCAGGGAGGGAATCGCGATGGCGGCGAAGATGAGGCGACGAAGCATGAAAAAGGTGGAATGGGGGGTATCAAAGATACGCATGCAAAGTGGCAGGGATTTCGCCAAAACCAACGCCACATTGCGCATCATTTGCGGTTGCATGCGCCCTGGCTTGCGGTGATGAAGCCCGCCCCTTTCACCCATTTTCCCATGTCCCAATCTGCTCTCGAATCCGGCCGGGCCTTCCTCGCCGCCAACGCCACCAAAGAAGGCATCACCACCACCGCCAGCGGCCTGCAGTATGAGGTGCTCACCCCCGGCACCGGCAAAAGCCCGAAGGCCAAGGACACCGTCGTGGTCAACTACCGCGGCACCCTCCTCAATGGCGTGGAGTTCGACAGCTCCTACCTCGCCGGACGCGAGCCCGCCGAGTTTCCCCTCAAGCGCGTCATCAAAGGCTGGACCGAAGGCCTGCAACTCATGCAGGAAGGCGCCAAGTTCCGCTTTTTCATCCCGTCAGAGCTCGCTTACGGCAAGCGCGGGGCCGGAATCGACATCGGCCCCAATGAAACGCTCATCTTTGAAGTGGAACTGCTGAAAGTCTGGGAAGACTAGGTGCGATTTCTCTGCCCATGAATCAAATCGACCTCAAGGACAGAGTTGCCATCATCACCGGTGGTGCACGCGGAATCGGCTACGCCATCGCAGAGCGCCTTCTGCAATCAGGGGCAGGCGTCAGCCTCTGGGACATTGATGCCGCAGCGCTCGAAGCCGCCAAAGCTGAACTCTCCGCCCTCGGCAAAGTGCACACCGCCACCGTGGACCTCACCAGCATCACCTCCGTGGAAGCTGCCGCCGCATCCACCATCGGTGCCTTCGGCAAGATCGACATCCTCGTGAACAACGCCGGCATCGCCGGCACCAACGCCAAGACCTGGGAAACCGACCCCGCCGAATGGCAGCGCGTCATGGCCATCAATCTGAACGGCCCCTTCCACTGCTGCCACGCCGTCGTTCCGCACATGCTCAAAAATGGCTACGGTCGCATCGTCAACATCGCCTCCATCGCCGGTAAAGAGGGCAATCCCAACGCAGCCCACTACAGCGCCTCCAAGGCCGGTGTCGTTGCGTTGACCAAATCTCTCGGCAAGGAGCTCGCCACCAGCAATATCATCGTCAATGCTGTCACCCCGGCTGTGATCGAGACCGACATCCTCAAGCAGATGACGCAGCAGCACATCGACTACATGCTGTCCAAGATCCCCATGAACCGCTTCGGCAAAAAGGAAGAAGCCGCCGCCCTCGTCGCCTGGCTCTCCTCCGAAGACTGCTCCTTCACCACCGGCGCCGTCTTCGACCTCTCCGGCGGCCGCGCGACCTACTGATCGCTGCTCCAAAGGCTCGTCAAACCACCCATAGCCAAGGCGCCGGGGTCTCCTGACCCCGACACCATTCGGCTCATGCCTGGCGATCCTAAAAGGATCAGAGAGATTAGGTATGGTGAAGCGGTGCAGCGTGAACCACCAGCCCCTTCGCATCATGTTCCCCATCTTGGGGCGCATGCCGGAGGTCTGCGAGAAGCCTTCTGCTATCCGATCTGCACGCCTCCATTCTTTCGTCACTTAGCTTCGCCACACACCAGCCCCAACGGGGCTGCGTATTTGAGCCCAGGGTTCGACGAGCCTCAGCGAGGCAACCCTGGGTTTCAGGCATCACGCCGGTGAAGCAAACCCAGTACACCGCTACACCTCACATTCACCAGCAGCGTCTGCAATGCGCTCCGCCGCGCACCCGCTCCGCGATCTTCAAACGCCTCTTGTCATCGGAAACTCTCTCCTCTGATCGTTTTCGCCTCCAACCCGCGTATTCTGCAAATGTCCCTGATCACCGCTGAAAACTCCAAGCCCGGCTCACACGACTGGCAGCTCACCCGCATGCGCCTCGACAAAAACGAGGGCTTTCGCACCCCCTTCATCGAAGGCTACTGCTCGCGCCAGTCCGTGAAAGCAGGCGAGACCCTCGACATCTTCGTCAGCACCCAACCCACCGCCCGCTTCAAGCTCGAAATCTTCCGCACCGGCTACTACGGCGGCTGCGGCGCGCGCCTGATGACCGAACTCGGCCCCTTTGAAGGCAAAGAGCAGCCCGTGCCCGGGATCGGCGAAAAACGCCTCCGCGAATGCCGCTGGGAAAAGACGACCACCATCACCATTCCGCAGGACTGGCTCAGCGGCGTCTATCTCGGCAGGCTCACCACGCTGCCAGCCTCGAAGGACGAACCCTACTGGCAGAGCTACATCGTCTTCATTGTCACCGACGACCGCAAGGCCGACATCCTCTTTCAGTGCAGCGACAACACCTGGCAGGCCTACAACCGCTGGCCGGACAACTACTCGCTCTACACCGATCCCAAAGGCAATCAGGGCCCATGGTCCGATGTGAGCTTTGATCGTCCGTATGCCAAGTATGCGCAGATCTATGAAAATCCGCAGTCCGTCGGCAGCGGCGAGTGGCTGTGCTTTGAGTTTCCCGCCGCCTACTGGCTGGAGAAGGAAGGCTACGATGTAACCTACTGCTCCAATGCCGATATGATCACCCCGGATCACGGTTTGAAATGCAAGGCCTTCATCAGCATCGGGCACGACGAGTACTGGGACATCCGCCAGCACGACAGCGTCGCGAAGATGCGCGATGCAGGCGTCAATCTGCTTTTCCTTTCCGGCAATTCCGTCTGCTGGGTCACACCTTTCTCACCGAATGCCGATGGCGTTCCCAATCGCCGGATCTTCCGCGGCGGCCCCTACGGTGGCGACTACAAGTATGCCGTGGATCGCGAGAAGGATTACGGTCCCTATCCGCATCGCGGGCCGGACGAAGGCTATCTCATGGGCGTGCGCAACATCGACCCCGTGAACGGTGGCGGCGACTGGATCTGCACCAAGCCCGCGCACTGGGTGTTTGCAGGCACCGGCATGAAGCAGGGCGACACCCTTCCCGGCATGATCGGCTGGGAGTATCATGGTGATGCACCGAAGGACCTGCCCGGCCTCGAAATCCTCGCCGCAGGCACCGCCTTCCAGGGCGGCAGCAATCCGCAGCAGTGGCAGGCTGTGATCTTCGACGGCCCGAAAGGAAACTACATCTTCAACGCCTCCACCATCTGGTGGGCCCAGGGCCTGAGCAAGCCCCCCGGCCACATGCCCGTCTGGAGCCACTACTCCCGCCCCCACGGCACCGACCCCCGCGTCCAACGCATCACCGCCAATCTGCTGAAGCGGGCGATTGGTTGACGCATGCTCGAACTTCGCGACAGCGTCCTGGAGTGCTCCAGCCCTCTGGAGCTTTGCGCGGACCGGGAGACGTTCGAAAGCGCCGGAGGACCGGCGCACTCCAAGACGCTGTCGCGCTCCCTCACGCCAGGATCCCCTTCGCCACCTCGCCGCTCACATCCGTCAGCCGGAAATTCCTCCCCGCATAGCGATACGTCAGCCGCTCATGGTTGATCCCCAGCAGATGCAGCACCGTCGCATGCAGATCATGCGTGCCGATGATCCCCGTCTCCGCCTTGTCCCCCATCTCATTCGTGCTGCCATACGCAAAGCCACCCTTCACCCCACCACCCGCCATCCACATGGTGTAGCCCCCACCATTGTGACCACGGCCATTATACGGCTCATTGTCGTAGCCACTGCCACGGCCAAACTCACCACCCCACATAATCAGCGTGTCCTTCAGCATGTCCCTCTGCATCAGATCCGCGATCAATCCCGCAATCGGCTTGTCAATCGAAGTGCACTGCCGCGCCAGGTTGTCCCGCAGCCCATTGTGATGATCCCATCCCGGCGAAGTCAGTTGGATAAACCGCACGCCCTTTTCCGCCATGCGCCGCGCCATCAGACACTGCGTGCCAAAGCGTTCCGTCGCACTGTCATCCAGGCCATAAAGTTCACGAATCTTCTGCGGTTCCTTGTCCAGATCCAGCACCTCCGGCACGCTCGTCTGCATCTTATAGGCCAGCTCATAGCTTTGAATAATCCCCTCGATCTCCGGATTCCCCGGATCACCACTGAGCAGATTGCGATTCGCCTTCTGAATGAACTCGATCTGCTTTCGCTGCTGCGCATCACTCAGCCTCCCATTGCTCAGATCCGGCACGCCTCCGCCTCCCGTGCTCAGCCGCGTCCCTTGAAACGTCGCCGGCAGAAACGCCGACCCATAGTTCATCGCCCCGCCATTGTCCGCCGCCGGATTGATCGTGACAAACCCCGGTAGATCCTCCGCCACCGTGCCGAGTCCATACACAACCCACGCCCCCATCGAAGGCCGCACAAACGTCTCACTCCCGATGTGCAGCGCCACCGTCGCCATCTGGTGCGCATTCGTACGCGTCTGCATCCCGTTCAGCAGACACAGCTCATCCGCATGCTTCGCAAGCTCAGGAAACGCCTCCGAAATCATGATCCCGCTCTTCCCACGCGGCTTGAACTCAAACACGCTCCCCATGTACTTCTGCACCTTGCTCGCCTCTGCCTTCGCCAGCTCCGGCTTGTAATCAAACGTGTCCAGATGGCTCGGCCCGCCCTGCATGAACATAAAAATCACCCGCTTCGCCCTCGCCGCAAAATGCGGCTCCTTCGGCGCCAGCGGATTGATCGTCTTCGGCGGTGCCGCAGCCCCCGCCCACTGCTGATGCAGCGCGTTAAACGCCAGCCAGCCAAAGCCGGTGCTGGTCGATTGGAGAATGGAGCGACGAGTGGTCATGGTAGAAAATGAAAGGTTAAAACACATATCGAAACTCCGCCGTGCCAAGCAGCGCCTGCACCAGCGTCTGTATGTCCAGCTCACCCGCATCGCGAGTTTCCTCAATGGACGGCTCTCTGCCGAGAATCAGTCTGTAGACCGCCTTCACATCCTTCCCAGCTTTCTCCGCAATCTCACCCGCCAGTTCCTCCACCATCGGGTTGTTCATAAAAAACAAAGCCTGCGGAGCCACCGTCGTCACATCCCGCTGCCCCTTGATCTGCGTCGGCCCGGGGAAATCAAACGTGCTGAAAAGCTCCGGCACATTGTCCCGCACCACCGGCAGATAAATCGTGCGATACCCATCTTCCACACTGAGCAACCCACGCGTCAGACCGTGTCGTCCCTTGCCCCCCGTGCCCGCCACCTGAATGCCTTCAGGGCGTTCAAACGTCAGCTTTCCAGCCAGCTGCAGCAGCGTGTCCCGCAGCGGTTCCAGTTCCAGTCGCTTCGCATTCATGCGCCACCGCAGCTTGTTCCCAGCATCCGGGTGTTCAGGATTGCCCGTGCTCGCCAGCCGATACGTGCGGCTCAGCATCATCGCCCGAATCATCTTCTTCACCGACCACCCGCCTTCCACAAAACGAATCGCCAGATGATCCAGCAACTCCGGATGCGTCGGATCACTCCCCGTGATGCCAAAATCATCCACCGTCCGCACGATCCCTTCACCAAACAAATGCTGCCATATTCGATTCACCGCCACGCGTGAGGTCAGCGGATGCGTCGCCTGAGTCATCCACTGCGCCAGCTCCAGCCGCCCGGAGGACTTCGCCGGAATCTTCGGCAGCGGGGGCAGGGCAGGCATGCCCAGCCTCCCACGCTCCAGAGCCGCCTTGCGATCATGCGGATCCCCACCCACCGCCAGCTCGCAGTCTTTCGCCTCACCCTCGATCACACCCATGCAAAAGTGCGGATCCACATCGTAGCGGATCGTCGTCTTCGGATTACCCAGCGCCCGGATGTCATCCATCGAATGAATCCCCTCCGGCAGCTTCGCAGGCGGGCCCACCGCCTCATCCAGCTTCGTCGGCAGATCCACCAGCATCTCCGGATCCACATAACCCGAGCCGTTCATGGCACTCCGATTCGCCTGACCCGGCAGCGTGCGACTGCTGTAAAAAATCCCCGCCAGCGCATAATAATCCTTCTGGCTCACCGGCTCCGTTTTGTGATCATGACACCGCGCGCAGCTCAGCGTCAGCCCCATGAACGCCCGCGACACCACATCAATCTGGTCATCCACCTGATCCAGCACAAACTGCTCATAGTCCCCCTCCTGCAAATTCACGCTCCCCAGCGCCAGCATCCCAGTGCCGACAATCTGGTCACGCTTTTGCAGCACCGTGGTGGCAGGCAGCAGATCTCCCGCAATCTGCTCCGCCACAAACCGATTGTAAGCCTTGTCCGCATTCAGCGAATCAATCACCCAGTCGCGATACTTCCACGCATACGTAAACGGCGCATTCCACACCCGGCCCACACTGTCCGCATACCGCACCACATCCAGCCAGTGCCTCGCCCATCGTTCACCAAAGCGTTCGCTTTGCAAAAACGCATCCACCACCTTCGCAAACGCCGCATCATCCGCCGCCGCATCCTTCACAAATCGCTCAACCTCCTCCTGCGTCGGCGGCAGCCCCCGCAGATCAAACGACGCCCGCCGGATCAGCGTCAGCCGCGAAGCATCCCCAATCGGACGCAGATTCTCCTTCTCCAGCCGCGCAAGAATAAAGCGGTCAATGTCATCCTTCGGCCACGCCCCATCCTTCACCACCGGCACCACCGGACGCAGGATCCGCTGATACGACCACGGCGTGTCATTTTCATATTTCTCTGCAGCGGGAAGAGACGGGCAGGAGATCAGAAGAGCGCAGAGGATGGCATGCACGGTTCTCCCTCTCCCCGCCCCTGACACACAACGACAACAAATAGTTATCTTCGGGGAGAGGGCTGGGGTGGGGGGATCGCCTTTCCGCCACGCCCGAAAGCATGAGCCTGCAAGACCGTGGGAAAATTTAAAAACGCTCATGGGCTGAAGTTTTCATCGCTTGGATCATCAGTGAAGTCAGTGGTTCAAAAGAGGTGTTACTTCTGCGCCTTCAGCCACACGCTCAAGGCCCTCACATTCTGCACAAAATCGAGGCTGTAGATCACTCCACCCGCAGGCCGCGTTTTCTTCCCGCTGGCATCGCGCATCCATCCGCGCTCCTCATCCGTCACGGGCCACGAGCCATCCGCCTGCTGCTCCTTCAAGATCGTCGCAATCTCCCCCTCCGTCGGTGGCGAAGACCACCGCTCCTTCTCCACCCGTGGAAAAACAACACTCTCACCGCGCCCGATCTTCCTTCCCATCGACTCAATCGCGTCCAGCTCACTGTCCCATTTCCACCCATAGTTGGAGGAGGCCTTCTTGTCCGAATAAGTCAGCACAAACCCCTTGCCGCCTTCACCACGCTCAAAGTACAACGGCTTGTTCGTCTGCAACTCATAGTAGCGCGCGATCCTCCCGTCCGGCAGCAGCGACTTTCGCAAATACGCAAGCGCATGCGGCAGCGGTGCCAGGTACTTCTTGTCACCCGTCGCCGCCGCCAGCTTCAGCAGCGCCCACATCGCCGACTGGCTTTCACGTCCGCAGATCGCACTCGGCTCAAACGCACGGCTCCACGCAGGTTGCATCTCCTTATCATACTGCTGCGCCCACGCCGGCTGCGGATCCGGCATCTGCGCCGTGACAAGAAAATCCCCGCCACGCTTCGCCGCCTCCAGATACTTCGCATCCTCGCGCAGTTGCCACGTCAGCAGCAGCGTGCTCATCAGCGTCGCATGCGTGTTGTCATTCAGCACATAGCAGCCCGTGAAATCCTTCGGCCACTTGCGCGGCCAGTCATTCGGATAACTCCCCGCCTTGATCGGATACATCGCCATCGGCGGCGGCGCACTCGGCCACGTGTCCCAGTTCGCGCTCCACCCACCCGCCGGATACTGTGTGGCCATGATCGCATTCAGCGCAAAATCCGCCGCCTCCTTGATCTCCGCATCCTTGCCTCCCAGCGCATGGTCCACCCGCACCAGCAGCCGCGTCGCCGCCTGCGAGACATCATCGTCAAACGTCGAGTAGTTGTTCTTGTTCGGGTGCCTCTTCCACACCTCCCACCCACCTTCACCCTTAGGCACTTTTTTCCGCTCGATAAGCCTGCCATCCCCATCACGCCGGTAAAGCTGCACCCCACGGTTCTTCGCATCAAAATGCCCCGAGTAATCCCAGCCCCCCGAAGCCAGTTGCGTGCGCGCCACCGCATGCGCCGCCTCCACCGCAGCCGCCAGGCACGTCGAATCCTTCGTCGCCTCATACGCATCCAGCATCGCCATCCCCACCGCCGGAGTCCCCGGCGGCTGAATCCAGATCGTGTCCGCCCCCGGAATCCCTTCCGCCTCCCTCAGCGTGAAATCAGCGCTATAACGATAAACATACCCCCCATGCGCCGCCGCCTTGGCATGATAAAAAGTAACAGCCTTCGTGATCGCCGCCGTGACCTCCTGCGAAGTCGCAGACACTGCGTGCGTCGAAAAGACGAAGGCCGAAACCAGCATGACCCAAGACTGCCGAAGTCCCAATGAAGAACCGTACATAAAGTGTTGGTTGGAATCTGGCTTCGACATCGGGAGTTATTCGTCATTCGGACTGACTCATTCGTCATTTGATGCCGCTGGTTCACCCACCGTGGGCATGACCCCACGAAAGGTGACTGCGCAGCTTCCGGCTACTCCGCCTTGATCCCCACATTCTTGTTCCCGTTATCTCTCACGGCATCCACCGTGTTATGCAGCGCACCCAGTGGCACATCCTCATCTCCCGTCACCACGACTTTGGCACTAGGATGCTCCGGCAAAAAGGTGCTCAGGTGCCCCCGCAGTCTTCCCATGGACACTTCCTGGTCACCCACCATCACCGCCTCGCCGTTCTTGATCACTTTGAGGGTGATCGTCTCGCCTGAAGAGGTGGCCTTGTCGCCATCACGCGCCCCTGTCTTCCGGCTGCCTTCACCCTCGCGTTCACCTCCTGTGCGTGGTTTCTCACCATCACGCATGCCGGTCTTGGTAGAGCCTTCGCCGTCTCGCGCACCAGTCTTCCTGCCGCCATCGCCCTCGCGTTCTCCTCCTGTGCGTGGCTTCTCGCCATCGCGCATGCCAGTCTTGGCAGAGCCCTCACCATCACGCCCACCGGATTTCCTGCTTCCGCCTTCACCATCGCGCATGCCCGTTTTCTTGGTGCCTTCGCCATCACCCGTGCCAGTCTTGCGTGCGCCACCATCCCCCTCACGCATCCCGGACTTCTTGGCACCGCCATCACCTTCACGGGCGCGGGCAGGGGCTCCTTCTTCACTTGCTCCAGTCTTCGTCTGCTCAGCAGCAGGTGCACGCGTACCCTCGCGGCTGCGCTCCTTCGCCGGCACCTCTTTTTCCACCGCACGCGCAGTCGTGAATGAGTAGCAAACAAGAACGCTGAGCGTCAAAACGAGCAGCATTTGAATCACAGGCTGACGGGCGGTTGGATGGGCGATCATGTGGATGCGTTGGCGCAGGGTAGGGTGGTTGCGCACGCATGGGGCCAACCCTGCCATGGCCGGTGGTGCGAAAAAGCTTTCTTGAATGCGCAGCAGCGTGTGCCCGTAGTCCAGTCGCTCCGTGGGGGAAAGCAGCTCCAGCGCCCCCGCATCGCAGCGCAGTTCACGGTCCGCCTGAAAGCGCGACACCACAAACCACACCAGCGGATTAAACCAATGCAGCGCCTGCACCGCCGTCGCGGCCCAGTTCCAGATCAAATCATGCTGCTTCACATGCAGCAGTTCATGCAGCAGCACATGCCTCAGGCTGTGCTCATCAAAGCGCGTCTCCCAGTCCTCCGGCAGCAGGATGCTCGGTTGCGCTATCCCCACCACCGCCGGTGTGGTGCCCGCAGGCATCATGACGATGCGCACCTGTTTACGAACACCCGCCTTCTGGCAAAGACTCGCCACCAGCGCACGCAGCAGCGCAGCCGTCGCATGCGGACGCTCACGCAGTTCAAGATCAAACCGCCGCTGCCGATACAACGCCGCCGCAAACACCCCCAGCGCCCCCATCACCCACACACACAGCGCCAGCGTATATCCAGAAATCATTCCCGCAGACTCAGACCCACCACCGATGGATGCCGCAATCATCGGCGCGCTCTCCGCATCCGCCGTCCTCACCACATCCACCGCCGCAGCGAGTGGCGCAGCCGACACCTCACTCATACGCGCCGCCTCATCCTGCTGAAACCACGCCCCCAGCCCAAACCCCGCCGGTATAAAAGCCGGCAGCATCAGCTTCGTCCCCACCAGCAGCCACAAGCCAATGCGCCATGCCGGGCTCAGCCGCGTCCCCAGCATCAGCCGCAGTCCCAGCACGGCCAGAATCAAGAGGCTCGCTTCGAGCGAAGTGCGCAGCAGCCAGTGGAGGAGAGCGTCAGCATTCATGGTGGATTACTTTTTAAGTTTCTTCTCGGCCTGATTCAGCACTTCACGCAGCGCAGCCAGGTCATCTTGCGTCACATCTTCACGTTCCATCAGCCCCGCCACGAAGGGCGTCAGCCGACCGTTAAACACCCGGTCCAGAAAACTCCGGCTCTCCTCATGCTGGCACTGGTCCTGGGCCACCGCAGGCGAGTATCGAAACTCTCGCCCCACCGCCTCCACCGCCAGCGCCCCTTTGTCAGCCAGTCGGCGGATCAGGCTCTGCACCGTGCGCGGCTTCCAGTGCAGCCGCCCTTCCAGCTCCTTCACCACCTCCGCCAGCGTGCTCGTCCCGCGCTGCCAGAAGACATTCATCACCGTCCATTCGGCGTCAGAAATCTTCGGGGCGGGTGGTGTGGGAGCGCGGCGTGACATGGTCGGATTACAAACGTGATCCACGGATTACACGTGTAATCCGACTCGGCAAGAACTTTTTTCAAGCAGTCTTTCATCTGTCAGGATTTCGAAGAATGGCTTGCCACTGCCTCTTTCCGCAGCACAAAGCATCCACCCATGGAAAAACTCATCGTTCACGGCGGCGCACCTCTGAAGGGCCGCATCAACATCAGCGGCTCAAAGAACTCCTCGCTGCCCATTCTCGCGGCCACTCTCCTCACCAAAGACACCTGCACCATCCGCCGCGTGCCCGATCTCAGCGACACCAATTACATGGTCCGCATCCTCGGTGAACTCGGTGCCGAGGTCGAGCGCGCCAGCGGCGTCGTCGTCGTCAAAGCGGAGAAGATCAAATCCGTCGCACCTTATGATCTCGTCCGCAAAATGCGCGCCTCCATCTGCGTGCTCGGCCCTCTCACAGGCCGTTTGAAAAAATGCACCGTCTCACTCCCCGGCGGCTGCGTCATTGGTGATCGCCCCGTCGATCTCCATCTCAAAGGCCTCGAAGCCCTTGGCGCGCAGATCACCGTGGAAGGCGGAGACATCTTTGTGAACGCCAAGAAAGGCTTCAAAGGCGGCCCCATGAATCTCATGGGCAAGCACGGCTCCACCGTCCTCGGCACGGACAACGTCATGATGGCCGCCGTCCTCGCCAAAGGCACCACCATCATCGAAGGCGCTGCCGCCGAGCCTGAAGTCGAGGACCTTGCAAACTTCCTCATCAAGATGGGCGCCAAGATTGAAGGCGCAGGCACCCACCGCATCACCATCGAAGGCGTCAAAGAACTCCACGGCGCAGAGCACACCGTCATCCCAGACCGCATCGAGGCCGGCACATTCCTTGTCGCCGGTGCCATGCTCGGCGATGGCGTCACCCTCAAGCGGGTCATGCCGGAACACATGAAAGCCGTCACCGATGCCCTGATCAAATGCGGCTTCCCCATCGACATCACCAAGGACAGCATCACGGTGAAGCCCAATCCAAACGCCAAAGGCTTCGATCTCACCACCCTCTGCTACCCCGGTTTCCCCACCGACATGCAGGCCCAGATGTGCGCCCTCGCCTGTGTCATCAATGACACCAGCACCATCACCGAGACCATCTTCCCGCAGCGCTTCATGCACTGCGCCGAAATGAAGCGCATGGGCGCCAACATTGATCTCCAGGGCGCCACCGCCCGCATTCGCGGCGGCAGCGTCATGAAGGGCGCCCCCGTCATGGCCTCAGATCTCCGCGCCTCCGCCGCCCTCGTCCTCGCCGGCCTCGTCGCCGAAGGCAAAACCGAGATCAACCGCCTCTACCACATCGACCGCGGCTACGAACACCTCGACGACAAACTCGCCGCCCTCGGCGCCCAGCTCGAACGCGTTCAGGACAAGTGAGGCTGGAGGCCGAGGTGCAAAGATCCGATCACGCCAAGCCTTTCACCTCGCAGAATCTAGGACTCCCTCCTTTTAGGCAATCATTCATCAATGCCCTCCTCCTCAGGATGGGGGGATATGCAATGCATTGCGTTGTGTCGCGGACTTACTTTCGAAGTGGTCCAACGCGCATCTCCTCTCCCCGCCCCAAGCTTCGCTTTTTCAAGACAACCTTCGGGGAGAGGCCGGGTGAGGGGCCGACATTCCGATGACGCTTCATATGGCAGTCCAGGCCCGCCGATTGGAAGATAGCGGTGTGTTGTGTTGCGGACTCACTTCCGAAGTGGCCCAATGCGCATCTCCTCTCCCCGCCCCAAGCTTCGCTTTTTCAAGACAACCTTCGGGGAGAGGCTGGGTGAGGGGCCGAAACTCCGATTACGATCCGTATCAGCACTGTCTGAAACATGTTACACCGTGCGCCTCTGGTGTTGCCTCGGCACCAATGTCTGGAACGATCGCTTCTTTGAACGAACTTCTTTTTTGCCGACAGACGTCGTCTTGTTGCCGCCGCAAAACCTGAAGAACCCAAATCAAAGTCTGAATGAAGACGCGCCCGCCCCGTCGTTTACTCCCCCATGACCAGCCGCCGTCGCTTCCTGCAATCACTCTCCGCTCTCGCCGCCGCCCCCGCGTTCGCCGCAGAGCCACCGCCGTGGAAGCTGAATTACATGCTCGCCTCCTCCATGTATGGCAGCCTTCCTCTGGCCGAGATCCTCCCCGAAGTCAAAAAGACCGGGGCCACCAGCATCGAACTCTGGCCCAAAAAACACGGCACCCAGCGCGAGGAGATCGACACCATCGGCCACGACAAATTCGCCGCCCTGCTCAAGGACCACGGCCTCACCTTCGGCGGCACCACCCGCTATGATCTCGGCCCCTTCCGCCTCACCGAAGAGATCGCCATCGTGAAAAAACTCGGCGGCACCTTCATCGTCGCTGGCGGGGCAGGGGACTACAAGGTCTCTCCCGAGCAGCTCAAGCTGAACGTCAAAGCCTTCGTGGAAAAGATGAAACCCCACGCCGCGCTCGCCGCCGAAAACGGCCTCACCCTCGGCATCGAAAACCACATCAACAACCTCATCGACACCCCCGACTCCCTCCGCTGGCTCGCCGATGGCATCCGCAGCATCCCCGGCATCGGCATCGCCTTCGCCCCCTATCACCTCCCGCAGGAAGAAAAGCTGCTCGCAGACCTCATCCAGCACATCGACCAAAAAATGACGCTCTTCTACGCCTGGGAATACGGCAAGAGCTGCTCCAAGGCCATGCCCAAGGAAGACGAACTCCAGCAGCTGCCCGGACGCGGCAAGCTCGACTGGAAACCCCTGCTGCAAGCCCTCAAAGCCATCAAGTTCACCGGCCCCACCGAAATCTTCATGCACCCCACCCCCCGCGGCATCCCCATCCTGCCCACCCTCGCCGAATCCACCGCCGAAATCGTCCGCGCCAAAAACCACCTCGACAATCTCATCACCACTCTTTAATCCAGCATCTAGTAACAAGAATCCAGCCCACACCCACCACACCATGTCCGAAGCCAAAGTCCTCATCATCGTCGGCGACGCCACCGAAACCGTTGACACCCTCTACCCCTTCTACCGTCTCATCGAAGGCGGCTACAAGCCCGTCGTTGCCGCGCCGGAAAAACGGAAATACCAGATGGTTCTTCACGAAATCAAGCCCGGCTGGACCATCACCAAGGAGTGGGAAGGCTACAGCATCGACGCCGACATCGCCTTCAAGGACATCAATCCCGAAGAATACGTCGGCATCTTCTTCAGCGGCGGCCGCGCCCCTGAATACATCCGCGAAGACCTCGATCTCATACGCATCACCAAATGGTTCTGGGAGCAGAAAAAGCCCTGCGCCAGCGTCTGCCACGGCGTCGAAATCCCCGCCCGTGCAGACATCGTCAAAGGCCTTCGCATGGCCACCGTCGCCAAGTGCAAATTCGACCTCGAAATCTGCGGCGGCATCTACGTGAACGAACCCTGCGTCATCGACCAGCACATGTACTCCGGCCGCACCTACCACGACTCCGGCCACTTCATCGCCCCCTGGATCAGAGCCCTCGACGCCGAGCGCGCCAAGATGGGCATCTAACTCCGATGTGAACGGTCGCAAAACGACGCAAAAATAACTGCATCAAGACTCAGCATCTTTTTTGCGGTTTCTGCGTTTTTTTTGCGGCCATCTCCAGGCGCATCCTTCGAAGCAAAGAAACTTAATAAGTGGCCGCAAAGCGACGCAAAGAAAACGCAAAAATGAATTCATCAAAACTCTGGACCCTTTTTGCGGCCTCTGCGTTTTTTTGCGGCCATCTCCAGGCGCATCCTCTCCAGGCCGAGCCTATCAACCACGCCTTCGTCTACACCTTCGATCAGTTCCACATTCCCGAAGACCCCGACGAATCACTGGTCAATGGCGGCCTGCTGCTCCTCGCAGAGCTGAACTGCACCACTTGCCATGCCGTGCCGAAGTCATGGGAGGAACGACTCAAGCCCAAGCCCGGCCCCGACCTTAGCGCCGTGGGCTCCCGCCTCGATCCAGACACCCTCTGGCTCATGATCCGCAGTCCGCAAAACCGCAAGAAGGGCACGCAGATGCCCGGCTTGTTTGCAGGTGCGGAAGGCGATGACGAAAAAGTCGAAGCCCTCGTCGAGTACCTCAGCAGCCTGAAACAGCCCCAGCCCAAAGTCCCCGCTGGCGATGTCGAGCGCGGCAAGGATCTCTATCACAAAGTCGGCTGCGTCGCCTGCCATGAGCCCGCCAAAGACGTGCGTCCGCCCAAGGTCGCCGCAGATGCCGAAGTCGAAAAACCCGGCAATGCCTCCGTGCCCATCGCCCTCGCCGATGCCTACGACTTCACCGCTCTCTCCCACTTCCTCCACAATCCTCTCTCCATCCGCCCCTCAGGTCGCATGCCCGACATGCGCCTCACCGCCCAGCAAGCCTCTGACATAGCTGCCTACCTCCACGTCGGCCGCGTCGCCGAAAAAGCCACCGCCCGCGCAGCCCTCAAGCTCCCCAAGCAAACCATCGAAAAAGGCCGCCAGCTCTTCGAACAGCTCAACTGCATCGCCTGCCACAAATCCAGTTCTGCAGCTCCCGTCTCCGCCGGTTCCAGTATTGTAGTCCCGGCTTCAGCCGGTTCCGGAAGCTCCGCAAAACCCACCACCCCCAAACCCCTCAAAGACCTCGCCCAAGACCAAGGCTGCCTCGCCGAAAAACAACCCTCCGGCACCCCGCGCTTCGACCTCAACGCCCTCGAAAAACGCGCCATCAAACTCGCCCTGGCTCTCATCCAAAAAGAAGACGCCCCCAAGCTCACCGCCCAGGAAAAAATCGACTGGCAGCTCACCCGCCTGAACTGCTACGCCTGCCACGATCGCGATGGCAAAGGCGGCCCCGAAGATCCACGCGCCCAGTACTTCGGCGTGAACGACCCCGGCGCCGAATCCCTCGGCCAGCTCGGTAACCTGCCACCAAATCTCGACAAAGTCGGTCGCAAACTCACACGCGGCTGGTTCGAGAAAATCCTCTGGGGCAAAGACGGCAGCGTCCGCCCCTACATGGACACCCACATGCCCAGCTTCGGCCGCGAACAAACCGAAATGGTCATCGCCTGGCTGAACGAAGCCGACGCCCTGGAAAAACCCTTCCAGATCGATGTCAGCGGCCTCGCCAAGCACCACCGCGCCGAAGCCGGACGCCAGCTCCTCGGAGCCAAGGGCCTCGCCTGCGTCGCATGCCATGGCATGAAGGATCGCAAATCCCTCGGCCCACCCGTCATCCGCCTCACCCACACCGTGGAACGCCTGCAGCCCGAATATTTCAAAGAGCTCCTCCTCAATCCCCAGGTCACCCAACCCGGCACCGTCATGCCACCCATGTTTATGGGCCGCAAAAAAGCCGATCAGGAAATCGAGAGCATCTGGACCTACCTCCGCGAGATCGAAGGCCAGCCGCTCCCCGAAGGCCTCATGTCATCCGCCGATTTCGAATTGAAGCCCGATGCCGAAAAGCGCCCCATCATCTTCCGCAGCTTCATCGAAGGCGTCGGCACCCACGCCATCGGCGTCGGTTTCCCCGGCGGACTCAATGCCGCCTTCGATGCCAAGACCAGCCGCTGGGCCATCCTCTGGAAAGGCCGCTTCCTCGATGCCATGAGCAACTGGCAGGACCGCTCCATGCCCCCCATCAAGCCCCTCGGCACCGATATAAAGCCCATGCCAGCATCTACCAGCGAACGCATCTACGGCGGCTACACCCTCGGCAAAGACGGCGTCCCCACCTTCCGCTATCGTGAGGATGGGCAGCAGGTAGAGGATACGCTGCGTCCGGTGCAGGGTGGCTTTGAACACGTGATCAGCAAAAACGGAAAGCAAACGAAGGAGATCTTGTCATGGTAGTCGCGAAGCGTTTTGGAGTGCTCCAGTCCTCTGGAGCTTTGCGTAGGCCTGTGGACGTTCGAAAGCGCCGGAGGACCGGCGCACTCCAGAACGCTTTCGCGCTTTTGTTGATCGCGTCCTCATTACACGCCCAGGACCAGTCCACCTACTACCGCACCGAAACCTACGAGCTCCCCAAAGGCGTCAATTTCGAAGCCAGCGGCATCGCCGTTCTCCCCGATGGCAAACTCGCCGTCGGCCTCCGCAAAGGTGAAGTCTGGATCGCTCAAAATCCCTCCGACACCGCCAAGCCCGACTTCAAACTCTTCGCCAGCGGCCTGCACGAAATCCTCGGCCTCGCATGGCATGATGGAGCACTTTATGCCACCCAGCGCTCCGAAGTCACCAAGCTCCGCGACACCGACTCCGACGGCAAAGCCGACGAATACCTCAGCGCCTCCACCGGCTGGGGCGTCTCCGGCGCCTACCACGAGTACGCCTACGGCCCCGTGTTCGACAAAGAAGGCAATCTCTACACCTCGCTAAACTCCAGCATGGGCAAAGCCTGGAAAGGCGCAGGCGATGAAGAAAAACATCCCCTCTGGCGCGGCTGGGTCGTGCGCATGACCAAGGACGGAAAACTCGAGCCCTTTTGCGCCGGATTTCGCAGCCCCTGCGGCATCGGCCAAAACGCCGAAGGCGACATCTTCATCACCGATCAGCAGGGCAACTGGATGCCCACCACGCCGCTGATGCACGCACGCAAAGGAGCTTACTTCTCCCACGCCGAATCCATCCCCGACGCCATGCGTCCCGAGTCCCCGGTCAAAATCGCCGCCAAGCAGCCCGACGGCATCACCGTCGCCGAAGCCATAAAAACCGTCCAGGGCTACACCCCTCCAGCCGTCTGGCTCCCTTACGTCAAGATGGGCCAGAGCGGCACCGGCATCACCTGCGATCTCAGCCCCGGCAAATTCGGCCCCTTCGAAAAACAGATGTTCCTCGGCGAATTCGTCCTCAGCGGCGTGAACCGCGTCTTCCTCGAAAAAGTCGGCGGCGAATACCAGGGCGCCTGCTTCCCCTTCATCGATGGCCTCCAATGCGCCGCCCTCGCCCTCAATTTCCTCCAGGACGGCTCCCTCGTCGTCGGCCAGTCAAACCGCGGCTGGAACAGCAAAGGCAATCGCCCCTTCGGCCTCCAGCGCATCGTGTGGACCCATAAGACCCCGCTCGAAGTCCAAAAAATGGAGCTCACCCAATCCGGCTTCCGCTTCACCTTCACCCTCCCCGTGGATCCTGCCAGCATCACCACCCTCACCGGCCAGAGCTACACCTACCCCTTCCAAAGCAAATACGGCGGCGACGAGCTCGACACCCAGCCCCTCACCATCACCTCCAGTAAACTCTCCTCCGACGGCCTCGTCCTCGACATCGTCTGCTCCACCCTCCGCCCCGGTTACGTCCACGAGTTCCAGCTCCCCCAGCTCAAATCCAAAGAAGGCTCCCCCCTGTGGCACCGCATGGCCTACTACACGCTCAACAAGCTCATCGCCGAATAACGCGATGTAGTGGATTTGGCATCATTTCGTGTCCGACAAATCCAGGGCGGCCAAAGCGATTCTCCCTCTCCTCGCCCCTGACATACGCCAACAACGATGATTCCTCTTCGGGGAGAGGGGTGGGGTGAGGGGGGGCGTTTTTGCCACCGCTGCACAGGCAGACAGCGGTAGGACGGCCAGCTTTCTTGTCGCCACAGCCCATCATAAATCGTCCACAATAGAAAACCTCTCGCCATCCCTCCCCCTCATCGGGTAAAACCCACCCATGAGATTCTGGAAATGGCTCCTGCCATGCCTCGCGCTTTTCACCTTGGGGCAGTCCCATTCACAGGGTGTCCCCGAAAATCGCCGCGCCACCTACCGGGGCAGGGAAGTCCAGTTCCCCAATGACGCACGCCAGTTCAAAGGCTGGCGCCACTACGGCCAAAACGCCCCCGTCTGGGATCTCCCCGCAGAGCTCCCCAAAGACGTCTTCACCTTCGCACGCCTCTGCTACCCTTTCCGCCGTGGCGGCCGCTGGACCGCTGATTACCCCGAGGCCGATCTCAATTTCTCCTTCCGCCTCCACCAGCTCACCTCCGTCCAGGTGAATCCTTATCCCGTCATCCTCGACATCGATCCCGCCCAACTCCGCCACCACCCCTTCCTCTACGTCTCCGAGCCCGGCCACATGGACATCACCACCGCCCAGGCCCGCGTCCTTCGCGACTACATGCTCAATGGCGGCTTCATCCTCATGGATGATTTCTGGGGCGGCGATGAATGGAAAGGCTTCGAGCCCGCCTTCAAAAAAATCTGGCCTGATCGCAGCTACGAAGAGCTCAAGCCCGACCACCCCATCTTCCACAGCGTCTACGATCTCCCCTCGCCACCCCAGGTCCACAGCAACGTCTACTGGGCCGAGATGAACCAGCATGGCCGCACCAACATGCACAACGAGATCCGCAAAGACTCCGCCACCCCGCACTTCCGTGCCGTCTTCGATGATCGCGGCCGCATGGTCATGCTCATCTGCCTCAACAACGACCTCGGCGACGGCTGGGAGCAGGAGCAAAGCGATCCCTGGTACTTCACCCACGTCTCCGAAAAGCACGCCTACCCCCTCGGCATCAACATCGTCTTCTACGCCCTCACCCATTAGCTCCCACGGAGGATAGGCCTCCGGCCTGTCAACGGCCTGGGGCTTCCAGCCTCAGTCAGGATCTACAACATCTCCGCTGCCTCACCCATGAGCGCGCACGAAGCAGCCACCTCCGGGAAGTACGACAGACACTCCTGTCTGTCGATCAGCGGCACCGCAATGTCCCTTCGTCCGCGCTCAGTCCCAAGACCCGCAGACAAATGTGCCTGTCATGCTGCAGGCCGCGCACCTTGGTAGCCTCACTTCTCCGGCACCGTCAGCACATCCCCATCCTCCAGCGCCTTCGCGCTGTCCTTCTCCAGATCCACAAACGAAAACTGAAACCCCCGTTTCAGCCGGATCAGCCCGCCTGCCGCACGCTCGCTCAGCCCCTGCGCCTCCTTCACCAGATCCCCCACCGTCATCCCCGGCTTCAGCACATAGAGCCCCTGGCGTTTCACCTGCCCCAGCACCGTCACCGTCAGCTCCTGCGGTGCCGTTGCAGCACCATTCTTCGGTACCACCGCAGCCGTCTCCTTCGGCACCACCGCCACCTTCCCAGCCTCCACCGCATTCGCCTGGATGATGAAAAACACCAGGTCCTTCGTCTTCGGCATGCTGCTCGTCAGCGGCGTCGCGTCCGGGCTCCCCAGCCCGCCAAACACCACGCTCTGCCCAGACTCCATCACAAAGCTCGCTGTCGTCTTCATCGTGTGGAAAATCGGCTGCTGGATCTTGTTCTCAGACACCACCTTGCCTTCGTGCGTGATCGGGCTGCCGTACTCCATAAACCCCTCAAAGCTCGTCGCCTCCGGCGTCACCGTCAGGTCGATGCTCCCATTCTCCGCCAGCGTCGGCACCACCTCCATCCGCACCCCCACCGGCTTCATTTCAAAAGCCGTCGGCGTCGTCGGGATCAGCGGCTCGGTCTTCGTCGCCTGCTTCGGCGGATCAAATTCCGTGGGATAGATGAACTCACGCACCACCTCCACCGTCGCCTTCTGCCCGCTGCGTGTCGTCACGGAGGGCGCGCTCATCAGGTTCACGCCCTTCTGCTGGCTCAGCTTGCGCAGCAGGTTGTTGGCGTGCTCCTCGTTTAAAATACCCAGGCTCTGCAGCCCGGACTTGTTCCCATCCAGCGTCAGCCCCGCCTCCGCCAGCATCGGCGAGTCCATGGGAATGCTCACAAATCGGCTCTTCACCATGATCTGCTTCGGTGCCACCGGCTCCGCCTTCCGGCACGCACTCAGCCCCGCCAGCCCAAACGCCCCCGCCACCGCCGGCACCAGCAGCCCCAGCTTCTGCACCATAGAGTACCCACCGCGCTCACGACCCGCCTGCACCAGGCTTGCCAGCCGCCCACGCATCGCCTTCGCGCTCGCAGACACCGCCAGCGCCAGCGGCATCCATGGCCGCGCCGTGCTCCCCAGTCCCGCCACCGCCGCCAGCAGCTCTTCGGCAAAATCATCCGCACTCACCCCGCTGCGCTCCAGCGCCACATCATCGCACGCCTGCTCACGCGCCCTCGCGCTCGCCCTCAGCATCACCCATACCAGCGGGTGAAACCACAGCAGCAGCGCCGCCACCGTCGTCAGCAGCGTGACCAGCACATCCCCGCGCGCGATGTGCGCCAGCTCATGCCGCAGCACCAGCCTCAGCCGCTTCTCCTCCCACCCCGCCGCCTGCACCGGCAGCAGCACCGTCTTCTTGGAAATCCCCCACGTCATCGGCACCGCGCACACCGCGCTCATCCGCAGGCACGTCACCGGCAGCTCCAGGCGCAAAGCCCCCGCCTCCTCCGCAAAACACCGCTGCATGGTAGTATCTACCACCATGTGAGATTCCGCCCTCAGCCTCCGCAGCGTCCAGGCCGAGCCCCCCAGCACCACCGCACCCGCGCAGATGCCCCCCAGCCACAGCACCGCCCACAGCGGCGAATACGGCACCTCCTCCTGCGCCACCGTCACCGACACCGTCGAAGCCACCGTTGGCGGCACATCCTCATTGTTCAGCGCCACCGTGGTTTCAAGTCCCCCCGCAGTCTGCGGAGAATGCAGCGCTCCCCATGAAATCCGCCACACCGGCGCGATAAAGCTGCACCCCATCACCACAGGGATCAGCATCAGCGCCGAAGCCAGAATAAAATGCCGCCGCGCCGCCGCCATCCGCCGCACCCCCATCGTCACCCCTCCCGCCAGTGCCAGCAGTACCGTCGTTTGCAGCGTCACATCCAGCAGCCAGCCCGGTGTGAAAGAAAGAAAAAGCTCAGTGCTCATAGATTGCGTTGTTGTTTGCTAACGTGGTTGTGAATCATTGAAAAAATCTGCGCAGCAGAGGCTCAAAACACCGCATGTCGTCTTAGGCTCAATCTCTGCGGCGTTCCCATCTCTGCGGTGTAAAATCAGGCCTTCTTGGCCCTCTTGTCCGTCTTCGCCCCATCCAAAAACCCCCTCAGCTCCTTCACCTCCTCCTCGCTCAGCCTCGTCCCCGGCGCGCTCAGATACGCCGCCAGCGCCTGCGTCAGCGATCCCCCGAAAAACGTCCCGATCACCCGGCTCAGCGTGCTCTGCCCCACCTCCTCCCGCGAATGCACCGGCTGGTAGATAAACTCCCGCCCCTCCTGCCGGTGCTTCAGCTGTCCTTTCCCCTCCAGAATCGTCAGGATCGATCTCAGCGCCGCCCGCGTCGGTGGCTTCTCCATTCCCTCAAGAATCTGCGACAGCGTCGCCTCCCCCTGCGCAAACACCAGGTCCATCACCTCCCGCTCACGGCGGCTCAATTGGGCAATTTTCTTCATGGGTTGAAATTTCAACCCATGTTGGCCCAAGAGTCAATACCAAAGATTGAATTTTCAATCTTTGAGAGTGGGCTGTGGCGAAAAAGTCGCAAGCCATAGGGTCACATAAAAATGCACTCTTAAAAAACGTCGGGGAACTGTGAAGCAAATCTCTGCGTAACGTTCAATATGTTTAGGGCGTCGGCTTTGGATGGCGTTGCTTGTTCGTGAACCGCAGTGTTTCGTATGTGAAGCACTTTTGAAAGTTCGGGGGAAAGATGGCCATCGATAATTTGGTTGTCCGTGAGGTGCTTCAGGACACGAATAAGTGGTATTTTACCTGGTGAGTGCAGTGTAGTCTCAGCTACGGCTGTTTTCCCAGCAAGTCGTCTCAGTCCACCATCAAGAATGATCGAAGATTCAAGGATGGATGCACGATAATGTCCGGCTTGAAGAAGTTGCTGAGCCTTCTGAAGTTGATCTCCAATTAATACTGATTGAATGGCTAGACGCAGTGATTCAATGGCAGTTGAACCATCCCCAGTATATTTAATTACTCGTTGCCAGCTAATATCGAAAGGCAAACTATCGACACTTTGGCTAAGCAGAATTATTGGCTTGCCAGCAGCTTGAGCCAACCCCAATTCAAAAAGAACATTGGGGTTATTGGTCGTCAGATCAACGATACAAAGTCGTGCTTGCTGAATGGCCACTCTTATTTGCTCAAAGACCGAACCGGGGGCGGTCATTTCGTCAGCTCTAATCACTGATAGTCCCGAATCAGTTACAACTGGAGCAATGAGTGTCCGGTAAACAATATCAAATTGACCACCGAATGGCATAAGCACAAAGCAGAGTTTGGACGTTGCAGTCAAAATTGATGCGAGTTCCGGGGACGTGATTGCTTCTGTGACGATCTTCTTTTCTACGTGCTCAAATGCGTCCGGGCGTGATTCCCGCAACTTTGTTCCGCCTTCAGAATCAAGCCTATTTAAAATTTTCTCAAAAAATTCTGCGAGAGCGTGATCTCTGCTCTTCCCCCCTTTAGTAGAAAGAGAGATAATATGAACCCTTTGATCCAATGCTTTCTCGTGATCCTCTGGTGAACAGTTAAATTGAATGGAATACGCCATTCGTTCAAAGTTTCCTAGCCTAGACCTAATAACACTGCGGATTTGTAAAAAATCCGGATCAGTCAGGCTGTAACCGATAAAAAGCGGGGTTCTGGTTATCAACATCGCCGAAAGATGTGTTGCGATAACCGGATACTTAGTCATAAAACTATCGTAGTCAGGTCTTGTTACGGTGATATGTTCCTCGTGACGAAGATCGCCATGCATT
>NZ_JBYFBS010000024.1:0-87036 GCF_057652315.1 Prosthecobacter sp. Pr1 | reverse complement strand
CCTCTGACAAGACCCTCAAACTCTGGGATGCCAGCACCGGCCAAAGTCTCTGGACCGGGCACCATCTTCCCGAGTATCAGTCCGCCGTCATTAGAGGAGACGGCACCCAGATTCTCCATGCCACGCCGGAGGCGTGGCGGTGGCTGGGGTGGGAGGAGAGGGATGCGAAGGGGCGGTTTATTCGGCGGCTGCCGGCGGAGGCGTTTGGGCCGATTCCGGGGATGGAGGATTGAGAGATGGCCTGTGCGTGTGGAACTGGTTTCCGGGCCGTGACCCTTGTTGCGGCGCCACAAGGCAACTTTTATTTCTGACCATTACGGTACTTGTGTGAGGCGTTTCTTTGGGCCACAGACTCGGCTATGTCTCTCCCGTTCTATCATTACCTGCATCTCATCGGCCTGATCCTTGTTTTCATTGGCTTTGGCGGTCTGTTCTCCAGCGAAGGCGCCAAGAAGGCCATGATGTGGCATGGCATCGGTCTGGTCATCAGCATTGTCTCCGGATTCGGCATGCTGGCAAAGCTGGGCATCATGGGCACGATGCCGGTGTGGGCCTGGATCAAGATCGGCCTGTGGCTGGTGCTGGGCTTCCTGCCGGTGCTGGCGAAGCGCCGTGTGATCGCCGCGCCGCTGGTGGTGCTGATCGCTGCTGTTACCGGAGCTGGTCTGGCTTATCTGGGGTATTTCAAGCCGGCGTTTTGATTTTAGCGCAGACGCCTGACTGGCTTGCCTGTTTGACTTCGTAGCTGCCTTGCGGCGGTCTTCGACATGTTACGCTCCGGTTTGACTAGCCTCGGCTCTCCTGTTGATCGGGCTAGGGCTTTGCCAGGACCTTGGGGTAGGGCGGAGGTTTGTGCCACCGCTACGCGGTTCCACGATATTTGGGAAACTTCGTTGATGCGGTTCCGTGGGTTGGCACCCACGGCTACCGTTGTGACAGCCCTACGGGCTTTCGGAGGGGATGATGCCTGCAGCGAAAAGTCTGCCGTCAATGCGTGAGCTTGGGGCCATTCAGCACGGGGGTTCAAACGCCGCCGAGCTTTGGGCTGATGCTTCCTGGCGGTGGATTTGAGGCTGAGCGGGGGCGAGGGAGCTTGCGGGGGCGCTGATCGACAGGCAGGAGTGCCTATCGTACTTCCCGGAGGCCTGATCTACGATCACGCACCCAGTGCTTTGCTTTTTTCGGTGGCGGCGCGGACGGCTTGGATCATGGCGTTGCGGAGACCGTGCTGCTCGAGTTTTTCGAGGCCGGCGATGGTGGTGCCGCCGGGGCTGGTGACTTCATCGCGCAGGGATGCGGGGTGTTTGCCGCTGGTGAGGACCATTTCTGCGGCACCGGCGACGGTTTGTGCCGCGAGACGTACGGCTGCGGCGCGTGGCAGGCCCATGAGCACGCCGCCGTCGGCGAGGGCTTCGATGACGGTGTAAACATAGGCGGGACCGCTGCCGGAGAGGCCGGTGACGGCATCGAGCAGTTTTTCGGCGACTTCATCGGCCGTGCCGACGGCTCCGAGAATCTTCTCCGCGAGGGCGGCGTCTTTGGCGGTGGCCTTGCTGCCGCGTGCGAATGCAGCGGCCCCTTTGCCGACGAGTGCGGGCGTATTGGGCATGCTGCGAATGACGCGCTGCTTGCCACCGAGCCAGGTTTCGAGATTGGCCAGCGAAACGCCGGCGGCGATGCTGAGGTAGAGGCGCGAGCCTTTGACCTGGGAGAGTGCCTCGCACAGGGACTTCATGTCTCCGGGTTTCACGGCGAGGATGATGACGTCTGAGGCTGCCGCAACTTCCGCCGGCGTGCCAGTGATGGTTTTGCAGGCGAGGCATTTGCGCAGGGAGTTCACGGCCTCGGGCATCACATCGCTGAGCGCCACGTTCAGACTGGTTTTGCCAAGCGCCTGCTCCACGCCGCGCAGGAGCGCGCCGCCCATTTTTCCACAGCCAATGAGTCCGAGTTTCATCATGGGGCGACTTTGGGGCAGATGTGGCGTCCTGCAAGTACGCCAATCTTGTCTTGCCTTTGGCCCCGTCTTTTTGACATGCTGGTAGAAATCGTCGCTAAAAATGTATCCCGACCACTTTCAGCCCGAAAAGATCATCGCCGCCGGGCCCTCTGCCAAAGTGTATCGTGGAGTGGAGACGCTGACGGGGCGGAAGGTGCTGATCAAGGTCCTGCTGCAGGACCATGAGACCGTGAATCCACTGGATCGGGAGCGCCTGCAACTGCTGGCTCCTTCGCTGATGCAGATGCGGCATCCGCAGATCGCGGGCCTGATCACGCTGCTGCCCACGGAGGAAGAGTTTGCCCTGGTGTCTGAATTCATGCCGGGGATGAACGGCCGGAACTTTGCCGCTGAGCGCAGGCCCTCGCCTGCGGATCTGCGCGCGCTGGCGGTGCAACTGATGCATGCGCTGCTGGTGGGCGAGCACCTGCGCCAGCCGCATGGCGACCCGAAGCCGAGCAATCTCATCATCGCCGATCATCCCGGTGGCGGCTTGTTTCTGCAGGTGCAGGACTGGGGCCTCACGCTGGCGCGGCAGACGCAACCGCCGGAGACGCTGTGGTTTCGCGCACCGGAGCTGCACGCGGGCGGCACGCCGACGACGCAGAGCGATCTCTTCACAGCGGCGGGAAGTTTGTTCTGCATGGCCACCAACACCGCACCGGCCCAAGGGACGACGGTGGAGGAGATCATGCGGGACTGGCAGGGCTTCAACGCCGGCCATGTGCTGAGCCACCTGCGGCCGGACCTGGACCTGCCACTGCGAGACTGGCTGGCGTGGCTGCTGAATCTGGCGCCGCAGCAGCGCCCGCAGTCGGTGGCTCAAGCGCTGGATGTGCTGATGCTGAGCATGCACACCGGCTTTGCCTATATGCCACAGCAGGCGCCTGTGATGGCACCGGGAGCCCAGACCACGCCGCTTGTGGCGGCCGTTCAACCTGGAATTCCTATGGCTGTTCTTTCTGTGGAGCCTGTGGATGATCAGGTGGTTGAGGCTGTGGCCGTTCATTTGGATGAGCCTGTGGCTGTTGCTTCCGTGGTGTCGACCCCGGCTGGTGCGCCGAAGCCGAGGCCCATCGCGCCCAAGTCCGTGCCCGCTGCGACTGCGGGCCCTGTCGCTGCGAAGTCCACTCCTGCGGCTGAGGCCCCTGCAGCAGCCCCTTTGAAAAAATCCTCCGGCAGTCGTGTCATGATGGCGGTGGTGCTGAACCTGGCGGCTCTCACCGTGATTGGGTTTTTTGTGTGGCCGTTCATCCAGAAATCCATCCCCAGCGGGGAGGTGTCCGCAGCCGTGAGCAGCGAGAAGACGCCCGCCATTGTCACACCTCTGGGCATGGCAGACAGCACGAAGGCCGACGTCACGACTGCCGCCCAAACAACGCCAGTGCCGGTGGTGACCGATGCCAAAGTCCGCTGAGCGGATGCTGAGGCTCCTGCCCGACAGCATTCTCCATGCGGCAGGCGGTGATTTCGCATGCAGGATGTGCGTACTCCTTTCGTGAAAAGCTCCCCTGCCCTTCTCCTGCTGCTCCTCACCGCACCTGCCTCTGCGGCGGTCGATTTCGTTCGGGACATCCAGCCCATCTTCAGCGAGCACTGCTATCAATGCCATGGCGGGCACAAGCAGGAGGCGGCCTTTCGGCTCGACAACAAACCGAGCGCGCTGAAGGGCGGTGATTTTGGCGTGGCCATTGTCCCCGGCAAAGCGGATGACAGCCGCCTGATGCACGCGGTGCTGGGCACGAACCCCAAAATGCGCATGCCGCGCAAGGGGAATCCGCTGAGCGTGGCGGAGATCGGCAAGCTCAAGGAGTGGATCGATGCCGGTGCCGTCTGGCCTGACAGCGCGAGCGTGAGCATCGAGCGGAAAACTGACCACTGGGCCTTCAAGCCGCCCGTGCGACCACCCGTGCCTGCGATGGCGAAGCATCCCATCGATGCCTTTATCCGCGAACGTCTGGCGAAAGAGGGGCTGCAGCCCTCGCCACCCGCAGCTCCTGAAACGCTGCTGCGCCGGATTCACCTGGATCTCACCGGCCTGCCGCCGACGCCGCAGGAAACCGCGGGCTTTGCCATCGCATACAAACAGGATCCCGCAGGAAGCATTCAACGGCTGACCTCCAACCTGCTCGCCAGCCAGCACTTCGGTGAGCGCTGGGCGCGGCACTGGCTGGATGCGGCGCATTACGCGGACAGCAATGGCTATGAAAAGGACCCGATGCGTTTCATCTGGTTTTACCGTGACTGGGTCATCAGCGCCTACAACCGTGACCTGCCGTATGATCAGTTCATCATCCAGCAGCTTGCCGGTGACGAACTGCCCCAGGCCACGCAGGATCAGATCGTGGCCACCGGATTCCTGCGCAACACGATGGTCAATGAGGAGGGTGGCGTGGATCCTGAGCAGTTCCGCATGGAGTCGATGTTTGACCGGATGGACACGATCGGCAAAAGCGTCCTCGGGCTCACCATCGGCTGCACGCAGTGCCACAACCACAAGTACGACCCCATCTCGCAGGAGGAGTATTACCGCATGTTTGCCTACCTCAACAATGACAACGAGCCCTGGCGCGTGGTGTACACCGCCAGTGAGCAAATGCAGCGCGCGCAGGTGCTCACGCGCACGGCGGAGCTGGAAGCCAAGCTGAAGCATGACCACTCTGACTGGCAGCAGCGGATGAAAGAATGGGTGGCTGCTGTAAAAGCCGCGCAGCCGCAATGGCACACGCTGGCTTTTGAGGATGATCCTTCAGGGGGAGAGAAGGCGCTGCGTCAGCCGGATGGGAGCATCCTCGCGCAAGGGTACGCGCCGACGAAGAGTGATGTGAAGTTTGCGGTGAAGGGATTTCATGATGCCAGCACTCCCGCTGCGCCACGAACCATCAGCGCCTTTCGACTGGAATTGATGAATGACCCCAACCTGCCCGCGTATGGCCCGGGTCGCTCGCAAAAGGGCACGGCGGCGCTCACGGAGTTCCAGGCCGAGATGAAGATCGACGGCAAGATGACGAAGCTGAAGTTTGTCAAAGCCACTGCGGACTATGGCGAACCGGAAAACACACCGCTGGCCCCCTTTGCCCGTGATCAGGATGTGAAGAAGGACAAGCGTGTCACGGGCCCCATCGCGTATGCGATTGATGGCAAAGCGGAGACTGCCTGGGGCATCAATGCAGGACCGGGACGACGCAATGTGCCGCGCAATGCGGTCTTCGTTTTGGAGAAGCCCGTGGAACTCAAACCTGACAGCGAACTGAGCGTGACGCTGAGCATGAAGCACGGCGGATGGAACAGCGACGACCTGCAAACGATGAACCTGGGGAGGTATCGCATCAGTGTGACTGATGCGCCGAATGCCGAGGCTGATCCGCTCTATGGAAAGAAGGCCGAGTTCAGCGCCTTCCGCACCATCGTGGCGGAATGGCAGCCGGTGAATGACGAAATTGAATCGCTGTGGAAGCAGCATCCTGAAGGCACCACCACCCTGACGCTGGACCCGCGCGCGGAACCGCGCATGACCTCGGTGCTCAAGCGCGGTGATTTCCTCAAGCCCGACAACCGCGTGACCGCCGGGGTTCCTGCGGTGCTGAATCCGCTGCCGAAGAATGCCGATGGCTCGCGCCTTACCTTTGCCAAATGGCTGGTGGACAAAAAATCGCCCACTGCCGCCCGTGCTTATGTGAATCGCGTGTGGCAGGCCTGCTTTGGCACCGGACTGGTGGAGACTGCCGAGGACTTCGGCACGCAGGGTTCGCCGCCCAGCCATCCCGCGCTGCTCGACTGGCTTGCGGTTGATTTCATGGAGCACGGCTGGAGCACGAAGCATCTGCTGCGCCTCATCACCAGCAGCGAGACTTATCAGCAGTCCAGCAAGGTGACGCCCCAGCTTTTGGAGCGTGACCCCTACAACCGCCTGCTGGCGCGTGGTCCGCGCTTCCGTGTGGAGGGTGAGGTCGTGCGTGACATCCAACTCGCGGCGAGCGGCCTGCTCAATCCTGCCATTGGTGGGCGGCCCGTGATGCCGCCTGCGCCGGCCTATCTGTTTGAAAAACCTGCCAGCTACGCGCCCTTCCCGTGGAAGGTGGATGAGGATGAGAACCAGTTCCGCCGCAGCGTCTATGTCTTCCGCCGCCGCAGCACGCCGTATCCGTTTTTAAGCACCTTTGACGTGCCCAATGGCGAGAGCTCCTGCATCCGCCGCTCCAAGAGCAACACCCCGCTGCAGGCGCTGATGACGCTCAATGAAACCATGAGCATGGCCGCCGCCAAAGCTCTGGGTGAACGCATGTGGCACGAAGGCGGCAGCGATGATGCCTCCCACATTGCCTACGGCTTCCAGCTCTGCACCGGCCGCGAACCGACGGCCAAAGAAACGGCTGTGCTGGTGGACATGCTCAAGCGCCACCAGCCGAAGCCTGGCGAGATCGATTCGCATACATTGATCGCGCGTGTGCTGCTCAATCTTGATGAGACGATCACGAAGGAGTGACGGTTCATAGCTCGCGCTTCATGCGCCACAGCCAGTCTTTGTCTTTGGCTCCGCCGTCGTCCTTCGCATCGGGTCCGGCGGACCAAAGCAGATAGCCGTTTGTTTCGAGGCGGTAGGCGAGCGACTGAGTGGGCCGAGCGGGATCGCTTACGGGGAAGAGTTTGAGGTCGTCTTTCACGGACTCGAGCGAGGGCGGGAAAACGCCGTGCTTCAGGCGATGCTTCTCCAAGGCAGAGGCAAGGATGAGGCAGCGGCGGTGGAAGAGTCTCTCGGCGGCGGCTTGCGTGATATCGCCGATTTGCGGAATGGCAATGGCTCCGAGGATGCGACGCGGATTGGGCCAGGAGTTTTCCGCTTTGCTCCGACGCTGCACGATTTCCGCTCTGGAACCTGACGTGAGCCAGGCTTCGTGGCCGGGTGGTCCAAGCTGATCGAGCATGCAATCGGCATAAAAGGCGACGTTCGCATCATGCCAGCCGATGGGGCCATTCATCATGACATAATAAAAGGCATCCTCTATCATTCGCTCGAAGAATGGCGTCTTTAAGGATCGGTTGGTTATGTCATGCAGCAAGTGGCGGTGCTTTCTCAAATACTCGAGCTGGAAAAACATGCCGAGGATCTCCTGGCCATGAGCGGATTGATACTGCTGCAAATCATCAAACTGGCCCAGTCGCACCTGCAGACGGCCCAGCGACTCTTCCGTCCAGGCGGGATGGTTCAATGCCTCGTGCAAAGCGTCAAACGTGATGCCATGGGCGGCCAGAGGAACGAGGCACCCGATCATACCACCGCGCGCCATTCCTTCGCTGATGCGCAGCATGATCAGCGCCGTGCTCACGGTCTTTGCCGCATCCCCGGCCAACGCCGCGCTACGCAGATGAAGACCAAGCTGGAGTTGGAAGTCGTTCAGTCCGAGGAAGTCGGGAAAGGATGCCTGCCAGGGATTGTCTCCGACGGCCTCCAAGGCTTCCCTCTGGCCCGGTTTGATGACTGAGAAAGGTTTGTTCAGGCCCAAAGCAAGCTTTGGCAGCAGGCCATTGCCATCTCCCAGTTCGCGGGCAAGGACCGTGGCGGGTGACTCAGGAACATTGATACCCCGGTTCTTGATCCAGGTGACCAGATCGAGCCTATCGCCTTCGCCATCCTTGGATTTGGCGATCTCCGGGCGGATGAAGTCCTTCGGCAGCAGTGCGTTTTGGGGAGGAACGTATCGCAGGTTCAGCGTGCCTGGCTTCTTCACACGCAGCCAGCTTTCGAGCACTGGATTGGCGAAGTAGTTCTCCTCGTCGGTCACCTTCGGCGGCATGAGGGCTGTCGGATCGCCCGTGCCCAGCCGCTCCACCATACGGCGATGAACCGCCGCAAGCTCTCGCGCGCTGCGCCAGTTTTCCCACTGCCAGAGAACGGTGATGAGAGAGATGAGGCAAACGAACGTCCAGCCCGTGCGGCGATTCCACACGAGGCGGGCCAGCCAGCGGGCAAAGCGGACAGTATACCAGGAGTTCATTGCTGTTCTGTATTGAGTTTTATCCGCCACAGCATGTCTTTGTCTTTTGCACCGCCGTCATCCTTTGCATCCGGTCCGGCGGACCAGAGCAGGTAGCCACCGGGTTCAAGACGATAGCCGGGCGTCTGTTTGGGTCTTGCAGGATCATTTATGGGGAAGGGTTTCAGGTCATCCAACACTGCATCAAGCGACAGAGGGAACGAGCCATGCTTCATGCGATGCTTTTCCAAGGCGCAGGCGATGATGAGGCAACGGCGGTGGAAGAGCACACGTGCAGCGGCATCAAAAAGATTGCCTATGTTCGGCAGCGTAAGCGCACCGATCTTTCGACGCATGTTCCAGCCGAGGTGGCGATATTCCTCATCGCGCCGTTTTTTGAGAACCTCGCCACGCGCTGTGCCGTCCATCCATGCGGTCTCACCCTTCGGCCCGAGCATGTCGAGATAGGTCTCCGCAAAGAAGGCGATGTTTGCGTCATGCCAGCCGCTGGGTCCGTAACGGTACGCCAGTCGAGTTGCACGAGTAGCCCATGAGTCATCTTCGTTTACAAGAAGGAGCTCTTTGCTGGCAGAGCCACCTTTGCGGCAGCTTTCGCGGATGTGAATGCCCGCGCCAAAGCCAGTGAGGATTTCCATGCTCATGCCGCGCTCCATGACATCAAGGTCGTTGATCTTGCCGAGCTGCAACTGCAGCATTCGCAAGCCTTCCTTGTTCCACGCCGGCTGGCTGAGCGCATCCTGAACCGCCTCAAAGGCGAGTCCGTGTGTGGCAACGCTGACCAGCGAACCGATAAGCCAGTGATGCGAAGTGGCGGCCTCTGGAATCAACCGCAGCAGAATGAGCGCGGTGCTGCGTGTCTTCTCCACATCGCCCGCTGCTGCTGCCACACGCAGGTGAAGCCCGAGATCACGCATCGTGTCATTCACATTGCCCATATTTGGCTGGATCGCTGCATAAGGATTGGCCCCGGCTGTGGCGTATTCTTCGCGTTGAGCTGGTTTCAACGCAGAGAACGGCCTTGAGAGGCCCGCAGCGAGCTGGGGCAGCAGACCATTGCCGTCACCGAGTTCGCGGTTCATGACGATGGCGGGCTTTTCTCCTTTCAAATCTTGGGCAGCGGCCCAAGCGCTGAAGTCGATGCGGGAAGTTTTGTCCGCGTCGTTTTCGATGATTTGCGGCTTCACAAAGCCAGGCGGCAAAAACACGTTTTTTGGAATGATGTAGCGAAGCTGCTTCCCATCCCGATGCAGCCACTGTTCGACGACGGGCAGCGCGAAGAGATTTTGCTCATCCGGCACACCGGGTGTCGCAAAAGCGATCCAGTCATCGGTACCGATGCGCTCAACCATTCGTTGATGGGCGGCCTTCAACTCAAGTGCGCTGCGCCTGTTCTCCCACTGGTAGTAGAGTGTGATCAACGAGATGAGGCATACGAGCGTCCAGCCCGTGCTGCGATTCCACACGAGCCGGGTCAGCCGCCGGGCGACGCGCACACTATAAAGGCGGGATGGGGCCTTGGTGCCGGGGGTGGAGGAGTTCATGGGCGAGCTGTTCGATTTGCTGGCGGTTGGCGAGAAGCTGCGCGGGCGTCATCGGCGGCAGTTTGGCGTAGCTGTTGAGGGTGGATTGCGGAATGGCCTCGGGCGTGGTGATGCGGAAGAAGAAGGCCAGCAGCCAACACGCGGCGAGTGGCAGGCGGAGGGGGCGAGGGATGGAGGAGAGCAGGCGGAGGAAGAACTTCGGCGTGGCAGTGTTTTGGAGTGTGCCGGGCCTTAAGCGTTTTTGAGCATTCTCTGGTTCGCGAAAAGCTCCAGAGGGCTGGAGCACTCCAGGACGCTGTCGCGAGACTTGGAGGGCTTCTTCCAAAACACGCTCAAGGAAGGCGGGCGGAGGATCGCGCCAGCGCTGGGCGCGGAGGGTGGATTCGATGTCTTGGTTCATACCAGGGTGTGTTTTTGGGCGCGCAGTTTTTCGAGGCCGTAGCGGTAGCGGCTGGCGATGGTTTGGGTGGGAAGGCCGAGGAGTTCGCCGATTTCGCGAAACCCCAGGTCCTCCCACACATGCAGGTGGATGACGCTGCGCTGTTCTTCGGGAAGAGCGGCGAGGGCAGCGGTGATTTGAGCGCGTGTTTCCTCCGCCTCGGCATCAGCGGCGGGCAGAAACCAGCCGGGTGATTCGTCTGCGAATCTCTCCAACGCATCTTCACGAGTGGAACGACGACGCAGGGTGTCGAGCGCGAGATTGCGCGTCAGTGTGAAGATGACGGCGCGCTCGGACTGCGCGGTGGTGATCACCGCAACATCCCGGGCGAGCTTGAGAAACAATTCCTGCACCACCTCCTGCGCCAGCGATTCATCCTTCGTCACCGACCAGGCAAACCGATACGCACTGCTGGCGTAGTCGGCATGGAGTCGGGTGAGGGTGGCTTCAGTGGGCGGCATCCGTGGTCAGTTTGGCAAACGACGCACGGATTGGGGGATTTTATTTAACTCAAATCGCCAAAGCGTTCTCTGCATCACCGAAATGGCCGACGTGGAGGCCCATGCGGTCCATGAGGGCGATGTGGAGGCGGCAGAGTTTGCGGTTCGGATCGGCGCTGTGATCGTGGAAGCGACCGCCCTGGATGGTGCCGCCACCGCCGCCGGCGAGGACGACGGGGAGCTGGCGGGAATCGTGGGCATTGCCATCAAAGAGGCTGCTGGTGAGCATGATCATGCTGTTTTCAAGCAGGGTGCGCTCGCCTTCGTTGGTGGCCTGCATTTTGCCGAGGAACTCGCCCCAGAGCTTCACCTGGTGCTGGTTCACGCGCTGGTACATGTCCAGGCGGTGCTCGTCATTGGCGTGATGTGAGAGCTCGTGAATGCCGCCGCTGATGCCTTCCAGGCTGGGGAAGCGCATGTTGGAAAGGTCGTTGTTCATCATGAAGGTGGCCACGCGGGTGCGGTCCATCTGGAAGGCGAGGAGCATGATGTCGAACATGAGGCGCAGATGATCTTCCGCGCTGGTGGGGATGCCGGCGCCGGGGCGCTGCATGGTGGGCACCTTCACGGTGGGCTGCCAGCCAGTGCCTTTGGTTTCGGCCTGGCTGATTTTTTCGGCCAACGCCACGCGCTGCTCGATCTCGCGCACGGAGGTGAGGTATTCGTCGAGCTTCTGCTTGTCGCGCTGGCTGAGCTTGGGCTTCAGCGCACCGGCGTCTTCGAGCACGAGGTCGAGGATGCTCTTGTCACGCTTGCGCTTGCTGCCGTCGTCAAAGAGCTGATCGAAAGCCTGCTGCGGGAAAATTTCCTTCGGCGCGGGTGTCGTGGGTGTGCTCCAGGAGATGTAGGCGGAGTAGATGGAGGTGAAGCCGGAATCCGTGCTGTAGCTGGGGCGCTCGGTGCCGAGCACGACGCTCGGCATGGGCGTGAACTTGCCCGTTTGTGCCGCGACAAGCTGATCCATCGTGGTGCCAACTTCGACGTCGGTGGTGGTCTTCTTTACCTTGAGACCGCAGAGCACGTTCATCTTTGGATAGTGGCCGCCTTCGCCTTCCACGGTGGTCGGATTCCACAGACCTTTGAAGACGCTGATGTGCTTCTTCAGCGGCTCCAGCGGCGAGAGCGACTTCATGAACTCCATGCCAGCAGGGCCCTGGGTGGCGCCCCAGTGGTGCGGATTGACACCGTTGCCGGTGAAGCACACGGCGAGACGGCGTGGTGCGGTGTTGTTTTTGACCGCTTCGGCTCCGAAGGAACTGATCGATTCAAACCACGGCAGCCCAAGGGCGACACCGGTGCCACGGAGAAATTTGCGACGGGAAAGGTTCATAGGGGTAAGGCGGTTTGTTTATTGATTGGCGGCCACGGCGGGTTCGCTGCGGCGGTTGAGGAACTGACGGCTGTTGACGACGTCGAGCACGGCGGCGGAGAACTTGCCGTTGTTCTGCTTGAGTGCGGCCTGCATCTGACGGAGCAGCGCTTTGTCGCTGGGCATCGTCTGACGGCCCAGAGCGTAGCCGAGGAGCTTGCGGCAGAACTGCGCGTTGAAATTGGTTTCGTTCTTTTTGAGGTAGTCACGCAGTCCGGCGAGGCCTTGGAATTTGGTGCCGTCTTTGAGCTCGCCGGTGTCGTCGATCTTGCCGCCGGTTTCATCAGCGACACGGAAGCGGCCGATGGGGTCGAAGCTTTCGAGGGCGAAGCCGAGGGGATCGATGCGCTCATGGCAGACGGCGCAGGCGGCATCGGTGCGATGAATCATGAGGGCTTCGCGCAAGGAGGCGGGCTTCACGGCGCTGTCCGGAAGCTTGGGAACATTCGGCGGTGGCGGTGGTGAACTGAAGCCGAGCACGACCTGATAGAGGTAGTCGCCGCGGACGACGGGGCTGGTGCGATTTGGGCGCGAGGTCTTGGTCAAAATGGCGCCCATGCCAAGCAGGCCGCCGCGATGCTGCTGCCCAACTTTGACTTCGCGGAACTCGCCGCCGATGACGCCGGGAACGCCGTAGAATTTGGCGAGGCGCTCGTTGAGGAAAGAGTAGTCGCCACCGATGATGTCTCCGACGCTGCGGTCATCACGCACCAAGTGAGCGAAGAACTCGATGGTCTCGCGCTGCATGTCGTTGCGGAGTTCGGTGGTGAACTCGGGATACTTTTTCTCATCGACGGTGCTCTTCTCATCGAAGCCGTTGAATTTCAGCCACTGCCCCGCGAATTCCTTGGCGAGGGCGGTCGCTTTCGGATCACGCAGCATTCGCTTTGTCTGTGCGGCGAGGACTTCAGGCTTCAGGAGGCTGGCGTCGTCCGCGGTCTTGCGCAGTTCCCAGTCGGGCTGAGAGGCCCAGAGGAAATAGCTGAGGCGGGAGGCGAGCTCATGGGCGTTCAGCTTCACGTCACCGGGAGCGGCGTTGGCTATGGGCAGCGTCTCGGCCTTGAAGAGGAAATAGGGGGAGACCAGCACGCGCACGACGACCTCGCGGGCTGCCGATTCACGGTCGAGCTCTTTCTTGCGGCCTTCAAAGTAGAGCGCGTCGAGCTTCTGGATTTCTTCGCTGGCAAGCGGACGGCGCCAGGCGCGACCGGCGAACTGGTGCAGATGTCCGAGCATGGCTCCATCATACTCTTTCTGCTGCTGCGGATTGAGATTTGGCTGGGCGGTGTAGCCAAAGTCCTTCTTCATGGCCGCGAGATAGTCGCGGTCCTTGGGGCCGAGAAGCTGCCCGAGCTGATCGTCGCTGAAGTAATAGACGGTGATGCCGGGCTTGCGGCGGTAGAGATTGCTGGCGACTTCTTCCAGACGGCGCTCGAACATGTCCGGGAAGGCTTGCTTCATCACTTGGAAATCACCCATGGTGCGGCGTGCGGCATCGGTCTGCGTTTTCCAGACGGTGAGAATGCCCGGCATGATCTTGGTGACATCCCGCGGCTTGTCCGCTGTGAGCGCCCACTGGATGGTGCCGTCATTAATGTCGGGATTTTCCAGATCCAGCCGGGCCTCGGCGTGGATCCAAGTGACGTTTTCCGGCAGCGGCAGATTGACCACAAGCGGTGCGGCGATGGCGAGAACCCCAGGCTCGATCTTGCGGCCCTGCGGATGTTTGCCGAAGGCGCTCTTCACGCGTTCGAGTTCGGCGATGCGCTGCTTCAGAGCCTCTGCATTGGCAGGAGGGGGAGTCGCGCCGAGGGCTTTGTTGTCTTCACCAAGCTGCTTGTTGAGCCAGTCCATGTAGATCAGGGGGCCCTTGGTGGTTTTCAGATCGAGCTTGGTGATGAGCGCGATGTCACCTTTGTTGCCGTCGCCGTCATCGCCAATGCAGAGGAAGGCCTGCTTTTTGCCTTTCACCTCAATGTTCATCTGGTAGGGACGGATGCCATCGGCGTCCTGCTGCTGGCGCTGCACGCCGCTGCCAGCCTTCTTCGGATTGTTCCAGGAGAGCAGCTGCGCCTGGATGGCCTTGGCACCGTCTGTCACCGCCTGCGGCACCTGGCCGGGCTTTGCGGCATCCGGGCCGGGCAATTCACGCCAGGCAACGCGGGTGAGATCAAGGAAGCGCGACTTCGGCTCGGTGGCGTTCACGAGATTGTTCCAGTTCTGCAGGAAGGGCAGCTTCAAGCCGGTCTCTTTGGCGAGCTGTTCGAGAGGTGTCTGGAAATGCTTGTGCTTCCAGCAGGCGACCATGTAGTCCGCCTCACGCATGTCCTCGCCGTCCTGGGGCAGATGAGGCGCCGACTTCTGCTGGTACCAGACGTATAGAGCCTGCTGCGCCTGGGCTTTGACCTGCTCAGGCCCGCGCAGGCCGATGCGCTGCGGATTGAAAACGATGCCTGTGCCCGGCATGATCGTGGCATGATCAGCCACCTTGCGGGCGGCTCCGAAGTATTTGTCCAGCGCTGCCGGGCTCATGAAGAGCACATCGCCGGTATTGCTGAAACCTTCGCCGCCACCGCCATCGGTTTGGAATTCCTTGGCGAAGCCGTAGTCGTGCCGGGTGAGGTCACGAATGGTGTAGTCGTACTCGGCGTTGGTGAGCCGGCGCATCGTCACAGGACCGGGATCGCCGGACTGCGCGGCGGCGAGGGCGTCGAGTTCGCCATTCACCCAGCCGAGGAGCGCCGTGTGCTCCTGATCGCTCATTTGATGCGCCTTGGGCGGCGGCATGTCGCCGTTCTCGATGGTGTCCTTGACCTTCAGCCACACTTCAAAATGCTTGGTCAGCTGCGGGTCCGCCGCGAACTGCTGCAAATCGACGTCGCCTTTGGTCTTTTTGGGGTTGTGGCACTCGTAGCATTTGGCCTTCAAAACGACCTCCGCGTCCTTCCAAGCGGGAGCAGCGGAAAGTGAGAACGAGCCGACGACAAAGGCGGCCAAAGAAAGATGGCGTGTATTCAGAGACATTGGGGGTACAAAAGATACGAACAAAAGACGGCATTTAATCAGCAGCTTCCGCTCCTTTTTTGCGCTTTCTTGTGCTAGGAATCATGCGAAAGCATCTGCTGGCTGAGACGTATCATTCATATCCCCATGAGTTCCTCCTTTTCACATCATGCCCCGAATCTGGAGCATGCGTTTTTGACGCGCCGCGAACTGCTGCAACGCGTGGGCATGGGCTTTGGCACGATGGCGGCCGGCTCCTTGTTCACTTCGCAGGCTTCCGCAGCCACGATGGACCCGATGGCGGTGAAACGGCCGCACTTTGAGCCGAAGGCCAAACGCGTGGTGCATTTCTTCATGAACGGCGGGCCGTCCCACGTGGACACCTTCGACCCCAAGCCGATGCTGGACAAGTACGATGGCAAGCCGCTGCCGAACGTGCTCAAAACCGAGCGCCCGACCGGGGCGGGTTTCAAATCCCCCTTCAAATTCACCAAACGTGGTGAGTGCGGGCTGGAGGTGAGCGAGGTCTTTGAAAAGACCGGTGCCTTTGCGGATGACATGTGCGTGATCCGCTCGATGCACGCCGACGTGCCGAACCATGAGCCCTCCCTTGGCCTGATGAACAGCGGCGAAGGCCGGCTGAACCGCCCGACGATGGGCTCCTGGGTGACCTACGGTCTGGGCAGTGAAAATCACAACCTGCCCGGCTACATCGCCATGTGCCCCGGCGGCATGCCAACGCGGCGCACGAAGAACTGGCAGTCGGCCTTCCTGCCCAGCGCCTATCAGGGGGCCTACATTAATACGGAGGACACCCGGGTGGAAAAGCTCGTGGAATTCATCAAGAACGGCTCGCTCGATTTGAAGCAACAGCGCCGCCAGCTGGACCTGCTGCAGGAGCTGAACCAGCGCAATCTGGTGCAGCAGGACCGCGACCAGCAGCTGGAAGCCCGGGTGCAGAGCTATGAACTGGCCTACCGCATGCAGATGGAGGCCACGGACGCCTTCGACATCATGAAGGAGCCGGAATCGATGCGGAAAATGTACGGCGACCACGCTTTTGGCCGCCAGTGCCTGATCGCCCGGCGTTTGCTGGAGCGCGGGGTGCGTTTCATCCAGCTCTGGACCGGAGCGGGCCAGCCGTGGGATAATCACGATGAAATCCTTGAGCACCGGAAGCTCGGTCAGCAGACAGACGGGGCGATTGCCGCGTTCATGAGCGATCTGAAGCAGCGCGGACTCTGGGATGACACCCTGATGATGTGGGGCGGCGAATTTGGCCGCACGCCGGCGGTGGAACTGCCGACGCCCGGTGCCAATGCTGGCAAGCAGCACGGCCGTGACCACAACCACTACGGATTCACCATGTGGCTGGCGGGCGGCGGGGTGCGCGGCGGCTACACACATGGCTCCACCGATGAATTTGGCTTCCAAGCGACCGAAAATCCGGTGCATGTGCATGACCTGCACGCCACGATTTTGAACATCCTGGGCTTCGATCACGAAAAGTTCACATACAAGTATGCCGGACTCGATTTCCGCCTCACGGGTGTGAACGAGTGCAAGGTGGTGCGGGAACTGCTGGCCTGACGGGACCGGGAAAGCCAGCCACCGGCCCCTTGCAAGGCTGGCGCACACGTTTACAGTCGCCGCCTCATGCATCGAAAAATCTTCTTCGCCCTGGCTGTGCTGGTGGCACTCGTCTTCACGATGACCCTCAAAGCCCAAGCCCAGCAGCCTGCGCCAGCCGCTGTTCCAGGAGCCGCCGTGGCCACGCATGCTCCCGCCGAAGACAATCCCTATGGGGACGTGCTGACCTTTCAGGGATTCGTCAAGCGCACCGGCGTCATGGCCTACCCGCTGATCATTCTGTCCATGATCGCCTTTTTCATGATCGTGCTGTTCGCCTTCACGGTGCGTCAAGGCACCGTGGTCAGCGATGCGTTTATGAATTCAGCGGACGCCCTGATCCGCAAGCAGGACTACCTGGGGCTGCTGGCGGTCTGCAACCGCCGCAACGAATGCATCGCCCGCATCACCTCAAAAACGCTGGACTTCGCCACGCGCAACCCGACGGCGAGCTTTGAAGAGGTCAAGGAAGTCACCGAGGCCGAGGGCAACCGCCAGTCCAGCCTGCTGCTGGCCCGCATCGCCTATCTGGGGGACGTCGGAGCCATCGCTCCCATGCTTGGTCTGCTCGGCACGACGCTGGGCATGATCACGACTTTCCATGAAATCTCCGGCAAAGGCGTCGGTGGTTCGAACCAGCTTGGCCTTGCCCAAGGGGTGTCCGAAGCGCTGCTCTGCACGGCCTCGGGCCTCGTCATCGGCATTCCATCCCTGATGTTCTACGCCATCTTCCGTGGCAAGGTGAACCGCCTGATCTCCGAAATGGAAGCTGCGACGACCCATCTGATGGCCCTGCTCGCGGTGCAGTACAAGCGTGCCGCACGCGCCGTGGCCGGTCAGTAAACAGGCAGATCACCACCCGCGATGAACTTCCGCAAACAGCATTCCATCGAACCCTCGCCCATGCAGCTCGCGCCGCTGGTGGACGTGCTGTTCCTGCTCGTCATTTTCTTTGCCGTGACCTTCCAGTATGCCAAGGAGGAGCAGGTCATGGACGTCAGCGTGCCTGCCGCCGACGAAGGCAAGGAGAAGGAGTCCCGCAATGTGGGCGAGATCATCATCAACATTAAAAAAGACGGCGAGATCCTCGTCAACGGCCAGAAGTTCAACACCGACGAGTTGCTGGTGAAACTGAAGAACATCGTCGCCCTCTACAAAGACCAGGCGGTGATCCTGCGGGGTGATGAAGGCACCCCCTACCAGAACGTGATCCGAGTGCTGGACACCTGCCAGAAGGCTGGCATCTGGAACATCGCCTTTGCCACGCGCAAACCTGAAGCCGACCAACCTGCTGCCACGCCCAAGTGAGATGACCGCCGCGAAGTTCCCAACCGCCTCGCGCAGTCATGCGCCCCGTTTCATTCCAGCGCTTTTCTGCCTGGTGGCGTTTTCGTCCATGGCCCAGCAGCCCGCCCCGCCGCGTGCCCTGCCGGTGGAAGATGATGTGCCGAAGGCCATTCCTGTGAGCCCGCCGAAGGCACAGCCCGTGCCGGATGCGCCGCCGAGGACCAAGGGGCCTGATGATGACATGTTCGACTTTGCCACGCTGGCCTATGACCGCCAGGAGTGGGGCATGGCCGCGCAGTCGTATGCGAAGTACCTGCAGCAGTACCCCAGCGGCAGGCAGGTGCCGGACGCGCTCTATCGCATTGGTGAGTGCTACATGAAGCAGAACCAGCTCAAGCAGGCCGCGGGCTATTACGAGGAAGTCGTAAACCGCTATCCGGACAGCGAGGGCGCCCCCTCCTGCGCCTATCGCCTCGGCGCGATGATGTTCAACGATTCCAAGTTTGCCGACTCGGCCAAGTTTTTCGGTTTTGCCGAGACCAAAACCAAGAGCGCCGCCGTCCGGCTGGCCGCCGCCTACAACAGAAGCCGCGCCTATGAAATGCTCGGGGACAAGGCCAAGCAGGCCGCCGCCTTGAGCAGTGTGATCGCGGTGAAAACGGAAAATCCTTACCGCGAAACTTCGCTGCTCACGCTCGGCAGCATCTATCTCGGTCAGGACAAAAAGGCCGAGGCACTGCCTATTTTTGACGAACTCGTCAAGACCAGCGCCGACCGTACCATCATCGCCGAGGCCAGCATCCGCGCGGCGGTGCTCTATGCCGAGCTGCAGAAGCCGGAGGAGTCCATCGCGATGTTTGAAAAGGCGCTGCGCATGCCGGAGACGACCGAGCAAAACCGGGCCATCTCCCTCGTGGGCATCATTCAGGCGCTGTTTGCCAAGGGCGATTACGACGGGGTGATCGACTACTACAACAAGAACTCCGAGATCCTGCCGCAGGGAGACTCACGTGCGAAGATGCTGCTGCTCGTCGGCCACGCCTACCGCATGCGGAAGAGCTACGCCCGCGCCGTCGAAGTTTACCTGCTCATCGAGCAGTACCATCCCGACACTGAGGAAGCCTTCAGTGCGGGATACTGGAAGCTGTACTGCTTCTACCTGCTGAATGACAAAGACCTGGGCGAGTTCGCCACCGCCTTCATCACACGTCAGGCACCGAAGCACCCGAATCATGAATACCTTTCGCTGGCACGCCTGATCCGCGCTGATTTTTACTTCAACAAAGGCAACTACCAGCAGGCGGCGCTGAGCTACAACGATGTCAGCATCGACAAACTGCCCGAAAAGCTGCGCCCGGGCACGCTCTTCAACATGGGCTGGGCTCAGGGCGAGGCCGGACGCCATCAGGAAGCCGTGGGCACCTTCACTCGTTTCATCAACGAAAATCCCGGGCACGAATTCCTTCCCAAGGCCTACGCTCGCCGTGGCCTCGCGAACCGTGATGCCCGCGATCTGCCGAAGGCCAAGGCAGACTTTGAATTCGTCACCAAAGAATTTCCCAAATCCGACGCCTGCGAACTTTCCTGGCTGCAGCTCGGCTTCATCGCGATGGAGCAGAAGGATCCGAAGGCCATGATCACCGCCTTTGAAACATTGCTGAAAAAATTCCCCACCACCACCGCCGCCGCACAGGCCTACTATGGCATCGGCCGGGGCAACTTTGACCAGAAGATCTACGACAAGGCCGTCCCTGCCCTGCGCCGCTCCATTGAACTCGACAGCAAGGGCTACCTCGAAAAGTCCAGCCAGCTGATCATCCTCTGCGACTACGCACGCCAGAACGCCGACAATCTGGCCAAGACCATCGACAGCTACCTGCAGTCCAAGCCCGAAGGACAGGTGCCCCCGAACATTTTGAAATGGCTCGGTCTCAAGCTCTACAGCAGCGACGATTTCAAACGCGCCGCCCGCTTCCTCGAACTTGCCGTCACGCCGCAGAACCCGGAAAACACCGAACCCGTCGTGTGGAACTACCTTGGCATGGCGCAGCTGAACAACCAGAAGTACGACGCCAGCATTCAAGCCACGGACAACTTCCTCAAATCCGAACCCGACAGCGCGACGCGCTCACGTGCGCTGCTGACCAAGGGCCGCGCCCAACTGGGCAAGGGCCTCTTTGAGGAAGCGGACAAGGTGGCCCAGGAAGCGCTTCAAGTCGTCAAAGATGGCAGGCTTCAGGCCGAACTCCTCATCCTCGAAGGCGACATCTACGCGGCACAGGGCGACAAGCTCGCTGCTGAAGGCCAGAAGGATGCCGCTGTGGGCAAGTGGAAGGACGGAGCCGCCAAGTATGCCGTCCCCAGCCAGTTTTTTGACGATCCGGATGTCACTCCCAGCGCGCTCTACAAAGCCGCCAAGGTGTTGGAGAAAGCCGGAGATTCGGCCAAAGCCAAGCAGATGCTGCAGCAGCTTCAGCAGCGTTATCCGAAGTATCAGCCGAAGTAAGCAACCGGGGAACTTGTGACGCGAGCGGTCTTGGTGATCACGACCGCTTGTTGCGATCCCAGCTTTCACCCTGACCGCGTTTACCGCCGTCTCCGCCGCCAAAGTTTCGCGGCGGGCGATCCTCCTTCGGCCGCGCCTCGATCACGCGCAGGGGGCGTCCACCGACATCCTTGCCATTCAGCGCATTGATCGCCGTGAGCGCTTCGGTTTCCACCGGCATCTCCACGAATCCAAAACCGCGTGAGCGGCCGGTCTCGCGATCTTTGACGAGACGGGCGCTGGAGACATTGCCGAAGGGGGCAAACTCGCTTTGCAGATCCTCATCCGTCAGGGTGTAGGGAAGATTGCTCACATAGAGGTTCATCGCATCAGGTATCGAAGACGAGCCATGGAGCACGTGTCAGAGAACAGGTCATGGCGTGAACCCGATTTTCCGTGTCTGCGTCCATCGAGGGACGCACACGATTGGGAAGGTACGCGCTGGGCGGAGGGGTGTCAAACCGTCCCTGCGCCGCCAAAACCGCCCCACGGTCCGGTGGGGAAAGTTTCAGTTGCGGAGAATCCATGAATTCGTATCCGAGTTCCACGTCCCATATCAACACGCGCACCATGAAATACATTCTCACCCTCGTCGCCTCTCTCAGCCTGCTGGCTGGCGTTTCCTCTGCCGCCGAACCGCTGAACACCGTTTGCCCCATTTCCGGCAAGCCTGCCAGCCCGGCCATCACCAGCACCTACACGAAGACCGTGGCCGTCTGCTGCAACCGCTGCAAAGCCCAGTTCACCGCTGCTCCCAAGGGCTACCTCAACAACATCCTCGCTGCCACCGCCGGCCAGTGCCCGCTGAGCAAAAAGAAATCCGATCCTTCCATCACCGTGACCTACACACGCCAGGTCGCTTTTGCGGATGCCGCCAGCAAGGCCGCCTTCGACGCAGCGCCTGACAAGCAAATCAAGGAAGTGCGCCAGTAACCGGGAGCTTTCATTTCACCCCACAAGCGGAGCTGCGGCATGCGGCTCCGCTTTTTTCATGCCTGTATGATTCAGCGTGTCTTCGAATGCCGTTCCCCTTAGTCTCCCAATCTGTGAAAGCCAAAGCTGCCGCCACATCTGCCATCGATGCATTACGCGATCTTTTCGACGTGCTGCCGGATGTGCAGGCATGGATCAAGGATGCGAAACGCCGCTATCTCTGGGTGAACCACACCTTCCTGCTGAATTATGGCATGCACCGTCTGGACGAGGTGCTCGGCAAAACGGATGATGATCTCTCTCCTGCGCACCTCGCGGCGCATTTCCGTGCAGGCGATGAAGCGGTGCTGGCCGGGCAGACGGTGCAGGGCCGCCTGGAACTCGTGGGCCGCTTTGATCACACCGCCTCCTGGTGTTTCACCACCAAACGTCCCGTGTGCAATGCGAGGGGCCGCATCGTCGGCACTGCTGGCATCACGCGCGCACTGGATGCCGCGCAGATTGATCAGCGCAGCGACATCCGCCTCGGCATCGTCATTGCGCTGATGACCCGCCGCCTCGGTGAATCTGTGACGAATGCTGACATGGCGCGCGCCGTTGGCATGTCGCCACGCGCCTTCGAGCGCAGCTTTGTGCGCGAGTATGGCCTGCCACCGCAGCAGTATCTGAAGCGCCTGCGCATCCAGACCGCCTGCCGCCTGCTCGTGGATACGCGCGAGTCCATTGCCGCTGTCAGCCTGCGCTGCGGCTTCGCGGATCAAAGCCACCTCACGCGCGAATTTCGCCGTGTCACAGGCCTCACGCCGGGTGCGTATCGCGACAAATACGCTGCCGCGAATATTCCACGCCCTGCCGTTTCTGTTCTATCCCGGCGCCGGACGAAGCGATAGCATCTCCGCACCATGAAGCTCCAACCAGGCACCACCATCGTCAAAAACGGCCAGCTCGTCGATGGCACGGGCAGACCAGCCGTTCCAAATGCCGCTGTCATCATCACTGGTGGAATGATCAGCTACGCGGGTCCTGCTGCGGATGCCCCACCGGCTCCGCCTGAGGCACGCGTCATTGATGCCGGTGGTGGCACGATCATGCCGGGGCTCATTGAGGCGCACATCCATCTGACCTATTTCAATGTGTCTGAGCTGCAGGATCTCGATATCAAGTTCCCTGTGGAATACGTCACGCTGCAGTCCGCCGTGAATGCCAAGACCGCGCTGGAATGCGGCTACACGGCCGCGCGCAGCGGCGGCTGCCTGCACAACATCGACGTATGGATGAACAAGGCCATCGAGGAGGACATGATCCCCGGCCCGCGCCTCAGCACCAGCGGCCGCGAAATCTGCGGGGCGGGCGGCTTGATGGACTGGAATCCTGACTACCGGCGCATCGGCATGGAGGGCATTGTCTTCATCGTGAACGGTCCCGAGCAGGCGCGCACCGCCGTGCGCAAACTCGTCAAAGATGGCATCGAGTGGGTGAAGACCTATCCCACGGGAGATGCAGCCTCTCCTGACATCAATGACCACCACACGCTGTGCATGACCTTTGAGGAAATGCATGCCGTCATGGCCACGGCGCACAACCACGGCCTCAAAGTCACCGGCCACTGCCGTGCCACCGAGGGCATCCGCAATGCGCTCAAGGCTGGATATGATGCCATCGAGCATGGGACCTTCATGGATGACGAATGCCTCGATCTCCTGCTCAAGCGCAACGTGCCGATGTGCCCCGGCCTCGGATTCGAGCTTTTCAGTGTGCAGCGTGGCAAGGAGTTCGGCCTGTCCCAGCGGGTACTCGACGGCCATCAGGAAACTCTCGAAGCCGGCGCTGAAAGCTGCCGCAAAGTACTCAAAGCCGGTGGGATCATGGGCCTCGGCGGCGACTACGGCTTTGCCTGGACGCCGCACGGCACCTACGCCCAGGAGCTGACTTTCTTTGTGAATTACGTCGGCTTCTCCCCGCTCGACACGATCAAGTGCGCTACGCTCGGCGGCGCGAAGATGATGGGGCGCGAGAAGGAGATCGGCACCCTCGAAGCAGGCAAGCTGGGCGATGTCCTCGTGGTGAAAGGCGACGTGCTCAAAGACATCTCCATTCTCGAAAACCGCGACAACCTCCTGGCCGTCATGCAGGGCGGCGTGGTGAAAGCTGGAACACTGGTAGAGCCTGCGAGTTTCTAATGCACCGTTTCGTTCCATCGTCATGAAGCCAACCCTTCTCCTCGCCGCCCTTCTGGCCACCCATTCTTTCTCCGCCGATATCCAGGTGGAAAAGCTCGGCTCCGTCCTGCACTTCAGCAGCGGTGGGAAGACGATCTGTGATTACCAAATGGAAGCAGGCGAGGTGCCTGAAGGCGTGTCTGCTGTTTTCAAACACGGCGCTCATCTTCATCCGGTCCATTCGCCGAGCGGCAAGCTCGTCACGGCCAATCATCCCGAGGATCACCGCTGGCATCGTGGGATCTGGATGGCGTGGACAAAGACGGAGTTCGGCGATTCACATCCCGATTTCTGGAACCAGGGCAAAGGCGACGGCAAAGACAATAGCGGCGACCAGATCCTTGCCGAGGTGCGCTTCGCCAACCTGGACAAGAGCTGGGGCGGGGCTGACGGCGGCGGCTTCATCAGCCAGCATTTGTTTCTAGATCACAGTCACGCGCCCGTTCAAAAGGTGCTCAATGAAACGTGGGAGGTGGCTGTTGCTCAAAAAGAACTCGATGGCACGCCCACCAACATCATTGATCTCACCAGCACGCAGACTTGCGCGGGCAACCAGCCGCTCAAGCTGCCGAAGTATCACTACGGCGGTCTTGGTGTGCGCGGCAACCTCGCCTGGAATCCGGTTGATGCCGTCACGATGCTCACCAGCGAAGGCCATGACCGACTCAAAGGCGACTCCACCAAGGGCAAGTGGGTTCACATTGGCGGGCAGGTCGATGGTGCACCGACTGGCATGGTGATCCTGATTCATCCCTCAAACTTCCGCTTCCCTCAGCCCCTGCGCCTGAATCCCAAAAACCCGCAGCTCTGTATCGCTCCATCGCAAGATGGCGACTGGTCCATCGAGCCCGGCAAACCCTACGTCTCCAAATACCGCATCCTCGTGTTCGACGGCGCTCCTGATGCCAAGTGGATCGAGGCCCAGTGGGCAACCTATTCCAACACCAAGTAACCTTCTCCCCCATGCTTTCCCGCTTACTAGCCTTCGTACTTTTTGCGTCCGCATTCGGTCAATCCCAGGCAGCCGACGGCCTCTTCGACAAATCCAACCTCGCCGCATGGTGCATCGTACCATTTGATGCGGGCAAGCGCGGCCCGGAAGAGCGCGCGGCCATGCTGGAAAAAATGGGCGTGAAGAAATTCGTCTATGACTACCGCAAGGAGCACATCCCGCAGTGGGACGACGAGCTGAACGCGCTCAAGAAACACCACATCGAGCTCATGGGCTGGTGGTTCCCGACCGTCTTCAATGATGAAGCAAAGCAGACGCTCGAACTCTTCAAACGCCATGGCGTGCATCCGCAGCTCTGGGTGAATGGCAACGGCGGCCCCATCCAGGTCAAGGACGAGGCGGATCAGCAGGCCCGTGTGACCAAAGAGGTCGAGCGCCTGCAGCCGATCTGCGAAGCCGCGGCACCGCTGGGCTGCCAAGTCACGCTTTACAACCACGGTGCCTGGTATGGTGAGCCGGAAAACGCTATCGCCATCGTGGAGGCTCTGAAAGCCAAAGGCATTAAGAACGTGGGCATCGTTTACAATCTGCATCATGGCCATGGTCATCTGGACCGCCTCGCCAAAGTGCTGCCACGCATGCTGCCGCATCTGCTGTGCTTCAACCTCAACGGCATGGACATCGATGGCGAAGCCAAGGGCCGCAAGATCCTCCCTCTCGGTGTGGGCACGGAAGATGTGAAGGTGCTGCGCATCGTGCGTGCGAGCGGTTACTCGGGCCCCATCGGCATTCTGAACCACACCAACGAAGACGCTGAAGGCCGCCTGCTCGACAACCTCGACGGCCTTGCCTGGCTCGTGCCTCAGCTCGATGACAACCCTCCCGGACCGAAGCCCATGTACCGCACCTGGAGCGACAAGCCTGCAGCCACCAGCTTCATCACCAAACCCGCCATGACCGGCGAGGGCGTGCCCTCTTTGAACAAGGAATTCGGCGAGGCGCTGAAGGGCAGCTACTTTGAGCAGGACAACGAGCTCTTCCGCGCGCTGCCGCTCACCATCGAGTGCCGCGCCATGCTGACTGGCAAAGATCACTACAACATCCTCATCGCCTCCGACGCCAAATCATCTGCCACGCATTGGGAGCTCTACACGCATGCGAAACGCGGCACGCTCGCGCTCTTCATGCCCGGCCGTGGTGGTGACTTCGACTCGCAGGTGAATGTCTGCGACGGCAAGTGGCATGACATCCTCGCCAGCATCGACGAAAAGAGTGTCGTGCTTTGGATTGATGGCAAACAGGTCTTTGAAAAGCCTGTGCAACCGATCAAGGGCACGCCCAAAGCAGGCGGCATTGCTTTCGGCAGCCTTGTGGATGGCAGCATCGGCTGTGACGGCCTCATTGACGATGTGCGCATCGCACGCGGCGTGATGAAACCGCGCAAGGGCACCGCTCCGCGTCTCCGCATGGACAACACGATCGGCATCTGGGACTTCGATCATCTCGACGCGCTCATGCCGCCCAAGGCTCCGCCACCCGCCGCCTTCAAGCCCGACCTCAAACCGCTGCATCCCGAGGACAACGTCCACTGGCAGGAATTCGTCAATCGCGAGCGTGTCTTCGACTTCTACGGCAAGCAGGCGCTGCAGTTCATGAAGCAGAAACCGCTGCCCGAACTGATCCCGCAGTTCCCCGGTCTCGATGGCGGCCAGCAGGGCCACTGGGGCAATCAGAACGATCAGGTGACCTGGAAGGATGGGCGCTTTGCGAACTCTGACCTCGGCAGCGTCTTTAGCTGTGTTTTCAAAGGCGGGGGGGCCACGATTCCGAAGGGAATTTGTGTAAGGTCAGGAAATAAATCAGCCTGTTTTGATCCTGAGCTTTGCGCTTTTGTCATCGGATGGCAGGATGGCTTCATTCGACTCAACGACAATCGCCACGGTTTTATGGGTGGCGGGCAACTGGTTGGCAAGGTGCTAGGCACCATTACCAAAGGTGATTTTTCTCAACGAGATTATCTTGGCTTTTATCGACATGGGAACGGAGTCCTATTCTCATACTCGCTCAAAGGTCGTCGCTATCTGTCCACGATGGATGCTGAGCATCAGGAACACGAAAAGCTTGCACATCTAACCAAAGGCGGCCCAGCCCAATGGCCGCAGTGGATCGAAACCCAAGGCAAGCTCGGCACCCAGCAGCCCTTCGCCACCGATACCATCGAACTGCCTTTCAAAAATCCCTACGGCACTCTGTTCTTCATCACGGCGCACGATTTCTTCAGCGACGGCAGCGCCGCCATCGCCACGATGACGGGCGAAGTCTGGCTGGTGAAAGGCATTGATGAGAAACTCGATAAGATTCGCTGGAAACGCTTCGCTACCGGGCTGAACCAGCCGCTGGGCATGAAAATTGTGAAGGACAAGCTCTACGTCCTTGGCCGTGATCAGATCACCTGCCTGCATGATCTGAATGGCGATGACGAGGCCGATTTCTACGAGTGCGTGACCAATGCCATGCAGACCTCCCCCGGCGGTCACGACTTCATCGTCGGACTCGAAACGGACAAGGAAGGCCGCTGGTATTTCGCTTCGGGAAATCAAGGTGTCTGCCGTATCACGGGCCGCGACAACCTCGAAGTCCTCGGCACCGGCTTCCGCAATCCGGATGGCCTCGGCATCTCGCCGGATGGCCGGTTCATCACCACCAGCGGGCAGGAGGGCGACTGGACACCCGCTTCATCCATCTTTCAGATTGAGCTGGACCACAATCTCGGTGCCCACTTCGGCGCGGGTGGTCCGAAAAACGGCCAGCCTCCGGAGCCGGTGCTGATGTACATGCCGCGCGGTGAAGACAACAGCGCGAGCAGCCAGGCCTTCATCACGAGCGAGAAATGGGCAGCTCTCAAAGGCGACGGCAATTTCGTCCACCTCTCCTCCGGCGGTGGCAGCGCGTGGCTCGTCATGCGGCAGAACGTCAAAGGCCGCTGGCAGGCCGCCTCCGTGAAGATCAGCGGTAACTTTGACTCCGGCCCGCAGTGCGCGCGCTTCAATCCGAACGACGGCCACCTCTATGTGAACGGCATGCAGGGCTGGGGCAGCTACACGCCCAAGGACGGCTGTTTCCAGCGTGTGCGCTTCACCGGTGGCGAGAAACCGGTGCCCATCGGTTTCGAAGCCCGCGACAATGGTGTGCTGCTCCGCTTCAACCAGCCCGTGAAGGATGCCGATGCCGCCACCTGCTTTGCGCAGTGCTGGAACTACCGCTATGGGCCGCAGTATGGCTCGCCCGAGTATTCTGTGAAGTATGCTGATACACCTGGCCATGATCCGCTGGAAGTGCGTAGCGTGCAGAAGCTGGACGGCGGTAAGACGCTCTTCCTCGAAATCTCGCAGATCGTCACCGCGAGCCAGATTCATCTCCATGTGAGCACTGGTCACGACCTCTTTCTCACCGCGCACGCTTTGGCCGAACCCTTCACCGAGTTCCCCGGCTATGCCAAGATCGCAAAGACCAATCACGCTGCTCAAATCGGCCTTGAAGCACCGAAGCCGGCCAAGGTCAATCCGTGGGCCAAAGGCGAAGGGGGCCGCGAAATCATCATCGAGGCCGCTCTGGGCCTGCAATACGTGCAGAAGCAGCTCACCGCGAAAGCCGGTGAAAAACTCACCATCGTTTTCAAGAACCCCGACGTGGTGCCGCACAACTGGATGCTCGCCAAACCCGGCACGCTGCAAAAGATCGGCAACCTCGCCAACCTCATGATCACCGATCCGCAGGGGCTGGCCAAACACTACGTGCCGGATTCCGACGACGTGCTCGCCTACACGGACATGACGAATCCGCAATCCAGCTTCACCATTCACATCACCGCCCCGAAAGAGAAAGGCGAGTACCCTTACCTCTGCACCTTCCCCGGCCACTGGATGGTGATGAATGGCGTGCTGAAGGTGGAGTGACCCCAGTACAAGCCTCCAGCTTAGCACGGAAGGCATGCATTCCACGTGGCTCACATTGGCATATTTTTTAATGAAGCTAGTTCATTGGACTCAAAGCCGATGAACTTCATTTAACAGTGAACTTTTTTGCCCTTTGCACGTCAGACAAGTAGATGCTGCGTTGTCTGTTCCTCTTCCTCCTCATGGGCCTCACGCTCAGGGCGGAGCAGTGTCTGGTCATCGGCGACAGCCTGACCAAGGAATACGAAGCCGAATTCCCCGCCCTCTTTCCCAACAACCCGGCTTCCTGGCAGGCACGGAACTGGATCGAGATTCTGCATCAGCACCGCACCGATTGGTTCGACACTGGCACTTGGAGCGCCTATTCTGACCCCCGCCTCACCGGTCACCGCTTCAACTGGGCTTTCCCGGGTGCCACAACCACCGACATCCGCGACCAGCTCAGCAGCATTTACAACTTCTGGTGGACGAACACGCTCAAAAGCCAGCTTCGCACCGACGTGCAACGCGTCGTCATCTTCGCCGGCGGCAATGATGCCGACAGCTACTACGCCGATCTCTACAACGGTGCGGTGGACGCCTCGGTCACCAACACCACCCTTGGCAATCTGCAATGGATCATCAACTACGTGCGCACGGTGAATGCCACGGTGCCCATCGTGCTGGTCAGCGTGCCCCATGTGGGCTGCACGCCGAAGATTCAACTGGGCTACCCCACCGATGCAGTGAAGACGGCCCGTGTCACTGCGGCGATGGATGCCTTGAATGCCAGCCTGGCTGCGTTTGCACAGTCGCAGGGCATCGGCTTCGTCCCCGGCGTGTATGACTTCACCAAGGCGCTCATCACCCAGCCCTTCCGCATCAAGGGCATCGAATTCTATCGCATGGCAGACGCTGATGCTCGCACTCGCTACACTTTCTCTGGAGACGGCTTCCACCCCAACACCTGCGCCCACACCAAGATCGCGCAGATGGTCGTCGACGCCTTCAACGCCAAGTATCCGTCCACCGCGATCACGCCGCTGACTGACGACTATATCATCTCCACCGTCCTCGGCCTTGATCCAAACATCCCCCTCACCGAGTGGCTCGCATCGCAAGGACAAAGCGGCAGCTTCACCGACGACTCAAATCACAACGGCATTCCCAACGGACTTGAGTTTGCACTGGAAGGCCTCACCGATGTCTCCAGCTTGCCCAGACCCGTAGTGCAGAATGGCGCGCTGACGATGACTTATCGACCGCGCGCCGTCTTCACGGAGTGGGGGACCATTCAGGCGCAGTCATCGGCCGATTTGCTCAACTGGAACGACATCGGAACGGCACAAACGACGACGAACCCAGACGGCACCATCACCGTCAGCGTGAATACGGTTGGAAAAGGTTTTGTGCGGCTGAAGGTCACGCCTGGAGGATAGGCCTCCGGCCTGTCAGCGGATCGAGGCGTCCCGCCTTCGATCTTCTGACATAGGCTGGAAGCCTCAAACCATCGTCAGGCAGGATGCCTGACCTCCGGCTCATGCAGCCGCGACTGCTGTCTGCCCCTGCACGCCGAGTCCTTCGACTCCGAGTTCGATGACATCGCCGGGCTTCATGAAGAGAGGCTCAGGCTTGAAGCCGAGGCCGACGCCGGGAGGCGTGCCGGTGGTGATGATGTCTCCGGGCAGCAGGCTCATGAACTGGCTGAGGTAGCGCACCAGCGTCTTCACGCCGAAGATCATCTGCGCGGTGCTGCTGTTCTGAATGGTCTTGCCGTTCAGCTTGAGCCAGAGCTTCAAATTCTGCGGGTCTGGAATCTCATCGCTGGTGGCGAGGAAAGGCCCGATAGGCGCGAAGGTGTCGCAGCTCTTGCCTTTGACCCACTGACCACCACGCTCCAGCTGCCATTCGCGCTCGCTGTAATCATTGTGCACGCAGTAGCCGGCCACGTGGCTCATGGCGTTTTCTTCGGAGACGTAGCTGGCCTTTTTGCCGATGACGAAGGCGAGCTCGACCTCCCAGTCAGTCTTCTTCGAATTGCGCGGAATAACCACATGGTCGTTCGGGCCGACAATGGCGCTGGTGGCTTTGAAAAACACGATGGGCTCCGCCGGAATCGGCATGCCGCTTTCCTTGGCGTGGTCGCTGTAGTTCAGACCGATGCAGATGATCTTGCTCGGACGTGCGATGCATGGACCCAGGCGGGTGTCAGCACTCACCGTCGGCGCAGTGGCCGCGTTGGCCTTGGCCCAGGCGGCGAGGCGTTCCAGCCCATCGCCCCCGAAGAATTTTTCATCGTAGTCGCTGCCAAAGGCGCTCGCATCAATGCGGCGGCCGTCTTCGAGTTGAAGGCCGGGTTTTTCTTCTCCTGGGTTGCCGAAGCGGATCAGTTTCATGGTGGTTTAGTTGGTGTGATCTTGTTGTTTGAGGGGGTCGCCTTCGTGATTCGTGTAGCGGCCGATGAGCGGATACTGCTCGAGTTCGGCCACGGTGCCGGTGACGGGGAAGCTTTCGCGACCGACCCAGTAAACGGCCGCCGCAGCGATGTCTTCCGGCATGAGCAGGCGGCCCATCGGCACGGCGTAGGCAGGCAGGCGGTCCGGCCAGCCTTCGCCGAGTCCGTCGCCAAGTTTCACCTGGTATTCGTTTTCCGTCAGCGTCCAGCCCACATTGAGCTGGTTCACGCGCACACGGTCCGTGCCAAGTGCGTCGGCCAGATTGCGCGTCATCGTCATCAGCGCGCCCTTGGACATCGAGTAAGCCAGCAGATTCGCCTGACCGCAGTGTGCGAGCACCGAGCCGATGTTCAGCACGACACCCCGGTTCTTTTTCAATTCAGGCAGCAAGGCACGGATCAGGAGCATCGGCGCACGCGCATTCACGGCTATGATGCGGTCAAACATGGCGGCATCCGTCTCAGCGATGCGTGCGCGATTGGTCAGAGCCGCGTTGTTCACCAGCGCATCCACCTTGCCGAAGGCGGCGATCGCGTCGGCAGCCAGCTTGGCCGGATACGCGGCATCCGCCAGGTCTCCCTGGCAGAAGGCTGCTTTGTCCTTGCCGAGTTCCTGGCACAAGGCCTCGCCACGTGCCGCGTCACGGCCGTGGAGGATGACTTTGGCGCCTTCGGCGACAAAGCGCCGCGCCATGAATTCGCCGATGCCGGTGGTGCTGCCGGTGATGAGGATGACCTGGTCTTGAAGTCGCATATTCGGGGTGGTTTTGGTGAACCGCTTTCTATGGCGAGCCATTGGCGATGCTCAAGGCTGCAACACGGCCAATTTAGGATTTGGCATCGGCCGGATGGAGCGCATGAACTGGAGAAAGATGCCTCACTTCTCCAATGCCCATGCGATGCCGTTGAGCAAAAAGCGCCGGAAGGCGGGCAGCTTGAAGTCATCCCAATGCCCCAGCGAGGTGTAAAAGATGCGGGACTTCTTTTCGCCGTAGGTATGAGTCCATGCGACGGGCTCCGTTGCGGTTCCTGCCAGCGTCCCCATCAAAAGCGACATGGTTCCGGCCTGCAGTGGTGTGTTTTTGTACAGACCGCCGTGTCCGACGAGTTCAGCCACGGTGACGCCACGCAGGATGGGATGCGCCTCCGCACCCGGCACGAGGGTGATGGTGGCGGCGTCTTTGCCATAGTGGCCGGTGTAGTTGCCTCCCAGCACCTGCGGGTCAAAGTCCTGCCAGATCGCCAGTCCCGCTTTGGGCTCGGGTTCCTTGGGACGCAGCGCAAAGCAATGGCTGGCCGTGCGGATTCCGACCAGGGGCTTGCCGGCGGCAAGATGGGCGCGCACGGTATTGATGACCTCCGTCGTCGGCGTGCGGCGCCGCACACTGATGAAGAGAAGATCCGCATCATGCATGGCCTCCACGAATCCCGGGAACTGATTTTTGTCCGTCGCGTCCGCCTGAATGATGGTGATGCGATAAGGCGCGGCCTTCAATTCTTTGGCCGCAAACTCCGGCAAGGTTTCCCAGGTGTGGTACTCATCCTCGCCTATCATGATGACGATGTGAGGTGGCTCCGCCGCTTGCAGCTGCCATGCGAAGACGACTGCAACGAAAAGCACTATGCGAAAAACGAAGGACCGGCTCATAGGATTGGAAGTCTGATCAGGGTTTCGATGCTGCTTGAAGCGTTGCTTTGGTCGCCGCCCAGTCCGCATTTGGCAGAGCTTCCCACACGCGCAGATGACGGAAGCTCGCCTCGGTGCCAGCTCCCAGCATGATGCTGTGCTTGGCCACGCTGATGAGCGTGTTGCTCAGGGTGGTGCTCTTCCCATCGAGTGTGCCCACGACCTCGTCGCCTTTGATCTCCAGCACCACCGTATGCCATTCGTTGAGTTTGACCGGAGTCAGGACGCGGCTCGTCGTCCCCTTCTCCCGCTGCTTGGTGGCGGGGTTGATGCGGTCGGCATCATACGGCGTTAAAAACAGGCCGCCCGGGCCGATGCTGAGCGCGATCACATAATCCTTCACATCCGTCGCCTTCACAAACAATGAGCGATACTTGCGTCCCTCATCAGGCACATCGTTCAGCCGCACTTCGCATTGGATGATGGCGTCGGTGAATTGAAAACCAAACGACGCCGTCGCGGGATGATTGGCGGCGGGACTTTCAATGCCGGTAAAGCAACCTTCGACCAGCTTCCACTGTCCGGACTTGCCACCCGCAGGCCCTGCATTGTAGCGCCAGCCGGCAAACCCGCTGGCAAAACCAATGGGCTTGCCCGTGACCGGCGCGAGCGGCGGCATGAAGTCTTCGCTGACCAGCAGTTTGCCACGCGTGGTCATCAGCGTTTTCGGCAGTTCATCAGCGGCCAGAGCGCCACAGGTCCAGGCGCAAAACAAAAGAGTAAGGGTGGCTTTCATGGGGGATGGTTATCGGCTGAGGTTGGTCAACACCTCCAGCGCCTTGGTCTCGAAGAGCTTCTGCCACTCAGGCGCGACCAATGTATCGCAGTCCTCCTGCGCGTAGCCAGGGTTGAGGCGCTGCTCCACGGTGGGGGTGTACCAGATGTAACCGTTGGTATAGCCGGAGACGTGGGCATTCGCATCCTTTGCGGCTTTCTTGATGTTCAGTCCCACCTGCACCGTGACCTCTCCTGGAAATGTCACCAGTTTGAAATCGCCCACACGCAGGCCGCAGACCTCGGCATCCAGCGTTTTTTCACCGGCCGCCTCGGTTTGTTTCAGATGCATTTTTAGCAGCGCCAGATTTGCATTCAGCCGGGTGAGCCGCTCCATGATTTCGATGTTGGCGAGGTAGTTTTCCACCAGCAGGCGATTGTCCGCATCGAGCTGTGAGATGGCCTTCCGATCAAGCGACTGATCGTGCAGATAACTCTGCGAGTAGTGCGATGGCGTGTCCGGCCAGAGCTTGTGCTGGAGCAGCAGCGGCAGGAAACTTTTGAAGTTGATGTTCGTGGACTTGAGCGTGGCGACGAGTTTCTTCTGCTCCGCCTCGATGTTGCTGATGCGTGCGGTGTAATCCGCCGCGCGTGGTACTGCGATGGTGGCATTGCTCACTTTGAGCACTCCATCGCCTCTCGTTTCGATCTTCCGTGCCGCAGCCAAAACGGTCGCACCAAGCATCGTGCCGAGCGGCTCCGCATCCGGAGTGCGCGTGACTTCTTTGTAGCGCACCGGATTGATGTCGCCACCGCAGCCCTGCACGAAGAAGGCCATCGCACCACCGCCAAGTGCCTCTTCAATGACCTTGGAAGCGAAGCCGGGATAATCGGCTGAGCAGCCCTTGCTCGGCGGATTCATGATGGGATGGCAGGCGAACTGGTAGAGCACGGCCAGGGGTGTGCCATCCATGCGATCCAGGCGCAGCAGGCCGACCTGCGGATCGATAGGGCCCACGCTGGCCACATCTTCATCTCGTGGCATCGAGTAAGCACGGCGCATGTCCACCGTGCTGCCATCCTTCATCTTGAGGCGGCGGTTTTCGCTGATGCGCGTCTCCGAACCCACGCCACTGCCCACCTTTACGGGAACGAGGTTTTGCATGGCCTCCTTCACCGCCTGAATAACGAGCGGCTCCAGATCGCCACGCACGATGCCGTGACAGTGGCTGGCATTGACCACGACATTTGCGGGCGGAATGCCCAGATCTTGCTGCAATCCCTTGCGCACGGTGGTCATGAAACCGTTGCCGACGCGCCCGATGCCGCCCACCGCCACGGCATCCAGCGTGATCACCACCGCGGTGGTGCCACCGCTTTTCAAAACTAGTGCCTTGGCAAAGCAAGGATCATTCACCAGCGGAACGGTGCGGTCGGTGATGTCGACTTTGGCAACACCAGCGAGCATTTCAGCCCGGGCAGCGGCCACGCAGACGAGCAGGAGAAGACAGATGAATTTCATGATTCGTTATTTCTGCAGAGTCCATGCCACGGCATTGAGCAACAGTCGCTGCACATCCGCACTGCGCATGTCTTCGGGCGCTCCGAGACTGGTGTAAAAGATACGGGCCTTGCCAGGTCCATACGTGCGCGTCCACGCGACCGGCTGAGGAGGGGTGGCGGCACCGGCCTGCGCGGTGCCGATGAGAATCGGCGTGGCATCTGCGGCCAGCGGCAGCACTTGGTACAGGGACTGATAACCACGGATATTCGCCACATTCACTCCTTCAAGAAGCGGCGTCTTGACTCCATCCGGCACGCTGACGCTGTAGGGCAGGCCCTTGATTTCATAGCCTGTGTTTTCTCCGCCAAGAACCTCGTGCGTGAACTCCGGCCAAGCAGCCAGACTGGGATCTACGACTTCCTTGGGCTTGGGAAGGAAAGCATGATTCGCCGTGCGAATGCCCAGGAGTGGTTTGCCAGCAGCGAGGTGTGCACGGATGGCGGCCATCTGCTCCTTCGGTGGAAAGCGGCGGCGGGAGAAAAGCACCAGCAGATCCGCGTCCTTCAGTGCTTCGACGAGTCCGGCAAAGTGATGCATCTGCGGCTTGTCACCATCAATGACCGTAGCGTGATGCCCCAGCGGCCGGAGTTCCTTCTCCGCAAACTCACGCATCGTCCTCGGCGCTTCATAGTTGTTGGGATCTTCCACCGTCATGATGACGATGTTCGCGGCAGACGCCGCGCAAGTGAGCAGTGCGAAGCAAAGCAGGATGGATTTCATGACAGGTTTCATTGAAGTGACGAAAACAGCTCTTCAAGCCCGGCGACGATCTTCGTCGAGGCATCGAATTCGAGGCAGGCTGACCTCGCACGCCAGGTTTCATAGCCGCCGAGCTTGTGCTGCTCAGGCGTGGGCAGGTAGCCGTGGTAGGCATTGGCCAGCGACACTGTGAAGGTCTGGGGATGACGCTTTTTCATTCCAAGACCGATCTCCACGAAGACTTCAGCGGGAATGGCCGAGACGCGCAGTTCGCCGATCTTGAGGACTTGCAACGGCGCGGAGACTTCCTTGGGGAAGTCCGCCAGCAGGACGGTTTCACGCGCATACACCTGCTCCATTGTCTCCATGCGCGGGAAGAGCTTCGACTGCTTCGTCAGCGCGCTTGCTTTTTCCACCTCCTCCTTGGTGGGAATGCGCAGGCCCAGAGTGACTTCCTTCTGCGCCACACCCAGCGGCACCCAGTCATGATACTTCAGCGTTTTGCAGGCCCCAGCCACTGCCTGAGCCACATCATTTCCGACGATCCTGATGCGACCATACGGCCCCTCTTTTGCCTGCCCCCCGCGGAAGTCGATGTTGTTGATGTCACCGCTGGCACCGTTCGACATGATGCCCACGAAGGGCGGATCCTGCCGGTCTGCATCAAGGAGCTCACCAACGCGGTTGGCAAACACACCATAGTAGTCAGCCGAGATATGGCCGGGGCCCACGCCGCCCACGTAGTGCAGCGAATAGTTCGCATAGAGTGCGATGGGGTTTCCCTCTGCTGACTGCACGCTGATAAAACACACCTGCGGATCCGTGGGACCTGCGGGTTCAAGCAAGTTGGGATTGTTGACACCGGGGTTCGTCTTCACCTGATCCGTCGTAACCCCGTGCGGCGTGGGGGGAATGCCGCCGGGCTTCATCTTCCAGCGGCGGTTGAACACATGCTGCGGCACATCCACACTGCCCCACGCGATTTTGGCAGGTGCCAGATTGTTCAGCGCACGCTGTACGCCATCGGCGATGCGCCTGGCAAGGAAGCGTTGATACATCGGGCTCGGCTCGCTCTGGCCCACCGCCTGCGCGGTGCCACAGGAGTGCGAGTGCGTGGCGGACATGAGCATGTTCTCCAGCGGCAGGCCTGTGGCCTCATGCACCATCTTCTTCGCTTCATCGAAAATCCCGCGCCCAATCACACAACTGTCCGCCACGACCATCACCAGCTTCGTTTTTCCATCATCCAGCGCGAGGCAGCGCGCGTTCAGTTCATCGTGGATGTACACCGCCTTGCCGTCCTGAAAGCCCCCGTTGATCGAACTGCCGAGCTCCGGCGTGATGTTGCTCGTGGCGGCTCCGGCTTTGAAAACAGGGGCGGGATCAGCCGCATACGCGGTCGAAATGAGAGTGCAGAGGGCGAAGAGAAGCGGTCGCATCCTCTCCATACGGTCGCCAAATGCGGACTCAATCGGCCAACTCTTGCGTCTGCGTATTCGGTGCCCACCAGATGACAAAAATGCCCAGTCCGTAGATCGACGCACAGATGGCGCCGACGCGTGCGTAGTCGCCGCCGAGCGCGGTGAAGAGGTATCCCGCAGCCAGCACCCCGACCGCGGTGCCAAAACGGCCGGAATTGTACGCCAGACCGCTGCCGGTGGCACGGACACGCGTGGGAAACAGCTCCGGCAGATAGAGGGCCAGCCAGCCAAAGAACAAGGTGGCGACAAAACCCTGGGCGCAGACGATCGGATGAAACGAAGCCTGCAGCGGCGCGGTCAGCTGGAACATCGCATAGGTGATGCTCACCGTGGCCAGGCTGATCAGGCAGTAGCTCAGGCGACGGCCGAGCCAGATCGCGCACTGCCCGCCCAACAGGCTGCCAAGCGTGGCCCCCAGCGCCCACCAGCCCTGCGTGGCCGCCTTGTAGTCCCCATGCGCAGCACCGGCGATCTTGTCAGACCATGGAATCATCCACTTGCTGGCGGACCACGCGCCGATCATGGGAATGGAGCTCAATAAAATGCCCACCAGCGTAAAGCGGATCAACGCGGGCTGAAACAATTCACGCAAGGGTGTCACGGGGCTCTTCGCCATGCCACGCGATGCGAGCCATTTGGGCGACTCCGGTAAAGCCACGAGCACAAACAAGCCCAGCAGCGCAGGCAGGCCGGCAAACTGAAACACCCAGCGCCAGGAATCCGGCGTGATGTGCCACTGCCGCGCCACCTGTGAGAGCGCCAGAACGCCGAAGTTCAATCCGGCCATCATCGCGCCAGAAACCAGCGGACGCGAAGCGCTGGACCAGCACTCCGAGACGAGCGCGATGCCATTCGGCCACAAGCCGCCGACTCCCAGCCCCACCAGAAAGCGCAGCACGAGCATCTGCTCCTGTGTCTGCGCATAGGCACCCATCGCGGCAAAGAGGGAATAGAACAGGATGCACACCCCCATGGCCCGTGTGCGCCCCACACGATCGCCAAAGCTTCCCAGCGCGATGCCACCGATGGCTGCGCCGAGCATCAGCGCCGCAGTGAAGCGTGCGAACCATTCGCCCCCGAGCTCCGCCGTAAAACCAGCCCCAAGCAGGCTTTTCGACACCGAGAGCGAGGCCACCGGCATCAGGCCGAGTTCCACTCCGTCAAAGACAAGAGCCAGAAAAACAGTGACGAGCACCAGATAGCGTTGGGCAGTATTCATGGCTTCAGAATGGCCTGTATTACTGCACTGTTGTCCGCCTCGCCATAGCCAAGCGCCTCCGCCTTTTCGAGCAATTGCCGATGCGTCTCGCTCAGCGGCAACGGCAGTTTGCTGGCAGCCAGCATGAGACGCACATCCTTCAGATGCTGCGAGAGTTTGGCCTGCGGCGTGAAATCCTGCGTGACCATCTTCTCTCCCTTCGTGTCCATGATGCGGGAGTAGGCCATGCTCCGGCGCATCACATCGAGCGTTTGAGTGAGGTCGAGATCCAGCTGCTGTGCAAAGGCAATGCCTTCTGCCAGCGCGGCGCGATTGAGGCCCAGCACGAGGTTCGTCACCAGCTTCATTTTGGCTCCGCTGCCACAGGGACCCACATGCACCACCTCGCGGGCAAAGCGATCAAGCCACTCACGACATTGTTCGAAAACAGCCACATCACCCCCGACCATGACCAGCACGTCGCGCTGCAGCAATTGCGTGCTGCTGCCGGAAACTGTCGCATCCAGATAACGCACGCCCTGCGCTTTGAGTTCAGCTCCTAGAGCGGCCATTTCACCCGGATCTCCGGTCGTGGTATCAATGAGTATCTGGCCGGGCTTCAAGGTGGCGGCACGGAGCACATCACGAACGATGTCAGAATTAGGCAGGCAGAGGAAAACAACATCGCAGTGAGCAAACACATCGTTGGCGGTCGGTGCATTGATGCAGCGGGTGACATCCACATCCCAGCCGCAACTGGCCCCGGTCATCTTCATCACAGCACTGCCCATCAGGCCCATGCCGATGATGCCAGGAGTGCTGTCATGCGCTTCGCTCATGAAAGGCCAAAGAGCTGACGTGCATTGCCCGAGAGGGCGCTAAGCATCGTGATCTCGATGCCGCTGGCCTCCATGCTTGCCAGCTTGGCATTCACATCGAGATAATGCGCTGGCACCTTGCGCAGCCAGTCGCCAATTTTGAGAAAGGCCATGCCTTTGTCGTCATACACCAGCGGCTCCACTTTGCGTTTCCGCATCATGTCCACCACCTCGGGAAAGAAGAGGTGGCTCTGGCAGTCGATGATGCCCGCAGGTGGCGCGGCAGCAGCAGCCACGGCGCTGCTCGCCACAGTGGCGGTGAGAAAGTGACGGCGTTTCATGGGGTCATCATTCAGATGGTTGCAGGCATCGTTTCACCAAAATCATCTGCCTCACCAATGTCAGTTCACCGCCCATCAGCTCCAGGCTGATGGGCGTGAACTGATTTATGTGGAACTATCCGTCGATGTTCCAGCCGTCGCGGTACTCCTTCTTCATGAAGGCGTTCGCTTCGGGTGTGTCCGGGCTGGTGCCGGTTTTACCGTCGTACTGGATTTTCTTGCCGGTGCGGTAGGCCACGAGGCCGAGCAGCATCATCTCGATCATGTTGGCGCTGTAGCCAAAGTTGCAGGCGGTGGGCTTGCTCGGATCGCGGCAGGCATCAAACCACTGCTTCTGGAAGTGGCCTAGATCAGGCAGCATGTCCTCCTTCTTGCGTGGCTTGTAGTAGCTCATGTCGGCATCGTTGCCGTAGGGCAGGATGAGACGTGAGTCGAAGTCCGCGATGAGGAAACCCTTCGTGCCTTTGAACATGGCACCATGGCCGATCTGCGTCAGATCGATGTGCTTCTTCGGCGAGCTTGGCATCGCGCCACCCTGATACCAGGCGACCGTGATGGGGCCGCGCCAGTCGTTTGCGGGCAGTTCAAAATGCGATTCACATTTCACCGGCGTCACGTCGGAGTTGTAAGCGTCGCCCTTGGCTTCAGCTGATGTCGGCAGGCCACCGTCCACGGCGTTCCAGAGCAGGTCCATCGTATGGCTGCCCATGTCGCCGATCTGTCCGGCGCCGAAGTCCCAGAACATGTTCCAGGAGAGGCAGTTCGCACCAGCTCCACCGGAGAAGTAGGCCGGATTGTAAGGATGGAACGGCGATGGGCCGAGCCACAGGTCATAGTGAAATCCTTTTGGCGGCTCGCCTTCTTCAGGGAAGTAGCCGGGTTTGGGGATCTGGCGATTGCCCCAGGCGTAAGCGGCTTTCAGTTCACCGATGGCACCGTCACGGATGAGTTCGCGCACGCGGTTGAAATTCGGGTTCGCATGCCGCTGCATGCCCACCTGCGTGGCCAGCTTGTCCTTCTTCGTCTCCCATGTCGCACGCACCGTGCGCGCTTCATTCACCGTGATGGCCAGCGGCTTCTCGCAGTAGCAGTGCAAATTGCGCTTCAATGCCCAGTTGGCGATGAACGCATGCGTGTGGTCCGGCGTGCAGACGACGACGGCATCGAGGCCCTTGTGATCAAGGCATTTGCGCCAGTCGATGTACGTGGTGGCATTGGGAAAACGCTTCAGCGCCTCTGGAAAGCGCGCCTCGTTGATGTCACACAATGCGACGACATTTTCTTCCGCGATGGAGTCGTAATGCGCGAGACCTCGACCCCAGACACCGATGAGGGCGACGTTGAGTTTGTTGCTGGGGGCGTTCTGTCCAAACAGCGGACGGGTGATCATGCTCCCGGCGACAAGACCGGCAGCACCGACAAAGCGGCGACGTGAGAGAGGCGTGGGTTGGGTGCTCATGGCACCGCATGAAACGACACACGGAGTCGTTCTCAAGCACCAAGGTTGGCTGATTCCCGCTTTTCCCCCGGCCAGACAGGGCGGGTAAAACGAAGCTTGCTTAGCAGACGCCCATTTCAGAAAATCAGTTAACAAATTTAAATGCCATGGAAATTCCTACCGCAGCCAAAACCCTGTTGGAGCACAAGGGCCGGGACATCTGGACCATCTCGCCAACGGCCACCGTCTATCAGGCCATTCAGATGATGTCTGAGAAAAACATCGGTGCGCTGCCAGTGGTGGAAGGCACCCGGCTGGTCGGCATCATTTCAGAACGCGACTACATGAGCAAAGTGGCGCTCCACGGCAAATCCTCCAAGGAAACGCCCGTCAGCGAAATCATGACGCGGGAACCGGTGACCGTGGGGCCTGAGCAAACCGTCTCCACCTGCATGGAGATCATCACGGAGCATCGCATCCGCCACCTGCCCGTGCTGGATGGCGAGGAACTGCTCGGCATTGTGTCCATTGGCGATCTGGTGAAGTGGATCATCGCCACCCAGCGCATGACGATCGAACAGCTGAACGCCTACATCTCCGGCGGCTACTCCGCCTGAGAGCATCACACCAGGGTGTTCGGCTGGCTCCAGCGGATCTTGCCCAGCAGCAGATCGCCTTTGAATCCATGCTTTGGCAGCATGCCGCCGTCAGTCACCCACGATTCATTCTGTGAGATGTTGGTGGTCTGGAAATTGCCCATCAGCGGCACTTCATCCGGTGCATTCACGCCATCGCCTTCCAGCGGCAGCACGATGCGCTCTGTGTCGCGGATGAGACGCAGCGTTTTCAGGTCCACCTGCGCCATGAAGAGCGGCGCGCGCCAGCGCATCACCTTCACATTGCTGGCGTCCTTGCGGGTGTAGACCAGATGCAGCGCCTCGCTGTGCGGCAGCCAGTGCTGCTGCGTTGTGCTCATTTCCAGCGGTGTGCCGTCGTCCCAGCACCAGGGCTGTTTTTCTTCGAAGTCGAGCCCGTCATCACTCGCGGCGACATACCCGCGATTGTCCTCCGCCCGCAAAGTCGCATAAAACTTCCCGCGATACCGCACGAGCGATGGCTCCAGCAGCCCGCGACCTGCCGCATGCTTGATCTCGCGGCCCACCTTTTGAATGGCCAGGGTCTCGCCATCAAACGAGCAGCGCACCCCGGCGGCGGAACGGCCGGTCTGCTGCGCGCCAAAAGACATCACGAACGCAATGCTGCCGTCTTCCAGCACCTCACGCTGGCCGCAGTTGTTCGTGAAGATATTGGTGCCGCGTGGATCATCCCAGATCAGCCGCTTGCGCTCCGACCAGCGGTCGTCCTTGTAAACCGCATACACCGGGCAGCGTGCCGGCTGGTTGCGGTCAAACTTCGGACCTTTGTAAAAGACGTTGTGACCGACCGCCAAAACGCTGCAGGTTTTCGCATGATACTGCGGCACCACATCGCACACGCCTTCCTCGCCGCGACCATCCGTCGTCGGCACACGGCCCAGCGGTGGCACCGGCTGCGGTTCCGACCACGTCTGGCCGAGGTCCCGCGATTCCATCCAGTGCACCGGCAGAAAGAAGTCCGAGCCGCGAATCTCCTGCATCGTCATAAACACGACCGGCCCGTCCTTCGACGGCACCAGGCAGGGCCGCGGATGAAACCACGATGGGCCGCTGCCATCGCGGCCACGTTTGAGCGTGATTTTATCCATCGCGGCAATCAGCGGAGGCGCTGACTGCCCGGAGGCCAGATTCACGGCCAGCATGCCCGCCGCGCTCTGTTGCAGGAATCGACGGCGGTTCATGAAAGTCGGAGAGGTGAGGTTACTTCGCCTTCGGCGCTGGCTTTGGCTTCTCGGGCAGGCCCTGACCAGGCTTGAGGTCGAGATTGGCCGTCATGTCCTCTTCCGTCACGGTCGAGGCCACGCCATCCGCAGGGATCTTCGCTTTCGCAGTCCACAGGATCGCGTTCAGCACCAGCTTGCGCTGGTCATTGTTCGCCCAGCCCTTGTGGTAATGACCGCCGGTGAAGCCAAAGCCACGACCACCGTCTGCGCGCTCGCAGGCCCAGGCGACATGCTGCTTGTCCTTGTTCTTCACCGACTCACGCACGGCCGGGTTGCCGCTGTGCGCGCCATCCGGGCGGCTCATCGTCGATTCAGGGGCCACATCGCTCAGGATCGGAGTCACGCCTTGCATGTTTGGGCGGAAGCGCATGAAGAAATACCATTCGTCATTAGTGCCAAAAGGCTTCACGCCGGAGCTGATCGGGTGCGCCGGCAGTTCCTTGAAATTGGCATCCCAGTGGGGGTTCACGCTCCAGTTGATCTCAAAGCAGCCGCCCATCCAGTCGATGAACTCTTTGCCGCCCTTTTCAATCGTCGGCTCCACCGCGTAATGCAGCGTCAGAAAGCCGCAGCCGCGCTTCATTTCTTTGTCGAGCTGGGCCAAATGGTCTCCCTGCAGGGCCGGATGTCCGCCACCGCCGTCCGAGTAAATGACGACCGTGTCCGCGACGGAAAGCTCCTCCTGGGAGGGCCACTCACCATTCAGGTGAAATTTGATGTCCACCTGATCCGCCGCGCCCTGCTCCAGGCACTTTTTCAGCAGCTGGATGCCCGCATTGTGCTCATGCTGCCCCGGACCATGGGAGGGCTTGCCCGCGATCATGACGATGGATTTTTTGTCCGCTGAAAATGCGGAGCCGAGGAGTGAAAAGGCCAGGAGGGCGGTGAGCAGATGCTTCATAGATTGGGGTTGGAACGTGGAATGCAAACGGCCCGAGCGCACGCGGCATTTCAACCGGCAGCGACGAACTTTGACGGCTACCCCGGGGTTCTGGCACGCCTTCCGCTACTCTTTCCCGTCCGCCCAACCGCATGCCCATCGCCAAGAGCCGCCCGCAGACCAATGTTTTCTATGCCTTTGCCTTCGTCGGCGTGGTCATGGCGGTCTTCACCGTGGGCTACCGGGTGGCGGGGTGGTCGTGGAGTGATGCGTTCTATATGGTCGTCATCACCGCCTTCAGCGTCGGCTACGGCGAAGTGGTGCCCATCACCGACCCCTGGCTGCGGGCGTGGACGGTCACCCTGATTCTCTTTGGCTGCACCGGCATCATTTTTGTCACCGGTACCTTGGTGCAGTGGCTGACGGAGGCGCAGATTCAACGAGCTTTGGGAGGCAAACGCATGGAAAATGAAATCGAAAAACTGAGCAACCACGCCATCATCTGTGGCTATGGCCGCATCGGCCGCATGATCGCCTCACAGCTGCAGGCAGGCGGCATACCCTTTGTCATTGTCGATCAGGCAACTGACCGCGTGGCGGAAGTGCGGGATGCGGGCTTCCTCACGCTTCAAGGCGAGGCCACCGACGAAGCCGTCCTAAAACACGCCGGCATCAGCCGTGCCCGCGTGCTGGCCACCGTGCTGCCCAATGACGCCGCGAATGTCTTCATCACCCTCAGCGCGCGCAACATGAACCCCGCGATCCAAATCATCGCGCGCGGCGAAGTCCCCTCCACCGAGCGCAAGCTGCTGCAGGCCGGGGCCAACCGCGTCGTGCTGCCCGCACACATCGGTGCCGACCGCATCGCCCACCTGATCCTGCACCCCAACACGCGCGACCTGATCGGCGGCAAGACAAAGGCCAGCATCGACTTTGACCACCACCTCACGGAACTCGGCCTCGACATGGAGGAGATCGAGATCCGTGCGGACTCGCCATGGGTTCACAAGCGCATCTCGGAAGTCGAAACCGGCACCGCCGGGCGCATGCTCCCGGTGGCGATCCTGCGCAAAGAGGGCGCCACGGATTTGAACCCCAGCCCCTCCGCGATGCTCATGCCCGGAGACGCACTGGTGGTGATGAAACGCGTGCTGCGGCGGTCGATGAGCTAGAAGACTGCATTTTCCAGTCAAGCTGGCTCGCTGCCTGCGTCTGCACTGCGGACCATGCCCAAGCAACCCGACCGCATTTTCAAAGTCGCCATCATCGGCGGAGGGTTTGCAGGAGTGTATTGCGCACGCGAACTGCTGCGGCTCACTGAAGATGTGGCGAACATGACCGTGGGCATCATTGCCAGCGAGAATCACATGGTCTTCCAGCCGATGCTGCCGGAAGTCGCGGGCGGGTCGCTCTCACCTCAGCATGTGGTCAATCCCATCCGCATGATCTGCCGTGGCGCGGAGGTGCTGAAAGGAGAGGTCACGCACATCGATCTGGAAAACCGCATCATCACCCTGAACGGTGGCATGTTTACCCCTCAGGTCACGGTGGGGTTTGAGCACATCATGCTGGCACCCGGCGCCGGAGTGGACCTCAGCCGCATTCCCGGCATGGGCGAGCACGCCTACCTCATGCGTACCGTCGGCGATGCGATGAAGCTGCGCGCCGCCATCATCAGTCGCCTGGAGGAGGCCAATCTCATCACCAACCCCAAGCTGCGCAAAGAACTGCTCTCCTTCGTCATCGTCGGCGGCGGTTACTCCGGGGTGGAAACCGCCGGGCAGATCCAGGATTTGATCCAAGGCGCACGCCGCTTCTACGAAAACATCGAGCCCGATGAACCCAGCGTCACGCTGATCCACAGCGGCGACCGCCTTCTGGGAATGCTGAGCGACAGCCTCGGCACCTACACTGGCAAATGCCTCACGGAGATGGGCGTGAAGATCATCTTCAAAAGCCGCGTGCGTGCAGTCACGGCACGCACCGTGCAGCTTGGCGATGGCGTCTCACTTTCTGCCACGCTCGTGGTCTGCACGGTGGGCAATGCGCCGCATCCACAAATCACGGCCCTCGGTGCCCATGGCGGGCTCCCCGTGGAGCGCGGCAAGGTCGTCGTCGAATCCAGCGGCCAGGTCAAAGGACTCACCAATGTGTGGTCGGCCGGTGATTGCGCCGTGTTCCCCAAAGCCGATGGCGGCAACTGCCCCGAGACCGCGCAGTTTGCCATGCGCCAGGGGGCGCTCGTGGCCAAAAACATCGCCGCCAGTTTAGCAGGGCGTCCCTTGAAACCGTTTCGTTTCACCGGCCTCGGTGAACTCGCCACCATCGGCCATCGCAAGGCGGTGGCGCAGGTCTTTGGCATGCGCTTCTCCGGCATCATCGCCTGGTTCATGTGGCGCAGCATCTACCTCATGAAGCTCCCCGGCTTTGACCGCAAGCTGCGTGTCATGGCGGAGTGGACCTTTGAACTGTTCTTCCCGCGCGACATCAACCTGCTCACTCCCAGTTTCTCCTCACCTCTCGGTGAGATGCACCTCGAACCTGGCGACTCCCTCTTCCATGCCGGCGAGCCTGCCCAGTCCTTGTACGCTGTCAAAAAAGGCAACGTCAACATCACCGATGCCCAGGGCCAGATTGTCAAAGCTGCTGGCCCGGGCGAGCACTTCGGCGAACGCGCTTTGTTGAGTGATGGCATCTGGCGTTTCGATGCCACCGCCACAGAATCCAGTGAACTCGTCGCCATTGATGGGCAGACCTTCAAGACCCTCGCCCAAAGCATCGGCTCACTGGACGCCCTCTTCCGCGGCACCGCACAGCAGTACCATCTGCCGGAGGAAATCCAGAACACGGTGGACATGATTCCCGAAGCCACCCGAAAAGCCTGCGCCGCAGATGTCATGACCCGCAACATCGCCTTCCTCGATGCCAGTGTGACCGTGCAAGATGCCGTGGCGGAGTTTCAAGCCCATCCGCACAGCACCTATCCCGTCACCGCAGACGGCTGTGTGATCGGCCTGCTGCGCCGCTCCGTCGCCTATGAATGGCTCAAGAATCACGGCCTCACCTGCGTGGACAAGCTGCAGGCCCTGCCCCTCACCAAACCCTTCTGCATCACCGCCGACACCCCCGTGCCCGTGCTCGTCGGCACCCTGATGCGCAGCGGCGTCAGCAAGGCCGTCGTCGTCGATGAGCAAAAACACCTCCTCGGGATGATCACGTTGTTTGATCTGCTCAAGGGTGCTCAGAACGTGTGACGACACCCCGCCACGCCAGGATGCCACACAGTCCGAAGCCAAACGCATTCAGCGTTCCGTGGATCATCCACATCTGCGGCATCGTCAGAGCGAAGTTCGGGATCACATAGCGCAGGCCAAATCCGAGAGCCAGAACCATCGCTGCGAACAGCGATGCGCCTGAAATGATAAATCCAAGGCGTGTCAAAATCGAGCGCTGCCGTTCCAGTCCCCGCCACACTTGTGAAACAGCGACACCCAGTGCGCCCAGCACCAAAATCGCCACGCCAAACGGCTCCACAAACTTCAACACGCCAAAATGCGTGCCGGTAATGCCCACGGCCACCAGCGGCACACCGAGCAAAATCGCCACACACGAAAACCGCGTCCAGCAGCTCGGATTCGCCTTGGCATTCAGTCCTGCCATCAGCGGCAGCGTAAATCCCGCGTGGTGGAAATGCGCCGCAGTGAGGAGCACGATCAAGGGATCAAAGCCCCACGGTGCCCAGTTGGCGCGATGAGCAACCAGCCATGCGGCGCCGATGGCAGGAAAGACTGCCGCCGCATGCACGCAAGCCGTGGCAGCCGAAGGCTGCCCCATCCTGCGGCACTCGATCGCCACATCTTTCACTACAAACAACCGTGCCACAAGCCAGGGCAAGGCTAACAGGGCCGCCTCAATGCCGGACACGAGTTGGAATGATCCGGCCATCGCAATTGCCGCCGCATATTCAAGTTTGTGCTGCCAATTCGACAAGCCAAACCACAAGGGCATCAGCATCAGCGGCGAAATGAGCAGCAATGCTTTCACAAAAATAGCATTGTCCAGCGGTAGCAAGCCCACCGCCACGAATAAGACAAGCGGTTTGATCCAAGATTGGAAGGCGTATGCATACCTGTTCATGCTGCCACCGCCTCCTTCATCCTCGCTTGCGAATCCCGCACAAACCGGCACTGCCACCACCGCGCCAGCGGAAAGCCAAGCCACGCCATCCAATGCCGCGGATGCGAAAACGCTCGAATCGCATACCACACGCTGCCATCAGCCCGATGCTCAATGATGAACTGTTCCTCGCCACACTCCGCATGCTCCGGCAGGGTGCCATAGACAAAGCCGTGTGTGTGCTTTGAATCGCAGCGCCGCAAAATCCGGCAGGGGTTCACCCACCACAGGCCGCAGATGCGCGTCACCATCGCCACGATCTGCCCGACCTCCTGGCCTTTGACTTCCAGTCGGCTGACCTCCGCCCACGCTGGAAACATGACCCAAGCATCCAAAGCTTCGCACGCCTTCCGATACACCTCCTCACCACTGCCCAGCCTCACCGCATGCTCGTCGGCGATGAATCCGTCCGCCAGTGGCGGCGTGTAGCTCAGAGGCTCATTCCTCCATGACTCCAGCAGTCCTCGCAATCGTTCGGGGGCGGGTGGTTTCAAGCCGAGCATCGTGGCAACACGCTGCCATGGCCTTGGGATCGAAAGAAACGAAAAAGCATAAAAAGTGGCCCGCCAGTTTTCACAGCTTTCGAATCTTTTGCATCTTTCCCTACTTTCGGCCATCCATCCGCATGCCCCCACCCATTCGCGCCGTGATCTTCGACTTCGACGGCCTCATCGTTGACACTGAAAGCACCGGTTACCACACCTGGAGAGAAATCTTCGACCAGCATGGCCATGAGCTGCCCGTAGAGCGCTATGCGCAGGCCGTCGGCACCGATTTCCTCACCGGCACCTACGATCCCAAGCGTGATCTCGAACAGCTCACCGGCCGAGACTTCGACTGGGCGGCCATTGAAATCGAACGCAAGACGCGCGAGAACGAACTGCGCAAGCATCTGCAACTGCTCCCCGGTGTGGCCGACCGCCTGCAGGAAGCTGCCTCCCTCGACCTGCGCATCGCCATCGCCAGCAGCAGCCCACGGGTATGGATCGATTCCTGGATGGACCAGCTCGGTCTGCACGCTCATTTTCACCACATCTCCACCGTTGATGACACCGGCAAGGTGAAGCCTGACCCGAGCCTCTTCCTGCATGCCGCCGAAAACCTCGGTGTTGCACCCGAGGAAGCCGTCATCTTCGAAGACTCCCTCAACGGCCTCCGCGCCGCGATGGCCGCCGGCATTCGCTGCATCGTGGCGCCCGGTCCCATGACACAGCACCTGGACTTCTCCGGCGCGTGGAAACGCGTCGAGTCCCTCGCCCACGTCTCCCTCAAGGAACTCATGGCATGAAGCTGCACGCTCTGCTCTCCCTGTGTTTCATCAGCACGCTTCACGCGGCTGATCCGGCCTGGTTGAGCACAGGCGAATTCCAGTGGCAGAACTCGTCTCCGCTCATCGGTTCCGAAGAAAACGCTGCCGAGCATCAGCCAGAAAGCCGCCACCAGCAGGCACAGGACCAGCGCCATGGAGGCTTGTTTCAGGAGGCGGTGGCATCACTCTCATCCGGCGAGATCGCGAAACCATAAATCCAGTGGCATTCCGCGCCAGCCCCTCCTTGGTGTCCCGCACGCCCAACCGCCATGACGCCGCTCCCGCTTGCCGACCGCTATGCACGTTTTCGCGACGCCGTCTTCTCCGGCGTAGCCGAGACGTTGCCCGGTTTTGCCGAGCCCATGACGGAGATGGAACTGCAAAGCCTGTGGTTCTCCGGTGCCTTTGGCAGTGAGTTCACCACCACGGATGGCAAGGCGGTGCGCATCGCTGATTTCGGCGTGTGGAATTCCGGGTCCGGGCCGGACTTCAACGGCTGTGCCATTGTGATCGATGGTCAGACCCTGCGCGGTGACATCGAGCTCGATCCCGATGCCCGCGACTGGGAACGGCATACGCATGGTTCCAACGAGAACTTCAACCGCGTCATCCTGCACCTTTTTCTACACGCGCCGGAAGAGCGTTTCTACACTCGCAACAGCGCCCACCACGCTGTGCCACAAGTGCTGCTGCAGGCCGGCATGCTGCCGGAAGGCATCAAGCCCAAGCGCAACCTCGCTCAAGCAAGACTGGGCCGCTGCGCCGTCCCCCTGCGGGGCATGGAGTCCTCACAGGTACAGTCTATCATCGAATCCGCCGCGCAGCACCGCCTTGAGCTCAAATCAAAACGCCTGCACCGCAGCGTGGCCGCTCAAGGGCGCGAGCAGGCGATCTATCAGGCGCTGGCGCAGACGCTGGGCTATCGTAAAAACCAGCAGCCCTTCGCCATCCTCTCCCAGCGGCTGCCGTTGAAGAAAATCACCCAGCTTGATGCCGCCAAGCGCGAGGCATGGCTCTTCGGCGTCTCCGGCTTCCTCGAAAGCGTCCGCAGTGACGACACCGAGCCCGCCACACGCACCTACCTGCGCGAGCTCTGGAGCGAATGGTGGAAGCTGCGCAGCGGTGTGGAGCGCTGGCTGGATGACCGCCAGCTGCTGCGCTGGAAGCTCAATGCCATCCGCCCCGGCAATCATCCGCAGCGCCGTCTCGGCGCGCTCGCCGCGCTGCTGCGTTCCTGGTCCTCCATCGTCACCCCTCTGGCCGATGCCACACGCTGGAGCCAGGCCGCATGGCGCGAGTCCCTGCTCGCTCTCTCCCATGATTTCTGGGCCACTCATTACACACTGCTCTCAGAAACGGCGGAGCGACCCGTCGCATTGATCGGCGAAACGCGCGTGCAAGAGATGTTCGCCAACGTCGCCTACCCGCTGCTCGTTCCAGAGCGCACACGCCTGTGGGCCGAGTATCTCGAACTCCCCGCCCTGCTGGACAATCAGAAGGTGCGCCGCGCCGTGCTGCGGCTGTTTGGTGAGGACCCGCGCAGCCGCGACTTCACCAAAAAGCTGCACCACCATCAAGGCCTGTTGCAGATCTATGAGGACTTCTGCCTTGAAGACGACTCCGCCTGCGCCGACTGCCCCTTTCCGGAAAGATTGAAGGAGTGGAGATGAAGCCGACGTTTTGGCGTCCAACCATGCGCTCGCTTCTCGCTCTCGCCCTTTCATCGTCGTTCGCTCTCGCTGCAGATCTGCCTGATCCCGCCGTCGTCACGGCGGCCATGAAGAAGGCCGTCACTTACGCTCACACGAATCTCGCTCGTGAGGGTGGCTATGCCTCCTCCTACGACAAAGAGGGCAAGATCGGCGAAGTCGAGCACGCCAAATCGCCCACCATCATCTCCATCCAGCCTCCGGGCACGACGACGATGGGCCTGGTGATGCTGCGAGCCTATCAGGCCACTGGCGACGACCTTTTCCTCACCGCGGCCAAAGATGCCGCCAAGGCATTGCTCAAGTGCCAGCTCGCCTCCGGTGGCTGGGACAGCGACTTCGATTTCGATCCTGAGAAGGCCAAAAAATACTACCTGCGCAGCGATCTCGACGCCGGAGACAAGGAGCCCGGCAAACGCCGCAACAGCACCACGCTCGACGACAACAAGACCGAGTCTGCACTGCTTTTCCTCCTCGAAATGGTACACGAGCCCGCCTGCAAAGACGATGCCGAATTGAAGCGCTGCACCAAGTTTGCCTTCGACGCCCTGTTGGCCGCGCAAGCCCCCATCGGTGCCTGGCCCCAGCAGTTCTCCGGCCCGGCGGACCCGACCGCTCCGGTGCTCAAAGCCAGCTACCCCGAGACCTGGAGCCGCACCTTCCCTGCCGTCAAATACACCGGCTTCTACACGCTGAACGACGACAACCTGCAGCAGATCGCCCGGGTGCTGTTCCGTGCCTACGATCTCGAAAAGGACGAGCTCTACCTCACCGCCCTGAAGAAGCTCGGTGAGTTCTTCCTGCTGGCCCAAATGCCCGAGCCGCAGCCCGTCTGGGCTCAGCAGTATGACCGCGACATGCATCCCGTCTGGGCGCGCAAGTTCGAGCCGCCATCCGTCACCGGCAACGAAAGCATCGGTGCCATGGAGGTGCTCCATCAGCTCTGGGTGCTCACGGGGGATGACAAATATCTCAAGCCCATCCAGCCCGCCCTCGCCTGGTTCGAACGCTCCAAGCTGCCTGACGGCACCCACGCCCGCTTCTACGAACTGCAGACCAACAAGCCTCTGTTCTTCGTCAAGGACACTTACGTCCTGACCTATGACGACAGCGACATGCCCACTCATTACTCCTTCAAGGTCAGCCAGCAGAGCAACCTCGACACCTTCAAGAAGCAGCTCGCCAAAGGCCGCGAAGAACTCCAGCAAAATCTCGCCGGCCCACAGACTCCCAAGGAATGGAAGAGCAGGGCCAAGGGGTTGATCGCCAAGGTTCAAAAAGCCGTCACCTCGCTCGACAGCGAAGGCCGTTGGATCAAAGACGACGCCATCGATTGCGCTGAATTCGTCAAACACATGAACGCCATGTCAAATTACGTGGAGGCACGTAAAAAGAGCGGAGAGTAGATCTTCGCCAAACCAGTGCTTATTAGAATTCTATGAAGCATCCTCTCGGATCAACCATGGAGTTCATGCCGGACAAAGAGCTGCGGCTTTTTATTCTCCACCACGTCATCACACCTTTTCTTGAGCAAAAGGAAATGGAAGGCATCCGCCTGTCGGCACGCATTGACTATAAGTCTGAAAACCAGATCCTTCATGGCCCATGCTTTGATCGAAAGGGTAAATCCACCGAGGCTCAGGTGACTGTGGTTTGCAGCCAGAACCCCTCATGGCTCACCCAGCGTTTGTTGTCAGTCCAGATTGTTCCGACAGACGATGAGTGTGCGGACATTGCATCCTATTCCATTCAAGGATTCATACGAAAAGATGATCGTGGCTACTATCTGACTGAGAGCCGGGTTCAAGCTTCAAAATGACAGCCCCCTAAGGCCTTCTTTCATCGCCTGGCCACCACAAACGCGCTCATCACCAGTCCGATGAGCACCCCCGCCGCAGCAATGAGCCAGAAGTTCGCCGGTGTATCGGCCACATCCGCCCGCACATACATGCTGAACAGACCCGTCAGCGCCGTGAGCGGCAGGAACAATGCAGCCATCACATTCAGGCGGTGCGAGGTGTTCGCCATGATCTGTGCGCTCTTCGCCTGCGCCTCGGCTTGCTTCGCCACGGTGAAGTTCAGGCCAAACTGCGCGTCCTGCAGCAGCAGTTCAGCAGTGCGCTCCACATTCGCAGCCTGATCTCGCAGGTTGATCACATCGCGGTCAGCTTTAATGAATTCACGCGCCTGCTGCAACGCACGATGCAAGCCGCGCGAGCTGCGCAGCACCGGGGCGATGGCTTCGAGCACCTTGTGGTACTCGGCAGCCGTTTGAGCCGCGTGCTCCTGCTTGTCCAGTTCATCCAGTCTGGCAGCATACGCCGTCAGGTGGTTTTGCAGCGCGAGACTGCCCCCGCTCTCCGGGCTGGATTTCCAAGCACCGTCCGGCTGCCGCCAAAACAATGCAGGCCTCCGATTTAGCTCATCAGGGCCGGGGATCTGGTGGAGAATAAGCAGCAGGTGCTCCTCCTCATAGATCGCACGCTGTGTCCCTGCTTCCCGGCCCACCCGGTTGCGAATGGCCTCCGGAATGGTGGCCCAAAGTTTCGGAATGATTTGAATGTCTGGTTTCATGATTGGGATTTTTTCAATCCCGCCGCCATGAGAGCAGAACCGCGCGATTCGGGCGATTGGAAAATGCAGGAGGATTTGTCAGTGACCGGGAGGTCTGGTTGGATTCTCTTCCGTCCCACAAATTTGACAATCTTGAGGACATCACGCATTGTTCAGCATGGCAGCAGGCGTCAATGTTCGATTCGCCGGGGAGCTTCAGGGCTTCATCCAGCAGCGTGTTCTCAAGTCAGGCCTCTATAGCTCGACCAGTGAGTACATCCGTGATCTCGTCCGTCGTGACTATGAGCTGGAGGAAAAGCGCAAATGGGCTTGGCTCAGAAATGAATTAAGTGCAGGTGTCGAAGCCGCCGAATCGGAGTTTGTGCCCTTGGACGCAGAAGATTTGATCGCCAAGGCAAAAAAACGCAAAAAGGCCAATGCCCGCTAAAATTTATCCTGCCGCTCAGGAGCGCATTCTGGAGATCTGGGATTACACAGAGCGGAAGTGGAACGAAAAGCAGGCCGATGCCTATGTGCGCGAACTCGTCGCAGAGATCGAGGCTGTCATGGTTCAAAGACACCGCTGGAGACCGGTATTGGATGAGTCCCTGAAAGGCGTTTATTTTTTCCGCCATCGCCATCACTACATTTTCTTCCGCGAACTCACCAAGAAGCGGGTCGGAGTCATCAGTGTGCTGCATGAGAAGATGGATATCCCGGCACGCCTGCGGGAAGATGCAGACCATGGGTGAGCAACTCACCTCATGGCGATCTGAGAGCGCTTTTCCTCAACCACGATGAGCTGGATTAACCACAAATCTTGCCCCCACGCGAATCACGGCCTAGCTTCTGCGCTCATCCCATCATGACCCACGCCGTCCTCAGCCTCCTCAAAGAAAGCCGTCACCCCATGCGCATCGACCTCATCGGGGTCGCAGGCTCAGGCATGAGCGGGCTCGCGCTGCTGCTGCTGGGCCTCGGTCACAAGGTCAGCGGTTCGGACAAGGCGACAACGGTGGAGACGGACCGCCTGCAAAAGCTCGGCCTGCAGTTCTTCCACGGCCACACGGAGAAAGAGGTCGAGGACTGCGACATGGTCATCTATTCCAGCGCCATCAAGCCCGGCAACGTGGCCTATGAGGCAGCCTACAAGCAGGGCATACCGCTCATCCGCCGCGCCGAGGCGCTGGCCGCCGTGATGGCAAACAAGAAAGGCGTCGTTGTCTGCGGCACCCATGGCAAGACCACCACCTCCGCCCTCACCGCCCACGTGCTGCGCCAGGGCGGCCTCAAGCCCAGCCACTACGTCGGCGCTGAGATCCCCATCCTCGGCTCCAACGCGCACTGGGACACCGAAGGCGAGCTCTTTGTGGCCGAAGGGGATGAAAGCGATGGCACGCTGGTGAACTTCCATCCGGAACACGCCATCGTGCTGAACATCGAACCCGAGCATCTCGATTTCTATGACGGCATCGAGGCCATCAAGACCGTGTTCCGCCAGGTCCTCAGCCAGACACGCACGCACTGGGTTTACTGCGCCGAAGATCCCGTGGCCAGCGAAGTCTGTGCCGGGCCCCAAGGCGTGAGCTACGGCTGGAGCCGCTCTCACGATTTCTCGGCCAACATCCTCTCGATGAAGCCGGATCATTCCGAGTTCGAAGTGTACCAAAAAGACCAACTGCTCGGCACGGCCACACTCGGCATTCCCGGCAAGCACAACGTCAGCAACGCGCTCGCGGCCATCGCCCTCGCCACCCGCTGCGGCGTCACGTTTGAGGCCATCCAGCACGCGCTGCGCACCTTCCGCGGCGCCAAGCGCCGCTTCGAAATCCGCCACAGCGGCGAGCGCTTCACCGTCGTGGACGACTACGGCCATCACCCCAGCGAGATCGCCGCCACGCTGGCCACCGCCAAAGGCTTGAATGCCAAGCGGATCGTCTGCTTGTTCCAGCCCCATCGCTACAGCCGTACGCAGCTCTTGAAAAAGGAGTTCGGCGCCAGCTTTGGCGACGTGGACGAGCTGTTCGTCACCGATGTCTATCCCGCCAGCGAAAAGCCCCTCCCCGGCGTCAGCGGTGAGACGATTCTCGAAGAGGTGCGGCTGCAAAACGATCACACCAAGACCGGCAGCACACCCACGATGCCCATCGCACGCGACAAGGTGGGCAACGCCCTGCGCCCCGGCGATCTGCTCATCACCCTGGGTGCTGGCAACGTCCACGAAGTCGGCCGCTGCATCGCACGCGACCTGCCCGTGCTCGAAAAACTCTGTGCCATCCTCGACGCCAACGGCGGCGGCGTGGCACGTCTGTACGAGCCCATGAACCGCCACACCACCTGGCTCATCGGCGGTCCCGCACAGTATTGGATCGAGCCGCGCAATGAGGCCTCCTTCGCCGAAGTCGTGCGCTACCTGCGCTCTGCTTCGATCCCAATCCGTGTGATCGGCCGCGGCTCCAATCTCCTTGTCAAAGACGGCGGCATCCGCGGCGCGGTGATTCACACCAAGGGCGATTTCGAAAACGTGACCGTGAATGGTGACCTGATCACCGCCGGAGCCGGAGCACGGCTCAAGAAAATCGCCAGTGCGGCCCGCAATGCCGGCATCGGCGGCTTTGAATGGATGGAAGGCATCCCCGGCAATCTCGGCGGTGCCATCCGCATGAACGCCGGCGCCATGGGCTCCGAAACCTTCGATCAAATCGTCAGCGTGCGCTTCATCGACACAGACGGCAGCATCAAGGAAAAGCCGCTGGCCGAGATCACGCACCACTACCGCAGCGTGCCGGAGTTTGAGGAGCGCTACGTCGTCTCCGCCGTGTTCAAAGGCACCCCTGCCCCGCAGACCGAGATCGACACCAAGCTCGCCGCCTCCCACCAAAAACGCCGCATCTCCCAGCCCGTCGGTGCCAGCGCTGGCTGCACTTTCAAAAACCCCGAGATCTGCGGTGCAGGCAAACTCATCGACGACCTCGCCCTCAAAGGCCGCAACGTCGGCAAAGCGATCGTCAGCGACGTCCACGCCAACTTCATCGTCAATCAAGGCGGCGCCACCGCCCGCGAAGTCCTCGACCTCGTGGCCCAGATCAAAGACACCGCCATGCACGAGCGCGGCGTGACTCTGGAGATGGAAGTGAAGGTCATCGGCGAAGACCAGCCGCTGCCGCTGTGATCCGGCTTAGCCTAGAATTTGACCGGAAATTTGATCCGTATAGACAAACTCCTGCACCTGCATTGCAGGGTCGCTAGCCACAAAGCATGCCGGGGCCATCATGGTCGAGTTGATGATACGAGACGCCTGAGGATCTGGCACCGGAATCAAAGCACCATGCAGCACACCATAGGTCATCCCATGCATTCCGGGGTCTGCAATGCTGTTGTTGATGAGGACAATGCGGGGGCAGTCCTCATGCCAGTTCGTGGTGTTGGAGACGTAGTCGCGCAGCAGTTCAGCGCCGGCGCTGAACATAGGATTGTGCTGGCTCATAAACTCCGCAGGAGACAGCCCCATGTCACATGCGCAGCGGCTGAAGTCAGCAATTTGAAACTCGCTGCGCACGTTCGTGGGCTCGTAGCCGAGCATGAGAAACGACCGCACTGGAGCACCGTCCAAATGCAGCTTGGTGCTGTTCTGCTGGTCGAAGCGACCCAGTGAAAGATATTCTAGGGCCTCGCCCCATCTCATAGTGTGAAGCTCGGAAAGTCGTTCTTTGAGAACAGTCATGGAATGGCGCAGTTCCTGGGAACTGAGATTCTGAGGCATCACCAAAACAGCAAAGCCGGGCTGATCAAGTCCGCTGCGGAACACGCGTTCAAAGACCGCCTCAGCGATTTGAAGAACGTCAGTGCATTCGATAAGATGATTCAATGCCGGTCCCATGAACGACGAGAGCCCCCTCACAGTCCATTCGCAAGATCTTTAAGCGACACTGACGCTCCGCTTTCTACGCAGTCCCAGCATCACCAACCCGACCATCAACAGAAGCATCCGGCCAGGTTCAGGAGCGATGGCTATGTAACCGGTCTGCCCAAGCTGAGAAGTGTCCCAAGTAAGACCTCCACTAAGGGTGGGCATGACGAAGGTATCAAAGACTACCGTCCGGTCGGAGAGCAGCACGGTGCCCCAGTCGATGAGCTTCCAGCTGTCGCCAACAGCCCAGGTGCTGATGCCAGTGCTTGTGACCTGCAAGGTGCCGCTCAGGGTCACAGCTCCCCCACCCACGATCAGGAGATCGGCATTGGTGCCGGGATTGACTCCGCCCGCGTTGCCCCAGAGATCGAACTGCAAGGTGCCCGCAGAGAAGAGACCGCCGTTCAGGGTCATCGTCTGCCCTGCGCTTCCATTGTAACCCACCGAAAGCGTGCCTCCGAAGTTAATGTTCGTGGCGCCTCCCACCAGACCCGTTCCTGAAAGTGTCGCCCCATTGGCAATGGTGACAGCACCCGTGCCCGTGGCTGAGCCGGAGCTGTTCATGATACGCAGTGTGCCCTGATCCACGATGGTGCCGCCGCTGTAGGTGTTGCTGTTCCCGGAGAGCACCACCGTGCCACTGCTGCCGAGAATCAAGGAGCCTGTTCCCGTCATCGCCTGCGCCAGGGTGGCCTCGCTCGTGCGATTGATGATCAGCGTGCCATTGTTCACCACCTGCCCGCTGCCAACGCCGCCTGTCACCAAAGTGCCTGCATTGATCGTGGTGCCTCCGCTATACGTGTTGTCGCCTGACATGACCTGGACACCCGTGCCGCTTTTCACCAACGCCAGCGAGCCGTCCGTACCGACGCCATCGCCATCACGCACGACACCGGTGAATGTCTGAGTGGTGCTGTTGGCCACGTTCACTGTCAGCGTGGCTGTTCCGGCCACACCAGACTCGTTTTCCACCACCCCGCCGCCCACCAGTGCATTGCTGCTGATTCCTGCCAGGGTTTCGCTGTTGCCAGCCAGCCTCAACACGCCCGCCGTCGCTCCTGTTCCCGCCAGCGTGGCAATCGTAGAGTCGGCAATCTGATTGGCTGCTGCCAGCAGCACCATGGAGGAAGCGGTGCCATCACCAATGCTCAGGCTGCCCGCAATGGCATTGACACCTGCCGTCTTGTTCAGCCTCAGCGTACCGCCCAGCACAGTGGTGACACCGGTGTAGGTGTTGGCCGCAGTGCCCGCCAGCGTCTGCTGTGCTGCCCCCACCTTGGTAAAGACCAGAACCGAAGAAGTGCCCGTTCCATTTTGCATCACTCCAGTGAAGCTTTGGTCCGTCGTGGTGTTCACGATCAGTTTTCCGGTCGTGCTGGCCAGCGCGTTTTCCACCACACCGTTTTGAGTGCCTCCGGCACTGGACAGACCGCCGATCGTTTCGGTGTTGCCATTGAGCCTGAAGGTTCCGGTTCCGGCGACAGTGCTGTTGCCTGTCAAAGTGACCACGGCGGTGTCCTGAATCTGCTCGCTTCCACCGAGCAGCAGGATGTCAGCCGTCGAACCACTCCCATCTCCGACAGTGATATTGCCAACGACAGCAATGGCACCGCCAGTCTTCGCCAGAGACAGAGTGCCAGCACTGATGGTGGTGGTTCCAGTGTAGGTGTTCGAAAGAGAACCGTCGAACGTGAGCACACCCGTTCCCGCCTTGGTGATGCCCAGCGTACCCGTGCTGCCGTCTTGGATCAGGCCACTGAAATTGCTGGTCTCATTGCCATTCCCAGCGGTGAGCACCGCATTGGTGCTGCCTCCATTGCGGAGCGTTCCAAGTCCGGAAAGACCTCCCAGCGTCTCATTGGCGCGTACCTCGAAAGTCCCCGCCACGGCCACATCAGTACTGTCCGCAATGGCCTGCGCCGCATTGGTGCTGTTCACCCGCAGCGTTGCTCCGGCACCCACCGTGATGTTTCCCGCACTGGATGACAGCGTGCCCGTCCCGCTGATTTCCAGCGTGCCGCCATTCACCGTGGTAGCCCCTGTGAAAAGGCTGGCTCCAGTGAGCACCAGCGTGCCATCTCCCGCCTTGGTCAAACTGCCAGCCGTGGCCGTGCTGCTGACCACCGGATTGGCAATGCTCAGCGTCCCCTGGCTGACCTGCACGATGAACTCATTGGCAGTGCCCGCGCCCACGACTCCGCTGCCAGTGATGCTGTAGGTGTCGCTCGATAAGGTGGGCGCATACAGCAGACCGCCGCTTGTGCCGGTGAAGGTGATGGCCCGCGTGTTTCCATCCAGCGTCACTCCCGTGCCAGTGATTTTGAGACTGTTGACGGTGAGCGCACCCGTCAAGGAAGTGCCGGAAGTGAGGAGATAATTGGTCGCCGTATCGCCCCCCGTGGTGGGCAGGGCAGTGTAGTTGGAAAACGCCACCAGATTGCCCGAGACATCACGTGTAGCCCAGTCCGCCCCGTTGAAGACCGCGTAGCATCCCAGGATGCCTGCCGAATTATTGAGTGCATTGGTGGCGGTAAACGAAGCCGTGCCGGAGGCCATCAGATTGAGCGTGCTCCCCGCAGTCCGGCTGATGCTGGCACCATTGAGCGTCACGACCAGACTGGTGGCTCCATTGGGTGGCAGAGAAAGAGTATTGGCTCCGGCCGTCAGCGCCAGGCTTGCCAGCCTCTGGGTGGGCGAACCGCTGCCACCACGGATGCTCAGCGTGCCACCGCCGAGAGAGATGGCGGAGGAACTGCTGAGTATATTGGAAGTCGGCGCGCCCGCCGCGCTAAAGTCCAGCATCAGCGTCCCCGCATTCACCGTCGTGGTACCAGCGTATGTGTTGGCCCCCGTTAGCACCCAGGTGCCTGTCCCTGTTTTAGTCACCGAGGTGAGTCCGCCATTGTCACCTATGACAGCCGCGATGCTGTTTTCCCCCGTGTTGGTGCCCGTCAGTGTCAATGTCCGCGTTCCCGACTGGCTGTTAAATCCCATGCTGCCCGTATTGGTGAATTTCACCGTGCCGCTGCCTGAAGCAGCGATCACGCTGCCCGTGGCTGTGCCCACACTAAAAAGACGATCCGTAGTGGTCGCAGCTCCCGTGTATTGCAGTGTGCCGCCATTGAGCACCAGATTGGCCGCCGCATTGCTGGAACTGCCCAGCGTGCTGGCCGCGCCTCCATTCGTGAGTGTGGCGACTTTCAAAGTGCCGGCGCTGATCACCGTCGCGCCGACATAGCCGTTGCTGCCTTGCAGCTCCAGGATGCCCGTTCCGGTCTTGATCAGTCCTCCCGTAGTTCCATTAATGGAGGCCACGTTTTTGAGAATACCTGACTGGGCAGTAAAGGTGATCGTGTTGGAAAGACTGCCTATCGCATTACCTCCCATGTCCAGCGTGGCACCGTTGAGTGTCACTGTGGCAGTGCTGGTACCCGCGCCCCCCGCACGCGTGATGGCACCATTGAGAGTGATGCTGCCGCCATTTAAGTTGAGAACCGCAGTGGCGGTTCCACCCGCAATGGTGGCAGACGCCATCGAAATGCTGCCGATCGTGGTCGTGTTGTTCCCGCTAAAGGTCAGAATCGCGGAGGCGGTGCCAGTGTTTGTGGTATTGCTGGCCAGATTGACAGTACCCAGAGTAATAGTTCCTCCAGCCAGGGTCATGGTACCAGCGATGGCACCAGAGGCCGTGTTGGCGCTGAGCTTTTGCGCGAGGTTGACCGTGGCGGCCTCCAGCGTGCCAGTGTCGAAGTCAAAAGTGACTGTCGTTATCCCGGTGCCTGCGCTGCGACCGGCAACATTGAGTGTGCTCAGTTTCAGGTCCGCATTGTGGCCGCGTGAGTCAAAGGTTGCCCCGAGCGATCCAGCGGTGGTCGGCACCACAGAGTTCCCCACATTCAATACGGCTGCCCCGACGCCATCCGCCGCACGAATCTTGAGCGTTCCGGAGCTGGTGGCAAAACTGAGCACGCCAATGGCCCGCGCTCCTCCCCCGATCGGACCAAGGTCCAGCGTGTTTGCGTTCAAGACCGTGGCCCCAACCCCGAAGGAGATTGTCTGAGTTCCGCTGCCTGATTCACCGCCGACAGAAATACGGTTCGCGGTGATGGTGCTGTTCACCGCCAGTTTCAGCACCGAGGCGGAAACATTCCCCGTCGTGTTGTTGTCTCCCACTCGAAAAACACCGCTGGCTGTCCCCATGTTTGCTGTGAATGAAGACATGCCGGTGAGATCCAGAATGGCCGTGTTGTAGCTGATGTTGCCCGTGGCCATCCCCAGCTGAAAGGTGCCGCCGGAGTCATTGATGACCAGCGATCCCCCACCGTTCATCGTGGTGTTGGTGACGCTTGCAGCCACGTTGCCGCCGATGCTCACGTCCCCATTGATGGTTAACGTCTCGCCAGCGGTCACGGTGATGGCATTCACAGCGGTGGTGTTTGCCAGCACCTGCAGTCCGCCGATGGCCTGGCTGGTGCCTGTGGTGTCCAGCGCGGCTGCCGTGCCGGAGCTGTCCCCCAAAATTAAGGCCGAGCTGGCGGAAAGACCACCGCTCACGCCCGTGCGCAGGCTGCCTGCATAAATGTAGGTGGCCCCCGTGTAGGTGTTGTCCTCCATGAACGTGAGTCCGCCCGTGCCTGCCTTCGTCACGCTGACCACTCCCGTACCATTGTTGGTGATGCGTGCGCCAAGAGTCAGCATGCCGCTGCTGTTTTGATGAATGATCAGATTCCCCGCCGCATTTGTGCCTTCGCCGGCGCTCAGCGTGCCATGCTGCACCATCGCCGTCTGACTGCCACTGAAGAGGATGCCCCCGCTTTCCACCCGCAGAGTGCGTCCGCCCAGATCCATTGTGAATGCACTCCCCGGGGCGAGGTTCAATGAGTTGATCTGCCGGCTGGCACTCAGCATCGAAGGACTCGCCGTCAGTTTGACATTGGACGTCGCTGTCCAGGTATCCTGGTCCGTTGTGATGTAATCACCTGCCTGCATGGCGCGCACCGAACCCACCGTGGCGTCATATTTCGCAAACTCATTCCCCACCGTGGCATAGCCGCCCATGATGCCATCGTTGTTCAGGGCTGAGGTGAAAACAATACGGTTGCGCGTGTCGTCACCCAGGCCCGTGCCGCTGAAGTTCACCACGCCATTGGTTCGCGACAGACTGCTGAAGGTGATCGCAGAAGTCTGGCCGCTGTCCGCCTGGCTGCTCGTCAGAGTGTTCACTCCTCCGGCAAGCGTCAGCACCCCGACGGTTTCACTGTAATTGGCGGCCCCGCCCGTGTTAAGGAATTGCATGTTGCCACCGTTCAATGAAACAGCCTGCGTGTCTGCGAGTCGGGCAGTGTTGTTGGCAGCAGCGGTGTTGGAGAGGCGGAAGGTCGCCCCATTGGTGACGGTGATGCCGGTGCCCAGCGCCATGCTGCCATTGGCACCACTGATTGTCAGCGTGCCATCCAGCACACTGGTGAGTCCACTGTAGGTGTTTGCTGCGGTGAACGTCAGGGCGCCCCGGCCCACCTTCACCAGATTGGCCGTGCCGGAAAGGTTGGCAATCCCCTGGCTGATTTCCAGCTCCCCCGCCGCGTTCACGATGTTGAAATTGCGGCTGGTCCCGCTGCCCAGCTGCAGCACCAGATTGATGGTCTCCTTGGTGGCCGAGCTGTTGGTGGCGTCGCCTCCCAGCACCACCGCATTGCCACTGACCACAAATGCACCGGCAGTGGAGGAAAAGTTGAAAGTAGCGTAGCTTGTACCCGCCGTAGTGTCGTTAAAAGGGGTCAGCCTTGTCGTGCCCGTGAAGTTGATGCTGGTGGCAGCGGGCGGTGAACCACTGCTCCAATTAGCGGCTGTGCTCCAGTTGTTGTCCGCTCCTCCCCCAGTCCAGTTTTGAGCTCGAACCAGGGAGGGGCATAGCAAGCTGCTAAGAAGCAGGAAAAAAGCACAGGTGCAGGCGTACCTCGCGGAGGCGCTCCGCAGGGCGTTGGGGTACTTTGGGGGCATTTTCGAAACAGGGGTTTGCCCTCAGGTTCCAAGCATAACACCGGCCATAAACAGTACTGAACCCATCAAATGTCCGCTTTGATCATAATAGTATCACAACGCGGCATCCTCTAATAACCGCCTCTCCATGAGCTTGAGTCAGAAAACTTTTCAGTGTCCAACATCGGAGAATCGGTGTTCAGTTTCCGCTTGTTCCGTCTCCGGGCGGCCTTTTGCATGCAGAAACTCGCTCTCATTCTCTTTCTCCTTGGCCTGTTCGTGACCGGATTGCTCGGCACGGAGACGCGTTTGTTGTTCTTCTGGCCCGGGTGTCTGCTGCTGGGTCTCGCGGGTTTGACCGCCGTCCTGCGCTGGAAATTGCGCGTGAGTTTTCAACCCAGTGACTGGTGTTTGCTCACTATGCTCCTGCTGGCAGGCTACGTGGGCTGGCGTGCCTGGGCTTCCCCCGTGGAGATCTATGCACGTGAGGACGCCGCCGTGCTGCTGGCAGGCTTCATTGCCTATTTGTTGACGGTGACCGCTGTCAGCGACTCGAAATGGCGGCTTGGCATCGTCTGTGTGCTGCTGGTGCTGGTGGCAGGGAATCTGACCGCCGGCTGGGTGCATTTCAAAGGCCGCTGGGATTTCCATCTGGTGCCGGGCTTCTCGCGTTCCTTCCAGCCCGGGCGCATCGGCGGCTTTTTCAACAATCCCAATCATCTCGCCGCGTTTCTGTCCTTCACGGCCTTCCTGTCGGCAGGCCTGATGCTGTTTGCGCGCATTCACATTGCCTCGCGGCTGCTGCTGGGTTTTGCCATTTTATCAATGCTCGCAGGAGTGGCCCTGACAGCCAGCCGGGCGGCGATGCTGGGTTTTGCCGTCGGTGGTGTGGTGTTTGTGCTGCTCACGCTGTGGATCGTATGGAGCACCAAGCGGTCGCTCTTCAAATGGCTGATCATCGCCCTGCTGCTGGTGGGGGGAGCCGCAGGCGGCGCGCTCTACAAGGTCAATGAAGAATCCATGCTCAGGCGGCAGCTGACCAGCCCGCTGGGCGAGGACCTGCGCGTGTACATCTGGCGCGCCGCATTGGCGCAGAATGCAGAGTCACCCTGGGTTGGCGTTGGATCACGCATGTTTTACGAAGGCAGCATCACGCATCGGGATCCGGAATCTTCGCCATACATGGGAGATGCCCTCTTCGCTCACAATGAGTACCTGCAGACGCTGGCGGATTACGGCTGGGCCGGGCTGGCGCTGGTGCTGCTGGTGCTGCTGGCACACCTGTTGAACGGCCTTCGCTTCTTGCGCTGGTTCACCTTGGAAAAATTCCCCGCCACCGGCATGCTCAGTAGCAATGCGCTGGCGCTCACGCTCGGCGGCATCGCCGCACTGCTGGCCACGCTGGTGCAGGCGGTGTTTGAATTTCAAGGACATATCCCGATCACCGCCCTGGTCGGCGCCATCCTCCTCGGCCTGCTCGCCAATCCCGGCATCGAGAGCGAAGTGTTTAAATCCCGGCGCATCTGGGGGCTGCGCTTCCTCATGAAAATCGCCATGCTCGCAGCCTCCACCACGCTGCTGGGTGCTGCGGCGATTTTCGGCACGGCGGATGGTTATGCCGCCTATGCCCGGCTCCAAATCAAGGATGGCGAAACAGGCAAAGCTCTGGGTCATTTCGCCCGCGCCACGCTCATGGACCCACGCAACGCCGTGCTGGCTTATCAGCACGGCGTGGCCTTGATGGACTCTATCCATTCCCACATGACCAAGGATGCCTACCTCCGCACCGTGGACGCCTCGCTGAAAGAACTCACCCGTGCGACGACGCTCAATCCCTACAATTACCTCTACCAACTCGCCTTGGCGGATGCCCTGGATGCCGCTGGCAAAAACGACGCCGCTTTTCAGGCCATCCAGCGGGCGCTGATCCTCGCCCCGCTCTACGAGGAGCCCCGCCTGGCCCTGGGCATGCACTATCACCGCATGAAGCACTATCAGGAGGCTGAATTTGCCTACCTCTGGGCCGGAAAAGCGAAGGCCCTGAACCCCGAAGGCACCACCAACTGGCTGGACAGCTACCGCGAACTCCTCCGCCAGACCGCCTTGGAGGCTGATCAGGCACGGACCGCCCTGATCCAGCAGCAAGGACGCTGAGATGTGCATTGCCCTCACGCCGAATTCCGTTACTGTCGCACCCCTCATGGCACTCGCAAAAATCACCCAAGTTACCGGCTGCGGCGTTTACGTTCCTGGCTCGGACATCGACACTGACCGCATCATCCCGGCACGCTTCATGAAATGCGTGACCTTTGACGGACTCGGTGAATTCGCCTTCTACGACGTGCGTTTCGACAAGGACGGCAAGCCCACCGGCCACCCCCTTGACGATCCTCGTTTCAAAGGCGCCAACATCCTGCTCTCCGGCACCAATTTCGGCTGCGGCAGCTCCCGTGAGCACGCCCCTCAGGCCCTCTATCGTTTCGGCATCCGTGCCGTGATTGCCGAGAGCTTCGCGGAAATCTTTTTCGGCAACTGCACCACACTCGGCATCCCCTGCGTGTGCGCGAGCGCTGCAGACATCCGCGTGCTGGCCAACGAGATCGAGCGCAACCCGAAGCTCGAAGTCACCATCGACGTCGCTGCTGGCAAGGTGTTTTTCGAAGACCAGGAATTCGCCATCACCCTGCCAGGGTCCGCGCTCGAAGCACTGACCACCGGCAAGTGGGACCCCATCGCCGAACTTCTTGAAAACAAGGACGCTGTGCATGCCCGCATCACGGCACTGGGTTTCGCCTGAGTTTGTCCCATCCTTACCGCCTGACGCATGGCCGCCACTGAAACAGCCGCGACGGATAATTCGTCGTTAATCGTCCGCATTTCGTCGGCCTTGCGTCCGTCCCCCTCTCCGGACACAATCCACGTCATCGGGCATCGCAATCCCGATACGGACGCCATCTGTTCCGCCATCGGCTATGCGGCCTTCTTGCGGGATGTGCGCGGGATGAAGGCCGAAGCCGCCTGCTGTGGCGAACTCAGTGTGCGCACCAACTGGGTGCTGCAAACCGCAGGCGTTCCCGGCCCCAAACTCCTGCTCGATGTCCGGCCCACCGCCGCCTCCATCTGCCGGCGCGATGTGTTCACCGCCAGCCCGCACCAGACCTTCCTCTCCGTGTATCGGATGATGATGGATCACAACTTCCGCAGCATCCCCATCGTCGATGACGAAGGCCGCCTGCTCGGTATGCCGGCCATTCAGGAGCTCGCGCAGCTCTTTCTGCCGGCGCAGACAAATGACAAAACGGACCAGGCCAATCGTGAAGTCCGCAGCAGCCTGCTGAACATTGTCAATGCTCTCGACGGCATCCTGGGTGGTGCCGCAGCCGATCTGGAAACAATTCAGGATTTCGTGCTCGTCGTCGCGGCATCCAGCTTGGAGACCACGCACAAACGCACCCGGCAGTTCCCGGCAAACCGCCTTGTGATGATCACGGGCGACCGCCCGGAGATTCACGAACTGGCGATCGAGATGAATGCGCGCTGCCTCATCATCACCGGCAAGTTCAAAGCCACCTCCAGCATTCTGACACGGGCCGCACAGCAGGGTGTCGCCATCATTTATTCACCCTACGACACCGCCAGCACCTCGCAGCTCCTGCGCTTTTCACGCCCCATCGGCGAGGCGCTTACACACGAATTCCTCTCCTTCGGTTCACGCACCCCGCTGCGCGAAATTGTGCCGGCAGCGCAGCATTCCGGCCAGCCGCTCTTTCCCGTGGTCGACGAAGAAACACAGAAACTCCTCGGCGTCTTCTCCAAGTCAGACCTCATTGACCTGCCACGCATGAAGCTCGTGCTGGTAGACCACAATGAATTTGCCCAGGCCGTGGCCGGAGCCGATGAGGCCGAAATCATCGAGGTGATCGATCACCATCGTCTCAGCGGCAATCTGCGCACCAAGGAGCCCATACGTTTCATCAACGAACCCGTGGGCAGCACCTCCACCATCGTGGGCATCATGTACCGCATGCGCGAAGCCGCACCGGACAAATCCACCGCCATCTGCCTCTGCGCCGGCATCATCTCCGACACGCTGCACCTCACCAGCCCCACCACGACGAGCACGGACAAGGAAATCCTCGAATGGCTCAGCAGTATCGGCGGCATCGACAGCGCCCAGTTCGTCAAAGACTTCTTCGCCGCCGGCTCCATGCTCCGCGAGAACACCCCTGACCGCGCCTTGGAAAGCGACCGCAAAGTGTTCGAGGAAAACGGCTGGCACATCAGCATTTCCCAGATCGAAGAACTCGGCCTCGACGAATTCTGGAAGCGCGAAGCCGATCTGCAGGGCGCCCTGCAATCCCTGCTCACCAAGCACAACCTCCACTTCGCCTGCCTCATGGTCACCGACATCACCCGCCACCACAGCGTGCTGTTGGTTGCCGGAGACCAGCGCGTCATCGATGCCATCGACTACCCGCAGGCCAAAGAACACGTCTACGACATGGCCGGCGTCGTCAGCCGCAAGAAACAGCTCTTCCCCTACATGAGCCACGTCGTCACCAAGCTGGCCGCGCCTTGAGACAAGACCGACGTGATCGGCATATCACCCCTCACCCCGCCTCTCCCCGAAGATTGTCATGGAGCATCGCAGCATGGGGCGGGGAGAGGGGAAGTGCGCTACCCCCATTCGAAAGTGAGTCGGAGCCAAAACGCATCCCCCTCTCCCCGCCGAAGGCATGCATCGCTCCATGTTCACCTTCGGGGAGAGGCTGGGTGAGGGGCGGCCCAAAGCATCCTTGACGCCCGCTTACACCTTATGATGTAGTTCCCCCATGCTCACGCGCTTGGAAGAAATTCGTTATGAAATCACCGGCGAACGTCTCACTCTCATTGAGTTCGCCCGCAAGCTCCGCCAAGACGCCACAGATCCCGAAGCTCTCCTGAGGGCTTGCCTGCGCGGCCGCCGCATGAACAAACGCAAGTTCCGCCGCCAGCATCCGGTGGCACCTTACGTCCTTGATTTCTACTGCGCGGATTTGAAGCTCGCAATCGAACTGGATGGCGGACAGCACAACACCACCGAAGGAAAGCAGCACGACACAGCAAGAGAGTCCTTCTTACGATCTCAAGGTATCGAGACACTACGATTCACGAATGACGAAATGATGCGGAATACCGACGGCGTGATGAACGTGATCTGGAATCGAACCACCTTCACTCCCCAAAACTCCCCGTCTTCAAAAACCGGTGCACCGCCCGGAAAACCGCAGGCTGCAGAATGATCGTGGCATGATTCGTCGGCAGCAGCGTGAAGTCCGCCTCGCCCTCCCCATGCGAACTGGCAATCGTGACGACCCCATCAGATTCCGCGCCCAGCAAACGCCGAAAAACCGGCAACGTGTCCTTGTTTCCCATGATGACACCCGTCTCAGGCGGCAGCGGCCCCAGCGTGTTCGGCGTGCTGGCGGCATCCGTGCCGAGCTCTGCTGACACCGGCCCCAGCAGCCAGCGCACCCAGCGCCACTGGCCCAGTTCATCAATGATCTGACTTCCCTGATTCGGCGGCGCGAGCAGCACCGCACGCCCCAGCGGAAACGCCGGATCACGCTGCGCCGCCCACGCCCGAAACACAATGCCCCCGAGCGAATGCGTCACAAAATGTACCCGCGAACCTTCGGCAATCTCCAGCCGTTCCAGCGCCGGGTTCAGATGCTTCCCCACCGCATCCGCAATCGAAACACGGTGCGACGGATAACCAATGCTCTTCACCCGATACCCACAAAACTTCAGCCACAGCCCCACCAGCCACATGCTGCGTCGCGAACGCCCCAGTCCGTGGATGAGGATAACTGTGGGGGTGGGAGGATTTGATGAGGTGTCGTTCATGGCATACGATTGAGCAGTTCATCCCACCATTTGTCTGGATCACGTCGAATGTCAGCAACGCCAATGATGACAATGCCACGCGATTCAGGAACGTAAAACAAGGCAAGCTTGCGACGCCTAATCATAAGGCGTCTAACTGGAAACCTCCAATTGCAAGCCATGCGGGGGGAATTGCGCCAGCAAGGCCGTGGCGGTTTCAACTTGGGTTAGCAACTCCACGCCCCGACCGTCCTGAATGTCTTCGGCCTCAGAATAGAAACGCTGCAAGTCGGCCTCAGCGGCCCACGTCCAGACGATTTCATGTTTCATGCACGAGAGGCAACAATACGAGCTTTGACCTCACTCCAAGAAGACACACGATCAGGGTGTTGCCGGTATTCCTGCCAACGCTGCTCCACGAATTCCGCCAGCGCAGGATTGTCATCGGGGGTATCATCCATGACATCTTTCCAAAGTTCTGCCATCAGAGTCATCTTGTCCTCGTCGGGCAGTTGCGCGAGACCTGGAAAACGTTCGACGTTCATGGTATGAAGTTATTGCACCAATGCCACCGAGTCAATGCTCGACGGTGAAAGGCAGGTAAGGCAGTCCAGTTGCGCCGCAACCGGGCTGCCTTAACAAAGCGCCTTAGTGATTAAACAAGAACGCAGGCGAGTTGATCAAGGCCCACGCCAGATCCTGCGCAGCCGTAAGCCGCTTATTACCAAGCTGTGTCTGACTCAGACCAGCATCACGACGGAGCTGGACCAGCTTGGGATCAATCTGAATCGGCTTCTGCGTATCGGTGTGTTTGGTTTCAAGTGCCACAAGCTGCTCATCAACCGGCAGCGGCCTGCGGGCATTGGCCAGCACCTTCTTCTGCGTCTGGTAGTCCTTGAACTGGTTGAGGAAGTGCTGGGTCAGCAGCGCATTCTGCTCAGGCGTGCGCTTGGCGGCCTTCAGCGCGGCGGCAACAGCGGCGGGTGTGCCAAAGCGAACGGTCGGGCTGGTGGTGACCCACAAGCGGAAACGACCCGGGTTGTATTTGCCGTTCTGGAAGTTGGAGGTCATCACGATGGTGAACTGCGAACCGCCGTCATTTGCCACAGGCTTGGCGAATTCAAAGGTGGCTTCATGGCGGAAACCACCCTGCGGGCTCACAGCCCAGCCGCGGTCACGATTGCCTTTCTTGAGGGCTTCGGTCACGACAAAGTTGGTCTGCTCAAAGTCGGCCTTCGGATTTTTCAGCAGCTGCTCTTCACCACCGCGCTTGCTGCGCTTGGCGTCCATGGGGTCCGTGCGGACGGTGAGTTCACCGAGCACAAAGTTGCCATCGGAGGCGAGGCCAGGACCGTTGCTGGGCAGGCGGTCATCAGGCAGCATCTCCAGCTTGATGGCCGTGATGTTGGTGAGTGTCGTTTTACCAATCAGCATGTAGTTGCCGGCGGTTTCGCGGCCTGCAGGCAGCGCGGTGGCAAAGAGGCTGCCATCCGGCTGTACTTCGAGTTTCTCCACGCCAGCGGCGCGCTGCACCTTGATGCTGTCAAACGGCTGCCATTCCGTGGTGAGATCGAGGTAATTTTCCCACGCAGGCTGATTCGCAGCGGCGGTGTCCTGCACCGTCTTCACCTTGGCTTCCGCAGCGGTGATGGCGGCTTTGCGCGCAGCTTCCTTTTTGGCGATCTCCGGAGCCATCTTGGCTTTGTAGGCTTCGAGTTCCTTCTTCGCGGCGTCGATGGCGGCCAGGCGCTCCTGCTCGGCCTTGGCAATGATCGGCTGCTGCTCCGCCTCCTTGGCTTGGAGCGCGGCGGCGAGCTGCTTGTTCTCAGGATCAAGCTCCTGCATGGAGGCCAGCGCGGCGTTGATCTCCTTCTCATTCGCATGGCTGTTGAGGATGCGCAGGAAGATCGCATCCACGAGCTGGCGATCGTCTTTGATCTCGTTGGTGAGCTTGGCAATGGCGTTGCCCGGATCACTGATGGCATCACCCACGGTCGGGCCGCTCATCAGCGCCATCACAGGGCCCAAGTTCACCTCGTTGCTGCGTTCGCACTCGCACACGGATTCGCGGGCAGGTTTGCCGAAGTTGGCCAGGAATCCGTCCTGCAGCTTGACCTGTCCATCCGCCAGAGCGGCGGCGCGGGTGCCTTTGGGCATGCCAGGGATGTTCGGCATGCTGCCGGTCACGGCAAAGACGGAGTCAAACAGCACCTCAGCAGGCAGGCGGCGCGCCTTGGCGTGGCTGTAGTTGGTCTTGTCGTCCTCGTTCCACTTGTTGGTGGCCAGGCTCAGATTGTAGGTGCGGCTGTTGGCGATGATCTTCATCAGATGGCGCACGTTGAAGCCGCTCTGCACAAATTCGTTCGTCAGGTACTGGAGCAACTCAGGATTGCTCGGCGGATTGCCGGCTCGGATGTCATCCAGCGGTTCGATGACGCCAGTGCCGGTGAGGTAGCCCCAGATGCGGTTCGCATAGCTCATGGCGAAGTAATCGTTCTGCGGGCTGGTCATCCATGTGGCAAACTGCTCACGCCGGGTGCTCGCCGTTTTGCTGACGAGTTCCGTTTCAAACGGCACCTGAGGCGCGACGGGCTTGTTGGTGCGCAGATGCAGCACGTCACCGTCTTTCTTGTCAGCCACGATTTCAAACAACGGCTTCGCGCCTTCGACAGCACTGCCGCCGATGGTCTGGCCTTTGGCGGCAGGATCACCCTTGAGGTCAATCTGCGCGAAGTAGGACGCGGTTTCATAGTACTGGTCCATCGTCCAGCGCTCAAAGGGATGGTCGTGGCACTTGTTGCAGTTGAAGCGGGTCGCAAGGAAGAGGTGCGTGGTGTTTTCGCTGATCTCTTCAGCCGTGCGCACCGTCTTGAAGTAAGCCGCAGGCGGGTTGTCCTTGTTCGAGCCTGTGGCGGTGATGATGCGATACGCAAAGCGGTCGTACGGCGTGTTGTCCGCGACCTGCTGCTTGATCCAGGTGCGCAGACCGCCGGCACCTTCGGCACCGAGGAACTTCGCGTTCACCTGCAGCATGTCGGCCCACTTGTTGGCCCAATGCTCGACGAAATCAGGGTTACCGATGAGCTTGTCCACCACCTCGCTACGCTTGGTGCGCGTGTCACGCTTGTCAGCCAGGAAGGCATTGACCTCTTCGGGCTTCGGCGGCAGGCCGGTGAGATCGAGATGGATGCGGCGGAAAAAGTCCTCGTCATTGCACAGGCCGCTCGGCTCGATCTTCATGCGCTGCCATTTCTGCGCCACGAGTTCGTCGATCTTGTTCCACTTCTCCGGCTCCTTCCAGGCAAAGCCCGTGCGGTCGCCCATCACCGTGATGGTGGTGGCGGCATAGGCTCCTTCAAAGCGCGCAAGGATCGGCGCCTCACCACGGCGCAGACTCGTCATGAGCCCCTTCTTGTCGGCCTCGATCACATCGCCATTGCCGCTGTCCAGGAAGGCCTCGGCGGTGACGTCTTTGACATAGCCATCTGCATAACGCGCGATAACACGCAGCTGTTGGCGACCGCCAACACGCTCAATGACCGGATTCTTCGGCGACAGTTCGATGCTGGTCACGCGCGGCGTCTTCAGGTCCAGCTTGGCCCCTTGGCCGATCCAGGCTTTAAGCGACTCATAGTAAAGCTCTCCCGGAACGGTGAGCTGGCCCCCTTCATGCGGCACGCTGCCGCTGGCCTTCAAAAGCATCAGCGAATGCTCCGGCGAGGCGACGTTCGCACGGCGGCTGGAGAGATCATCCGCAAAGGCGAGCACATCGTAAACGGGATCATAACCACGCAGCGAGAGCTTGAAGCCCGCCTTGCCTTCCTTCGCGCCGTGGCAGGTGCCTTGATTGCAGCCCAGCTTCGACATGATGGGCATCACATCGCGCACGTAGTCCGGATGGAGCGCCACGTTCATGCCGCTCACATTCACCGGGATGTTCGCCGTCTTGCCCTGGAAGGAGATCTTCACATTGGTCGCTCCATCCTTGTCCGGACGCACCATGCCGCGTGTGTTCACATCCACGACTTCGGCATTTTCAGAAGTGATCTTGGCCATCCGCGTCACATCCGCACGTGTGCCGTCGCTCATGCGGGCGGTGACCAGCAGCTGCGCATATTCCGTCGGCTTGCCGATCTTGATCGTGGTCGGCTCGACATCGATGGAGGCAACCGTCGGCCCAGCGTGCAGGGTTTCGATTTTGTGGTCCTTCTCGACCACCACACGCACGCTGTCGTCCACGATCACGTCCGAGGCAGCGAGGATTTTTTCCTTCACCAGCGGCACGGAGACAAACTCCTTGGCGATGGCTCCTGTGGCCGCGTCAATGAGACGAATCTGTCCATCCTGACCTGCCACGGCGACCGATTTGCCATCCGGGCTGAAGGTGACGCTGAAGATGCCGCAGGGAATCGCGGTGCTGCTGAGCTGCTTCACACCTTTGACCACCCAATCATCCAGTGCCGGGCCCTTGCCGCTTACCGTTTCGACGATCTTCTTCACCGCCTCAGGCATCGTGCTGTCGTAATCGCTGGCGTAGATGTTCACCGTTCCCGTTCCCTCATACGAGGTGCCCGCAGCGATGCGCTTGCCATCCGGCGCAAAATCGACGCCAAAGATGCGGCCCTGCATCGCGGGGAATTTGCGGATAAGGTTGGCGTTGTCGCCAATGACGCGCTTCGTAATGCGCTCCATCCGGTAGATCGCGGGCACACCATCCGTGCCGCCAATGAGCACTTCATTGCGCAGCGGATGCCGCGCCAGCACCTGCACCCCACCTTTCAGCGCGCCAGGAGTGATGGAAGTCACGTTATCAACAAAACGCTGCGTCGCCACTTCGGTGAGCTTCACACTCATGTCACGACCGCAGGAAACGACATGCTTGCCATCCACGCCCCACACGGTGTCCAGCACCCAGTCGCTGTGCCCGCCCATGAAGAGCGTTTCTTTGCCTGTAGCCACCTCGATGGCACGCACCGCATTGTCTCCACAGCCAAATGCCAAAAATTTGCCATCCGGCGACCAGCTCGCGCCATACAGGGTGTCAAAGGTCAGCGACTTGGAGAGCTCCAGCTTCTTCGCCGCCACGTCCCAGATCTGGATTTCACCCATGCGCGCCGGGCTGCCGCCAGTGAGCGCGATCTTCTTCCCATCCGGAGACCAGGCCAGCTTCTGAATGCGCTCCGCCAGACCGACGAGACGTGAAACAATGCCGCTGCCGTCCGCCTTGTGGATCAAAACTTCATGGTAGCCCGCCACCGCGATCATGCTGCCATCCGGCGAATAATCGATGGAGGTGATGGCCGGTGCCTTCACGTACACCGGCGGGTGCGCCATGTCATATTGCGCCTTGGCAGACGCCGGCGTGTCATCCTTCGCACCTTCCGCGATCCAGCGTTCGATCAGGGCGATCTGCGTTTCATGCAGCGGCTCCGCCTTCTGCGGCATCTCTACCTTGCCCTTTTCGTCCGGTTTAATCAGCTTCAGCAAATTGGACTCCGCCGGTTTGCCCGCCACCACCGCATGGCCTTCCTCACCCCCTTTGAGCAGCGCCACGAACTCCGTCATGATGTAGTCGCCCTTCTTTTTCGCCGGCTGATGGCAGCCATTGCACTGCGCCTGAAAGATCGGGCGGATGTGCTTGTAAAAGGAGACCGGCTTGTTCGGGTCGATGCCCTCGTCCTTCTTCGGCGGTGCGGCATGCACAACGGCGGCGAGGAAGAGTACAGGAATGAGGAGACGTGTCTTCATGGGTTGGCGGGCGTTTTTGACAAAATCAGGGCAGCCCAGCACAACGCCGGTCCAATGGGCCGTCTTGCGCACCGCCCTCCTCAGGGCGGAATCGTCCATGCCCCAGAGTAGCCGATCACATGTCACCTCCAGCGGCGGTTCCGCCTGAGGGCGAAAAGGACCAGAGAAAACATCAGGCAGGCGGCACGACCGGGCTCAGGCACCACAACGAGCGTCCCGTGGCTCAGGAAGAGACTGGTGTCCCAGACGTACCCCGCGCCGAGCGAGGGCAGGATGAGATCCCCTCCTGTGGCAGAGGCATTGAAACCGTTGTTGATGAGGCTGCCCCAGTCGAACAGGTTGAAAACGTCTCCGAAAACAGGGGTGTAGCCCGCATTGGTGACGCTGATGGTGCCGCCAGCGTTGAGGGTGAGCACACCGGTGATCTCCACGTGGTCGTGGTTCCCTGGGCTGCCAGTCAGCAGGCTGGCATTCGTGGTGGGCAGAGCCGCCAGCCAGGTGGTCAAGTTTCCACTGTAGCTGCTGGCCGCGTTTCCAGTGCTGCCCGTGATGGTGAAATCCAGGCGTGTGGCACCCGTGGCAAGCGTGAGATTGTTGGCAAAAGTAAGCGTGCCATTCTGGTCCCCAGCCGTGGCAATGCTGGCAGCATTGCTGCTGCCTCCAGCGCGGATGATACCGCTGCCGCTGACTGCCCCGATGCCGTCGGTGGCGGTGAAGTTCCCGCTCACCGTGCCGCTGCCGGAGACGGTCCCATCATACGAGTAGGTGCTGCCCGTGTTGTTGTTGAAGGTGGCACCGCTGGCGACATCCAGCCACACCGAGTCATTGATGGCCCCGGTGATGGTGGTGGCCGTGGGTGTGGTGGCAATGCTGGTGCTGCCGAGTCGAAGAATGCCGGCCTGCACGGTGGTTTTCCCGGTGTAGGTGTTGTTTTCGTTCAGGATGAGGATCCCCGCGCCAGTCTTGTTGATGCTTCCTGCGGTGGCGGTCGCCGTGGTGGTGGCGATGGTGTCTTCGAGATTGTTGCTCACGATGTTCAGGTTCACCGTGGTCGTGCCTCCGGTGATGGCAAAGGTGCGTTCGGCACCGTTGAGATTGAGATTGGTGACGCCGATGGTGGAGGTGTCGCGCGTGATGAGGCTTGTGCCGGAGGAAGTGAGCGTGCCTTGGAGAACGAATTCACTGCCTTGATTGCCGGTCGCCGAAGCACGATTAAAGGTAAGCGTGTTACCCAGCAGGGTGATGCCACCGCTGCCGACCACAAAGCGGGTGATGCGGGTGGCACCGTTCCCGCCCACCAGCAGAGCGCTGGTGCCTGCCCCTGCAAAGGTCACGGTATTGGCGGTGGTCACGCCGTTGGAATTGATGGTGTAGCGGTTTCCTGTCTCTAAGAGAGTCGTAAAATTGCTGCCGCCACCGGTGACATTCATGATGCCGTTGATGGTGATGAAGCCAGCGGTGCTCGTTACGGTGCCGCCGCTTTTGGTGAAGTTGTTGAAGGTTTCGGACTTGCCGTTGAAATCCACAAATCCGCCGGTGGAAATGATCACGTCAGAATTGGCGTCATTGAGCTGGTTGTTCTGCGTCCACTGCACATAGCCGCCGTTGTTGATGTAAAGGTCGCCAGCCAGGGCATCGCTGCCAGCCGTCTTGCTGAGGTAAAGCCGGCCCGCGTTGACGTTCGTGTCGCCGGTGTAGGTGTTGGAATTGACACCGGTAAAGATCAGATTACCCGCTCCCGCCTTGGTGATGCCACCGCTCCCGCTGATGACGAGGTTGATGGTCGTTGCATCGCTGGCATCCGCGGTCGTGGGCGGGGTGGTCGGTGTGGGGTCGTTGAGAGTGAAGGTGCGGGTGGAAGCGCCCAGATTCAGCGTGCCGACAGAACCCGCCACGAGTGTGCCATCCGAGGTCTGATAGCTGATGGAATTGATGCCGCTGGCCGTGAAGTCACCACCAAGATTGATGCTGGCACCAAACTGACCCGCAGCCGCACGGCTCATGTTGATGGTCTGTCCGTTCATGGTCAGCCCGCCGGAGCCGATGTTAAGCTGGCTGACGCTCACCGTGCCGACACCGCCAATGAGAACGGCCACACCAGTCGCGCCCGTGAGATCCACCGACGCAGCGCTGAGACTGGAACTGGAGCTGATCGTGATCGCGGAAGTGGTGTATCCATTGCCTGAGACCTTGAGGGCGCCGGTAAAAGTGACGTTGCCCCCAATGCCGGTGAGCAGGCCCGTCGTAAGGCTGCTCGGATTGGCGGTGGTCGTCGTCTGCGTGTAGGACGCCAGGGTTTCCGCCTTGGAATTGAAATTCATCTGCCCACCACTGTTGGTCATGTTCAGGGTGTCCTGAAACTGCTCGTTGTTGTTCAGGCTCACGGTGCCTCCGGTGATGCTGAGGGTCGCAAGCTTGATGGCATTGGTGCCGGCGGTGACACCGAAGTTCAGGGTGCCGACGCCGCTTTTCACCGTGGTGCCAGTACCGAGCACCGTGAGGGAGTTGCTGATGGTCAGGCTGCCACCACTGATGTCGAGAATTCGGTCTGCTCCAAGATCCACCTGCGCCACGCTGCCTGAAAGCGGAGTGGTGGCGGCGTCCGCCTGAATGATGCTGGTGCCACCCGTATTGCTCAAAGTACCTTGCAGGTTGAGGCTGTTCCCCACTCTTCCCGCAACACTGGCCAGATTGAGCTGGATGGTGCGGCCATTGAGCGTCAGCCCGCCGCTGCCCACGGTCACTGTGGTAAGCGTGCTGCCATTGCCGCCCACCAGCAGCCCGTTGCCGCCCGTCAGACTCATGCTGCCCACGCTGAGCTGACCGCCGCTGTTGACGACATACTGGTTGCCGCCGGTGACGCTGAAAGCTCCGCTCACGGAGATGCTGCCCGCGTTGCTCCCACTGGAGAGCCAGCCACCGGAACTCTGCGTGTAGCTGGCAAACGTCTCGCTGGCATTGTTAAAGTTCAGCTGCCCGCCTGAGACGAGGATATCCGCAGCATTGGCGATCTGGTTGCTCGCATTCCAGACCACGGTACCGCCCGCTATCGTCAAGTCGTCGGCGATGGCATCAATCCCTGCGGTCTTGTTCAGAGTCAGCGTCCCGGCATTGACCACAGTGGTTCCCGTCAGGGTGTTCGCACTGCCACCACCCAGAGTGAGCGTCCCCGCTCCCGCCTTCGTCACGCCCACGGTTCCTGCAAGTGCGCTGTTGATGACTGCCGTGGCGCTGTTCACGGTCAGTGTGGGCGTGGTGCCGTCCAGCGTGATGGTGCCGCCGCTGAGCGTGTAGCTGCCGGCATTGGGTGTGTTAAACGTGATGCCATTGGCCAGCACGGAGCCCACCGTCACAGTGCCCGCCGTGCCAGCTCCCGCCCCGGCTGTGCCGCCGCCAAAGATCGCGATGTCCGTGTTTTGCCCCGGCCATGCGATCAAACTCCCGCCGTTGTTCCACACGGCGTTGGTGCCGTTCCAGCCCAGCGTTCCTTCGGTGATCACCCCGCTGGCAGTGCCATCCGTGTCATAGGTGTAGGATGTGGCCATCAGTTCCCCCACGCTGCTAGCAAGCAGTGACAACAGCAGCATCTGCCGCATACGTGTGGTAAGCAAGGTCGGGATCATCATCAAAATAGAGGGGGAGCAGGAAGGAGAGCGGCTTAGACGCTCAGGGGGCGGTTATGTTGAAACCGCCCAACGCTCACGCAATGCTTGTTCTCCATTTTTTCGCATACGAATTTCCTTTATTCCGGGGATCGCAGCTCATCGAAAAAGTTGCCCCTGCATGGTGCCTCCCCATGATGCGCAGACTGAATGCTCCCCGAATCCCTCAGCACCCGACTCAGCCGCAGCGTGTCGGCGGATTTCTTCCGCCCCCTCGCACGGCCCTCTGCGCCGGTTTATGTGGATTGCGCGGACCGCTTGGTCGAGGAAGCCGGTGAGGCCGGACGCCTCTCCCAGCGCGAAACCAACGAGATCATCCGCGAAGTCATCGCCCGCCATCCCCTGTCCTTGCTGTCAGAAGATGAGGGCGCTGCCCTTCGCGATGCCCGGCAGCGTGCCGGCCAGTTTTTCAATCGCCTCATCGCCGCAGGCTGGCTGGAAGATCAGACCCTCGGCCTGCATGAGCGCTGGGCCGTCATCACCCCCGGCCTGCGCCCCCTCCTGCGCATGCTGCGCGACCTCGCCGAGGACCGCGTGGCCGAGCTGAAAACCTTCGCTGACACGCTGCGCGGCCTCTGCCAGACCCTGGAGGAGCGCGGCGTGCTCGATCCCGTGCTCAAGCAGCCCGATCAGCTCCGCTCCACCGTCACCGATCTCTCCCAGCGCCTCGAACGCGCCATCGAGCAGCTCCACGCCGTGGAAAAAATCGTCACCAGCTTCGAGCAGCGCCAGCGCCAGAGCGCCACCGCCGCCGACACGCTGAGCCTCCTCTACGAGGAGTTCGGCCAGGGCCAGCACATGGTCTGCTACGATGCCCTGCGTCGCGGCGGCTTGCTCATGCGCATCGAACAGGCCCGCAGCATCATTGCAGAGCGCCATGACGATCCGCTCATGCGCGAACGCCTCTCCGAAGGCCTGCGCGAGCACTACGGCTACGACTCCACCGAGTCCTACGACCTCGCCATCTCCCTCCTCACCCGCCTTGATCGCGATCTCGGAGGCCTGAAACGCCGTGCCGAGGCCATCGACCTGCGCATGGCCGCCTTCAACCGCCTCAGCCAGCAGCGCTACCGCTACCAGACCGAGCTTCGCGGCCGCCGTCCGGAGATCATCAAAGCCTACTGCGACTCCATCAACACCGCCCACGCCGGCGGTCGCTTCTCCGAACTCGGCGCCAAGCCCGCCGACTTCGCCCCGCGCTGTGTCGAGACCCGCTTCTTCTTCGGCACCGAATCCCTCTACAAGCCCCGCCGCACCAAAGCCCCCGTCGATCTCACCTTCGGCCAAAGCGGCGCCGTCAAACAAAGCGAAGACGACGTCCTCGCCGCCTGGAAGGAGCGCCAGCGCCTCGCCCTCACACCCCAGCGCGCCGCACGCCTCGTCGCCAAGCTCATCCCCAATAAAAAAGGCACCACCAGCACCGAAGACATCCACCTCGAAACCACCGACGACCTCCTCGACCTCCTCGCCGTCGTGGCCTACGAACACGCCCCCGCCCTCGCCGGCAAACGCGTCCGCTGGAGCGTGGACGGCCTCCGCCGCCGCAACGGCCTGGAACCCCACATCATTGAGCACGACACCCACGCCGGGCATCGTATTGAGCGGTTTTCAGTGAAGCGGGAGAGTTGAGCTGGCTGATCAATTCCGGGCTTGGCAGCCAATGGTGACGGACTATTTTAATGCGACCCTCATGACTACCCTGCCGACATCCACCTTAGATCTCCAGCGGTCCATCCGCAGAGAGAAGGTGATGCGCGCGCGTTCCATGAGCGAGGAGGAGCGTCTGGTGGCCACTCTGGATCAGATCGACCTCGCGTTTGAGTGGATGCGGGAAGGAATACGGCAGGAATCGCCGGGCATCACGGATGAACAGGTTTGCCAGATTCTCACGGAAAGGCTGGACCGCCAGCGCCGACGAGAAGATCGCGGGCTGTATGTTCTGGCCACAACCAGCGCCTGATGGAACAGCATTTTGTCATTGCAGTCATCGAGGCACTGGAAGCCGAGCATGTGTCTTACATGCTGGCAGGCTCATTTGCCTCCATGGTTTATGGCATCCCGCGCTCCACCAAGGATGTGGATTTTGTCGTGGAGCTGGAAGAGCCCGCTTTCAGCCGCTTGATCAAAAGGCTGGAGCCAGGATTCGATCTTGATCCCCAGCAGTATCTGGAAACGTCCACCTGGACACGCCGCTACATTCTCAAAGCAAAACGCTCGGCCTTTAAGGTCGAGTTCTTTTTGCGGAACGATGATCCACACCATCTTAGTCAGTGGTCCAGAAGGCGTACCGTATACAATTCCATTCTCCAGCATCACGTCACCATGCCCACGGCAGAAGACGTGATCGTGCAAAAGCTGCGCTGGGGCAGGCCTCAGGACCGGATAGATGCTGAAAATGTGATGGATGTGCAGTTCCCACAGTTGGACTGGTCCTACATCGAACATTGGTGCGGACAGCATGATCGCCTCGGATTGCTGCAAGAGATTCGCTCAGGTCTTGAACCATTGCCTTGAGCAGTCCTGCAATCGTTGCATCCTCTCCTCCCCCATGTCCGCCTCCACCTCCGATCCCCTCTGGCCGCGCTCCTTTTGGAGTGATGTGCCGGATGCTGACCGCGCCGCGCTGCGCGAGGTGCTGGCGGAGTTGCTCGGCCGCGGCGTGCTGCTGGGCGATGAAGGCAGCGGACGCGAACTCTACATGCTGGCTCGCGATCACTACCGCACCCATGTGGAGGATTACCTCGCGCCCCTCGCGCTGGAACTGATCGTGGATGACGAAAACTCGCTGTTGCAGGCCAGGCCGCGCACCGAGTCCTGCCTCCTCCTCGGTCGTTTCGACAAGGACGAGACCCTGGTGCTCCTCGCGCTGTGGCGCCTCTACGATGATGAAATCAGCACCGGCAGCCAGGAGGCCGTCATCGTCACCGTGGATCAGCTCTGGGCTGCGCTGAAAGTTTACTTCGACAAGGTCGCCACGCCGGAAAAATCCCAGATCGAATCCTGCCTCGTTCGCCTGCGTCGGCATCGCCTCGTGCGCACGCTCAAGCCCGAAGGCATGACGCAGGCCGGGGAGATGCAGATCGAAATCCTGCCCAGCCTCTCCCGCGTGATCCCGTTTGATGACATCGCCGCATGGCAGGCGCGCGCGGAGACCTTTCAGCCGCCCAAAGACGGCAGCGCCGCTGAGGAGGTGCCCGCATGAGCCAGTCACGCATCACCTTGAGCCGCATCCTCGCGGTCAACTGGTACGGCTACCGTCAGATCATCGACGTCTCCGGCCTCTCACTGATTACCGGCGCCAACGGCAGCGGCAAAAGCGCCCTGCTGGACCTCATTCAGTTCGTCATGCTGGGCGAACAGCAGAGCAAATTCAACAAAGCCGCTGCCGGTGCGGGCAGCGGACGCAGCCTGCGTGGCTACTGCCTCTGCGACACCAACACCACCGGGCGCGACGGCCACGAGCGCTACCTGCGTCCCAGCAGCGTCACTCTCGCCGCACTCGAGTTCACCTGGCCTGCACAACAGGGTGAAGAAGAGCCACGCCGCGAAACCTGGGGTGCGCGCATCGAATACGAAAGCCCCACGGCCAAGCCATCAACGATCTGGTTCTGCGCCGGCCGCCGCCTCGCCTGGCAGGACTTCCTCAACAGCGAAGCCGGACCTCAGGCCATGCAATTCCTGCAGGAGGACGAGTTCCGCACCCGCGTGAAACGCGAGCTCGATGGTGACGTCTGGGACCGTCAGAAAGCCTACCTCGATGAGATGGCCATGCGCAGCCACCTCGGCTTCGACCCCGAGCAGATGGGCAAGACGCTCCCACGCGCGATGGCCTTTGAGCCGGAGAGCAACTTCGAGAAATTCGTACGCGAGTTCCTCCTCGAACCCGGCATGCCCGATGTGAAGGCCGTGAAAGCCAGCGTCGATGCCCACCGCCGCGCGCAGGAGCGGCTGGAGAAAATGCACGATCAGCTCGAACGCCTGAAACGCATCTCCGCGCATCATCAGGACTGGATCAACTCCAAGCGCGAGTCCGCCCTCTACACCCACCTCAGCGATGCTTTGAAGCACGAGGAAGCACTGGAAAATCTCCAGCGCAGCCGCGCCGAACTGGACGAAAAACAGGCCGATTACGAAGACAATCGCAAAACGCACGAGCAGACCCTCGAAGAGCGTGACCGCCTGCGCCGCTCGGTGGAGGCAGCCCGTGCTGCCCTCGGCGACAAAGCCGTGCGCATGGAGGAAAACGACCGCCGCCGCCGCGAGGTCTCCAAGGAGATCACGCGCCTCGAAGCCGCTGCAACCAGCCTGCACGAGCAAATCCGCTCCCATCTGCGCCACTGGCAGGACTGGACGCTGCACGCCGCTCGTCTCGGCCTGCAAGACACCACCGATGCCTCCGCCGCCATCTCCGGCATGCAGAGCAAAGACGAATGCAAAGCCCTCGCTGCCGCACGCGACTCCTCCCACGCCTTCATCAAGCTTCGCGACGAAGCCATGGAGCAGCTCCGTCCCGTCGAGGCTCGTCTGGCCGAACACGAAATGCGCAAGTCCGCGTTGCACAAAGACCTCACGCAACTCCGCGAAGGCCAGGCTTCGCCCTCCCCTCTGCTCAACGCCTTGCTGTCTCGCGGCCAGAAAGCCGTCGCGCTGGGCCGCGTCGTGGAAGTAAAACCCACGGCCGAAAAATGGTGGCCGCTACTTGAGACCGTGCTCGGCATGAACCGCCGCGCCGTCATTCCCGAAGACTTCCGCGCCGCCTGGGATCAGGCCCAGCAGACACCCAGCCCCAACGAACTGCTCATTCATCCCGAGGAAGCCGCCAAGACCACCACCAAGGTCGAGAAAGGCTCCCTGCGCGAGTTGCTTGAGACCCAGCATCCCGTGGCGGGCAAAGTGCTCGATCACCTCCTCGGCGGCATCGTCGCTGTGAACAAAGCCTCGCAACTCGACAAACACGAACGCGCCCTGTCACTCGACGGCTGGCTCAAAGACCCACCGCGCCGCCTGCGCCTCACACCCGAAAAAGAAATCACCCTCGGCGAAGAAGGCCTGCGCCGTCTCCGTGACGTGCGTGAGAACGAACTCCGTGAAACCGACGCCGTCATTGAAGAAGTGCGCCAGGATCGCGATGATCTCCGCGCCTTTGTGAATCGCGGCATGGAGTGGCGTCTCGACCGCTTCAACGTTCCAGACGGTGCGGACGAAGTACCGCTCCTCCCCAAATTTCGCAAAGAACTCGGCGAACTCCAGGCCACCTGGGATCTGCTGGCCACGCCGGACAACGTGAAGGCCATGGAAAACCTTCGCGTGGAAAACGCCTCGCTGGAAGGCATCCACGAACGCATCGGCAGCCTCAAATCCGCCATCACCGCCTTCGAACTCGCCAAGGCCCGTCTCGAAGAATCCATCAGCGAAGACATCTTCCAGGAAGAGCAGACCCGCATCGCCCGCCAGGCCTCGCGCACCCTCGTGCGTGGCTCATCCGACGATGAGATCAACACGCGCATCAATGCTGAACGCCAGAAATCCACCTCCTGGCGCAAATCCATCGAGATGGCCGCCGCACTGGCCATCCAGCTCGAAACGCATGCGCAGGAGGCCCGCCGCCTGCGCGATGTGCAGCGCCAGGAACTCGTCGCCGCCCACGCCGATCTCAGCGATGCCCTCGACGCTGACGCCGAAGACAACGAAGCCTACGACAAGCGCCGCGAAGATCTCGAAACCCACGAACTTGAGCGCTACAAGACCGCCGCTCTCGAAGCCAAGCGCGAGTGGGAAGACCGCCTGCAGCACCAAGTTCTCGACGTGCTCCGCGAAAAACTCAGCGAAGCCGACCGCACCAAGCGCGAGCTCAACCGCGCCATGGATCACGAGATCGGCGGCTGGCGCTACCAGCTCACCAGCCGCGCCGACAAGGCACACACCGCCATCTGGACCCTCGTGGAAAAAGGCCTTCCCAGCGGTTCCGAGATGGAGCTCTTCAACGCCGCCGGCCGTGAGGACATCGAGCGTGCCAAGAACGAACTCATGGCCGCCATCGACGCCGCCGACAATCCCGAAGACAAACGCCACCAGCGCGCCCTGGATTACCGCTACTACCATCACTGGGACATCGAAGCCAAGCCTGCCGGTCGTGGCGATGCCGCCGCCATCAGCTTGAACAAGAGCGCCAAGAAACAAAGCGGTGGCGAAAACCAGGCACCCTTCTTCGTCGCCACCCTCGCCGCCTTCCGTCGTGTGTACGATCTCGGCCGCCGCGACGATCCGCAGAACCTCGGCCTCGTTGTCATGGATGAAGCCTTCAGCAAGCTCAGCGGCGACCGCATTGACGACTGCCTCGCCATGGCCCGAAACTTCGGCCTGCAGCTCATCATGGCCTTCCCCGAGGACCGCCTGCCCACCATGTTTCAGCACGCCGACACCGTCGTGCAATGCCGCGTCGAACGCACCTACGACCCGGATACCGAGCAAATCCAAAACATCGAAAACTGGGTCGTTCGCGTCGAAGGTTCACGTCTCGCAGAACTGATGGAATGAAATGGCTCGCCCAGTTGCACCAAGACTGGATGGCCGCCCGGAAGCGGCGCGTGACAGCATCGGTGCAGCCATTCCGTCGCGACTGGGAACAGCTGCTTGAAGATGCCGGCATCCGTTCAGCGGAAGATCAGCAAGCCGCTCTGCGTGAAGCCCAGCAGCTTGCCAAATTTCAACTGGTCCCCCGCAAACGAAACCCACGGTTCATCGACAAGATCGTCTTGCCATTGGAGTCAGAAGCTTGGCTGCACGAGCAGTTCGGCACCCAGCCCGGCGCGGCATCTCAGCAGCAGGCGCTCAGTGTGGTGCATGCTTGGTCAGCGAAAACACACCCTCTCATGCCAGAAGCATGGAGTGAACTATGCCAACGGTTGGAAGCCGCCTTCAACATCCCACGAGTTCTCGAACCCTTTCGCTGGCTGGAGCCAGTGCGTGTGAATGAACTGCTGGCCCTGCTCTTCCAAATCACCAGCCGCGAATGGCCCACCGGCACGCTGATTCGCGATGCGAGCACGCATCTCGGTTACGACTCCAAACACCTCGAATCCCAGCAAAGCTTCCTCGAACGCGCCTTGGAAACACTCTTCGGACGCGAGACACCACTGGAAGCTGTCGGCATTCAAACGACCAACAGCACCCTGCACTACTGCGGCCCGTTGGTCCTGCATTTCGCCGACCACACAAAACCTCTCGACCTCCGCTACGAATCCACGCTGTCCGTCGCAGAACTCGAGCAAACCACGCACGTCACCACCACCGCCCAGCGTCTCCTCACCGTCGAAAACCGCAAAACCACATTCCTCCAGCTCGCACATGCAGATGCGCAGCGCAGCACCTTGATCGTCGCCACCTCCTTCCCCACGCAGGCGGTGAAACTCCTCATGCAAAAACTGCCGCCCGCTCTGCCTCACTACCATTTCGGCGACACCGACCCCAGCGGCTGGGACATCCTGCGCAAACTGCGTGAGCTCGCTCCTCATCCCGTGCTACCCATTCACATGTCATGGCGGCCTTCCACCCAGGCAAAGCCATTGACCCAGCGCGAACGACAGATCATCGACCGCCTGCTCGCTGATCCACGCATAGCCGACTGCCACGCTTCTTTGCAAGCCATGCGAAACTCCGGCACGAAAGGCGACTTCGAGCAGGAATCCCTCGGGCGCCCCTCCTTGCCGGAGTGGCCATTTTATGAGAACACGTGACTGGAACGCCAGTTGACCCGGAGCCTGCGCGGGCGGACGATCTCGCACCATGGCAACCCCCTCCACCGACCGCGCTCAAACGACCGACCGCACGCACACCATCGCCGTTTTCTGCGACTTTGAAAACCTGGCTATCGGCGTGAAGGACGCCCAGTATGACAAGTTCGACATGAACAAGGTGCTCGACCGCCTGCTGCTGAAAGGCAGCATCGTCGTGAAAAAAGCCTACTGCGACTGGGACCACTACAAAAGTTTCAAGGCCGGCATCCATCAGGCCTCGTTTGAACTCATCGAAATTCCCCACGTGCGCCAGTCAGGCAAAAACTCCGCAGACATCCGCATGGTCGTGGACGCCCTCGATCTCTGCTACACCAAGCCCCATGTGGACACCTTCGCCATCGTCAGCGGCGACTCCGATTTCTCACCTCTCGTGAGCAAGCTGCGCGAGAACAACAAGACCGTCATCGGTGTCGGTGTGAAACAGTCCACCAGCGGACTCTTCATCGACAACTGCGACGAATTCATCTTCTATGACGATCTCGTGCGCGAAGAAGAAAAGACCAAAAAGCGCATCGCGCGCGCCAAGCCCGCCCCCTCCACAGCCAAACCATCCGCCACTCAGGAACGCAAACCCGGCGGCGATCCCGAAAAAGCGATCCAGCTTGTCGTGGAAACCGTCGAAGCCATGCTCGGCCGCAGCGGCAGCGACACCGTCTGGGCCGGCCCCGTCAAACAGGCCATCCGTCGCCGTCAGCCACAGTTCGACGAACGCTTCTACGGCTTCAGCACCTTCAGCGCCCTTTTGGAGGCAGCCGCAGATCGCGGCCTGATGAAGCTCGAGAAAAACGAAAACGGTTACCGCATCAAAGTCTCAGCCTCCGAAGAATA
>NZ_JBYFBS010000023.1:0-95184 GCF_057652315.1 Prosthecobacter sp. Pr1 | reverse complement strand
TCCGGGCAATGTGACAAGATTTTTGAGAGTTGGTCCAGGCCCGGGCACCAGGCTCGCAGTCGCAACCCCCGGCGGCAGCACCGGCCGGATCATTTCACGGATGCGCATGAGCAGTTTCGCATGCGCCTCAAGCTCCTGGCGGCGCACCTTCGGCACGCCGTCCCACCAGCCTTCCTCCTCGGCGCTGCTGCGCAGGCGGCGGTAGCGTTCCAGACATTCCTCCAAGGCATGCCATTCACGGCTGACCGCCTTGTCATCACGGCTGGCGTTCCCAGGTTGAAGCTGGTCGTTGAGCAGATTGATCGCGGCGCCCGCACCGGTCAGCGCATCAGACATGCTCCCGCCTTCACGCAGTCCATACGCCATGGCGTTTTGAGAGAGCTCATCGATGGCAGCCCGTGCGGCTTCAGTCGACTGCGTGCGCGAGGCGATGTGAAAGTACAGAATCTCATACAACGTCGCATCCCCCGGATCGAGCTGGTAGGCGAAACGCAGCCGCACGTCTGCGGCGGCATGCAGATATTGCTGATGGGCATTCGAAAGTGGCACGGTGCTGGAACGCCGCGTGCGGCTCTTTTCGAGACGGGAGAGCGCATCCACCCCCGCCTGCAGCCATGATGTCTCGCTCGGCGTTTGCGCGGGTGGCACCGGTGCCGGCATGCCTCTGCGGGAAAATCGCCCCGGCGGTGGTGGCAGCGGCGGTGCCCCGGCGCCCGCCTGCGGACTCGCAGCCGGCGCGGCGCTCTCACCCCCATGCCAGTAGCTGTAGAGCGAGTCGCGTATCAAACGCGCCGCCAGACTCCCATACGCGCTTCCTGGCAGCGCAAACGCGGGTGGAGTTGCCGTGGCATGCAAGGCCGTCCGCGAGCAGGACAACGAATGGCCGCCCAACCAGAGACCGCCTGCGGCAGTCAGCGTCAGGAGCGTGTGCGAAAGAGACATAACCCAGAGATGGAGATGGCGGCGCCCTGCAGGCCGAGCGTGCCTGCCGCACCGGCAAAGTCCGCGAACGGCAGCGGACCCATTTTAAACACCAGCCGTGGCGTCAGATCGGCCAGATGATAATGCGGCAGCGCCAGCCAGAACGACTGCAGCACTCCCGAATCCGCGCCACCCAGCAGCGGGGCCAGCCACGCAGCGCCAAACAAGCCCATCAGCAGCAGCCCGGTGGGCACCAGAAACGCAATGACCTCTGCCGTGCGTGTGCCCAGCGCCACCGCCAGCAGGCACAGCGGCGCTGCGCACAGACTGTAGAGCAGGCCATATTGAAACACGAGTGTCGTCCACATGCGCGCCTCTTCAGGCCGCTTTGGCAAAGTCCACGTCAGACAAAAGACCACCGCGATCAGCACCACCGCCAGCATCCAGACCCAGATCGCAGCGCTGAGCTGCAGACACTGGCTGATGCGCCCGGTGCCTCCGGCATGCAGATGCTCCAGCATGCCTTCGCGCCGCATGCGGTGCCCGAGCGCCGAGGCTTGAAACGGCAGCCAGGTGAAGAGCGCGATCCAGGCATAAAACCAGGCCGCCTGCGCACGTGCGGGCTGTAGAATTTGCGGGTTTTCCTCCCACGGCGTCAGCAGCGGCGCGATCCAGATAAACAGGCCCGCTCCCAGCAGCAGCAGCCAGCAGCTGCCCCGCCCCATGAGTCCGGCAAAGCTGAGGCGAAACAAGGGCCAGACGCGCAGGGAGCTCATGATTGCAAAGTGCGGTAGGTTTCCATCCAGGTGCTGCCGCTGCGGCTCGTGGCATGCCGCAGCTGCCCCCCGGCAATGGTCAGCAGCGAGTCCGCTTCACGCACGCACTCCAGTTCATGCATGATGACGAGGCGCAGCGTTTGCGTGCCTGCCGTGGCCCAGAGCTGCGTCACCTGCTCGCGCGTTTCGGCATCCAGGCCTGTGAGAGGCTCATCCATGAGCAGCACGCTGGTTTCACTCTGCGCTGCCTTCACCTCGGCCAGAATCAGCAGCACCTTCTGGCGGTTGCCCCGGGAAAGCTTGCCGATGGGCGTGGTCAGATTCAGCCGCAGCGTATCGGCCAGCTTTTCCGCAGCGACGAGTGATGCGCCCGTGAACCAGGCACGGAAAAACGTGCGCGCTTTCATCTCTGGATCGACCCGCAGCTCATCCGCGAAGTAATGCACCTGCGCCTCGGTCGTTACCCGGCCTTGCAATGCCGGAGACAACCCGGCAAGCGTTCGCAGCAAGGTCGTTTTGCCCGAGCCGTTCGGTGCCACCAGCAGGTGCAGCCCCATGCCGGCGCGGATGTCGCCGCCCACTTCCACCAGGCTGCGCGCCGCCCTCTTCCACGGCAGGCCGGTGTGGTAGCCGAAGCGGGTTCCGCTGGGGATGTGTAGAAGAGTTTCGGTGGCCATAAGGCAGGAAGATACTTTCACTGCCCGGCATCCCAAAGTCCATCACTTCCACTCGATGAAGGGTCATATACCGACGAGCCCAGCATGAGAAGCGGCGGCATGACGGTGTGATCGACAGACAGAGCCTCATCGTTCAGACTGACCAAGGCTGGCATCGTGGTCCAACCCTGTGGCAGATAGAGTTGCAACTGATCGGTGGCCACCCCTGCAATGTCAGCGGTGGGATGATCGGAGAGATAGGCGCGCTGGGCGGCAAAGACCGCCTGGAGTGACACTGAGGCATCCTTGCCACGTTGCCAGTCTCGCACGGCAGCAATGTTCATGCCTGCAAAGGTGGCCAGCCCCAGCAGCAGTCCGATCACAAGGCTGATCTCGATGAGTGTGAAGCCGCCATTGTGGCGCGCAGGACGGGTATGGAGGTTCATCATGCTTCAGGTTCGGGGTTTGAGGATCTGCGCCACTTCCGCCTTGGGAATGATTTTCACGGCACCCTGGCGAACATTGAGCATGGCGGTTGGCACCGTGGCCTCGGCAGGTGATGCAGGCAGCTTCTTCGTGAACTCCGCAGGCAACGTGGCGCGACGATGAATGAACAAAATACGCGCACGGTCCGGATTCGCACCAGGAGCAGCCGCCGCCTGCTGTGACGACACCGGTTTGATCAATGCGGACGCGGCTTTGACCGGAGCCGGAGCGGCCATGCCAGGGATGGGCCGGGGAACGAGCTTCTGCGGATCAGCCGCCAGGACCGCCGTGGAAGCGAGCAGCAGGGGAAAAAACAAGGAGCGTGTTTTCATAAGGGTGGGTTGAGTTCACATGTTGCCCGACTGCATCATGCGCGGCCCCATCAGGAAGATGGGCAGCATGGAGCCGGTGAAGACGAAGCCGATGAGCACCACGGCCATGGCCAGGGTGATGAAATTGATGACCTGGGTGAAATCCGCCATGGTCGCCGCGGTGTCCTCCTCGTAGATGTCACGCAGCAGCTCGAGCTGCTGTGGCAGGGAGGCCGAACGCTCGCCGATGCCGATCATGTGGATGACCTGCGGATCCAGCGTGGTGTTGCGCTTCAGCGCCTCGGCAAACGGCACGCCGGAGGACTCATAGATCTGCGAGGCCTTGACGAAGTCCGGATACATCGGCGTGCCCCGCAGCACCCGCGCGGACAATGCGGAGGCGCGGGCGAGATTGATGCCATTGGCATACAGCATCTGCAGCGTTCCGATGTAGGCGCTCTGGCGCAGGCCCATGACCAGCTTCGTCAGCAGCCGCCAGTATTTCATGAAGAAGAGCAGCAGCTTCTGCCTGAAGGCCTCCGAGCGAAACAGGGCGGTGATGAAGCTCACCAGCGCGATCACAAAGAAAGGCCACGTGTGCTGCACCACATGGCTCACCGAAAAGATAAACACCGAAATCTGATCCGGCTCCTGGCGCACGCTTTTCAATGTCTCCTCCACCTGGGACACGACAAAAATCTGCGAATAAATGAAGAGGCCGATCTGAAACAGCACCACCAACGACGGCACCAGCAGCGCCGTGCGCAGCTTGCTGGCAAACATGAGCTCAATCTTGATCCGGCGCGCAAGGGAGGCGAACGCCTCACTGAGTTGTCCGGCATCCGCACCGGCCTCGATGATCGTGATGATGGTGCCGTCAAACGTCTGCTCCTTGGCAAAGGCGATGTGAACCGGCATCCCGGCTTCAAGCCGGTTGCGAATGTTCATCAGCGACGATTGCAGCTCCGGATCAGGCAGCCCCTGCGAGTAGTACAGCAGCGCGTCTGCCGTGCTGATGTTCGCCTTCAGCATGGAGGCGAGGCCGCGGAAGAGCTTGATGAGCTCTTTGCGGGAGACGGGCTTCCTGGACTTTTCACTCTTCGGCGTGCCGGCGAGGGACTTGATCAGGGCCACTCGGAAGCCAGGCTTGCTGACAAGCAGCGCGGCCTGCTCGCGGTTCGGCGCCTCGCACTCGATCACCTTGGAGATCTCGGGCCGCTTGATGTTGCGCAGGGTGACTTGGAAGGCGTTCATGGCTCAGGTTTCGTAGGTGAGATCCAGCACCTTTTTCAGCGCATCAAGGTCGGTTCTGCCCTCGGCCATCAGCTTCAGGCCATTGTCGCGCAGCGATGGCAGCCCCGACTCCCGGCGCACTTCCGCCTCCAGTTCATAGGGCGTGATCTCCCCCTTGGCCAGCTTGTCCCCGAGCTTCGGACTGATGGGCAAAATCTCCAGGATCGCGGTGCGCCCGGAGTAACCACGTCCAAGACACTCTGCGCAGCCTTCCTTGTGATGCTTGAACATCGGGCGCTTTGCCCAGGACGAATCGAGATGAAACAGCCGGATCTCACGTTCCGACACACCTTCGATGCTCTCCTTGCAACTCGGGCACAGCAGCTTGACCAGCCGCTGCGCACAGGCCGCCTTCAGCGTCTGCGCAATCTTCCAGCGCTCCATGCCGAGCTGCTGAAAGCGCTCAATGATCTGCGAAGCGCGTGGCGTATGAATCGTGGTCAGCACCTTGTGGCCCGTGATGGCGGCCTCAATGGCCAGCTCTGCCGATTCACGATCACGCACCTCACCCATGAGGATGATGTCTGGATCGGAGCGCATGAAGCTGGCGATCATCGGTTTGAACTCGGTCGAGTCGCGCAGGTCGCAGTGCGTCACGCCGGGAATCTCGTCTTCAACCGGATTCTCCAGCGTCAGGATGTTGTCCTCCGGGTGGTTCAGCTCCCGCAGCATCGCGTTCAGCGTGGTCGATTTGCCGGAACCGGTGGGACCAGACATCACGATGATGCCGGAGGGCACCGACATGGCTTTGTCGAGCTCAAACAAGGTCTCCTCATCAAAGGCCAGCGTACCCATGCCGAGCCGTGCCTCCAGATGCGTCTTGTCCAGCAGACGCATGGTGACGTGATAGCCCCGGTACGTGCGGTGCCGCTCATAGCGCACCCCGACGGCGCGTCCGTAGTAGCTGGCGGTGAAGCGGCCCGAAATGCCCGGACGCTTGCTGCGCTCCTCCGGTGCGAGGCGCATGAGATTAAGCAGAAACGCATCCACCCGGTCACGCAGCTTCACCGGCATTTCGAACCGCACCCCAAGCGCCCCATCGACGCGGAAACAGTACTGGAAGCTGGTTTTCTCCGTCTTGATGTGGATGTCCGAAGCGTGCTGTTTGATCGCATCACTCACCATGCTCGCCACCAGCTGGGCGATCGGCTCATCGTATTGACGCGTGACATCAAAGTCCGGCGTTTCGTTGGAGAACTCCTCCACTTCCACCGCCTCGAGTTCCGCACGGCTTGGTCCCGAGGAACTGGAGGATCCCTCGATCATGGAGGACACCTCGGAGGCGAGCGTGACCACCTTCAACACTTCATCCTCCGGGAAACGCGCCGCACAGTAATCATCCGCCCGGTAGTCCCACGGATTCGCGACTGCCAGCAGCACCTGCTGCGCGTTGCGCCGCAGCGGCACGAACATGCCACGTGACATCACCACGGGATCACAGTGGCCGATAAACTCCGCATCCGCCATCTCCCGCACCTGGGGAAAGGCCGGCAGCCCCGCAGCACGACCGACGGCGCCCAGCATGCGCGTTTTCGACGTGCGGCGCACCAGCGCTTCATCCGTTTGACCATCCTGACTGCCCGTGGCCGCCCGCAGCTGGCTGATGATCAGCCGCTGGATCGTGTGATTGAACTCGATGCCGAGATTCAGATTCATGTGGCAAAATGTCGCTGCATGAGCAACTGCCATGCAGGCAGGTCGGTGAAGAAGCTGAAGACGAACGGCGCATCACCTTCAGACGTACGGTTCAATTCCTGGCTGATCCAGAACGACGCCGCCAGAGCTGAAACAGGATTGAGCGAGGTGACATGAACGATGCTCGTCTCTCCTGCCAGCGTCGCAGGACAACCAAGCGCCATGCACACCGGGCGCAGGACCGGACAGTGCTCATACAATGCCGAGGCCCGGCCCGACAAGGGACCGAAACTCCAGCAATGCACCCGGTCGTTCAGGCTGTTGCGCAGCAGCCTCTGCATCCGCGCCAGTTCGCCCTCGGCCGTCAGCGCATGCTTTTGCGCCTGGTATTCTGCGGCGAATTCCAGGAAGTCGGGCATGAAGCCGGACGCCGCACCGAGCTTCTCGCCATAGGCGGCCAGCAAGGGCGCGGATTCACTCTCCACCAGATAATCACCCTGCTGGAGGTACATAACCGTGGTTCCCGCGATACGATCAAGCACCGGACGCATGCTGTTGCGGTCCGTCTTAGCCGGGAACTGCAGGTTAGGAAGAGGGGCTGACATGAAAATCTGCGTGATCGATGGCGCTCACGGGGCCGGAGAGGGACTCCGAACACCGTCCGCGATTTACTGGCTGGGGGACTTTTTCGAGAACAGACGCTTGAACCACGACTGCTTCGGCGCAGGCGGCGGCTCGCCCCCCCGGGTTTTGACCGTGGGCAGGTTTTGATACCAGGTGGTCGGCGGCAGGTCGAGGTTGGTGTCCTGAATGTCATCCGGCTGCATGCCGGACAGCTCACGCACGTGCCAGTTCGCTTCAGCCATGCCTGCACCCGCACGCGAGGCATCATACACATGCGGAGTGATGATGAAGACCAGGCTGACCTGTTCGAGCTTCTTGGTGTTCGAGCTGAACAGCTTGCCTACCAGCGGAATGGTGCTCAGCACGGGCACCTTGTTGTTCCCCTCGCTGTTGCTGTAGTCATAGAAGCCGCCAAGAAACAGCGACTGTCCCGCCGGAATGCGGCTGATGGCCTCGACCGTGGACTCGCTCACCCGTGGAAACATATTGTTGCCACGACCTGCGATGAGTTCGACAATCTTTGCCACCCGCGGACGCAGCTTCATGCGCACCGTGCCATCAGGCAGCAGCGTGGGCGTCACCGACAGCGTGACACCGATCTCGCGGTTCTTCTCCGGCTCCTCGGTCGCGCTCGGATCTTCTTTGTCAATCTTGTAGCGCACCACATCGGTCACGTTCTGGCCCGCCGCAGTGTTGGTGATGTTGGACGTGATGACAGGGTAGCGGTCCACGATGGAAATCAGACCCTGCTCGTTGTCCTCGGTGATGATGCTGGGGCAGGCCTCCTGCGTGACGACGTTGGCATTCACCAGTGCGCGCAGAATGGCCTGCACCTGCATGTTATCGAACACGAGCCCCCCCCCCTGCTGGTTGACCTGATTGATCGTGTCCACCGGCGCGGACACGCTGCCGGTCCGCGTCACCGTGCTGACGTCTGGCAGGTTGAAAAGCGCGTTCAGACTCTGGTGCGCGGTCAGGTTGGTGCCGGTGTCCCCCAGTGCCCGGCTCCAGTCCACCCCCACCTGGCGGCCTTGGTCGCGCTTGATGCGCAGCACCCGGACGTTGACCAAGATCTGCGGCTTGGCCTTGTCGATTCCTTCCAGCAGCTTGCGCACCCGTTCGAGCTTGATGCTGTTGTCGCTGACGAGCAGCGTGTTCGTTTTCTCTTCAAACTCGATCTGTCCGATGTCGCGCGTGAGCATGGGGCGGATGATGGCCTTCAGCTTCTCGAAGTCGGACTGAACCACGCCCGGGGCTGCGGCTGCTTTAGCACCACCTTCCTCATCACTGCCCTGCGCGGCTGGGGCGGATATGCTGCGGTTGAGCGGAGCCCCCCGCAGGTACTTCAGCGCGTAGCTCATCACCTCCACCGGGAGCTTCGCCATCTGGGCCTCGTTCATGAGCCTGACACTGGAACGCTGCTGATGCAGCGTGAGACCAAAATTGACCGCCAGCTCCTCCATCTGCTGCAGCGGGTTGTCCGTACGGAGATGCCCGGTGATGCTGAACTGCGGATCGTTCAGTTCATTGTTGTAAAAATACTGCAGGCCGGCGCTGTGCGCGAGGTATTGGAACACCTCGTTGATCGGAGCGTTGTCAATCCAGTATCCGTCGTCCGAATGCTGCGGCGGCTTGGGCAGACTGTTGAAACGTGAGGAGACGTCCACCGTGGCGGCCGGCAGGGTTTGCAACGGTTGCACCTGCGGTGCCGGCACCGCCTCCTGGGCGGTGAGCGCAAAGCTCGCACCCAGGCTCGCCAGAGAAAAGATCTGCAACATGCATCGGCTCATGGTTTCGTGGGTTTCGTGGGTTTCGTGGGTTGTGTGGCTTGTGTGGGTTCCATCGGCGTCATCCGGCCCTCCATCTGGGAGGCGATTTTTTGCAACGGCTCGATGCTGAGATGCGGAAGGATGTCGTGCTTGAGCACCCCTGACTCATCGCGTTGAATATCGCGGAAATGCAGTTGCGTGGCGCCCACTTCCATGACTTGCGCCTGAAAAACTTCCCCCTTGTACGCCAGCTCGATCACGTCGCCTTCCGCCGCACGGCGGCCGCCAATAAGAAACTCTTTGCGCTGCAGATTCACACCGTTGATCTTCAGCGTCTGCAGCACCTGGTTCAGCGTGATTTTGGGCGTCGCACGATACACATCCTCGGTAATCACGGGGGCGTCATCCTCGCGGGGAAAGGTGGACAGACCAAAGGGGTCCATGTTGCGCTGACGCACGCCAATTTTCTTCGCCAGTGCCTCGATCTCCTCCGCCTTCGGCAGCAGCTCCGATCGTGGCAGCCAGCTCGCAGTGCCATTGCCGATGAACAACGGCGCGCGTTTGGCCACCGCAGCTTTGGTCTGCGCCGAGGCCTCGGCGGCTCCAAACAGCATGACAATGAACAGAATGTGTCTCATTTCTTCTCCTCCGCCGCCTTCCAGCAGGTATGCGTCATTTCCATCACCAGAAACTCACGCTGGTTCAGCAGCTGGTCGGTCTTGCGGGTGATCTTCAGTTCCTCCAGCACGGCCTGCGGCATGAGCGACTCCACCTGCAGCAGCGCCTCCTGCATCGGCCCCAGCCCCCCTTGAAAACTGCTCTTCACACGGGCCAGATCAGTCTTGACCTGGCGCCCGAGGCGGCCACGGTCGAGCGGGAATACCAGTCCGCTGCGCTCCAGTTCGATCTCCTTGTACTTCGGCAGCAGCGTGTCCAAAATTCGGGTGAAAAGATGGCCGGGATCCGCCTTCAGCAGCGCTTTCTGATCCTGAAAAGTCTTGCGCTTGGGCGCCAGCACCTCCTCCAGCTTCTTCATCGCGGCGAGGCGCTGCGTCTGCTCCTTGTAGAGTTCCGCTTTCTCCGCACGCACCGCACCCAGCTTGCTGACACCGGCGATCACCCCGCCTAGCAGCAGGCAGTTGAACATCGCGGGCATGATCAAGCCGTAACGAAGGATGGGACGGGTATAGGCGCTCATGGGATGACTCAGAAGGGTTTGTCCAGCGGGAGGGAAAGCGTGTCTTTGTCCGTCAGGCTCTGGGTAATCGTGGCCTCAAAACTGAATGGAAATGCCAGCGACGGATCACGTGCAAGGTCGCCTGCGGATGCCTGCGGATTGAAGCGCGCGTTGCGCCCCTGGGTCAGTGCGATCGTCATCTGGCGGGTTGGCCCTGGCCGGCATGCCTCATCTCCGGTAACCTCGGCCACCCGTTCGAAGAAGGCGCTCAAACCACGCTGACTGTTCAACGTGCTGAGCAGCTGCAGCGCCTTCGATTTGACCAGCCCCTTGAAGATCCAGGTCCGCTCCATGCCGGTGAATTCGGGTTTGGCCCCTTTGCCTGCAGCCACCGGAGCGCGGGACGCCTCAGTATTGTAAACAAAGCTGTCCAGTCTCACCCCCGAATCCTCTGGGAACAGCTGCAGAAGAAACTCGACCGTCACCCAGCCGCGCGAGCGCGGCTGCAGCAGTCGGGTGACGATGTCGATCTCCTTTTTCTCTTGCAGCAGCTTCGTATGCTTGTCCTGCGTCAGCTTCATCTGATAGGGCGTGAGCTCCCAGGAAGGGTGGTTCATCGCAGCAAATAACGACCAGGTGCCGTACCCGCCGGTGCCGATCACGGAAAAGACCAGCAGGTAGATGAACCATGATGAAAAGCGCAGCACGCGCAGATCACGCAGATTTGGATACAGCTGATCCAGCCGTGCCGTGTCCATGAAGCTCTGCCTCGCCCAGCCTCTCCACAACGAACGGAAGCTCTCCGTCCGGGCCAGCGGCGTGTTCCCGCCGCTCACCTGCTCGACTGCCGCAGTGTCATAGATCAAAAACTCAGGTCGATTCCCAGGCACCTCTTTCAGCGCCGGATGCTCTTCAAGATTCAGCAGTTCAAACTGGATCGGCTGACGGCTGATGGCGTACATCTCCAGTTCCTGCGCAACCGACTGCAGCGCCCGCGACTGGGTGGAAACGACCAGCACCTTGGGCACCGCCAGTTCGGCGCCCAGCGCCATGTTCCACAGGATGTCCCCAAAGCCCGTCGGCACCTGGGAGCCGCCACGGTGGCTGAGACTCCGCACCGTGCAGAGTTCGCCCTGGGGACTGATGGCAAAAACGGCGGTAAATTTCAAAAAACTGACCGCCACCAGGCAGCCTCCTTCCAAGTTCGATTTCAGCAGCGGCAGCGCCGCCAGCGTTTCCACCGGGGCGCAGGTCACCGCCACGCGCACAGGTATCCGTAAATCCTCTGCGCAGTCCAGCAGCTTCAGCAGGAACGCCTCCCGGGTGCGGGACAGCGACACGGCGGTACAGCGTGCCTGCCCCGGGGCCGAGCCCCAAAATGGCAGCAGCCGCCAGGTGTTTGCCTCCACCGAAACCTCGCGGTCAGCCAGCACCTCCCGCGGATCATCGACTAAATTGTAGCGCAGGATCTGAAAGTCATCCCCCGTCTCGCTGGTCACTTCTCCCGCTTGGGCGATCTCAGCCAGCCCAAACTCATCTGCGACGTGCAAAATCACCCCAAGGGCCTTCGGCTTCTCCTGAAAGTAAGCGGCAGACATCAGCTCACCGAGAATCTCACCCACCCCTTCTCCGGTCGTCAGATTGGCCAGCGGCAGCGTCGGACCCGGCCGCCAGCTCTGATGTTGCTTGGAAAACACGGCGGAGCATACCTCGCGACCGCCATCAAACCACAGATGCCACTGCCACGGCAGTTCCTCCGGCATCCGATACCAGTGACTGTCCGCGCCCCGGCTCGTCTTCGACGCCACTGTGCGCGCCTGACGATAGATGTCAGATGCTTTGAGTTCACAGGGATCAGTGATGGTGAGCATGGAGCGGACAGGCTGGTGATCGGATGCAGGAGAGCTGGACTTGCTTACCAGTCGGTTGTGTCGGTGGCCGCCAGGACGTGAGTCGAGGTCGCTCCGGTGCCTGCAAAATCGCAGTTGCCGTACGGGGTGCCGACCGTTGGAACAGTGCCCAGCCATGTGTAGGCGCCGCCGGAAGGACAGACCGGCGCATTCTCCATCAGGAGACCGGCACCAAAGACATCAGCCTGTGCCAAAGCCGCTCCGACGTTCAGGTTTTGCATGTTGGCGGCGGATCGCACCGCCTTCTGAACGGCGGCGAGCTGCATCTTGCATTTGGCCTTGTCAGCTCCCTGCCGGTAGCTGCCTAAGCCGAGGAAAACCACAGCGATCAATCCCAGGAGGAGAGCGATCACGAGGCTGATTTCAATGAGAGTCATCCCGGAACGATTGAAGCGTTGGGAGAGACGACGGTTTACTGCGGTGTGTGTGTTGATTTTCATTGCTTTAGTGTTGCCAAGGAAGGCATTTCTATAATACCCATAAACATCATACGGTATAAAATTAAATGCTTCGTGTTTTGACTAATTCTATCTAAATGAATACTTAGCCTCATCAGCTGGATCCGGGGCAGAGTCGCTTCTTTGTTTTCTCAACAAACCCGGCGCGCCCTATCAGCCTGTTGATAAACCTTCGCTGATAGGCGGGCTAAGTATCCCTTATGTTTGGGCAACGCAAAGCCATGCCACAACAAGGGGAACTCTGGAGGTTCTTCGCGACTTTTAATGGGTGAGAGGGAGCTGTAAAATGAGGGATGAGCACATCACCGAGCCTCAATGACCACTACAGCCTGCTTTTGGGACTCGACAAGCACTGGGAGGTCGAGCGGGTAGATTTGCAACTGGCAGCCAAGCAGGTGCGCATTGATCTGCGGCATGTCCGTGGTGCTGCGCTTACTTGTCCGCAGTGTCAGAACGCCTGCGTCATGTTCGACCACGCCCCCGAGCGTGAGTGGCGGCATCTCGACACCATGCAGTTTGAGACCGTGCTGCGTGCACGGGTGCCGCGCTGCCAGTGCAAGGACTGCGGCGTCAAAACCATCGCCGTGCCATGGGCCGGGAAGCACTCGCCCTTCACCTGGATGTTCGAGGCCTTTGCGGTGGCGGTGCTGCAAAGCGCGGCCAGCACCCAGGAGGCCTGCGCCCTGCTGGACATAGGCTGGGAGGCGGCCCAGCGACTCATGGAGCGCGCCGTGGCAGGGAGTGGCCTCTGGACTGACGCGATCAGTCCAGAGGTGCTATTCGTTCGTATACTGGAGCATTTTTAAATTCTGACGCAGCCAATCAGAAGACTGTGACAAGTGCGATGTACACTGTCCGTTGGTCTGGGGTGATCGGGCAGCGCTGGCCGACAGACAGGAGTGTCTGTCGTACTCAAATCCCTTTATGCCAGCTTGTAGCAGTCGGCCCACTCGGCGCGTGGGGGCGGGCCTGCGAGGCGTGCGTTGGCGGCGTCGTTGTTGATGAAGCGCTTGGTCTTCGGATCGAACTGAAGATCGACGTTCAGATACTCGGCGATGGTGCCCAGATTGAGCACCTGGGTGAGCACGCCGGCGACGCTGAATGGGGACTCGGTTTTGCCATTGCCCATGCAGGCCTGGATGAAGCTCTGGAAGTGATTGTGCTTCGGCGGATGGAGGGCCATGGCGTCCTTGAACTCCACCATCTTGGCGCGTGGATACACGATGGAATGGCGGTCATGGGAGCCGCGCTGCACGAGGTAGTCGCCCTGTTTCCGATGCAGAAGGGAGCCGGTGTTGCCGGGATTTGGAATGACGATTTTGCCGTCCGCGTCTGGATCGCCGAACTTCTCAGCGATTTCGATCTTGGTGTCGCCGCCTGCTTTCCAGTGCAGTTCCACGGCTGGCATTTTTTCGCCGCGCTCAGGGAACTCAAAACGAATGTCCGAGCTCAGCGGGTAGCTGATCTGGTTGTAGTCGGCGAGCGCCAGGGGCGTGATGCGTGTGGGCAGGCCGAGCTTCAGATGGTCATGGACGAAATCGATGATGTGCGCGCCCCAGTCGCCAAACATGCCACCTCCATAGAGGTGGAATCCGCGCCAGTTGAAGGGGTGATACATCTTGCTGAATGGCTTCACCTCCTGCGGACCGCACCAGAGATCCCAGCTCTTGAGGGACTCGGGCATGGGCTCCTCGGGCGGATAGCCTTTGATGAGTGCGCGCTCGGCGGCGTTCATGAACCACAGCGAAGGCGACTTCCATGCGTCGATCTTCACGATGTCATCGACGATTCCTGCCGCGAGCATCTGCTTGAACTGGTCCGCACCGGCGGAGGTGTGGCCCTGGTTGCCCATCTGCGTGACCACTTTGAACTTCTGCTCCGCGCGCATGAGGATGGCCGCCTCCTCAAAGGTGTGCGTGAGCGGCTTCTCCACATACACATGCTTGCCCAGTGCCATGGCGTGAATGGCGGCGGTGAAGTGGGTGTGGTCTGGGGTGACCACGCTGACGGCGTCGATGTCTTTGCCCATCTTGTCGAGCATCTCGCGGAAGTCGTGAAAGCGCTTCACGTCCGGGAAGGCCTGCAGGTTCTTCTCCAGGCCCTTGGCGGTGACGAAATCGACGTCTGTGAATGCCACGGGGGTGGCTGCGCCTCCTTCGGTGAGCCCGGGGATGACGCTGCCTGCGCGTCCGCCGATGCCGATGCAGCCCAGATTGATGCGCTGGCTCGGCGGCAGCTTCGGATTGTCCGCAGCGCGTGCGCTGGTCAGGTAAGCAGGCAGGAAATTGAAACCCAATCCAGCGGCGACGGATTGTTTGACGAAACTGCGGCGAGTTGGGGCGGGGGAATTTTCAGGTGTGTTCATGGTTTGGAAATGTGGCTTCACTGTAACTAAGAATGTAGAGGCCTCAATACTTGGGGAAGATGCTTGGCGTCGGGAAGCGGTCTTCAAGACTGAAGTTTCCGCTGTCGAGGTACTCTTCGCGTGGCAGATGGACATCGGGCCAGGCGGCGGGGCGGATGCGGACGACGCGGGTGGGGCGGAGGCCTTCGGTGATGAGGTCGGTCTCAAAACGGATCTGGATGCCGCTGCTGCCGAGGGGGATGTCTCCGGGTAGCTTGGTGACGTCGAGGATGGCGCCGCGTGAGGCCATCTGAGAGGGGCCTGCGGTGCCGCCTTCGGTGTGCTTCAAGGTGTTCTCGGCGCCATTCACCAGCACCGGACTGCGCTGCTGGAAATCGGCGTAGAGGCTGGGGTCCATGCCGCAGAAGAGAGTGGCGGTGACTGTCGCGCGGCCGAACTTGCCGTACTCGACAGCATCCACCCAGGCGGGCATCCAACGACTGCGGATGAAAGTTCGGTGGGTCTCGGTCTGGCTTTGTGCGGCGCGCTGCGTGGCGGCATCGTCCAGCCAGATATCTGAGATGTGGAAGCGAGTGAACACGGCACCGGGCGTGGGCTTCCACATGATCCCGAGCAGGACGGACTGGCTGCCGACCGATTTTTTGCCGCTGCCGGGCCAGATGCCCTCAGCGATGAGGTCTGCCGGTGCCAGGCATTCACGTCCACGCCAGATGCGAGTGGCGGCGTCGAAGGTCAGCGTTTCCTCGGTGGCCTTGCCGTCTGCGCCAGCTTTGGGTTCGCGGCTGGCGACGATCATTCCTTCGTTGTTTTTGAGGTCGACTTCTTTGAGTTTCCAGACCAAGCCTTCGCGCTGGCAGTGGCTGGATTCGTCTTCGAGGAGCAGGACATGGTTTTCGGCGGGGGCGATGCCGATGCCGCGACTGTGGTTCGCGTCTTTGTCCTTGTTGTTGACCGGCAGCACCGGCACGGCGGAGATCTGCGGGTCAGGCGGAAGAAAGGCGCATACATGCAGGACGGTGCCGAGCGGGATGTCCCGCAGATCTGCCGGTGCGCCGTGATAGCGGGCCATACCATAAGGCAGCATGGCAAAGGGCTGGGGATCGTTCCGGCGAAAGACGCCATTCCCCGCCACGCGGATGCTGCCGCGACGGTTGGCATGATCCACGAAGACCAGCTCGCCCCGGTAGGAGTGGGCTTTTTCCAAAGGTGGAAACTTGCCCGCCACAGGCCGGAAGGGTTCGTCTGCGGCAGGTGCGGTGGTGCTGAGCACGCACCCAAGGGCGGTGAGGAGGGCAGGGGCGAATCTCATGTCTTGGGGGCTTCGTTCCGACTTAGTACTTCGTGAAGATGGATGGCGTCGGGAAGCGCTCGTCGATGCTGGTGGAGCCGTCGCTGAGGTATTCTTCGCGGGGAACGTTGACGAGGGGCCAGATGTTGGGGCGGATGCGCACTGTCCTGCCGGGGCGAATGCCTTCGATGATGAGGTCGGTCTCAAAACGGATCTGGATGCCGCTGCTGCCGAGAGGGGCTTCACCCGGTGCCTTGATGACGTCCTTGAGTGTGCCACGCGAGGCCATGTGACCGGGGCCGTAGGCACCATGGGTGTGCTTCAAGGTGTTCTCGACCGCGTTCATCATGGCAGGGCTGCCTTTGGTGAAATCGGCGTAAAGGGCGGCGTCCATGCCGCCGAAGAGTGTGGCGGTCACCGTCGCGCGGCCGAACTTGCCGTACTCGACGGCGTCGATCCACGCGGGCATCCAGCGGCCGCGGATGAAGGCCTTGTGTGTTTCGGTCTGGTGGTGGGCGCTGCGCTGCATGGAGGCATCATCCAGCCAGATGTCCGAGATATGAAAGCGGGTGAAAATACCATCGGGGGTGGGTTTCCAGGTGATGCCGAGCTGCACGGCCTGGCCACCGAGGGATTTTTTTCCTTCAGCGGGCCAGGTGCCTTCGGAGATCAATTCCTCAATCCCGAGGACTTCCTTGCCGCGCCAGACGCGCGTGGCGGCATCAAAGGTCAGCTTTTCCTCTGCGGCCTTGCCGTCGCCGCCTTGCTTGGGTTCACGGGTGGCGATGATCATCCCCTCGTTGTTTTTGATGTCGAGGTCTTTGAGTTTCCAGACAAGCCCCTCGCGCTGGCAGTGGCTGGGCTCGTCTTCGAGGAGCAGGACGTGGTTCTCGGCGGGGAGGATGCCTGCGCCGCGATTGTGATTCGCGTCCAAGGTCTTGTTGTTGACCGGCAGCACCGGCACGGCGGAGGTCTTGGGGTCTGGTGGAAGGTAGGCGCGGACGTGCAGCACGGTGCCGAGCGGGATGTTCCGCAGATCCGCCGGTGCGCCATGATACCGCACAATACCATAAGGCAGCATGGCGAATGGGTGCGGATCATTGCGGAAAAACATGCCCGAGCCCTGCACGCGAATGCTGCCGCGGCGGGTTGCATGATCCACGAACACGAGCTCGCCGCGATAGGAGTGTGCTTTTTCCAAGGGCGGAAACTTGCCCGCCTCGGGACGGAAGGGCGCGTCCTCCGCAGATGCGGCGCATCCACCAAGAACCAGGAACGAGGAACCAAGAACAAGGAGGAAGTGCTTCATAGTGCGATCACTTGATTGCTGTCGCCAAACTGGTCGATCTCCACGCCAAAGCGCTGGGCCATGAGGAGGAGCAGGTTGCTCATGTGGGCGTCGGAGTTCGCCGGGCGGCTGCAGAGCTGGTAGTGCGCGGTGGTCAGCGCGCCGTCCGCACCGAGCGCGTAACCTTGGAAGCTGGTGCTCTTTTTGTTGAAGTCGAGATGGCTGCCGTGCTTGAGGCCGAGGTCCGTGCCGCCGGCGAACACCAGCGGGAGGTTGGCATTGCCGTGGCTGTGGCCGTAGGACATGCCGCTGCCGAAGAGCGCCATGGTGGTGCCCAGAAGAGGCTTGCCACCGAGGTCATTCGTCTCCGCGAGGCGGGTGAGGAAGTAGCCGAACTGCTCGATGGCGAAGGTGTCATAATTGGTGAGCTTCTCCATGTAGCCGAAATCGCCGCCGTGGTGGCTGAGCTGATGGCGCGACTCGGTGATGCCGATTTCAGGAATAGAGATGGCGTCTCCCTCACCGCCGAGACTGAAGGTGGCCACGCGTGTGACATCGGTCTGGAAGGCGAGCACCATGAGGTCATAGACCGTGCGGAAGTAATCGCCCGCCCGGGTGGCGGCGATGTCGCGGTTGGTGCGCTGGCGGTCTGCCTCGGAGATGACGGGCAGGGGAGTGTCGAGCCAGGCATCGGCCCTGCGCGTGCGGATTTCCGCCTCACGCACGGAGGTGAGGTACTGCTCCAGGCGGCCCTTGTCTGCGGAGCCCATCTTTTTCTCAAGCTGACGCACTTCCGCGAGGTTGGCGTCCAGCACGCTGCCTTTGCGGCGCAAGGCTCTGCGCTGGACTGCTTTTCCGCCTTTCGGTTCTTCAAAGAGGGAGGCGAAAATCTCGCTGCAACGACGCATCGCGGGCAGGCGCACGCCGTCCGCCGTCCACGCGAGGGAGTCCTGCGTGATGGCGACTTCCATGGAGGGGTAGCGTGTGTGGGGCGCGGAGACCTCGGCCATCTTTTGGTCCACGGAGATGGTGTTGCGGTCCGAAGGGCCAAGCTTGCCGCCGGTGAGCCAGACGGAGATGCAATTGTGGTGATGGCTCAGCGCTCCTGGGTGATGGAGTCCGCTGATGGGCGTGATGACCTCACGGTGCTTCTCCAAAGGCTTCAGCGAGCGGGAGAACTGATAGTCTTTTCCAGGTGTGGTGATCTGGTAGTTCAGCGAGTGAACGCCATTCGCGAGGTAGATGAAGGCGCTGCGCTTTGGCGTTGCCGTGATCTTTTCCGCTGCCGCCGCCTTCAGCGGCACCATGCACTCAAGCAGGGGAAGCGAGATGAAGCTGCCCAGCGCCTTGAGAGCGTGGCGGCGGTCGATCAGCCAGTTTTGGGAGAGGTAATTGCTCATGGTATGAATGGGTGGCGTGATGGTTGTCGATTCAGCGTTTGCGGATGAGGTCGGAAAGGGCGACGGCGCGGATGATGTCTTTAATACGATAGCCGTTTTTCTTTGATTCAGTCTGGATGGCTTTGAGGTCGTCTTGATCGTCGAAGGAAAGGGCGCGGCGGAGGGCGTAGGTGCAGAGGTGCTCGATGAAGGCGAGGGCGACTTCATCGCGATCTTCAAGCAGGAGGCGTTTGAACTCGGCGGCGTCCTTGAAGGCGCGTCCGTCGGGCATGGTCCCGGAGGGATCGATCAAGGGATCTTCGCCGACACCGGCGGGGACTTTTTCACGGGTGCGCCACTGGCCGATGGCATCGTAGTTGTCCCAGGCGAGGCCCAGTGGATCGATCTTGGCATGGCAGGCGGCGCAGTTCGCGTCGTTGCGGTGGGCTTCGATCTTTTGGCGGAGGGTTGCCTTGGGGCTTTGCGCCGTTGGGGGTTCAATGGCGGGCACGTTCGCCGGGGGTGGGGGCGGCGGCTTGCCTAGGACGACCTCGCTCAGCCAGACGCCGCGATGCACCGGACGATGGCGCGTGCCGTCGGAGGTCAGCCCGAGCACCGCGCCCATGGTGAGCAGCCCGCCACGACGATCTTCGGGCTTCAGCGACACACGCTGGAAGGCGCCGGACTTGGGCTCCGGCAATCCGTAGAACTCACAGAGCCGGGCATTGGCCATGGTCCACTGGGAATCGATGAAACTGTCGAGCGAGAGGTTCTTGCTGTACATCTCGCGGAAGAATTCGACGGGCTCTGAGCGCATGCTTTCCTCCAGCCATGCGTCGTAGGCGGGATAGAGTTTCTTGTCCGGCGGGAACATGCCCACGCGGTTCAGTTGCAGCCACTGCCGTGCGAAATCGTCGATGAAGCGGCTGGCTTTGGTGTCTGCGAGCATGCGATCCACTTCTTTCGCGAGGGCATCGCCCTTCAGCGCGCCGCCTTTGGCTGCGGTGGAGAGCGCATCATCCGGCATCGAGCTCCAGAGGAGGTAGGAAAGCCGGGTGGCGAGTTCGGAGTCGGTAAGCTGCTCACGGGCCACGGTGTCGCCCTCGACGATGTAAATGAAGTGACGGGAGGTCAGAACGCCCTGCAGCGCGACACGATAGGCATCGGCCATCTTTTCGCCTGCCGCGCGTTCATCAGCATAGGATTTCAAATACTCCGCCAGCTCCTCGGTCTTTACCGGGCGACGCCAGGCGCGCTCCGCGAAGCGCTGCAAATGCCCTGCAACCACTTCAGGCGTGGCATCATCAGGCGGCACCACATCCTTGCGCCGTGCTTTTTCTGCGTCCGACACCAGCGGTCCTTCCCATTCGATCCAATCGAGCAGCACGGTGGAGAACAGGCCGTTTCCTTTGTCGTCGAACATTTGCGGCGCGTTCGGATTCAGGAGCGTGGTCTCGCTGCTGTGCGTGAAAACGTATCCGCCCCGGCTGCTGAGCGCATTGCGGAAGGCGGCGCCCTGCCGGCGGTCCACCACATCCGTGGCCACCACGCAGAAGTCCAGTGTTGCGGGCATTTCGAGAAACACCTCGAACTCATAGACCTGTGGATTGTCTTCCGTCGCGGTGATGTCGAACTCCACCATGCCATCCACCGTTTCTTCCCCCGTGCGCTTGCCGATGCTCAGATGGGCAGTCTGGCCGCCGAGCGGGCGGATGCCGCTGGCCTGAATGCGGAGCTTGTAGAGCCCGCTGTGCTCCGGCCCGACCCTGCCGAACCAGTTGGGCGAGAGCGCATTTTGAGTGTTGCCAGGAAACATCAGGTAACGCAGCGGGCGCTTGATGCCGAAACGGTCCAGCGCCGCCTGCTGTTCCTTGCCGCCGTTGTAACGGATGTCGGCTGCGGTCTTGTGGACTTTGCGGGGCTCGGCCGAGGCGGCAGTGGGGAAGGCGCGGTCGAGCACAAGTTCTGCCGCGCGGTAGTAGCGATCCACATGCGACGGCGAGAGCGAGAGCTCCGAGCCGATGCGCTCAAAACCGTGCCACAGCGTGTCCTCATTCAGCTCCCCGGGTTTGGCGGGATCATAGCGCACGCCGAGAAGATCATAGACGGTGTTTTGATACTCCTTCCGGCTGAGACGATACAGCGCCACCGCCGGCCGGGCAGCCATGCGTGCCGCACGGCCTTCTTTGATGTGCGCATCAAGACTCGTCACAAAAGCCGCGATCTCCTCCTGTGTCGGTTGTTTTTCCTTCTTGGGGGGCATTTCGCCGGAATTGACCTGCTCGATCATCTCCGCCCAATGATGGGTGTCGGCACCCAGTTTGAAATCACGCGAGAGCTGGTCGATCCGCAAATCTCCCTTCTCCTTTTTGGGGCCATGGCAGCTGATGCAGTGTTTCTGCAAGAAAGCGTCATACGGCTCGGCTGCGCGGACGGCGTCCGGCAGGCCAGTGCTGACGATGAGGAGGGTGGAGAGGCTGAAAACGTAACGGGTCATGGAGTCTTGAGCAATACGTAGCCGGCTCAGCCTTTGTGCGGCGACCCCGAGTTTTCGGGGGGGCGGCGCGGTTGAGGTTCGTTTAACGAGCCTTCTGGGGCAATGTTGCTGCTGCCGGGATGGAAAGGAATGGTTCTTTCTGCCGCCTCCAATGGGCGATTTTTGTCCATGCCTGCACTTTCAAACAGCGCCCGCATTGCACCTTCTCCGGGTGCTGCCAAAGCGTGAGGAATGGTTGTCTCCCATTTTCGTTTTCCCAGATTGATGTTTTCGCTGAGCGCGCTCCTTGCTGCGCATTTGCAGGCGGCTGAAAAGCCGAAGAAGAATGAGGCCGAAGAACTGCCGACGATGGTGATCACGGCGTCCCGCACGGCGCAGGATCAGAAGAAGGTGCCGCAGTCCACGAATGTGGTGGAGCAGAAGCGCATCGAGCGGTTTCAGGCGACCAGCCCCTCTGAAATGCTGCAGGAGCAGCCGGGGGTGTGGGTGAATCAGGTCGCGGCGCAGGGGTCTCCGGTGATCCGTGGCCAGATGGGGAACAAGCTGGTGTATCTCTGGGACGGCGTGCGCATCAACAACGGCGGGATCTTTTCGGGCCCGAATCCCTTCTTCAATCAGTTTCCCATCGATGCCGTCGGCCGCATGGAGGTGGTGCGCGGCGCGGGCTCCGTGCAGTATGGCAGCGATGCCATCGGCGGGGTGATCAATGTGTTTTCCAAGCGCGGGGAGTTTTCCGAAAGCCTGAACGTGGGCGGGGATGTGTACTCGCGCTACGGCAGCAACAACACGGAGTTCACCAACGCCATTAACGTGCACATGAGCAATGACGTGTGGGCGTTTGCGGCGGGGTGGTCGGTGCAGGATGCGGGGAATTATCACACGCCCACTGGCCCCTTGCAGCCCACGAGCTTTCATACCAGCGGCGGGTATGCGAATCTGGCGTTTCAGCCGGTGAAGGGGCATGTGTTTCGCCTGTCATGGGTGGGGAATGAGCGCACGGATGTGAGCAGCTACGTGCAGTCAAAGCTCAATGCGAACGGCGTGCCGCGCATCTACAGCCCGCTGGAGCGCCGTGGCATTGTGAAGCTGGACTACACCGCGCAGGATCTGGGCTTCCTGAGTGATGAACTCAAGGTGTACGGCTACTACCAGTACTACGATCAGCTCCGCGAGCGGCGGGTGCAGACGGCGACGCAGTTTAACAACACCATCACGAATTCAGACCAGGATGTCTGGGGCGTGGGCATTCAAAATGCAGCGACGTTTGGCCGGAACAAGAACACGCGGCTGGTCTATGGCATGGACTACCGGCATGAGAATCTGTCTTCGGCGCAGATGCTGAATTCCACCGTGCTGGCCACTGGCGTCACCACCGTTTCCCAGCCGGCGGGCATCACACCGGACGGCACGTATGAAGTCTTCGACACGTTTGTGACGCTGGACTTCAAGCCGGTGGAAAAGCTGCTGATGAATGTGGGTGCGCGCTATGAGAACACGCATCTGCAATCGAGGCCAGAGGCGCTGGATGTGATTCCCGGGGCGGGCTACACGGTGAATGATCTGGCATCGAACAAGTACTGGAACGCGGTGACGTGGAACGTGGGTGCCGTTTATCAGGCGACCAAATCCTTTGATCTGGTGGCGAATGTGGCCACGGGGTTTCGTTCGCCCACTTACAGCGATCTGCTGAGCGCAGGCACGCCGGTGTTTTCCAGCCTGACGGCATCGCTGCCCAGCACGATGATCAATCCGGAGAAGAGCATCACGTATGAGTTTGGTGCGCGCGTGCACACGGAAAAGCTCAAGGGATCGCTGACGGGATACCTGACGAAGCTTTCAGATCTGATCACGTCCACGACTTCAGGCACGGTGGTGATCAGTGGGACAACTTACAATGCGACGCGGAATTCGAATTCGGCGCAGGGTTACATCACCGGCGTGGAGTTTGCGCTGAGCTATGATCTGGACCGGCATTTCACGATCTTTAACAACACGACGTGGACCTATGGCCAGAACCAGTCGCAGAATGTGCCGCTGCGCTTCATTCCGCCGCTGTACGGGAATTTTGGCGTGCGCTTTGAAAGTGACGAGAAGCGCTACTGGGTGGAGCTCTCCGAGCTGTGGGCGGGGCCGCTGATCCGGCACAATCCGAGCGATGAAATCGATGCGGGTTTCTCCACCGATCCGGCCTACGGATCTTCCAGCGCTACCAACCTGCCGATCAATCAGAACTTCCAAATCCCGGGTTTCTTCGTGACGAACATCCGCACCGGGTGGAAGGTCTGGGAAGAGGGAAATCGTTCGTTCTCGCTCACCGTGAATCTGAACAATGTCTTCGACACCAAATACCGCCAGGCATACTCCCAGCAGCAGCGCCAGGCGGCGGGCTTCAATGTGGTGGTGGGCGGACGTCTTACTTTCTGAGCGAGTCATGCGTGGCATCTTCTGCTGGCTGAGTTGTTTCCTGCTTCTGGCCGGGCAGATAGTTGCTGCGGAGCCGCTGGACTGGGCCTTCATCGGTGTGTGGGATCGCTCCATGCCGCAGGTGGAGGCGGCGTGCCGTGAGAACGGCATTCACGCGGAGTTTTTCAAAGGGCAGAAATTCAATGAAACGCAGAAGGCGGAGTTGGCGGCGCGGTTTCGGCTGGTGTTTGTGCTGAATCTGGAGGCGGAGCAGGCACCTGCACTTACGCAAAGGCTCAAGGAGTCGCGTGCGCTGAATGCTGAGCAGCGGGTGATTCCGCTGGATACGCGCGGCAGTCAGATGGATCTGGAGAAGGCGGGGCTGCTTCTCAAAGACGAAGCGGTGCCAGCGTACTGGCGGCCGAATGGCACGGTGAACGTGCGGCGGCTGATCCGCTACAGCATGGTGAAGTACTGCGGACAGCCGGGGGAGATCGAGCCTCCGGTGCTGATCCCGGATTCGGGCTACTATGATCCGGCGCGTGAGGATGCGTTTGCGGAGATCGGTGAGTTCATTGCTTTCAAGCGCGGGAAAAAGCGCTGGGTGGAAGGGGCGTCTGTGGCGGTGCTGCTGCTGCAGCAGTCGTTTTGGATCACGCATGATCTGCGGGTGATCGACGCTCAAATCACGGCACTGGAAAAGCGGGGGCTGAATGTGGTGCCGGTGTTTGGTGACCGTGAGGAGAACGTCACGAAGCTCACACGTGCAGCTGCGCCGACGATATTGATTGAGGATCGGCATGGGGCGATGTGGCAGAGCACGGCCTTGCTGAAGGAACTGGATGCGCCGTATCTGCGGCCCATCTCGATGCTGGCCACCACGAATGAGGAATGGCTGAAGGATCCGCGCGGGCTCTCGCACCGGGATGTGGGGATGTTTATGGCGCTGCAGGAGTCCTGGGGCACGCTGGAGCCGGTGGTGGTGGGCGGATTGAAGGAGAACATCCAGGGATTCCGGCTGCATGAGCCGATCCCGGACCGCATCGAGGCCTTTGCCGCACGCGCGGCACGCTGGGCCTCGTTGAAACGCAAGAGCAATGCGGAGAAGAAAATCGCGCTCATCTATTACAATAAAGGACTGGGGCAGGATGACCTGATGCGAGGAAGTCCCACGGGTGGGTTTCTTGACGCGCCGGAGAGTTTCATGCGCTTCCTGCCGCGCATGCAGGAGGCGGGTTTCACGCTGAAGAACACTCCGGCCAACACGACTGCGTTGATTGAATCCATGAAGCGTGGCGGGCGCAACATCGGGCCGTGGGTGCAGGGTGATCTGGAGAAGATGGTGGATGAATCGCAGCCGGTGCTGGTGCCGCTGCATCAGTATGAGCAGTGGTTCAACACGAAGCTCAGCGAAGCGGCGCGGAAGACGATGGTGGAGAAGTTTGGCCCGCCACCGGGACGCATCATGGTGGTGAAGCGCAATGGCGAGCCGCACATCGTTTTGCCGAAGCTGGAGATGGGAAATCTCATCCTCATGCCGCAGCCGGAGCGTGGCGAGAAGCAGGATGAAAACCTGCTGCACAATCGTGATGTGCCGCCGCCGCACAACTACCTCGCCTTCTACTGGTGGCTGGAGGAGGAGTATCATGCGGATGCGATTGTGCATTGGGGCACGCACGGCACGCTGGAACTGCTGCCGGGCAAGGAGGCCGGGCTTTCCAAGGACTGCTGGAGCGACATCTGCGTGGGTCACATGTCGGTGGTGGATCTGTGGATCACGGACAATCTGGGCGAGGCCACGCTGGCTCGCCGACGCTCCTACGCCGCGCTGGTGGATCACCTGCCGCCGCCCACGCTGGCTGCGGGACTCGATGACGAATTCAAGAACCTGCACGAAGACATTCACAAGTTTCGCACGCTGGAGGATGGACTGCTCAAGGAGGAATATCGCAAGCGTGTGAGCCAGCAGGCGCGCGAGGCCAAGCTGCATGGCAGTGGTGCTGAGGTGTTGGATGACGCGGCGGTCACGCGGCTGGATGAGCATCTGCACAATCTCTTTGAGTCACGCACGCCGCTGCGTCTGCACGTGCTGGGGGAAGGACCGCATGAGGCGGAGATGGTGCCGTATCTGGCGCAGATTCTCGGCGAGCCTTTGCTGGATCATCTGGCGGCCACGCGTGGGATTCATCGTGCCGCTTTGGAGCACAAGCAGCAGGATCGCGCCAAGGCGGTGGAATTTCTACGCGCTGCTCTGGATGGTGCGCCGCCTACAGATGTGCGCATGACGGCGGAGCTGGAGAAGGATCTGGAATTTGCACGCGATGCGCGCGCACGCTTGCTGGATGCAGGCAAGGAGCATGCGGGTTTGCTGACCGCGCTGGGTGGTCATTACATCGAGCCGGGTCCGGGACCGGACCCCATCCGTAATCCCGCAACGGCTCCTGGTGGTCGCAATTTGTACTCGCTCAATCCTGAGGAAATCCCGACACGCCCTGCGTGGGAAACAGCGCGCAAGCTGGTGGATGAACTGCTGCGCACGCGCAAGCCGAAGAAGATCGCGATGGATCTCAATGGCATGGAAACGATGCGCGACTTTGGCGTCATGGAGGGGCAGATTCTCGCGCTGCTGGGAGTGCGGCCGATTTGGAATCAGAACAACCTCGTCATCGATGTGGAGCTGATTCCTGCGGAGGAATTGGGTCGGCCACGCGTGGAGGTTTTCATCGCCATGGGTGGTCAGTACAAGGAGAACTTTCCCACGCGTGTGGCGCTGCTGGACAAGGCTGTGCGTCTGGCTGCCACGGCCTCGGAAAGTGTGAATCCGGTGCGCGAAGCGGTGGCGGCCACCAAGGAGCGCCTGCTCAAGCGCGGCTTCTCCGCTGCGCGTGCGGATCAGTTTGCTGCGGCGCGCATCTTTGGCACGAAGCCGGGAAACATGAGCGGGACGCACATCCTCTATCTGGTGCCGCGCTCCGGCGTGTGGGACAAGGACGATGAGATCACCGATGTGTACACCGACAACATGAGCTTTGTGTACACGCAGGACACATGGGGCGAGAAGGTGGACGGGCTGTATGATGAGGCGCTGCAAAACACGGACACCGTGCTGCGCGTGTGGGCTTCCAACATGACGAGCCAGCTTTCCAATCACCACGCCTATGAGTATCTGGGCGGTCTCAGCATGGCAGTGAAGAAGGTTACCGGTAAATCGCCCGCCGCTGTCATCTCTGATGTGCGCGATCCCAGCGGTGCGCGGGTGCGTGATTTCGAAGAAGTGCTGGCGTCCAATTTGAAATCCGAGCTGCTGAACCGACGCTGGCTGGAGGGCATGAAGTCGCATGATTACGCCGGAGCAGGGCACATCGCCGAACTGGTGAAGAACACCTTTGGCTGGTCGGTGACTCGTCGAGAGAGCATCACGCAGGAAACGTGGGATGAGGTGTATGACGTCCTCGTGAAGGACAAGCATAAGCTGAACCTGCCAGAGTGGTTTGAGCGCGTGTCGCCGCATGCCATGCAGGAGATCAGCGCCACGTTGATCGAGGCCGCGCGCAAAGATTTGTGGAAGGCCACTCCGGAGCAGTTGCAGACTTTGACGAAGCTCTATGCGACCTCGGTGAAGGCGCATGGAGACTCGGGCGGTCTTGTCAGCGGTGGGAACACGCGCATGGCGGACTTTGTCAGCGCCAAACTCACCGCTCCGGGAGATCAGGAATCCGCCGCACTGGCGCAGGAGATGAAGGCAAAGCTGCAGCAAAGCGCCGCTGCACCAGACGCGAAGGTTGAGAAAGTGAGCGGACCGCAAATCGGTGAGGCGAAGGAGCAGGCACCGCCCGCTGAAAGCAAGCCACAGCCTCAGGGACCCGTGCTGGAACCGGCATGGAATTCATTCGCTTGGTTGATCGGAGCCGCTGCTGTGCTTCTGATGGCGTTCGGCTTTTTCAGGAGGGCCGGGTTCACTTCATGAAGCTGCTCGAACAACTCCTTTCCCTGATCTCCGAGGCGGTGCTGCTGCCCACGCTGGCGGCCATCATCATCCTCGTGGCGTGGAGCGCCGTGTTGCTGGGCGGGCTTTTGCGTGAGTGGCTGGGGCGTCGGCAGGTAGGGGCTGTCATGACCGCATTGCGGCGTGCGCATGTGGAGGGCGGGGATCAGGTGCGGATGCTGAGCATTCTCAGCACCGCCACCACTGGGCTGCCCGCACGGCTGCATCAGCTCCTCGCGCAATGGGGCGGGGCAGGGGATCTGGCGCATTGTTTGGTGGATCTGGAGATCGAGGTGGCGGCCGCGCTGTCGCGCCTCACATGGATGACACGCATCGCGCCCATGCTCGGACTCATGGGAACGCTCATTCCTCTGGGGCCTGCGCTGACTGGACTGGCCTCTGGGGATCTCGCCACGCTTTCGAGCAATCTCGTCGTTGCCTTCACCGCCACCGTCGTGGGCGTGCTGCTGGGCTGCTGCTCCTACTCAATGAACCTCGTGCGCAAGAACTGGTATCAGCGTGACCTAAGTACACTGGAGCACCTGTTCACGAACGCCAACAAGCCCGCCCTGCCATGAAGAAGCGCCTGTGGGACGAGTCCGAAGGGGATGACCCAGCTGCGGGACTCATCAATCTCTTTGATGTGTGGATCGCCTTTGCCGCCGCGCTGCTGCTGGCCGTGGTGAGTTTTTTCAATCTGCCCAAGACTGCGCCCACTGCTTCCACGGATGCGCAGGCTGACAAATCACCCACGGCTGAGAGCATCGATGCCGCGCGCACGAAGATCGAGCGATTTCAGGAGAGCAAAGCCAGCAAGAGCGGTGAAGGTGAACGACTGGGCACGGCGTATCGGCTGAAGTCCGGCGAGATCATTTACGTGCGGGACAAGCAGAAGTGATCCTCTGGATCAATCTGGCGGCTCGCTCATTTCAATGATTGATGCCGAGCATCGCCTGATGCTTACTTGCCGCTTTATGAACTTCCGCCTGCTTTGTCTCCTGCTGGCAGCCCTTCACGGGGCCACATCCACTCATGCTGCGGGTGATCCCGCGCAGTTGACGCTGGACTCCATCTTCACCAATGATCAATACAAGGAGGACAAGATGGAAGCGTTCCACTGGAGCAAGAAGGGGGAGTATTACTTTGCGCTCGAACCGCTCGGCAAGGACAAGGATGGCAAAGACATTCCCGGCAAAGATCTGGTCCGTCATGATGTTGCCACGGGCCTGCAGACGATTATTGCTTCAGCGAAATCTCTGACGGCTCCGGGTGAGAAGAAGCCGCTGAGTGTGGACAGCTTCGAGGTTTTCAAGGACGAGTCGCAGGTGCTGCTGTTTGCCAACACGCGCAAGGTCTGGCGCAAGAACACGCGTGGCGACTACTGGGTGCTGAATGTGGCGACCGGAGCTCTGCGCAAGCTCGGCGGAACTGCCGCGCCCGCGACGCTGATGTTTGCCAAGTTTTCACCTGATGGCAGCCACGTGGCCTACGTGCAGAAGAACAACCTGCACGTGCAAAGTCTGGCGGACATGAAGATCACAGCGCTGACGGCAGATGGCTCCACCACACTCATCAACGGCTGTTCAGACTGGGTGAACGAAGAAGAGCTGGACCTGCGCGACGGCTTTCGCTGGAGTCCCGATGGCACGCGCCTGCTATTTTGGCAGTTCGACACCCAGGACGTGAAGCGCTTCACCCTGGTGAATCATGCGGATGGCCGCTATCCGCGCATCACCTCCTTTCCTTATCCCAAAGCGGGTGAGAAAAACTCCGCCACGCGCCTCGGTGTCGTGTCTGCGGCAGGAGGCGGCATCACATGGATGAATGTGTCGGGAGATCCGCGCGAGCATTACCTGCCCCATGCCGAGTGGACACCGGATGGCAAGGCGGTACTGCTACAGCAGTTCAATCGTCTGCAAAACACGTTGCATGTCATGCGCGCAGATCCTGCCACGGGTGCCACGCAGATGGTGTTCACTGAGACGGACAAGGCCTGGGTGGACAACAAGAACAGCATCCGCTGGATCGGTGATGATTTCCTCTGGCTCAGCGAGCGCAGCGGCTGGCGCCATGCCTACCGCGCCACCTTGGCGGGTGAAGTGACAGCCATCACGCAGGGTGAGTTTGATGTCATTGACGTCAGGCAGGTCGATGCCAAGGGCGGCTGGCTGTACTATTACGCCTCTCCCACCAATGCCACGCAGCGGTATCTTTATCGCATCAGCCTCAAGGGCGGCGAGCCGCAGCGGCTCTCGCCTGCGGAACAGCCGGGCACGCATGGCTACGATATGACCGAGGATTCGCAGTTGGCGGTGCACACATATTCGACTGCGATTTCGCCACCTGTGATTCAACTGGTCTCGCTACCAGATCATCGCACAATCCATGTGCTCAGGTCGCAGAAGAACCTGCGTGATAAGCTGGCGGCACTCAAGCTGCCGAAGGTCGAGTTCATGCGCGTGGACATTGGCGGTGGCATCTCATGCGATGCTCTCTGCATCACCGCGCAGGACATGGACAAGTCGCGCACGCATCCGCTGCTCATGCATGTGTATGGAGAACCCGCTGGGCAGACCGTGCGCGATGCCTGGAGCGGGCAGCGCGGTCTCTGGCACTGGATGCTGGCGCAGCAGGGGTATGTGGTCGCCAGTGTGGACACACGCGGCACACCGAGCCCGCGCGGACGTGACTGGCGCAAGAGCATCCATCTCCAACTGGGAATCATAAACTCCCGGGAAGAGGCGGCCGCCACGAAAGCATTGCTGCAGCGCTTCACCTTTCTCGACCGCCAGCGTGTGGGCATCTGGGGCTGGAGCGGCGGAGGCAGCAGCAGTCTGGATGCCATCTTCCGCTATCCCGATCTTTATCAAACCGCCATGGCCGTGGCGCCCGTGCCCGACCGCCAGCTCTATGACACCATCTATGAGGAGCGTTACATGGGCCTGCCCAAAGCCAACGCAGAAGGCTATCGGCTCGGCTCTCCCATCACCCATGCGGCGGCTTTGAAGGGGAATCTCCTCATTGTACACGGCACGGGCGATGACAACGTGCACTACCAGGGCACGGAGAAGCTCATCAATGAACTCGTCGCGAAAAACAAACACTTCACCGTCATGCCTTATCCGAATCGTGACCATGCCATCGACACCGGCAAAGGCACCCAGCGCCATCTGTATGAGCTGATGACGAACTACCTGCATCAATACCTGCCGCTGCGCTGATTTTCGCAGGACACATCCGTGAAGAGCTTTGAGGTGACGGCGCGCAGCTTAGCCAAAGCCAGCCATTTCTTCAATGGCGCAGTCCAGAAGAAGGTTGAATGTTCAAGGGGCAATGCTGAATGTGAATGATGAATGAGATTCCTTCACGCAATGCTCTGCTGCCTCGGATGACTGCGGTCATCATGACGGCGCTGCTGGTCTTTTTAAGCAGTTGCATGCAGGAGCCGCATGCAGATCCGGGCTCAACCTTTCACAAAGGACTTCAGCGGGATGCGTGGAGAACTCTGGCCAGCTACGATGCGGCAGTGCTGAAGCATCGTGAGAGATTGCAGCGAGAAGTCCCGCCCGCTTATTGGGATCCGGGCATCCAGCGCCTCAATCCACTGAAGGTCTGCACGCACCGGGGAAATCTCGTCGTCGTCCAGCGCGTGACTGATGGCGTGGAGCAGGGGAAATACATCGATCTGCCGGTGGCTCCGTTTCATCCCAAGTCCGCATGGTTTTCTCACAAGCATGCGGTGGACGGCTTTGTCTTCCGCCCAGCTGTTGGAACCGGGGTGTTGAATTATTCGCGCACGCTGCCAGCGGTGCCACACTACGGGCGCTGAAGGGCTGGCAGCCGGGAAGGTAAAGCAGGCAAAAAATCCATTTCTCATGAGCACCTACAAAGAAATTTGGGCGAAAGAATTGCGGGATCTCCTGAAGGAGTGTTTCGAGAAAGAGCCGATCCCTGCACGGCAGAGCCTCACGCCGTTGCAGGAGATGCAGTGCCGCATTCTCGGCGGGCACCTTTTGAACTGGCTCGACAACTGGGGGCCTCAGCTCATTCTGGAGCGGAATGTTTATGCGGACCTGCGCCCCCCGGATGAAAGACCGGAGGACAAGGAACCCATCGTCGTTTTTGTCATGGACGAGCCTGGCTTGGTGGCCGCCCGGGAGATCATCCGGGATACCAGCGGAAGGTTGGTCTATGTCCGGAAGAAGGATTTTGACTTCTGCATGGCGATCAACCCTGACCCTGAGTATGTGTGCCACTGCGTGCTGCAGTCGCGCTTCTTGGAGGAAGGTGAGCAAGGCGTGGATTTCACGGCGCTGCGCGAGCGGTTTAACCTGGACGCGGACACCCCCATCGGCGTGCACTATGACTGCTCCACCATGGGGCCGCTGTTTGCCCGGGGCGGGCTTCACCTGTGGGCCTTCACCGCAGACGGCCCCAAGCTCATCGAAGAAGCCTTCGAGAGCTGGGTTTCCTGATCAGAGTTTGAGCGCCTGTCGCTATCAAGACAGCCCAGCCTCAGCCAGACGCTCCTTCAGATCACTGGCCAGCAAGGCCTGCAGGATGCCTTCGATGCGGCCTTCCATGAACTGATCGAGGTTGTAGAGCGTGAGCTCGATGCGGTGATCGGTGACGCGGTTCTGCGGGTAGTTGTAGGTGCGGATTTTTTCTTCCCGCCCGCCGCTGCCGATGAGGTTTTTGCGGTTGGCGGAGTACTTGGCGGCTTCTTCCTGCTGCTTCTTTTCCAGCAGGCGTGAGCGCAGAATGCTGAGGGCTTTTTCCTTGTTCTTGATCTGGCTGCGGCCGTCCTGACAGCGGACGATGGTGCCGGTGGGAATGTGCAGCACCTGCACGGCGGAGTCCGTGGTGTTCACGCCCTGACCGCCTGCGCCGGAGGAGCGGCAGACTTCGATGCGGACTTCATCAGACTTGAGTTCGAAATCGACTTCCTCGGCCTCGGGCATCACGGCCACGGTGGCGGCTGAGGTGTGGATGCGGCCCTGCGCTTCGGTGGCCGGCACGCGCTGCACGCGGTGCACACCGCTTTCGTATTTCATCACGCGGTACACGTCTTCACCGCTGATCTTGACGATGACTTCCTTGAATCCGCCGACTTCGGAGGGGCTGGTGTCGAGGGATTCGATCTTCCACCCACGGCCTTCCGCAAAGCGCGTGTACATGCGCAGCAGATCGGCGGCAAACAGGGAGGCTTCATCACCGCCGGTGCCGGCGCGGATTTCGAGAATGATGTCGCGGCCTTCGAGCGGATCGGGCGGCAGGATGGATTCCTGGATGGCCTTTTCGAGATCGACGAGGCGCTGCTCCAGCACGGGGATTTCTGCAGCGGCCATCTCGGCGAATTCCTTGTCCTCCTGGGATTTGGCCATCACGCGGCTCTCGGCCAGTTCCACCTGGGTTTTCTCAAACGCATCCCATGAGTTCAGCAGGTTTTGCAGGCTGCGGTGTTCGCGCAGCATGTCGCCCGCCTTCTTGGCATCGTCGTAGAAATTCGGGCGGCCGATGATGTCTTCGAGATCCGCGAAGCGGGTGCGTTTGCCGGCGATGACGCCTGAGTAGTCCATGTGGGGGGAAAGAGAGGGGAGGGAGCAGAGACAAAAAGAAAACGGTGCCCAGCACGAGGCATGGACACCGTTTGACTAAAAGGAGGGGGCTGTGAGCTACGCTTCGGCTGGAGCTTCGGCGGCAGCAGCAGGAGCGGCGGCTTCGAGCTTCGGAGCGGTGCGGCGGGCGCGGACGGAACCGTAGCGCTGGGCGAACTTGTCCACACGACCGGCGGTATCAATGAAGCGCTGTTCACCGGTGAAATACGGGTGGCAGGCGGAGCAGATGCCGATACGGAGGTTTGGCACGGTCGAGATCGTGTTGTACACGGCACCGCAGGTGCAGGTGATCGTCGTCTCGGTGGTCTTGGGATGGATGTTTTCTTTCATGGTGGTGGGGAACCACGTGGTCAGGCGAGGCGCGGAATGCAGCTTTCGCCGGAGCGTGGGGACGGGCAGATTAGTGGAAATTGAGGGATGGTCAAGGGGGGAGTAAAGGAGGAAATAGGGCGACGGATGGGGCTTGGCGAACGTAGAAGGGCGGAGTTTGTTCGTGTGGCGGAGCTACCCGGAGCCGTTTAAAAAACGGCGCTCCCAGTACAGAATGGTGTTGGCGAGAGCTGTGACGCCCGAATGCGGCTCATGGCGCATTCAACCCGCTGATAGCATCACTCCCTTGGCTGCGTTACCGCGCACACCATGATCCACCGACTTTGTCTCCTCCTCGCTCTCGTTGTTTGCACCCAACTACATGCGGCGGGGCCGAATGTGGTGGTGATGCTGGCGGATGATTCGGGGTGGGGGGATTATTCGATCAATGGGAACACGAATCTCAAAACGCCGAACATCGATTCGCTGGCGCGGTCGGGGGCGCGGTTTGACCGATATTTCGTCTGTGCGCTGTGCGCGCCTACGCGGGGCGAGTTTCTCACGGGGCGCTACCATTCACGCGGCGGTGTGAAGGGGGTGTCCACGGGGCTGGAGCGGCTGAACGCGGATGAGAAGACCATCGCGGACGCCTTTCTGGCTTCAGGGTATGCGACGGGGGCGTTCGGGAAATGGCACAATGGCAGTCAGTGGCCCTACCACCCGAATGCGCGTGGGTTCCAGGAATACGTGGGCTACACCGCGGGGCACTGGGGCGAGTACTTTGACCCGCCGCTGGAGCACAATGGGAAGATGTTTCGCGCCAAAGGGTTCATCGTGGATGTGCTGGTGGGGAAGGCGATGGAGTTCATCGAAACCAACAAGGAAAAGCCGTTCTTTTGCTACATCCCGCTGACGACGCCGCACTCGCCTTTCAGCGTGCCGGACGAGCATTGGAACAAGTTCAAAGACTCGCCGGTGTCGATGCGTGGCGCCGAAGGTGAAAAGGAAGACCTCGCCGTGAGCCGCACCGTGCTGGCGATGATGGACAACATCGACCTGAACGTGGGGCGGGTGCTGAAGAAGCTGGATGATTTGAAGCTGAGGGAGAACACCATCGTGGTCTATTTCAGCGACAACGGCCCCAACAGCGCTCGCTGGAATGGCGGCATGAAGGGGAAAAAGGGCGTCACGGATGAAGGCGGGGTGCGCTCGGTGCTCTTCATGCGCTGGCCGGGAAAGATCAAGGAAGGCAGCACGATCACACGCATCGCAGGGGCGATCGACCTGCTGCCGACGCTGACGGCACTCGCAGGCGTGAAACCCGTGAGCACCAAGCCGCTGGACGGCTGGGATTTATCAAACCTGCTGCTGGGGGGCGAGTGGAAGCGCGGGCCGCGCGAGCTCATGAATTACAACGGCGGCAAGCTCAGCGTGCGTTCGGAGACCCATCGCCTGGATGCGAGCGGCGTGCTGTTTGACATGGTGGTAGATCCGAACCAGACCAAGGACATCACTGCGGAGCAGCCGCAGATCGCCGCTGAGCTGGCGGCCAAGGCGACGGCCTGGCATCAGGAGGTCTTTGGGAAACCCTACGTTCCCGCTCCTGCCGGTGGTAAAGGCAAGGGGCAGGGGAAGGCCAAGGGGAAAAATCCGGGCGCGGAACCCTTCGCGGATGACCGGCCTTACCCCGTGGGCTACACCGAATTTCCCATCACCATGCTGGAGGCCCGCGATGGCATTCCGCAGGGCGGGGTGAAGCGCAGCTCGAATGCGCCGAACTGCTCCTACTTCGTGAACTGGAAGACGAAGGAAGATGCCATGACCTGGGACATCGACGTGCACACGGCGGGCGAGTATGAAGTGACCATCGACTACGCCTGCCCGGAGGCTGATGCCGGATCAACCGTGGAACTCAGCTTCGACACCGCCAAAACCACCGGCAAAGTGACCCCCGGCTGGTTTTCGCGCCTGCTGGACGATCAAGACCGTGCCCCACGCAAAGGCGAGAGCTACATGCGCGATTTCCACAGCCTGTCACTGGGTGCGATCAAGCTGCCGGCCAAGCGCGGGCTGCTCAATTTGCACGCGTTGGAGATTCCCGGGCAGACCGTCATGGAAGTGCGGCGCGTGACGCTGACCCTGAAGACAAAGTGATTCATGGCATGAATCCTGATGTGGACGTATGGCTCCAACCAAGGATAATTCTCTCAACCCAACCTCTTCATGAAATTGTTCCGCGCTTTTTTCCTCGCTCTTGCTCCGTTGCTCCTGGCTGCCTGCGGCTCCGTCGCCCCGGCACCTAAAAGTAATTCAGGGATTGTGGTCGGGCCGAATGAAGTGCGCGAATGCGGGCAGGGCAGGGTGGAGTTCCCAGCCGGAGTGTACACGGCGGAGGTCGTCTCCGAGAAGGGCACCTACTACCTGGCTCCAGCACTCCTGCGCACCAAGGGGGTCTTGCTGGGCCGTGGTGAGCGCGGGGGCATTTTCGTTTCCAATCTCGCAGGGAATCCGCAGGCCGCCTGGTTTGGCGACGTGGGTGAAATCCTGGAGGAAAAGCCAAGCACGCTGTTTGCAGCCGTGGGAGTCAGCGCACCAAAGCTGTGGCCCTACTCGCCCAAGATTCCTTTTCAGGTGAAAAAGTGATTTCCGCGTGTTCTGACCTGCCTGTCCCCCCCCCCCGCAATTGGAGGATTCAAACGTAAGTACTTTGTCTTAGCGCCGGGTTTTCGTTGCGCGCAACGTTATAAAAACTATAATTCGAGGCGTTTATGAACAGTCGCCTCATCACATGGTCAGTCGCCTCCGCCGTCTTGCTGGCGGGGGGGATCGTCGCAGTGAAGGAGGGCTGGCTGAATGGCTGGGAAATGCGGTTGGGGGAACTGATGACGAGCCCCGGCTCGCAGTACAGCGCTGCCAAGTTCCGCCTCGATCTGGTGGATCAGTTCAACTATTCGCGCATGGCGGAGAAAACGCCGACCCTGCGGGTGGATCCTGAAATGGAGGCCTGGCTGGCCCGGGAGTTTCCAAAAATCGACACGACCAACCTCGATAAAGTCACCGAGCTGGTGCAGGAGGGGATGCCACGCTACTACCGCGTCTGGGTCTGTTCTGCCAGCAGTCCGAGCCTGCGCGACCTGCTGCAGCGCTTTCATGAGCATTCGCATCGTTCGCAGCCGGAGATGACGCACATGGCCATCGCCCTGCGGCCACGCGCCAGCGGACTGATGCATGAGGCGCTGCTCGTGCTGGGCCAGCGGCTGCGTGATTTCACGCCTGAGGAACTGACCCAGTCCGGCGATGAGCCGTTTTTCAGCACCTGCGTCCATTGCAAGCAGCCGCACTTCATGAAGCTCTCACGGGCGCAGCGCAGCATGGCCCTCGAGTGCCCGAAGTGCCACCGCAAGTACGCCGTGATCGCGGCGGACAGCGCGGGCCGCTTTCACTATGTGAACGAGTTCCTGACGGGTTACGCACCCCCGGCGGCGTTTGCGAAAAACCAGTCGCGCGTGCAGCAACTCTTCACCATCTGGTCCGCCGTCCACTCGAATTGCCGTTACACCAACGACCCCGGAGCCAAGGCGGGCAGCAGCTTTGCCAAGCCGGAGCAGACGGACTGCTGGCAGTTTGCAGATGAAACTCAGCGCCTGCAGCGTGGCGACTGCGAGGATTCTTCCATCTTCCTGGCCGATTGGCTGATGTCCCGCGGTTTCCAAGTGCGGGTGGCTTTGGGCCGCTATGGCGATCTCGGCGGGCATGCCTGGTGCGTGGTGAAGATCGAGGACAAAGAGTACCTGCTGGAATCGACGGAAAGCCGTCCGGATCCGAGCGATCCACCGCTCGCCAGCCGCGTGGGCAGCCGTTACGTGCCTGAGGTGCTGATTGACCGCTTTGCCATCTATGTGCCCACCAGTGCCAGCCGTTCTTGGAAGGGCGACTACTGGTCTGCGAACACCTGGACGCGGGTGGAACCCCGTGCCGAACTGGGCGGCGATCCGATCCTGGCGCGGGCCCCGCTTGGCAGGGGTAAACAGGGGCAGAATATTCTCGACCCTGCCACTTCAGCCGATGCCACCCGCCTCGCGCGCACGACCTTCGCCAGCCCCGCATCCCCCACGTTTCTCAACATGGGGGATATTCCTGTGGGGGCCAAAGACTGGCGGCAGTCCATGGTGCCGAAGCGCACGCCCTGAGCCAATCTGGAGCGCTGGCTGTCATCATAAGTTGACGCCCTGTCATGACGCATCCAGCATCATGTTCTCATGCTCGCCAGTATTGCCATCCTTACGCTGTTCGGCATCCTGCTCATCATGCTGGAAACCTTCCTGCCCGGCTGGGTGGCTGGCATCCTAGGCACCATTGCCATATTCACCGCCATCTGGCTTGCCTTGATGTCAGAAGAGCTGATCGGCTGGACTTCCAACCAGCGTGTGGCGCTTGCGCTGGGCATCGTGGTGTTTGCCATGGCGGTCTTGATCGTCTGGCTGCGCTGGTTTGCCGTGAAGTTTTTCCGCCGTGCCCTGACCCTCACCACGAGCATTGACACCCCGCCTCCCGCCGGAGCTGCTCCAGGCAGCCAGGGAGTGGCGCTCACGGAGCTTCGCCCGCTGGGCCGTGCTGAAATTGACGGCCAGCGCTACGAGGTGCGTTGCCAGAACGGCCTCGCCGCCGCCGGCACTCGTGTGGAGGTGATCGCTGCCGAACCCGGCAATCTCCTGGTCCGCATCGTCTGAAACATTCTTTTGTCTTTAACCCTCATACCACCCGCTCATGTCCACTCTCGAAATATTCCTCATCGGCGCTGTCATCATCGTCGCGCTTGTCCTGTTCCTGATGGTTGCGAAGTTTTTCAATCTCTGGCTTCGTGCCCGCATCGCCAATGCGCCGGTCAGTTTTCCCACACTGCTGGCCATGTGGCTGCGGGGCGTGCCGAATGCCTTGATCGTCGATACCCGCATCACGGCTGCCAAGGCCGGCATCCCCATCGGCACGGACCAGCTGGAAGCGCACTTTCTGGCCGGTGGTGAAGTGACGCATGTGGTGCTCTCCTTGATCGCCTCCGACAAGGCCGGCATCCCGCTCGATTTCAACCGCGCCTGTGCCATCGACCTCGCTTGTAAAGGCACCAGTAAAACGGTGCTCGAAGCCGTGCGCACCAGCATCAATCCGAAGGTCATCGACTGCCCGCATCCCGACATGGGCCGCGGCGGCAAGATCGACGCTGTTGCCAAGGACGGCATCTCCCTGCGCGTCCGTGCGCGAGTAACCGTGCGTACGAACCTCGACCGCTTCGTCGGTGGTGCCACGGAGGAGACCGTCATCGCCCGTGTGGGTGAGGGCATCGTCACCTGCATTGGCTCCTCGTCCTCTTATAAGGACGTTCTCGAAAATCCTGACGCCATCTCCAAGCTCGTGCTGCACAAAGGCGTGGACGCCGGCACGGCCTTTGAAATCCTTTCCATCGACATTGCCGACATCGACGTGGGCGAAAACGTCGGTGCCAAGCTCCAGACCGAGCAGGCCGAGGCCGACAAGAAGATCGCGCAGGCCATGGCCGAAATGCGCCGCGCCGCCGCCGTGGCGCTGGAGCAGGAAATGTCCGCCCGCACCCAGGAAATGCGCGCACGCGTGGTGGAAGCCGAAGCCCAGGTGCCGCTGGCCATCGCAGAAGCCTTCCGCAATGGCCAGCTCGGCGTCATGGACTACGCCAAGTACAAAAACGTGCTCGCTGACACGGACATGCGCAGCAAGATCGCCGGGGAATCCTCCGGCGCCAAATAACCCCGCAGGCGCTTTTTGACCATGCATCCACTACTGCTGAGCAGCGATGTCGATCCTTTCCAGGTGGCGATCATTGTCATCGCGGTCTTGGCGGGCTTCGTGAAATGGCTGTGGGAGACCTGGCAGCAGAAGACCGGGGCGGTGCCAGCGCCGCCACCCGACCCCGAAGAGCAGCGCCTGCGCGAAGCCGCCTGGCGCAAGCAGACCGGGCAGTCATCGGCTGCTCCGCCACGCCCTGCACCCGTGGCGGCGCCGTCCGCCTGGGATGAACTGCGCAAGGCATGGAAAGAGCTCCAGGACGTGGCCAAATCCAGCCAGGCACCAGCGCAGCCCCGCCGACAGCCCCCCCCGGCGCAACGCCAGCAGCCTCAGCGCCCAGCGCCCCCCCTGCCGGCCCAGCGTCAGCAGCCCCAACGCCAGCATCCGCAGCAGCCCGCCCGCACTGCAGCACCCGTGGAAGTGCCCACGGTGGCCGCCGTCAAAACTCCCGCTGTGACGGCTGAACCGCCTGCAGTTGTCCTGTCCAAGCCCGCCGCTCCCGCCGGGTCCATTCTGGCCAGCTTGCGTCAGCTTCGCCAGGATCCCGCGCTCATGCGGCAGGCAATTTTGATGCAAGAGATACTTGGTCCGCCAAAAGCCTTGCAATCCTCCCGCGATTTAGCTATCTAAGGATCCTTCTTTGAGAAAGGCCGGCGTGGTGAAATTGGTAGACGCGCTAGACTCAAAATCTTGTATCCGTGAGGATGTGTCGGTTCGAGTCCGACCGCCGGTACCATCAAAGAAGAGAGGCTGAGGTGTGCGGGGAGCGACCCAAGGGGGGCAAGATGATCTGCACTCATTCGGACCAGAGGCTAAAATTCCTCCCCCGGTTTCCATAAATAAGGCCCACGCGTGTTCTGAAGAATTGGCACGGGTGCACAGGCGAATTGCAAAAAGGCACAAAAGTACCAAGGTGCACAAATAGCGTCTAATTAGCGGAATTCGGGGTCTTGGAGAACCGGGGATTGGATCAGCCTATGCTGAGGTGAGAGGCGCTCGTCCCCCCACTATGAAGCGCTTCTCTTCTGTTTTTTCCTGGCATGCTCATGCCTTGCACGGCTTAACACTGTTCAAGAAAAGAGGTGATTTGCACCGTCCAAGACCTTTGGATGCACGTCTATCTCCACTGGCTCGTTTGACTGGCATCTGCCTGTGCTTGCTGATTCCTCTCATGACGCTGCCAGTTCCATTGAACGCAGCGATCTTCGTTTGGGATCCCGCTCAAGATCTGACGGGCAGCGGCGGTGACGGCACCTGGGACCTGTCCACTCCCAGCTGGCTGACCGGCGGAGCCGACGACCTCTGGACGAATGACGGTGGCAACACGGCGTCCTTTCAGGGCACGGGTGGTCTGGTCACCTTGGCCACAGGAATCACCGCCGACGGGCTGAGCTTTGATGCGCCCGGTTACACGCTGGGCAGCAACGGCTCGGCGCAGGTGCTCACTCTTGGAGCAGGTGGGATTGTGGTGGGGTCCTCAAGCGGGACGATCACGATCGGAGACAGCAATCTGACTTTGGCGCTGGGGGCCGCCGGATCATTCACCAACAGCTCCAGCGGTCTGCTCTCCGTGGTGGGGAGCCTCAGCAACGGCGGCAATCTGCTCACTCTCGCCAACACATCCACCGGGGGCATGACGCTCAGCGGTGGCATCAGCGGAACGGGTGGTCTCACCGTCAACAGTTCGGGTGCGGGCATCGTGACACTTTCTGGTATCAATTCCTACACAGGAGCCACCAGCATACTGGCGGGTACTTTGAAAGCAGGAAGCGCCTACGCTCTCAGTTCGGGCTCGGCGCTGTCGCTGGCCAATGTTGCCGGAGCCACGCTGGATCTCAATGGCTTCAATCAATCCGTGGGCTCTCTCTCTGGCGGCGGTGCTCTGGGGGGCAATGTGGTGCTCGGCAATGGCGCAGTGCTCACGCTCGGTGGCGCGCTCACCTCGGCGGTGGGCGGTTATTCAGTGAATGCCAACATCGCCAACTCCAGCTCATGGAACACCTTTGCCGGCCTGCTGTCCGGCAGCGGTTCCATCGCGCTCACGGGAGGTGGCGTGGTTTACCTGACCAACAACAACAACAGCTACACTGGCTTTACCAACGTCCTCGGCGGCACCCTGGTCGTCAGCAACATGGGGCAGCTCGGGGCTTCCACCACCACGATCACGGTTTCAGGATTGAACAGCTCACTGGCTGGCGGTGCGCTGGTGGTTCAGGGCGGCACCACCGGCATGAACTTTACCCGCAATCTCAGTGTGGCCGGCTACGGCATCAGCGGTGCGAACAACAGCGCCGGTTATGCGTTGGTAAACATCGGCAACAACACTTACAGCGGCATCTTCACCTCGGCGTCGAACACTGAGACGCGTGTGGGGTCTGTCGCCGGCACCATGACGTTTAGCAATACGTCCACCATCAACATTGCAGGCAGCACTGACCTGATGGTCAATGGTTACGGCAATTTCCTCTTCAACGGTTTCGTGACCGGGGGGGCGGTGGGCGCGCTTTCTTTCTACCGCTGGAGCGGTGGTGGCCTGCTCGGGCAGGTGACCCTGGCCAATCCCTACAACAACTTCCTCGGTGCGGTGGAAGTGACAGGCTCGTTTCTGCGCGCCTACTCCCCGGGTGCCTTGGGCGCCGCCGTTGACAACAAATCCATGTATTCCTATGCCGGCACCTACGAGCTGCGCGTGGACCCAGGCAACACGGATTTCTCGAAGAAGACAGTTTCCTATGTCAGTGCCTCAGGCACCGCTATCTATGCAGGTCGCGCCGTGGGCGGCGTGGGCATCAATCAAACCGTCACCCTTGGTGGCGCTAGTGTGAACGGCGTCATCTCACCAGGTCTCAATGAAGCACTGACATCCACCAGCGCGCTCGTCACCACTTTCAACGGCAATGACGGCTATGGAATCACGATCGGATCCGGTGGGACGATCGCTTACGGCTTCTCTGCCACGACAGGCAACAACCACAGCTATACCAGCAACCTCAACGGCTTGCTCACCCTGAACACCAGTTTCCTCTCCCAGGACAGCTCAGCCACCCGCACCTACACCATCACTGCCAATGGTGATGTTCTGCTGACGGGCAATCTGATGAGCTCCGTGGGCAATGTGGATCAGATCTGGTCCAAGGCCGGGTACGGTGCACTGGCCATTCAAGGCACCGCCTCCACCAACGTCGGCGCGTTTAACATCACCAACGGCAGCGTATACGTCAATGCGCTGAGCGCGCTCAACGTCAACACCACCACGGGCACAGGCAGCGGCGGCATCCAGATCGGCAGCACCAGCACCAACGGCATTCTGAATTATCTGGGATCAGCCGCAGGCGGTGCCGGGGAAACTTCCAACAAGGCCGTCCTGCTCTCAGGCACGACAGGCGGCGCGGTCCTGTTTGCCAATCAGCAGCAGGCAGCGGCAAACACGGGCGCCACGGCACTCGTGCTCACCAGCAACATCGCCGCTCCGGGAGCGGGAGCCAAGACGCTCTACCTCGAAGGCTACAACAACACCCTCAACACTCCTGCGGTGATCAATCAGATCACCGGCGTCATTCTGGACAACGGCACTCTCGCGGCCAACCGGACATCATTGATCAAGGGCGGCTCCGGCACCTGGCTCTATGCGCCCACGGCCTCCTCCTATGTGGCCGCTGCGGTCGCTGCAGGTGCCACGGTGGCCACCAACAACACCACCTCCAGCGGCGGAACGGTGCTTAATTTTGCCAGCACCACCGGGCTGGCGGTCGGGCAGCAGGTTTTCGGCACCGGCATCGCTGCGGGGACTTATATCAGTGCGCTGACCACCAACACGGTCACGCTGAGCGTGGGCACTTCCGGATCCATCGCCAGCGGTGCCTCGATCGTCTTTGGTGGAGAGGCCTCATCGGCGTCCACCATTCCCACCATCACCACCAGCGGCGCCACGGCTTCTGGCAGCACCACGATCACGCTGGCCAGCACGGCGGGGCTCAATGTGGGGATGGTCGTCACCGCAGGTGCCGGACTTCCGGCGGGCGCTTCCATCACCGCGATCAACAGCACCACCAACACCATCACGCTCAGTGCCCCGACAACGGCCATCATCACCGCCTCCACCGCGCTGACCTTCAACGGCGCCGTCAATACCAATGTGGTCACCTTGACCAATGCTTCGGGCTTGGTCGTGGGACAAAGCGTGACAGGAACCAATGTGCCTGCCGGGACGATCATCACGGCCATCTACGGCAACAACATCGTGCTCAACAACACCCTCGCCGCCACCATTGGCGCGGGCAGAACGCTCTACTTCGGCAGTGTTGGGGCGGCCGGTGTGGCGCAGAGTTTCAGCGGCACGGTCACGGTGGCCGGAGGCACGTTGCAGGTCCAGCCCACCGCCGCCAGTGGCAGCGGCTCTGCACCGCTGACCAGCAGCAACAACCTGGTGTTCTCCACGGATGTGCTGACAGGAAACGGCTATGCTGGCGGAACTTTCCAAATGCTCGGATCAGCCGATGCAGGCACCACGGCGATGACCGTCGGGCAGCTCATCCCCACCGCAGGGCAGGGGAACATCATCACCACGGCCAATGGTGGCACGCCCACGCTCACCTTTGGCAGTGCCACCCCCATCGGCGCGCGCGGTGCGGGTGCGGTGCTGAACTTCAGTCCCGGCGCTGACACCTCCATCCGGTTCACCACATCGCCCACACTGGTCAACGGCATCATCGGTCTCACCACCAACAACGGCTTCGCCTACTACACCAATCCCACCACGAGCGCGGTGGACTTTGCCACCGTCACGGGCACCGGGCCGTACGTGGTTTCAGCCTACTCGGGTTATGTGGCCGGCCTGCCCGCCTCGCTCTCCACCGCCACCAGCACCTACTGGCTCAGCAGCGGCAGCGTCACCACCACGGCGGCGGAAACGATCAATGCGCTCAAGATCTCCGGCAATACCACGTTGACGCTCGGCGGCGTGCTGACGCTCGGCACGGCGGGCAGCACCAGCGGCGTGCTGTTTGACAACTCCACCGGCTCCGCAACGATCGGTGCGAGTGCCGCCGCCAATACTCTTGGCGGAGCAGGCAGTGAAATCATCGTCTACACCGGTGGCAGCACCAATGCCAACACCCTCACCATCCGTGCGGCCATCAGCAGCGGCGCAGGTTCGCTCACCAAAGCAGGCGCAGGCAAGCTGATCATCAGCGGGGCCAATGCCTTCACCGGCAACGTCAACATCGACGCCGGCACTCTGCAGCTTTCGGGTGCTACGGCCACGTTGGGCGCCATCACCACCGTTGGGAACATCACCGCCGTCCGTCAGGATGCCGTGCTGGATCTTAATGCCGCCGGCGCGGGCAATACCATCACGATCGGCGCGCTCACCGGTGCGGGCACCATCACCAACAGCGGTGGCGGCAGCAACGCGGCATCCACGCTGAACATCGGCACGTACAACGTCACCACCACGGCCAGCGCCACTTTCTCCGGCCTGCTCCAGGATGGTGCCGGTGTGCTCAATGTCACCAAAAACGGCTCGGGCACCCAGTATCTGAATCCTCTCAACGGCGCAGTCGCCAGCACCACTCCCACCGGTCAGACCTTGGGCAGCATCGGCTACAACACTTACAGCGGCGTGACCACCATCGCCCAGGGGACTCTGGCCGTGACGCTGCTGGCGGACTACGGCAGCGTCAGCAGCATCGGCACCGGCAGCGCTCAGGGAAATGCCGCCAGCCTCGTGCTCGGCAGTTCCGCAGGCACTGCGGTGGGCGTGCTTCAATATGTGGGCCAAAACAACAGCTCCTTCCTCACGACCATCCAGGCACCGTCCGTGCAGACGAACCGCCTGTTCACGCTGGCGGGCAATGGCGCTTTGGATTCCTCCGGTGGCTTCGGGAACTCCGCCGTCGGCACCGGCAACCTGAACCACGCGGCCATCTGGTTCACCAACACCGGCTCCATCGCCTTTTCCACTTCAGGAGCCAAGACACTGACGCTGCAGGGCTCCTCCACGGGAGACAATGAAATCGATCTGAAGCTCATCAACAACACCATCGACAGCACGGCGCTCAGCGTGACCAAGGCCGGCACGGGCTTGTGGATCCTCGGCAACACCGCCAACACCTACAGCGGTGCCACCACCATCTCGGCGGGCACCCTGCGCGCTCAGGATGCAGGCTCCACTCTCACGACCGCCACCACCATTTCCAATGCCACCGCCTCCACGGTGCTTGATCTCGCCAGCACGACCGGACTCGTGGTGGGCCAGACGGTTACAGGTTCCGGCATCGCCCCCGGCACCACGATTGTCAGCATCCTCGGCCCCTTGCAGATCCGCCTGAGCAGCGCAAACACCCTGGCCAGCGGTACGGCCCTGACCTTTGGCAATGTGGGCAGTCTTTCTGCCAACAGTAATCTGGTATTGGCAGGCGGCGTGTTGGAAACCTCCGGCACTTTCACCCGCAGTCTCGGCACCGGGGCCGGGCAGGTGCAGTGGCTGGCGGGCACCTCCAACGGCGGCTTTGCTGCATCAGGCTCACCGCTTGTCGTTGCCATCGGTGGCGTTTCCACACTCTCGACGCTGACTTTTGGCAGTTCCAGCTTCACCAACGGCACCTTGATGCTGGGCTCCGCCACCGCTCTCTCAGACACGACCATTCTGAACCCCATTGATCTTAATGGTGGCTCCAGAACCATCACTGTCACGGACAACGCCACCACCGCCGCAGACATCTACACGCTGGCCGGTAACATCAGCGGGGCCATCGGCAGCTCGCTGACCTTGTCCACGCCCGCCAGCACCATGTTCCTCATCAACGGGGCGAACACCTACACCGGCAACACCACCATCAGCGGAGGTGGTGCCTTTGCGGTTCAAAGCATCGGCGCAGGCGGCGCATCGAGTTCCTTTGGTGATGCCACAGGCCAGTTGAACCTCGGCAACGGCACCACCACCGGCGGTTATCTTCTCTACGTCGGCACTGGCGAAACGGTCACCCGCACCATCAATCTCAACACGACCACCGGAACCAACACCATCGACTCCAGCGGCAGCGGAGCCTTGAACATCACCAAAGTCGTCAATCTTGGCACTGGTACGAAGACCCTGACTCTGACGGGCGAAAGCCGTGACGCCAACATCATCACCTCCGTGCTGGCGGACAACGGTGGCGCTCTCGCGGTGAGCAAAGGAAACGGCGGTGTCTGGATTCTGAATGCCGCCAACACCTTCACCGGCGGCGTGACTGCCATTGACGGTTTCCTCGGCATTGGCCCCGGCTGGAGCACCATCTCCGCCACCAGCGCCAATCCGCTGGGAATGAGCGCCGGCACTCTGCTGACCTTGGGGGCCACTGGCGGGATGTTCACGCTGACCGCGGGCGGCACCACCATCGCCAGCACCGTTTCGCTCACCGGCACTTCCGGCATCAATTTCACCTTCAACGGCCTGAACTCCATTGCCTTCACCGGCACGACCATCATCAACCTGGGCGCAGCAGGCTCCATCTTCAACAACATTGCCCCCAGTGGCACTCTCACCTTCGGCGGTCCCTTCAGCGTCACCGCCAGTGCGGCGCTGACCATCGGCGGTACGGGGAGCACCATCTTCAATGCAGGACTGCCTTCCAACTATACCTCACTGCTGACTTTCAACACCCTCGGCAACGTCACTCTGAACGCTAGCAACGCACACACCGGCGGGGTGAGCTTGACACAGGGCAACGTCGTCGTGAACGCCAAGAATCCCTTCGGCACCGCAGCGGGCGCCTTCACCTTTACCGGAGGCACACTCAGCGCCGGATCTCTGGCGCTGACGGGAGCCAATGCCATCGTCAATCCAATGACCATCGCCTCTTCGGTGGCGGTGCTCTCCGGGAGCAATTCCATTGAGTTTGCCGGTGTCGTGGCTCTGGGAGCCAGCCGTGTGCTGACCAACAACATTGCCAGCGGTTCCTCCTTGATTCTGTCCGGCGGAATCACCAACACCGCCGCCTCCACACTGATCATCGCCGGTTCTGGCAATGCACTGATCAGCGGGGTTTATAACGCAGGCACGGGAGCCAACGCTCTCGCCTATTCGGGCACCGGCACGCTGACGCTGACCGCGACCAATCTCTACACCGGCGCGACTACGCTGAACGGCGGCACGACAGTCATCAGCGGTGCGGCCGGAGCCCTGAGCGCCACCTCCGCCATCACCGTGAATCCTTCCGCGACACTCACGCTGGACAACAGCGGATCCGCTCTGACCAACCGCCTGGCCAACCGTGCGCTGACGCTCGCCGGTGGCACGCTCAACTTCATCGGCAACAGCGCAGGATCCATCGAAGGTACGACAGGCACAACCGCAGGCATCTTGACCATGGGGGCCAGCGGCCAGAGCGCCATCAACATCACCAGCAACGGCGGCACGACCAAGCTGAACTTCTCCTCATTGACCGCCAGCGCCGGCAGCACGCTGGACGTCACTTCCAATGTGGCTCTCGGCACTGCCACCAATCAGGTGAACTTTGGCAGCTTGTTGAATACAAGCGCGGCCGCCGTGACAGGGACCACGCTCACCTTTGCCTCGACCACCGGCCTTGTCACTGGTCAGGCCGTGACGGGTGTCGGCATCTTGAACGGCACTACGATTGCAAGCCTTACCAGCACCACGGTCACGCTGAACCAGGCCGTGGCCGCCTCTGGCGTGGCCTCCGGCAGCGCGATCACTTTTGGTGTGCCTTCCTATGGAGCGATCACCACTTCCGCCAATTCACTGCTTCCGCGTATCACCATCGGCGGCACCTCCTGGGCCGCCATGGGCGCCAGTGGTCTCACCACCTTTACGAACTACAGCACGCCTACAGATGTCACCCTCGCCAGCCTCATCGCCACACCGACGGTCACGCTGCAGGTATCTGGCACCACCACCAATGCGCTCTACTCCGCCGGGGGTGCTCCGGGTGGACGCGTCCTCAATGCGCTCTCCATCAATGGCAGCGGCCTCACCGTTGGGGTGGGCAACGATGCGGCGACAGGTCTGGCCAGCGATCTCTCACTCACCCTGAGCAGCGGTGGCATTTTGGTGAACGGCGGCACGAACACGCTGAACGCCACACGCATCGTGCTCGCGCCGGTGAACGTCACCACCACCGTCAATCCCAGCACGACGGGTGGAGAGGCCATCATTCAAGTTGCCAGCGGCGCTACCTTGAATCTTGGCGGCACTCTCGTCGGCACTCTGATGACCAATCAAAATCTGGCAGGCACCAATTTCTTTCAGAACAGCGCGAGCCCCGTGGCCAGCGTGGCCACGGGTGGCCTGACCAAAGGACTCAGCGGGAACCTCAACATCACCGCCCGGCAGTTCTACACCGGGGCCACGATCCTCAACGGCGGCACCACGAAGCTCTCAGCCGGGAACAACACCTTGTTCGACAACGGCGGCGCACTGACGGTGAACTACGGAGCCACGCTCGATCTGAACGGCACAGTCCAATACGTTGGCAACTTCACCAGCAACGGCGGTGCGGTTCCAGGTGCCGGCGGTACAGTCACCAGCAGCAACGGTTCCGCCCTGCTGGTCACAAACGCCACCACCAGCATCTGGGCAGGCAGCATCACCGGCAGCGTGGCCAATGCCATCACCTTTGCCCGTGTCAACGGCGGCACGACCACGATGCTCTCGGCCAACAACTACTACGGTGCCACGATCATTCTCGGCGGCGGACTCACGCTCCAGGACAACGCCACGCTTGCGAACACATCTTCCATCACGTTGAACTATGCGAACCTCAGCCTGAACAACAACACCGGCCTGTTCATCAACAACAATGACCGCGTCAACGATGCCGCGTCGATCTTCATGAATGGTGGCAACCTCTTTCTCACCGGACGTGCCAACACCTACACTGCAGAGAGTCTGGGGGCGCTCACGGCGGCTTCTGGCGTCAACAACATCACCGTGGCGGTCGGTGGCACGGGGGTCTATACGAATGCGGATTTGGGTTTCGCCAGCATTACGCGCACTTCGAATGCCATCTTGAACTTCATCGGCACCACGCTGGGAGCTGATGGCTCGAACCCGCGCATCCTCGTCACCGACAGCGCCAGTCTCGGTTACAGCACCGCCACCGGCGTCATCGGTGCCTGGGCCATTGCCAATTCGGACACCTGGGCCGGCTACAATCCATCCATGGGCATCGGTGCGGTCGGGACCGTCGGCTATCAGGGCTACGCTGGTGGCTACATGTCCGGCGGCACCGTCACCACCACCACGGCGGTGGCCGGGGCCAATGTGCTGAACACCTACTCCGGCGGCACGCTCAATGGCTTTGGCGCGGGCAATGTGACCAACATTCTGAACGGCATCGCCGGCATCAATCAAGTGATCACCCTGCCTTCAGGCGGGGCCACCACGGACTACCTGCGCTTTGCCGGTGCCACTGAGAATGACCTGGCCTTCACCAGTGCGGACGATGTGCTCAACATCATCAAGGGGGGGCTCCTTCACAGCAACAGCGGCGTGGGCTCCACCATGATCGGCACGCCCGCCACCCGCGGCTTCCTGACCACCGGTGGCACGGACACCTCGGGCATCACCGAGCTCGTGGTATACAATACCAACAATGCGGTCACCGGTACGGGCGTCGCGGGAACCGGCACCGTGCTCAACAGCAATGTGGTCACCGTCGCTTCGACCACTGGCCTCTTTGCGGGCATGGCGCTCAGCGGCACGGGCATTCCCAACGGCTCTTACATCACCCAGGTGCTGAATGGCAACCAGTTGTCCATCAACTACAATGCCCTCTCCACCAGCGGCGGGCAGACCCTGACCTTTGTCTCCGACATGGTGATCAATTCCATCATTCAGGACAACGGCTTCGGGAGTGTGACGCGCCTGAACAAGGCAGGCACGGGCACCCTCACGCTCACTGCTGCAAACACTTACACCGGCGGCACAATCATCAATCAGGGCACCGTAAACCTCGCGGCCGCCACAGCAGGAACCATCGTGATTCCCGGGGGCGGACTCACGCTCGTGGGCAGCACCACCGGCGTCGCCGCCACCACGCTGAACGTTGGTGTCAGTGCTTCCGGCGGTAGTGCGGTCGGCATCGGCGGCCAGATCGATTCCAGCAACACGCTGACCATCATCGGCAGGTCCACGGTGAATCTGGCCGGCACGCAGACGCTGAACAGCCTCGTGTTCAACAACAACGGCGGTGAAGCCGCTCCCACCGTGACCACGGCCGCCACCATCCCCATCAGCGTGCTCAATCTGTCCAGCTCCGCTCCCATCACGGCGAGTTCGAGCAATCCCGCCACCGTGTCCATCATCAGTGTCGCATCCCTTGGTCTGGCTGCGGGCAACAACACCATCACGGTGAACCCCGTTCAGATTGCTGGCAGCACGATCACGCAGCTCACGGCGGCGCTCTCCATCACCTCGCCGATTGTTGGCATCGGCACCACCGGCGCGGGCGTCGGCATCACCAAGGCGGGCAACGGCCTGCTGCAATTGAGCGGTGCCAGCACCTTCGATGGCGGCGTGAACCTTTCCGCAGGCGGCATCGCCTTCGGTGGCAGTAGCATCACCGCCGGCCTGGGCGGTCCGGTGATCAGCGGCCCTCTCGGCACGGGCACCTTTACCATCGGCACCGGCACCTATCTGACTTCGACCGCAACCACCAACGTGATCTCCAACGCGCTGGTGCTGGGTGGCAATGATCTCAGCTACAAGGGGCCAAACGGTCTCACGCTCAACGGCTCCTTGACCCTCAATTCCGGCAACACCACCATCAATGTGGATGTGCCCGGCAGTTTCCTCACGCTGGGCGGTGTGATCACAGACAACGGCGGCGCGGGCGGCGGAACTTCGGGCATCATCAAGACCGGTCTCGGCACCCTGGCTTTGACCAACAACAACAGCTTCGGCGGCTCCATCATCGTCAACGAAGGCGTCATGGTTCTTGGCGGTGCCACTGGCAATGCTCCACTGCCTCTGGCCAATGCCAATGTCACCATTACCAGCAACGGCACACTCGCACTTGAGAACAATGGCCTCAGCAACAGCGGCCTCATTGTTTATCAGGGCCTGTCCATCACCGTCAATCCGAACTCCAACTATGCGAACCTCTTCGTCAGCAATGCCTCCAGCATCGGCGTGACCGTCTCCGGCAACGGCACCGGCAACGCCATCAAAATTCCGCAGCTCACCATGAGCGGCACTCAGGTGCTGAATCTCGCCAGCGCCAATGCCTACTCGATTATCTTCCAAAACGTCACCGACACCACGGGCGCTCCTCGCTTCAACGTCGCGGCTGGCACGACCGCCTACGTCTACGGCTACACGCCGGGAAACAAGCCGATCAACATCGGTCTGGGCTCCCTGTATTTCCCCGACATCGTGACTCAGGGGACAACGACCACCGTCGCCACCAATCCCATCGAGCTTTCCAGCTACAATGGCAGCAACTACTATCCGCTGCTGATTCAGGCTCCCGCAACCGCACCATCCTCCACGCCGACGGGCTACTCAGTCGGTGGCTTGAATGCGGCCTACAGCAGCCTGGCCGCCGCGCAGGGCGCTCTCAATGTCAACGTGGCGGGCATCGGCTTCTCGGGCACTGGCACCGTGAGTCAGATCAACGACGCAGGCATGAACAACCGTGCGACCGCGACCACGGCCTCAAACACCAACGGCATCATCACGCTTCAAGGTCTGCTGATGATCAACACGGCCGGCACCTACACCTTCCGCAGCGCCTCGGATGACGCCAGCGTGCTTTACATCGACGGGCAGCTGCTCATCAGCGACCTCGGACCTCATGCCGGACTCACCGAGGCCACGGGCAACGGTCAGATCACTCTGAGCAGCGGCTACCACACCATCACTTACACCGCCTACAACGCCACCAACTCCGGCTCCTACCGTCTGCTCTACGCAGGCGCTGACACCTCCGGGAATGGCGTCGGCAATACCGTGGCAGGCTCCACCGGCGGCTTCCAGTCCATTTCCTCCAGCAATCTGTATTATGCCGCGGCAGCACCGACTTCGGCCAACAGCTACAACTTTGCGGCGATCATCAACAACAACTACACCCTCGCCGCCGGCGCTTCGGCTACTATCGACACGCTGGCTTCACCGTTGGGCGCTGTGATCGCGCCGACTTCGGGCGCGGCCATGGTCTTGAACAACAACTCGATGCTCAACATCGTCAACGGCACCAACGGCATCCACGGTGCCGGATGGGTCGGCGTGGATGGAGACATCACGATTGGAAACGGCGTGGTCATCGCCACGACCAACACCGTCAGCCAGGGCGCGGGCACGCTCAATTTGATCGGCACCATCACTCATGCCGGCGGAGGCGCGGCCAATGCCATGTTCAAGGCTGGCACCGGCACATTGATCCTCGGTGGCAGCAACACCGGCTTTACCGGTGACCTCGTCATTCAGTCCGGCTTTGTTCAGCTCAACAACGCCGCAGCCCTGAGCACGGGAACCACGGCCAGCCTCGGTGGCACGCTCATTCGCAACGTCAACACCGCCACGACCTCCATGCCAGCCGTCGCCAGCGGTTCCACCACGCTCACGCTGGCAGGCGCAGACACCGCCAGCAATCTCTCCCTGCAGGTCGGCATGACCGTTTCCGGCGCAGGCATTCCCGTCGGCACCTACATCACCGCCATCAGCGGAACCACGGTGACCCTGTCCCAGGCCGCGACCACGAGCGCCTCCGGCACCTATTACTTCAATGCCTCAGGCATGCTCGATCTCAATGGCCAGAGCGCAGTGGCTGGCAATGTGACCATCAATGGCGCGGGTGCTCTCATCCCCTCGGCTTCCGCGACACCGACGGCCATTCTCGCCGCTGGCTCCAGCGGCGCGCTGTGGAACAGCAGCCCCACCGCCGCGAGCTTGAGTGGTACTCTCACTCTGGGCTCCAGCTCCACGGTCGGTGGCAATGGGGACCTCACGCTGAACTCCATCGTGGGAGGGAGCGGCAGAACCCTGACCAAACAGGGCACGAACACCCTGACTCTCAATGCCGGTAATGGATCCCAAGTTTTCAACACCAGCATCGCACTCGGCACGCTCAAGCTTGGCAATGCCGGAGCCCTCGGCGCTGCATCCAACACGCTCACCATAGCCAGCGGTGCCGTCCTCGACTTGAACGGCATCGCAGTGGCCAATGCCAACGCACTGACCATCACCGGCGTCGGCTACGGCGGCAGCGGCACGATCACAGGCTCTGGCACCGTCAGCTCTCTCGGCGCATTGATCAATACCTCCACCACGGCGGCCAGCTATGCAGGCATTGTCACACTGGGGGCCGCCACCAGCATCGGCACGAACTACATCAACTCGACCAGCGGCCTCGGCAGCACCACCTTTGGCGATCTCACGCTGGGCGCGCAGGTGACCGGCAGCGCCGTCCTGACAAAGGTGGGCGCGAACACGCTGAAGCTCACCGGCGTCACCGCCGCCTCCACCTTGACGGGGCTCACCGTGGCCATGGGCAAAGTGGTGATCTCCGGCACATCGACAACGGTTCTGGGAACAGCCACCACGGCCATCAGCATCAACGGCGGTCCGGTGTCCGGCCTCACCCCCTCTAACACGCTGCAGCTCGACTACGCCGGACTCGGCGCCACATCGGTGAACCGCCTCAATGCCCACGCCATCACCATGAACGGCGGCTCGCTGCTGCTCACGGCCAACACCGGCAACATCACGGCGCAGAATGAATCCCTGGGGGCCAACAGCCTGACCATTGCCGGCGGCTTCAATCTGATCACGCTGGATGTGAATGGCACCTCCACCCTGGCGCTTTCCACCACCGGCACGGGCACCATCACCCGTGCGGCCAACACGGGCACTGTGCTCGTTCGCGGTGCCGGTCTGGGCACCGCCACTCTTCTCACGCCTGGCAAGACCAACGTGGTGCTCGCCACCGCGCCCACGGCCATCGGTCAGGCGGGAGTCGCCGGCGCGAAAAACGCCGCCATCCTTCCTTGGATGATTGTGGATGACACGGGTAGCGGCGGCTCGGGCGTCAGCTTCGCCTTCAATGGATCGAATGGAATCCGTGCGCTGGCCTCGACCGAAATGGACACCACCTTCACCGCCTCCAATAACATCCTGCTCAACACGACGACGGCGCTCACCGCTGGCGCCGCCATCGCGGCTTACGCGGGCACGACAGCAACCGCCTACACCTCGACGGTGATCAATTCACTGACCTTCAGCACTGCGGTGAATCCGACACTGACGATCAATGCAGGCCGCAATATCGGACTCGATAGCGGGGGCATCCTTGCCACGGTGAGTGCCACGATTGGAACTGTGGGAGGCGGTTCCATCAATGGGGCCGGCGCTGCCGTCCGTGAAATGCTCATCTACACCGCAGGCAGCACCACCGTGCTGACCATCAATGCCGCTGTGGGCGGTATCATCGTTCCTTCGCCCAGCGGCCTGACCAAGAGCGGCAATGGAACCCTGATCCTGGGCGCGGCGCAGAACAACTACACCGGTCAGACTCGCATCAATCTGGGCACGCTGAAACTCGCCGCTCCGTCCGCGACTACGAACAGCCTCTTCTACCTTGCCACCACCGGCCCGACGATTTCCTCGCTCACCTCCACGTTGAATGCCAGCGCGCTCACCGTGAACGCAGGCGGCACCCTGGACCTGAATGGCAACACGCAGACCACCGGCAACTTCACCAGCGTGGGCGTGCTGCCCGGCGCAGGCGGGATCGTGACGAACTCCTCCACCACGGCCTCCACCCTCACTGTCGCCAGCAGCGTCGCATCTGATTGGGCGGGGCAGATCACCGGAGACGCCACGCACATCATCAACTTCGTCAAGACCGGTGCCTTCACGCTCTCCATGCGTGACAACAACAGCTACGCAGGCAGCACCACGATCCAAGGCAATGTGGTATCCTTGATCGATCAGGGCAGGCTCTCCGCCACCAGCGGCATCTTCATCCGCAATGCCGTCCTGCAGTGGAACGACACCGGCATCCAGGCCATGAGCAATCGCCTCGCCTCAGACGTGCCTCTCACCCTCGATGGCGGCGCCTTCCAGTTCATCAGCCGCAGCGGTACAGCGGGCTCTGCTTCCTTTGGAAATCTCACTTTGAACGGCGGGGCAAATGAACTGCGGCTGGATGTGGGCGCCAGCGCCGGGGCAGGGACGGGCATCGGCACGGCCACCTTGAACATCACCGGCAGCTTCTCACGCAGCCTCGGAGCCACGCTGAACTTCTATGCCGGCACCGGCACCATGGGGGACAATCCTTCCATTCTTATCACCAACGCACCCACTTTGACCAATGGCATCATCGGCGGCTGGGCCACCGTCATCGGGCTGGATTCCACCGTGGCCAGCACCACGGCCAATGCTGAGTTTGCCACCTACGATCCCGTCGCCGGCGTGCGCGGGCTCACCGCTGCCATGCAGACCACCAGCTTCGCCACCTCCACCAGCACCAGCAATCTGCGCTTTGGAGATACGGCCATCACCGTGCCGCTCGGCGGCGCCATCGTGAACACACTGACCTGGAACGGCCTCAGCACCACGCGCGCTCTTTCATTCGCCGCTGGCACCGACACGCTGACGCTCACCAGCGGCGGCCTGCTCGTCGGCACCAACAACGCTGCGACGTCGATCGGCAGCACGAGCGTTCGCGGCCAGCTCACCGCAGGCTCCGATCAGTCAGAACTCTTCCTGCATGTGGGAGCCAACGTTCTCACGGTGAACTCCGCCATCATCGACAACGGCGTGAGCGGCGGTTTGAACCTCGTCATGGATGGCATGAGCCAGAGCACCAGCACACCCACGCTGACACTCGCCGGAGCCAACACCTATCTGGGCACCGCTTATGTGAACGCCATGGTGGTGAACTTGAACAACCTCACTGGCGCGGGAAATGCCATCACCGGCAATCTGATCATCAGTGGTGGCAACAACAACGCCACGGACTCCATGCCCATTGCCAACGCCGCAGTCGTCAATCTGTCCTCGCAGCAGATCGCCGACACCGCCACCGTGACCGTGCGCGGAGGCGCGCAGTGGACGCTCAACGGCTTCAATGAAACCATCGGCAATCTGGTCTTCAACAGCCAGGGCGGTGGCACCGCAGGGAATGGCCCGATCGTTCTCACCGGCGCAGGCACTCTGACTCTCACGGGCGGCATCACTTCCACCAGTCTCGATGATGTGCGCGCGGTTCCTGCCCTGCTCGGTCTGCTCAGCCTCGCCAGCAGCACGACCGTCACGGTGGATCCTGTCACCAATGCCGCCGTGAACGGCAACAACCAGCTCGGCCTCACGATCAACAGCAACATCCTCTCCAGCGGCACGATCCTCAAAGCCGGCACCGGTGCACTTCAGTTTGGCGGTGTCAGTTATGTCTCGAACACCTTCGGTTTCACCGATGGCACCAGCGGTGTGATCGTCCTCGGCGCAAACTCCAACTATGGCAGCACCACGATCAATCTCGGCTACAGCGGCAACATCCTCGACATGCGCGGCCAGACCAATCTGCAAGTCGGCACCATCACCGGCGTCGCAGGATCCATTATCAAGAACTTCAGCGTGGCCACGGCGGGCACGCTCGTCACCGGCGACAGCACCGGCGGCACGTTCGCGGGAACGTTCAACAGCGACTACTTCACCACCGGCTCCACCGGTGGCGTGCTCAATGTGACCAAGATCGGCTCCGGCAACTGGGTGCTCACCGGCGACAGCAGCGCAGGCATCAGCGGCACTTTGCTGGTGAATGCCGGCACAGTCACGGTCAACGGCACCACTGGCAAGCTCGGCTTCGCGGTTGAAACTCTCTCGCAGGGCGGCGTGCTCACGCTGGACAACAGCGGCGCGGTCGCCAACGCAATCAGCAACCGCCTCGGTGGCGCAGTGGCGATCTCCGGCACCACCCGCATCCTGAATTTCCAGGGCGGCACGCTGAACTATCTGGGCAACAACAACGCGTCGCTCACCGAAACTCTCGGCACCATGACCCTCGTGGCAGGTCAGAGCCTCTTCAATCTCACGCCAAGCACGGGCGCCTATGGCACGACGGTGAACATCACGACCGTCACCGCCCAGAGCGCCACCAATACCGGCACGCTCGTTATTTCCACCACGGGCATCCTCGGCGGTGCTGCAGCCGGCACGGGCCGCGTCAATGTCTTCGCCACCACGCCTACTTTGGTGGGCAACATTCGTCCCGACATCATTGGCTCGGACAGCACCGGCACCGGCCTCGTCACTTCGGACACCAACGGCTTCCGTCTCCTCACCACAGCGGACACCGCGCTCGGTTACTTCGCGCCCACCGGCAGTTACCTCGGCACGGCCGCTCCCGGAGCCATCACCGCACTGGGCGGCACGGTCTCCAATGCCGCCGCCGGATCGAATGTCTTTGCCACTTCGCAAAATCTGAATCTCTACACATCGACCACCATCAACTCGCTGACCCTGAACAGCGGTGGTGGCGTGACCTCGACGGGTGGTGGCATCGCCGTGAACTACGCCACCAGTCTTGCCACCGGCACCATGCTCTTCAATGCCTCAGGCACGCTCAATACGCTGACACTGACCAGCGGGGCCATCGTTTCCAAAACGGGCAACGTCGGCTTCACCGGCGGTGCGCTCACTCAGGGCTCGGCTGGTCTCATCTTCCACACGCTGGACACACTCAATGTGAACTCCTACCTCTTTGGCAGCGGAGCGCTGGTGAAGGCAGACAGCGGCATCCTCAATCTGCAAAAATCCAGCCTTATCACTGGCGCAACGTTTGTGAATGCCGGTGAGCTCGATCTCACCAGCGGTGCCAACACCCTCCTCGTCATCCCGACCTCCACCATCGCCACGACAGCCGCACTCAACCTTAACGGCGGCACCGTGGATCTCAATGGCTTCAACCAGGCCATTGCTTCCCTGACACAGACCAACGGCAACACCCTTCCCGGAGGTGCTGGCACAGTGACCAACTCGGGCACGACAGCCACGCTTTACACCATTCCCAGCACGGCGACGACGACCTTCCTCGGCACGATTGCCGGAAACATCACCCTCGACAAATCAGGCGCGAACAATCTGGTGCTGACCAATGCGGATGGTCGCAACGCCAACATGACCACCAACATCCGCGGCGGCACGCTGACCCTGAAGGACAGCGGCACGGTCACCAATGGCGGTGCCTTCAACGTTTATAACTCCACGCTGACCTTGGACAACGCCGGCTTCTCTGCGCTGTCTTCGCGCACAGGTTCCTCCGTCATCAATCTGAACGGTGGCACGCTGACGTTTGCATCGAAGCAGGGCACGGATGCCATGAGCATTGCCGGCGCTCTCAATCTGGTCTCCGGTGGCAGCATCATCACCGCGAATCTTTTCGGTGCCAGCGCCACCGGCACTGGGTCTGCGGTTTGGACGCTCGCCAGCCTCAATCAAAGCGGCACCGCGACCGTCAACTTCACCGTGGGCGGTGGTACGCTCGGGGCTTCCGTCCTCGGCATGAATGGTCTCTCGCCCGCCTCGGCGTCGTCCAATTCCCAGATCATCCTCACTTCTGCACCGACTCTGGTGAATGGCATCATCGGCGGCTGGGCGGTCGTGGGCGGCGCAGACTTCGCCACCTATCGTTCCACCGTTGATCCTGTGACCGGAGCCATGGGCGTTGGAGCTCTGGGCCTCTCGCTCAATGGCACCAATCCGTTTGGCGCTTACTCCGCCAGTGCGCTCACCGCTGGTGTGGCCACCGACAACATCACCATCGCCGCGAGCGCCACCAACGTCACCAGTCGCACGATCAATTCTCTGCGCATCTCCGCCGTTTCCACCGTCACGCAGAGCACTTTGGGCGATGCGATCACCATCGCTTCAGGCGGTCTGCTCACCAACGGCGCTGCCAGCGTCATCGCCGGTGGGCGTCTCACCGCCGGAGCTCCCACCAACGCGAGCTCCACTCTTTACAATTACGGCAACAACACGGCCACCATCAACAGCGCCATCACCAACTACAGCAACAGCAACCTGCTCACGCTCGTGAAGTCCGGTGCCAGCACCACGACGCTCAATGTTCTGCCCACGGTGTGGACGACCGCAACCACCACCGGTTCGAACATCGTGACGGTGACAGGCACCGCCGGTCTGGCAATCGGGCAGGTGGTCAGTGCCGGTGTGGGGCAGACCGCAAGCGCGGTGATCATCGGCATCACGGATGCCACGCGCTATACCCTCAGTGCCAATGTCGTCACGGGCAGCACCACGGCCGCCAGCACACAGTTCTCTCTGCCCACCTCGCAGGTGTTGACGATTTCAAACAGCAGCTTCACCAGCAACACGATCACCGTTCCTGCCGGCAGCGTCATCTATCCCGGCATGAACGTGAGCCTCGCAGCCGCCGCTGCCGGTGGTGGTGCGCTCATCGCCACCACGGTGGCCAGCGTCTCGGGAAACACCGTGACGCTGAATGGTTCCTTCACGACATTGCCCACCAGCGCGGCCACGGTGCTGTTTGGTGCCATCGCTGCGGCAACCCCCACCAGCACACTCGCCAGCACCACCGCCGGTAGCAGTGTCGTGACGCTTTCTTCATCCACCAGCGGTCTCCACATCGGCGAGGTCATCACCGGCAATGCCAACATCCCGAATGGTGCGACCATCACTTCCATCACCAGTCCGACCACGTTCACCATTTCGACTGCCGCCACCGGCACCGGCAGCAGCGTGGCCACCACGATCACCACCGCAGCCACGGCTCCGACGGCACAGTCACTCACCGCGAGCACGGTTAATGGCAGCAACACCATCACTGTTCTAGGCACGCCTACCTTGTTCATCGGTCAGCCGGTGCAGGGGAATGGCATCCCTCAGGGAGCCACGGTCACCGGCATCGTTCAGGGCGCGGGCGTCACCATGGTCACCCTCTCCCAGAATGCCACAGCCACCGGTGCTGCGAATGAGTACTTCGGTCTGCAGCCCGTGGGCCTCACGGTAGCGGGAGCCACGCTCGCTTCCAGCGCCACGGTCACCGTGGCCAGCACTGCCGGTCTCGTTCCAGGGCAAAGTATCAGTGGCGCGGGCATCCCCATCGGGGCCACGGTCAGCAGCATCACCGACAGCACGCACTTTGTGCTCTCCGTTCCTGCGCTCATGACCGTCTCGTCCGCTCCGTTCACCATTGGTGCCGCGCTCAATCCCTCCAGCGGCAGCATCACCGGAGTGCAGGCCAGCACCACGGCAGGCTCTGCCATCGTCACGGTGGCCAGCACCAGTGGTCTCTATGTCGGCATGCCGGTCACTGGCAATCCCAGCATCCCCGCTGGTGAATTCATCACCGCCATCACCAGCGCCACCACCTTCACCATCACCACGGGCGTGGGCGTCACCGCCGGGACCAACGTGGCCACCACCATCGGTGCGCCTGCTGTGGGCGGTTATTCCAATTCCTACTCCGGCCCGACCATCGTGAATCAGGGCGCAGGCTCACTGACCTTGAGCGGCACTCTGGGCAGCGTCCAGGTGCCAGGAGATTTGATCCTCAACAACGGCAACGTCACGGAAACTCTCAATGGTCAGATCGCCTCCAGCAGCAATATCACCTTCAATGGCAACGGTGGCCTGCTGACCCTCGTCGGCACCAACACCTTCGCCTCCCTGACCTTCAATGGCACCGGCGGCACGCAGATCGCTACCAACATCACCGGCGGCACCTTTGTACTCAGCGGCACAACGAATGCCATCACAGCCGTGAACGACAACTACGGCGGCACGCCCACTCTCTCAAACGCCACCATCTGGGAGCTCGCGGCCCTGAACCGCACCATCACCACCTCCGGTCTCTCGCCGATCAATCTGATCTTGAACAATGTCATTCAGAACCTCATCGGCGGCACCAGCGCGGCGGCAGGCATCATCAAGGCGGGCTCAGGTTCGCTCGTGCTCGGCGGTGCCAGCACCTTCAATGGCGGCGTGCAGCTTAATGAGGGCACGCTCATCCTTGGCGCCAGCAGTTCGCTGACGGCGGCGGGTGTTCCGCTCATTCAGAGCAGCACCGGTCCGCTGGGCATCGGCACGCTGACGATCGCCGGTGGGACCACCCTGCAGTCCGGAGCCGCCATTCAGACCGTTTCCAACAACGTGACGGTCAATGGTGACTTCACCTTCGGCGGTATGGTGGCCGCCAATGGCGTGATCCTCAATGGTGCTGTCAATCTGGGAAGCACCACGCGCACCATCACTGTCAACAGCCCGCAGACCACCTCCACGCTTGGCGGCGCGATTTCCGGTTCTGCCGGACTAAGCAAGGCGGGCAACGGCATTTTGAAACTCAGCAGCGGTGGCAACAATTACACCGGCACGACAACAGTCAGCGGCGGTCTGCTCCAGATGGGTGTGGCCAATGCGCTTCCTCTCACCGGCGCTGTGTCTGTGGGTTCAGGCGGCGTCTTTGACATCGCCAGTGTGGCCACCACCATCGGCTCTCTCACGGGCTCTGGCCTTGTCACCGCCTCGGGCACGGCGACCCTTACCGTGGGCAATGGAGCGAGTGGCAGCTATCAGTTTGATGGCATCCTGGCGCAGGGCACTTCACTCGGACTCACCAAGATCGGCAACGGCACGCTGACTCTGACCAATCTGAACACCGCCACCGGCAACATGACCGTTTATCAGGGCGGAGTGACGCTCAATGGCGCCTTCGGCATGATCTCCTTTGCAAACACCGTGGCCTCCACCGGCACGCTGACCCTTGACAACACCTTGAGCAATCTGGCCAATCGTCTCGGTGGCAAGGCGCTGACCATTCAGGGCGGCACGGTGATTCTGAACGGCACCAACGTGGCCAGCACCAACACGGCTGAAACCATCGCCACTCTGACCGTCTCCAATGGCGGCGGCATTCTGACACTCAACGGCGGCACAGGCGGAAACACCAGCTTTGCCGCCACCGCGCTGACAGCAGAAGCCCTGACCAGCGGCGGCAGCCTGCTCATCCGCGGCCTGTCCACCACCACAGGAACTGGCCTGGCAAACATGACCACGGCCAGCGCTTTCAGTGCCACGGCCGGCGCGGCCATCACGGGTGTGACTCAAGGCGGCGGCGCCAATGGAACCACCACCATGACCATCCGCGCGGACATCATCGCTGACGCTTCCGCCACCGGCACGGGCACCGGCTTCCTCGTGAAAGACACCGGCACAGGCACCTACCTGCGCGCCATGGCCACCAGTGAACTGGCCTCCACGCTCACCAGCAGCCTGACCACCAACTTCGGCAACTTCAGCGCCACACAGACCTACAACTCTGCGACCTCGCTCAACAGCCTCACCTTGAACACCGCCTTTGGTATCACCTCCACCGGCGGTGGCCAGGCGGCCCAGGGCTCGGTCATTCAAAACTACACCAACACCGGCCTGCTCAGTTTGCTGACCCTCAACACTGGCGGCATCCTCGATACCTACGACGGCACCAGCACGATCAACGCTGGTTCCATCAACACCTCTGGAAACGTGCAGTTCCAAATCCACGTCACGGGCACCTCGGTCCTCAACATGAATGCCTTCCTGCTTGGCACCACCGGCGGTTTGGTCAAGGCGGATGGCGGCACGCTGAATCTGAACAACTCCGCCTACTACGCCGGTCCGACGACGATCAATGGCGGTGTGCTCAAGCTCAACAGCGGCTTCGCCAACACCCTTCTCGTCGCGCCCACGGCCACCGTGGCCACGCTGCAGAATCTCTTCGTCAATGCCGGCACGCTGGATCTCAATGGCAATGATCAGGCCGTGGCCAATCTGAGCAACAACAACACTGCTGGCGGCAGCGGTGGCTCAATCATCAGCGCGACCACGGCCAACCTCTTCACCTCCTCTGGCACTGCCACCACCTTTGGCGGTGTGATCGGCGGCGGCGCGGACAACAACGCCATCAATCTCTACAAGGCGGGCACTGGTTCCCTCACGCTCACCAGCGCCAACACCTACACCGGCACGACCAATGTGCAGGGCGGCTCCCTTGTGCTGCAGGACAGCGGCTCACTTGCCAGCACCGCGTTCACCGTCAGCGGTGCCACGCTCTCTCTCGTGAACAGCGGCCTCTCTGCCAGCAATAATCGCATCTCGAACACGGCGGCGATCACCCTGAACTCCGGCACCATCAACCTCACCGGAGCCAATCAATCATCCACCGCTGAAACCATCGGCACCGGCACGGGCGTGGCGCTCAATCAGGGCCTCAACACGATCACCGTCACCGCTCCTCTGGCCGCCACCAACAACACTGCGGCGCTGACTATCGACAACCTCACGCGCACCATCGGCACCGGCGCCGTTGCCGTGTTCAGTGGCACGACTCTTGGCCAGACCCTGCCCGGCAGCGCGCAGATCTTTGTGAACAGCCTCAATGGCAGCACGCTCGCCAGCGGCCTGCTCGGTGGCTGGGCCACGGTCGGCGCGACAGCCGCGACCAATGACAACTGGGCCACCAACGTCACCGCGCAGACGCTGACCGGAAACGTCGCAACGACCTTCAACAGCAACACCGTGACCCTCACCTCGGGGAACACCACCAACATGATCATCGGCCAGCAGATCACCGGCACGGCGATCCCCGTCGGCTCCTACATCACGGGCATCAGCAGCGCGACGGTGTTCACGATCTCGCAGAACGCCTCCGCGACCACCGCCACCGGCAATGCCACGCTCACCGCCGCAGGCATCTCCGCCCTGAACGCTGCGGCCTACACGGTCATCAGCACCACCGGCGCGCAAACTGCCACCACCGCCAGCGGCAACTACCAGTTCAGCGGGATCACCGCTGCGATCAACCTCGCCGCAGGTGGCAATACGGTGAACTCCCTGCAACTGACCGGGGCCGCCGCCGGAGCGCAGATTCTCGATCTGGGAGCCGGCAAACTGACCATCACTTCTGGTGGCATCATGCGCACCAGCGTCGGCACCACCGGAACAACAACCCTGCAAAACGGAACTCTCACCGCAGGCTCCGGCAACGGCACCGCTGCGGAACTGGACATCTATGCCAACAACACCGGCCTCATGACGCTTGCCTCCAATCTTGTCATCGCTGACAACGGCACCTACAGCGCAGGCGTCAGCGGAAACATGGTCACCCTCGTCAAATCCGGCACGGCGGGTCTCACCATCACCAGCGCCAGCAACAACACCTACACCGGCGGCACGGTGGTCAATGCCGGCACGCTGACCCTCAGCAACGCTAGCGCGAATGGCACCAGCAACGTTTCGATTTCCGCTGGTGCGGGCACGAACGGCAGCTCCACCCTCACGGGTTACAGCCTGGTCATCAACAACGGCGCAACGGTCACGGAAACGATCGCCAATCAGATCGCCCAGAGTGCCAGCGTGCTGATCAATGGCGGCGGCACGTTGACGATGTTCGGCACCAACACCCTCGCCAGCCTGACCTTCAATGGCAACGGCGGCACGGTCACACCGACGGTCGCCACGGCCACGCTGCTCAATCTCAGCGCCGCCAACGCCATCACCGTGACCAATGACAATCTCGCCAGCACACCGACCATCAGCGGCACGGGTTTGACGCTGACGAATGCGGCTCCCGTCATCACCGTGAATGGCCTCTCTCCCGAAGGCCTCATCATCTCCGCACCGCTCACCACCACGGGCGGTGGCACGATCAAAAAGCGCGGCACGGGCTCGCTCGTCCTCAGCGGCGCCACCGCCAATGTCTTGACCGGCGGCCTGAACATTGAGCAGGGCACGGTCATCTTCGACAACACCGCAGCCACCACACCTTACGGCTCAGGCGTCATCACCATCGGCTCCGGTACCACCATCCTGGCCGGGACTGCCGCGCGCAGCATTGGCAATGCCACCAGCGTCGTCGGAGACTTTACCTTCGGCGGCACGACCACCACGAACAATCTGACGCTCGTCAACACCATGACCCTCGCTGCCGGTGCTCACACCATCGCCGTCACCAGCCCGCAGGTCACCGCCACCATCAGCGGTCAGATCACCGGCGGCACAAACCTGACCAAGGCAGGCGCGGGTTTCTTGATCCTCAGCAGCACCAGCGGCTCCAACAACTACGGCGGCTCCACCACCGTCTCCGGCGGTATGCTGCAGCTGGGAGGCACGGGTGGTGTCATTCCAGATGCCTCGGCCCTCATCGTGGCCGCAGGTGCCGCGTTCGATCTCAATGGCAAGGCTGAAACCCTCGGCTCGCTCGCCGGAGACACCGCCACCACCGGCGGCATGATCACCAACTCCGTCGTCGGCACCTCGGCCACGCTGACCATCGGCGCAGACAACACCAGCACGACCTATGCGGGCATTCTTACCGACACCAAGGGCGGCACGAATGTCACCGGTAATCTGCTGCTGACCAAGACCGGCACCGGTCTGCAGACCCTCACCGGCGCCAATACCTACGCCGGGGCCACCACCATCGGTGGTACCGCAGGCGGCTTGCAGATTCAGAATACAAGCAGCAGCAGCACCTTCGCGACACTCGGCAATACCAGGATCACCGTCGGCTCCGGTGTCTCACTCATGGCCACCGTGGCCAGCGGCGCTCCTACCACGGTCATCAATATCGGCAGCACGACCATCACTACCGAAGGTGCCAGCCTGGTCCTGAGCGCAGGATCCACACTCGACATGCGCGACAATGCTCTCGGCACTTTCAACATCCTCGAAGGTTCCACCTTCGCGCTGACCGGCCTGACGGCGGCCGCCACCTCCAACCTCTTCTTTGACATCGGCAGCGTGTCCGCCGTCTCGGGCGTCTATGGCGGCGCTGACAAGATCACCGTCACCAAGAGCGCCGCCATCACCTCCGGTGCTACCATCAATCTCAACGCTGTCACTGGAGCCACGGGCATCACCACGGGCGTCATTCAGCTCATCACCGCAGGCAGCGGCTTCACCGGCACGGGCACCAACAACTTCACCCTCGCCAGTTCAACCCTCACACTCTCCGGCGCCTGGGGCAGCAAGACCTACAACCTGACACTCGAAGGCGCACAGAACACCACCACGCAGACCGCGCTGAACGTCTCCATTGTGGCTCCCACCACGGCCTACTGGTCCGGCGCTCTCGATGGCAGCTGGAGCACCAACAACGCCGGTGGCGTCACCAACTGGCGCACCGATGCCACCAGCGACGTGGACACCCAGGCCACACCGGATGCGACCACCAATGTGTTCTTCAACACCACCACTCCCGTGGCCTCCAATCTCACCACGAGCAACCTCACCTCCGCCACCTCCATCGCCAGCCTCACCTTCACCAGCTCCGCCACTGGCGCAGTGACCATCGGCAACAACGGCAATAGCTCCAACACCCTCACCATTGGCGCAGGCGGCATCACCCACAGCAGCAGCTCAGGAACCAGCACCCTCGGCATGAGCGTCATTCTCGGCGCCTCACAAACCTGGACCAACGACAGCACCAACGCCCTCGCCGTCAACGGCTCCACCATCACCGGAGAAGGCATGAACCTCACCGTGGCAGGCACCGGAGACACCACCATCGCAGCCGCAGTGCAGACAGTCGGGGGCGGTGTGACCAAACAAGACTCCGGCAATCTCATCCTCACCGCGACCAATACTTACTCGGGTGACACGCAGGTCACCGGAGGCAATCTGCAGGTCGGCTCAGGTGGCATCGGTTCGGCCTCTTCCTCCGCTGTCACGGTCTCAGGCACGGGCACCACGACCACCGTCTCTGGGGTTTCAGGCTCACCATTGACCACTTCCACTCTTTCGGCGAACCAGCTCGCCGCTCCCACGCTCTCCGGCACCGGGTCCGTCGGTTCGGTGACCTTGGGCAGCCTCTCGACTGTTGGCGTTCTCCGTCCGGGAGATGCAGCCGGCAGCACTCCCGGCACGCTCACCCTCACCGGGGCGCTCACGGTCAATTCCGGTTCGCAGATCCAGTTTGAAGTCACCTCCAGCAATCACAATGCTGTGACCCTGGACTCCGGCTGGAGCTCGGACGTGACGGCCGCCACTTACCTCGGCACGCACGCCACGGCTTTAGCTGGCACACCCGATTCCATCTACACCCAGTGGAACACCGTCAGCGGCACCTACAGCTCGCTCAGCCTCGCAGGCCAGACCGTGAGCCTCGGGGCCAGCGTCGGTGGCACTCCCACCGTCCTGATTCAGACCGCAGGAACTCCCACCATGGCCTTTGGAGACATCTTCAAGCTGATGGACTGGTCCTCCGTCGGCTCCGGCACCGCAGGCAGCATCGGCACCCCATCCGGCAGCTCCGCCTTCGACACCGCCAATGACCTGGTCCTTCCCGAGCTCACCTCCGGCCTCTTCTGGGACACCTCCGCCTTCGCCACCTACGGCATCGTCGTCATCGTCCCCGAACCCGGCCGCATGGTTCTCATGCTCTTCGGACTCACCGCCCTCTTCCTGCGCCGCCGCAGGGCTCATAACCTGCGCCGCTGAAAAAGATTCTGGAGGAGAGGGATCGTCCCGATCCCTCAACGCCCCGCCACCCCCCAGCCCTCCGCACCTCCTCAAACATTCTCCCAAACCAGGGGATCAAAACAATCCCCTCCGTCAGACAAGATCCCCCCGATGAAAAAGAAGTGCGCAGGAGTCAGTGACGAGTCACGTTATCAGACTCATGCGAAAACCTCGTGCCACCCCCGTTCTTCTCCTCACCCTGGCTTTGCTAGGCTGCGTCGTTTGGGCGGTTGAGCAGGGCAGGGAAGGCGGGCGTCCCACCCAGTTCGGCGTCAAGGATGGCAGTGTGCCCGAAGATCCGCGCGACACTCGTCGCGGCCAGGAGGAGGGTTACCCCACCTGGCCGGTGAGCAAAGAACTGCCCAACGACACCTTCACCTTTGCCCGCATTCGCTACAATTCGATGAGCCACGGCGGGCGCGGCTGGGGCAGGGGAAATCGCAAATGGTCCACGGACTATCCCGATTCCGACATGAACATGTCCTATCGCCTTCAGCAGCTCACCTCGCTGCAGGTGAATCCGAACGGGGCCATTGTCGACATCGATCCCGAGCAGTTTCGCCACTTCCCCTTCCTCTACATGATCGAGGTTGGCGACATCGACATCACCGATGACGAAGCCAAGACCATGCGCGAGTACATGCTCAACGGCGGCTTCATCATGGTCGACGATTTCTGGGGCACGCGTGAGTGGGACAACTTCGAAGTCGCTCTCAAGCAAATCTTCCCCGACCGCAAAATGGAGGAGATCCCCTTGGAGCACGAAATCTTCCACATGGTCTTCCCCATCAAAGTGAAGCCGCAGATCCCGCACATCCGCTTCGCCGAGTACGTGATCAGTGAAGGCATCACCTATGAGTTCGACAAGCCCGGCTCCGAGCACGTCCACTATCGCGGCTACTTCGATGACAAACGCCGCCTCATGATGGTCATCTGCTGGAACACCGACACCGGCGAAGGCTGGGAGCAGGAAGGCAGCGATCCCTGGTACTTCCGCGAATTTTCTGAGAAGTATGCGTACCCGCTGGGGATTAACATCATCTTCTACGCGCTGACGCATTGAGATAAAGCGCTGTAAATAATTTTGTGTCTGGTCAACCAGGGTGGCTAAAGCGGGACTCCCTCTCCCCGCCCCTGACATGCGACGACAACGAAACTTTTTCTTCGGGGAGAGGGCAGGGGTGAGGGGACGACACGTGCCTTTCGACAGCTTGGGATGCCCCTCACCCTACCTCTCCCCGAAGAACCTCTTGAGTATTGCACCATCAGCGGCGGGGAGAGGGGAGCCGCTTTGTGGCCAAAGCGATGTTATGTGACAAGGAGGCTATACAATAGTTTAAAGCACTCTATTGAAGTTTGCACTTCTAGCTGTCGTCCAAACACAATGAAGCCCGACAAACACAAGGTCGGTCGGGCTTCAAAGAATTGAGGATGCAGAGCGAACTCTGGCGGGCGGTTACGCCGCGCCTTCGAGCTGGGCTTCGCTCTTCTTCTTCTCGCGCTGACGCTGGCTGCTGTCGAGGATGCGCTTGCGCAGGCGGATGCTCTTCGGTGTGCACTCGGCGAGTTCATCGGGGGCGATGTACTCAATGGCGCGCTCCAGGCTGAAGCGGACCGGTGGGGAAAGCGCGATGGCCTTGGTGCCGCCGGCTTCACGGAAGTTCGTCAGGTTCTTGCTGCGCGTCGGGTTCACCGGCAGATCGTCTGCACGTGGGTTTTCACCGATGAGCATGCCGTCATAGACGAGTTCACCCGGGCCGATGAAGAGCTTGCCGCGGATCTGGATCGTATCCAGAGCGTAGCTGGTGGCTTCGCCGCCTTCGGTGCTGACGAGAGTGCCCGTGGAGCGCGTCTGCATCGGTCCGGCATGCGGGGCGTACTCCTTGAAGAGATGGCTGTGAATGCCGTGACCGCTGGAAAGGTTCATCAGTTCAAACTCAAAGCCGATCAGGCCACGAGTCGGCACCACGGCCTGCAGGGTGGTGCGTCCGGCGTGGGCGCTCATGTCCTCCAGCTTGCCTTTGCGCTCGTTGATGCACTTCATGATCGGGCCGAGGTATTCATCCGGCACGTCAAGGAACAGAGTTTCAAACGGCTCGCACAGCACGTCGTTGATGCGCTTCATGATCACCATCGGGCGGGAGACGAGCACTTCGAAGCCTTCACGGCGCATCTGCTCAACAAGCACGGCGATCTGCATCGCACCACGCGCGCTGACATCAAAAATGCCGGCGGTGTCGGTGTCCTTGACGCTGATCGTCACGTTCATCTTTTGCTCGCGGTCCAAGCGGTCGCGGATCTTGCGGGAGGTCACGTGTTCGCCTTCGCGTCCGGCCAGCGGGCCGTCATTCACCGCGAACTGCATGACGATGGTCGGAGGGTCGATGGCAACGAAGGGCAGGGCGGGGGCGTCAGGGGATCCTGCCACGGTCTGGCCGATGTCCACGTCTTCAAAGCCTGAGATGCCCACGATGTCGCCAGCGGTGCCTTCCACGGAGTCACTGGTGGTCAGCGTGGTGTATTGGAAGACCTTGGTCACCTTGACCAGCTTGGCCTTTTCTTCCGGCGTCTTGCCGAGGAGGTAAACGCGATCGCCCAGCTTCACGCTGCCGCGGGTCACTTTGCCGATGGCCACACGGCCCACGAAATTGTCCCAGTCGATGTTTGAGACCAGCATTTCAAAGCTGCCTTCGACTTCCGCCTTCGGCGCCGGGATGTGCTCCACGATCTTGCCCAGCAGGAAGGTCATGTCATGCTGCTCGCCCGTTGGGGAATCCGTCACCCAGCCGGCGCGTGCGCTGCCGTAGAGGAAGGCCGCATTGAACTGCTCTTCCGTGGCGTCCAGCTCAAGGAACAGTTCGAGAACCTTGTCATGAACTTTCTTCGGCTCGATGTTCGGGCGGTCCATCTTGTTGATGAGCACGATGGGCTTGATGCCCTGCTCCAGCGCCTTCTTCAACACGAAACGCGTCTGCGCCTGCGGGCCGTCATAGGCGTCCACCACGAGCATCACGCCGTCCACCATCTTCATCACGCGCTCCACTTCGCCGCCGAAGTCGGCATGGCCGGGAGTATCAACGATGTTGATGATGTGGTCGTTCCAATGAACGGAGGTGTTCTTCGCCTTGATGGTGATGCCCTTTTCCTTTTCGAGATCCATGGAATCCATCGCGCGTTCGGCAATGGCTTGGTTTTCGCGGAAATTGCCACTGGAGCGCAGCAGGCCGTCAACGAGCGTGGTTTTGCCGTGATCGACGTGGGCAATGATGGCGATGTTGCGAATTTTATCAGGGGTCATGGGCAGTTTTGAGGGAAGGGGGGTCGAGAGAATAGCAGCCCCAGAGCCATAGGCAACCACTTCGCTGCACCCGTTTTGTCGCTTTTGAAAGATCGGGGGCGGGTTTGGGGGGCTTTAGGGTCCGGTTTTCGCCCAAAAAATCAAGCTGCGCCGGGATGGCTGCGGCGATTCCGTACGGTCACCGCGCCTGCCCTGAAGAGTATTTTTCGCAGCCCGGGCATTTGAAAAATAGCTTCAGCGGCGGCGTCTTGCCACGAGCAGCGCCAGGCTCAGCCCCAGCAGCAGCGCCCGGGAAGGCTCGGGAGCATTGGCCACCACGATGGAGAGATCCCCCGCGCTGGTGAAGGCGCTGAAGTCCCAGGCAAAGCCGGTGCCGGTGAGGTCTGGCAGGATCAGCCCGGCAGGGGTGTCGCCGTTGCCATACACCAGACCGGTGTAGTTGTAGCGGCTGTCAAACGTCGGCGCAGCTCCCAGTCCGGACCAGTCCAGCAGATGGAAGGTTGCCGTGGCAGTCGGAGTGAAGGCTTCGGCGGTGATGGTGAGGTTCCCGTTGAAATTGACGGTCGTGCTCCCCGTGCCGGTGATCTGCAGCATGTCCGAGACGCCGCCGGGATTGATGCCGAGGACGATCGTGCTGCCCGCCTGGAAGTCGATGCTGCCTGATCCTGCGGTGGGCGTGAAATGCAGTGTGCCGTAGCTGCTTTGCGCCGTGCTGTCTCCCGCTTGAACGGTGGACCCGCTCGCTGCGGTGAAGCTGCTGCCTTGCACATACCCGGTGCCCAGCAGCATGCTGCCTGATTGCACGCTGACCGCACCGGTCCCGGTCTGGCCTGCGCCGTTCGCGCCGACCTGCAGCGCTCCGCCGTTCACCACAGTCGCGCCGGTGTAGGTGTTGGTGCCTGTCAAGGTGGTGGTGCCCGTGCCCACTTTCGTCAGGCCATACTCACCGGAGATGACGGCATTCACCGTCAGGTTCCCGCTGCCACCGATGCTGGAGTCGGATGCCAGTGCCACCGAGGTGACGTTCGCCGTGGCAGTCGCAGTGCCGCCCGTGACAGTGACCGTCGGCGCACTGCTGTAACCGCTGCCGCTGTCCGTGAGATCGACTCCGTTGAGCACGAAGTTTCCATCCACCACCGTGGCTGCCGCGCCTGTGCCGCCGCTGATGCTCACCGTCGGCAGCGAGGTATAACCCGTGCCCCCGTTGATCACATTGAGCCCCACGATGGTGAAATGCGTGCTGTTGCCAGAGCCGGTGGGATCGGTTCCTTGAGACAGCACCGTGCCGCCGGTGAACTTGATCGTGGGCGTGCCGGTAAAACCGCTGCCTGCTGTCAGCAGCGTGATGCTGGTCACCTTGCCGTTGGCGTCGAGGTTGGCCGTGGCCGTGGCCCCGTTGGAAAGCGTGACCGTCGGCGCGGAGCTGTACGTCGTGGTGCCCGACGTGACCGTGTACGAGGCCGTGGTGACGCCCATGTTTGCCGTGACCACCGCACCCGTGCCCCCGCCGCCCGAGACGGTGACCACCGGCGCAAGCACATAGCCGCTGCCGCCTGCGGTGAGGTTCAGGCTGGAAGCGGAAAGCCCCAGCAGCGCCGTGGCTGTGGCGTTTGTTCCCGTCGTCGGTGCATCCAGGCTCACCGTCGCTCCCACGGACCATCCTGTCGTGGTGGCTGAGGGCAGGGTTAACGAAGCAATGCCGCTGCCGATGCTGGCCGCAGTGTCGCTGTTGTTCACCAGCGCCCCGCCGTTGCTCACGCCCGTGCCATTAAGGGTGATCACGCCCTGCACATTGGACTGCCCGTTCAGGTCCAGTGTGGCACCAGCGTTTACCACAGTGCCTGCCGCGCTCGTGGCCAAAGTGGCGCCGTTGTTGCCCAGTGCTGCGGCATTGCCCAGGGCCAGTGTGCCCTGCGCCACGGTGGTCCCGCCTGTGTGGTTGTTCGCTCCACTGAGCACAATGGTTCCTGCGCCATTCTTGATGAAGCCCAGGTTGTTGTTCGCGCCCGTGTTGTTGGTGCCCACACCGCCCAGCGTGCCGCTGTAGGTCTGTGTGCCTGAAGACACGTTGATGTTGAGCAGACTCGTGCTCGTGCTGCTGCCGCCGAGCACCGAGTTATCCGTGCCTGTGCCTGAGGTGTCGAGTCCGGCGATGCTCTGGGAAAAGCCGTTGAGCTGCAGGATGCCGGAGTTGCTGCCGCTGCCCAGCGTCACGCTCGTGCCGGTCGGCAGGCGGTCATTGCCCAGGTTCAGGATCAGCATGCCTGCCTCCACGTTGGTGGCTCCGGAGTAGGTGTTGTTGGCACCGCTCAGGATCAGATTGCCCAGCCCCCCTTTGATCAAAGCTCCCGTGCCGCTGACGCTGCCACTGAGTGTGAGGACGGAGAGGCTGCCTGCCACGCTGGTGCTGCCGCTGCGGTTGCCATTGTCCACCTCAATGAGCGAATCGCTCTGCAGCACGATCTCATTGCCGATGGTGGTCCGGGGATCCAGCAGCGCGGTGCCGACGGTTTGGTCAGACACCCGCAGCGCGCCGTTGCCACCCAGCCCGCGCCCATTGAGCATGATGCGTCCGCCGCTCGCGATGTTGAAGGTGGCGGTGCTATCATCCTCGACGCCCCAGGTCGCGCCGCTGGCCACGGTGACCGAGGCTGCGGAAGTGAGCTGCGAACTGTTGGAGTAGATCGCGGCGTTGTTGATGTAGATGTTCCCCGTGAAGGTGCTGACAGACGAGCCGGTGGTGAATCCGCCTCCGCCCGTCACCGTGAGATTCCCGCTGCCTGAGAGCGCTGCACCAGAGAGCCCCTGCACCGTGGCAAAGCTCAAGGTGCCACCTGCCGGACCGATGTAGATGCTGTGGGCTGCGGCCGTGGGCGTGGAAAACGAAAGGTTGCCGGTGGTCTGCTTCAGGGTGCCGCCATTCAGAGTGATGGCAGTCGTGGCCGCGCCCAGATTTCCATTCGCACTCACCGCCACCGTGGCTCCATTGTTGATGACAAGACTGCCGGTGAAAGTGTTGGTGGCGGTCAGTGTGACCGTGCCAGAACCAGACACCGTCAATCCGCTGCCGCTGATGACCGAGTGGATGGTCAGCGGACCTGAGCTGCTTTGCTGATTGACGATCACTTCGCCCGTGCTGCTGGTCAGTGTGCCTCGTGTGGTCGAGCTGCCGATGCTGGTGGCTCCCGCTGTGCTGGCAATAAGAATGCCGCCGCTTTCCAGTGTCAGCGTGCCGGGCGTGGTGGCATTGAAAGTCAAAGCCCCGCCGCTGGTGAAGCGCAGCGTGTTCGTGGTGGCTCCTCCGCTGGCCAGCGCGGTGCTGCCGCTCAGGCTCGTGGCCAGGCCGCTGCCAAAGGACGTGGTGTAGCTGTCTGCCGCCAGCGCCGTGATGTTTCCCGCGCCGTCATTCACCGCCCAGTCATCGAGCTTGTAGGTGGCATAGCCGCCCAGGATGCCGCTGGCCGTGTTTGCTGTCGTGGTCGTGATGCTGGCCACTCCCGTGCCGGTGTTGACGGTGGAAAAATCCACCGTGGCTCCCGTGTTGCGCGTGATCGCCCCCAGATCGAGCGTGGCGTTTTGATCCGTGCCACTGGTCACATTGATCTGCCCGCTGCCGCCCAGTGGAGTGGTGCTGTTGCCCAGTGTGAGACCAGTCACCGTCTGCGTGGAGGCCGCCGTGCTGCTGCCGCTGAGGCTGAGTGATCCGCCTGTCAGTGTCAGCTCCGCTGTGCTGCTGAGCTTGGCATTGTTGGAAACAGAATGGTCCAGCAGCAGCGTGCCACCGCTGACGGTCGTGCCACCCGTGAAGGTGTTGCCACCGCCCTGCAAAACCACCGTGCCCCCCCCGGTGACGGTGAGCGTATCCGTGGTGCCCGTGGCCGAGACCGCGCGCAGCAGGTTGCCGGAGATCTGCACCGTGCCACCGCTGGCTGAGTAAAGCGTCAGCCCCTTGGCCGCAGCACTGCCGCTGCCCAGCGTGATGCTGCCGCTGTAGGTCACTGTGCCGGAGGTGTTGAGCCCGCCCACCGTGGTGGTGCCGGTGTTGCCGGATTGCAGGATGATGTTGCGACCGATCGTCACTCCCTCGGTGTCCATCAGCAGCCTGGCTGAAACAGCGCCGCTCGTGTTGCCCACCAGGACGAAGGTGGAGGCATTGCCCAATGCACCGGCGCTGCCGCTCGGAGCATTGGCCGAGACGATCAGGGTGCCGCCCAGTACGGAAGTCGTGCCGGTGTAGTTGCTCGCGGAGCCCGAGAGCACCAGTGTCTGCGTGCCTGCGGAGACCGCAAGAGCACCCGATCCCGTCAGTTTCCCGGAGAAGACATAATAACCGGCCAGCGAGGTGGTGATGCTGCCGTTTGATGTCATGGCGATGGTCCCTGCACCGGCGATGGCGCCCATGCCTTCGCCGTTGCCGTTGAAGTCAAACGTTGCTCCGCTTTGGACAGTCAATATCGCGGCACCCCCAAAAAGGTCACCACCCGCGTTGCCGGAAAAGCGCACCGTGCCGGTTCCTCCAATGTTGAGGTGAAAAGGATTGGTCCCGGTCCCCATGGTGGAGGCAAAGTTGCCCACGTTGAAACTGCCCGTCGCACTGTTGTTGTTGATCAAGTTCAGCACGAAGCCACCGCCATTCACGCCGCCAGTGTTGGCGTAGGTGACCGCATCCGCCAGCGTGATCGTGCCGGTGCCGCTGTTGATGAAGGTCTGCTTGGTGCCGTTGTTGTAGGTCTGGTTGCCATTGAAAAGCAGCGTGCCGGAGCCCGAGTTCGTCACCGCCGTCTCGCCGCTCCAGGTCATCGGCGCAGAAATCGTGGCGTTCCCCGCGCCCGTGAGCGCCAGCGTGGGCAGCACCGTGTTGCCATTGAGCGGATTGACCACGTTGAGCGCATTGCCTGCGAGCGTGACCGTGCCTGCGCTGTTGTTAAACAGCAGCCGGTTGAACTGAAACGTCCCGCTCAGGTCATTCGTCGCGGTGTAGCTGGAGCTGCCGCTGAAAGTCAGCGCCGCCGAGTAGCCGCTCACGGGCGTTGTGGCCGGCAGCCAGCTGGCCGCGTTGCTCCAGTTGTCAGCGCCTGTGTTCCAGACAGATGACTGCGCCCTGATCTCAGCGGCGCATAAAACAGCGGCCAAACCTGTGCACCAGAAGAGCCAGGTTTGAAGTTTGCGGCGGTTCGCGGGCGTGGACTTCCAAGCCCGGGTGAGGGGGGATTTTTTCATGGGGGATGATGCCGCGTGCGGTTCCGATCTTGGGGGTCAAGACTCGAAGCCAGCATTGAGGGGGATTTGCGGCGCGCCTACATCGCGATTCCAAGGATGTACTCAAACAACAAGATCGTCACAATGGCCCGCCGCATAAGCGTTTGCGCTTCAACAGTTTCGGCATTCAACCAAAGCCAGGCCGTTGCGACTGTGAACTCATGCATCAGGCAATCGGCGAAACGCATTTCCGAAAAGTTCGCCGGGAGTCTTAGAGTGCTAGTACACCCACGGGAAGTTATCTTAGCCGTTGATCACCCAGGGTCAGGGTCACGAGGGCCAAAATGGGGTCATTTGGCCCTCATGGCCCTTCGCGGGTTCAGGGTCACAGGGTCACGACCTATATATAGGTCGTGACCCTGTGACCCTGAACCCTACCACTCTGATGGGAATTGAAACTCACCACCGGTGCCCCGCTGCCATCACTGATTTCACTTCCCGCTGGGCGTTGCGGGATCGTCATGATCTCTCGGTTTGGAGTTTCGGAAATGTGCGGGGCGCACGCAAAAACCAGTGGCATCAAACATCATTTCATTAACTTCCGTCATGGACACTTCGCTCAAAGACTTCCTCATGAGTCAGCCTCCCGGCTCCGATCTCGACCGGGAACAAATCGAATTCCTGCTGGCGGACGCCTGGCCATCTTTACGCGGTTCGCGCGCAGGTGGCATGCAGGCGCACAAGATCCGGGGACGCACGGAAGGGTTGTGCTGGAACCCGCCGCAGCTGACTTTCGAAATCGAACGCCACGGCGGCACGGTGAATGGCTCCACTCGTGCCGAGATGCAGCAGTGGTGTGTGGACGTTGCGGCTCATGCCGCAGAGATCGTTTCCACCCGCAGACGCCAGCTCCACGCCATGGCCAGCAGAGTGAACGTCAAACAGCCCGCCGCGATCATTGCGGAGGCCATCCTAAAAAATCAGGAGTCCGCCTCGCTCAAAAGATATCCGGATGGCCGCGTGAAGGTCTGGATCAGCGCACTCTTCCCGCACGGAGATGACTTCAAACAGACCGTGTCCGGCCGACGGAAGCGATTCCGCGCCGCGCCGTCACCTCACTTCCCCATGCTCTTCCACACCGCAGGCAGTCTCTCCCTCACCAGCTTCGCGCTGTTCACCGGAATCAGCTCTGCCGTCAGCGGTACGTTCTTCGTGTCTTCAAAGTCCAGGTGGCCCGGGCTGCGCGAGTACTTGTAGTCCTTGTCCAGGCTGCCATCGCCGGAGAGCTGGATGCCCACTTCCTCCACACGCGGCACGGAGAGGTAGAACTGCCCTTGTTCGAGGACGCATTTCTCTCCCGCCTTCAGTCGCAGCTTCGCCTGCGCCAGTTCGCGAAACAACTCACGGGCCGTCGCTTCAGCAGGATTCACAAAGGTGCGCTGCTCGGCGATGAGATCACGAAATGCAGCGTCCTGACGCAGCGCGGTGAATGCCGAGTCGATCTCCTCCTGCGCCAGCGGGTAGTGCGTGCAGCCCAGCACAATGGTTTGCAGCGGCGCGGTGGGCTTCTCTGCCCGATAGGCCTCCGCCAAAGCGCGTGCTTCCTTCATCGCGTAGGCCGACACCGAATCCGGAAACGCCGCATCTCCTTCGATCGCCCCCGCCAGCGTGGCGCTGCCCTGCTGCGCGATCACCGGTACGCTCTGCCCTGCGCGTCCCAGCGTGCTGGCGATGGTGCGCGGATACACCTTGCTCGCGCAGGTGCCGATGGTGGCCAGCACGCCGATGCCCCCGGTGCCCTTGGATTCCAAAACACCGCGCGCTCCCGCCTCCACCACGCCCAACACGATCACCGGCACCTTCCATGCCGCCATGGCCTTGCGGACCTCTTCGAGCCCATAAGCCGTGGCCGTGTTGCAGGCGATGACGATGGCCTTCACCGGCGGCTTGTCATACTTCGGTTCGCCGCCCTTGGCAGGCCACACGCGGCGACCCAGCAGAAAGACCGCATCCTTCACGATCAGCTCGCGCAGGTAGTCCGTGCGGTTCACCGCAGAGTAGTTGCCGTAGGGCATGTTCGCCTGGTCCCCGAAATAGATGAAGCGCTCTTCCGCAAAGTCCGGCACCCCATCCGCCCCCGGCTGCAGCGTGTCATTATGAAAAGCGTCCAGCTTTAGCAGCGCCTCCAGCACCGTGAGTCCGCCGATGCCGGAATCAAACACGCCAATGGGCAGATGGCGCGTGGCCTCGGCATCGTTCCAAGCGCTGGCATCGAAAGTGAAAGCAGCTTTGCCATCGGCATGGGCCCGCGCGTGTTCGACAAGATCTGCGGCGTGAACTGCGACGGCGAGCAGGAGCAACGCGGTGAGGATTTTCATGGGAAAGAGTCGAAGAGGGCGGAAACGTACGCAGCATGCATGCCAATTCATGGCACGTGTAGCCTCAGGTAAACGCAAACAGCAGCCGCCCAAAGAACACGGCGGCCACCATGCCGATGAAGTCAGCGGTGAGCCCGGCCACAAGAGCATGGCGGAAGCGGCGGATGCCCACGCTGCCGAAATACACGGTCAGCACGTAAAAAGTCGTCTCGGTGGAGCCATACAGGATGCCTGCGGTGAATTTCACCATCTCGCTCAAATCTGGCCGTGTGAGGATCTCATTGAGGATGCCCTGCGCGCCGGATCCGCTGAGCGGGCGCATGAGTGCAAGCGAGAGGAGTTCCACCGGGAAGCCGAGCATGTTCAGCAAGGGGGCCAGCAGGTATTCCAGCAGTTGAAACGCCCCCGACTCTCGCAGAATCGCCAGCACTGCCAGCATGGCCACGAGGTAGGGCATGATGCGCACCGCCACCTGAAAGCCCTCCTTCGCACCATCCACAAATTCTTCATACACCTTCACCCCGCGTGCCCAGGCCACGCTCACGGCGAGGATCAGGATGGCCGGAATGGCAAGGCCGGAGGCCCCATCCATCACACGACGCCACACGGGCGGCTCCACCTTCGTCTGCGTCGCTGCAGCGGCTTTCGCCTCCTCCTTTTTCAAGGCCAGCGTCTTCTCCGCCTCGGCTTTGCGCTGGGCAGATTTCGCCAGCACGGTGGAAAGTCCCGTTTGATCCAGCACCGTCTGCCGCCAGGAGGGCGGGCCGAGTTCCAATGCGGAGACGCCGATGAACAGCGTGCCCAGCAGCGTGAGCCAAAACTTCGCCTTGGTGGAGATACCCGCAGGTTTGACGGCCGTGCTCTGGGTTTCAGAAATGAATTCATCCGGCTGCGCCACAAATCCCGGCAGCCGCTGGAAACTCTTTGCCGCGATCACCGCCGCAACCGACGCGCAGGCCGTCGCAAGAATGGTGGGGACGATGACGCGAAAACTGTGGCTGACCCCGGCGGCGTTGAGAAAATTCATCGCCGTCATCGGGATCAGCGTGAAGGCCCCGGTGTTCAGGGCCAGAAAGGTGATCATCGCATTGCTGGCGCTCTGCTTGTGCGGGTTCAGCTCCTGCAGGTGCCCCATGGCCTTCAGCCCCAGCGGCGTCGCGTTGTTGGAGAGGCCCAGCATGTTGGCAGAAAGGTTCATCACCATGGCGCTCATGGCCGGGTGGCCCGTGGGCACATCGGGGAAAAGGCGGCGGAGCAGGGGAGAGAGCAGGCGCACCACGGCCTCCAGCACGCCCGCCTTTTCCAGCAGGCGCAGCACCCCCAGCCAGAACATCATCATGCCCGCCAGCGGCAGGGCGATGCCCATGACGGCCTTTTCAGCGCCTTTCATCGCGGCGTCGATGACACTGGCGTCTCCAGAAACGCGGCCGACCAGGCCGGCGACGAGAAGTCCGATGAAAAGTAGGGTGGCCCAGATGTAGTTCAGCATGTCGTAGTGGAAAATGTGACAACGTAGTAGCCAGATGCGGCAGCAATGCGTAAACGTTTCTGCGCCAGCCTCAAGTGGCAACTCCCATACATTTGTTCATGCCTTGTCCTATCCAGCTCGCCAGCAAGCTCAGCGGCCTCAGCCAGCATGTGATCCGCATCTGGGAGAGGCGCTACAGCGCCCTGAGCCCCAGCCGTACCGACACGAACCGCCGCATGTACTGCGACGAAGCTGTGAAACGGCTGAAACTGCTGAAAATTCTCACGGAAAATGGCCACCGCATCGGCGGTGTGGCACGGCTCTCCACGGCGGAGCTGGAGGAGCTGGCCCAGGGCACCGTGCCCGTTGCACAGCCCGTATCTGCCCTCCCCGCAGATCCCACCGCGCCTGTTCCCGCAGAAGATTTCACGCCGCAGAGTCCGCCGATGGAGCCCGCGCAGTACGTTGACGACGCCATCGCCGCTTCCAAGCGCTACGATTGCGAGGGCCTGCGCCAGGTGCTTTTGCAGGCGCGCATGCAGCTTGGCCAGCGTGGCATGCTGCATCAGGTCATCTGCCCGTTGATCATCCAGGTGGGCAACAGCTGGCAGCTCGGGGCGCTGCGCCCGAGCCACGAACACATCGCCACGGCGATCATCCGCGAGCTGCTTCTCACCCCCGTGCCCGGCAGTCAGACGCCTCTGAATGCGCCGGAGCTCGTGGTGGCCACCCCTGCGGGGGAAGTGCACGAACTGGGAGCTTTGATCGTCGCCGCCTCCGCGCGGGATCTGGGCTGGTACGTGACCTACCTCGGCCCCAACTTGCCCGTGGAAGAGATCGCCGCATGCGCCATCGCCCGGCATGCCACGGCGGTGGCTCTGAGCGTGGTGTATCCTGAAGGCTGCTCCGTCATCGTGGAAAAACTGCGCCGCATGCGCGAACTGCTGCCCTCTGCCATGCGCCTTATCGTAGGCGGTCGTGCCGCTGAAAGCTACCGTGCGGTGCTGCCTGACATCGCTGTTCAATGGGTCAGCTGCCTGCACGGCTTGGACGAAGCTTTATGCAAGAATCAGGCGTGAGCCAAGTTGCATGAGGGCTGACTTTCTCTAGTTTCCTTTTCTCATGCTTTTATACCGCACCTCCACCGGCAATTTCATTCAGACCTCAAGTGCCTGGCACGCCGTTCCTGAAAAGAACTGGGATGCGCTGCTGGAAATCGTGGGCCTCTCCGCTTATCTCTCACAGATTGCCTCGACAACACCTGTGGTGGAAGCCCCCGCATCGGAAACCATCCTGGCTCCCATCGTCTCTCAGGAAGTGTGGGCCGCAGGGGTCACCTACTTCCGCAGCCGCACCGCGCGGATGGAAGAAAGCAAAGACGCAGGCGGCGGCAGTTTTTATGACCGCGTGTATGCGGCTGAGCGCCCGGAGATCTTCTTCAAAGCCACCCCCCAGCGCGTCGCCCATCCGGGGCAGGCCATGCATCTGCGCAGCGACTCCAAATGGATGGTGCCCGAGCCCGAGCTCACCCTCTGCATCAACAGCCGTGGCGACATCATCGGCTACACCGTGGGCAATGACCTTTCCTGCCGTGACATCGAAGGCGAAAACCCGCTCTACCTGCCGCAGGCCAAGTGCTTCAAACTCTGCGCCGCTCTCGGCCCCGCCATCCTGATTCAAAACGAACCACCCGCGCCCACGACCCGCATTCATTTGCAGATCGATCGCGCTGGCGTGGCTGCCTTCGAAGGTGAAACCACCGTCTCCCAGCTCAAGCGCACCCCCGTCGAGCTCGCAGGCTTCCTCTTCCGCGACAACACCTTTCCCACCGGCACCTTCCTCATGACCGGCACCGGCATCGTTCCCGGAGATGAATTCACCCTGCAAAGCGGCGACCTCATCAGCATCACCATCGACGGCATCGGCACCTTGGTGAATCCGATGGCCTAAGGTCACACTCATGGAATGGCGGCAGTGCGTCGCCATTCCCTTCATGGGGTTCGAATTTGAATATTTGATTTAAGGCCGCGTCTGAGGTCATGCGCTGCCATGAAACCTCACGCCCTTCTCCTGATCTTCGTCGCTGCATGGCTGGCGAGTTGTGCGGCTGACCCCACTCTGGCCGTCAGCAACACCTTGGGCAGGCATGATCTACGGGGCAAAACTCTCGCCGTGGGTGGTTTGACGGCTCAGGAGGTGATGGTGTATCCGGGGCGGACGGAAGAAGGCCTCATTCTGCAAGAGGCAGAGAAAGCGCTGCAGCACAGGCTGCGGCGTTCACGGGTGCTCACCATGGAGGCCGCGCGTGGTGCGGTCGGGTTTCCGCCGTCCAAGTTCAGCGCGGGTGTGCCCATCGTTCTGGGCAGCAAGCTCAGTCCGGGCTTCATCCGCAAAGCGCATGCGGAGGGCCTGCACTACCTGCTGTGGATCGATCTGCGCGACAATTCGGTGGATCACTCCAGCAGGAAGTACAAGGATACCCGAACCGTCTATTCATCATGTTCCTGCGGTAAGATCGGCGACAAAACCTGCCGCACGGGCTCTTGCTGCAGCGGCTGCTCCAGCTCCTGTCGGAGTAGCACCACGGTGACCGTGTATTCCGCGAGTGAATTCGCCACACGCAGCATCGCGGCCAGTTACACATTGCTGGACACGGCCTCAGGCAAGACGGTCTGGCAGGCCGAATCCCTGCGGTCCGATTCGAATGTGAACACCGCCACTTCCGAGTCCGGCTTGCCCATGCCGCCGAGTGTGCCGCTGCCGCCCACGGAATCGCAGATCATGAAACGGATGACCACCTGTGCTATTGCTCGGCTGCCGAAGTGACGGGGGAGCAAAACCGGAGGCATGAATTTGTATTGCCGTGCTACGTAAATCAGGCAGGTTGGAGCTATGAGCAATCGCCAGATCGCCATCGACCTCCTTGAGAAACTTCCGGAAGACATGTCGCTTAAGGACATGGCCCGTGAGATTGAGTTCGTGGCCGGGATTCGTGAGGGCTTTGACCAGTTGGAACGCGGTGAAGGCATTCCCATTGAGAACGTGCGTGAACTGATGTCGTCATGGATTGTCGGGTGATCGTCTCGCCGCGTGCGCTGCTCGATTTGAAGGAGATCGTTCGCTACATTTCCATGGACAATCCGCCCGCCGCCCGTCGCTTTGGCGAAAAACTGGTCTGTGCCGCCGAGTCCCTCGCGCAGATGCCTGAGCGGGGGCGCATCGTTCCAGAGCTGGATGACGGCATCACAAGGGAGATCGTTGTCTATCCCTATCGGATTGTTTATCGCTACGACAAAAACGAAAACACCGTCGGCATCGCACGCTTCTGGCATGGCGCACGAATGCTGGACGAAACCGCATTTCTCTTTTAGAGACTCCCCAACCATGACACTCACTGGATATCACTACATCGCGGGCCGCGAGGCGGCTCCCCACGGCCACCTTTTTCACGCCTTCAATCCCACCACCGGCGGCCAGCTTGAGCCTGCGTTTGGCGATGCCACGCACCGCGAGGCCGATGAGGCCATGCAGGCGGCTGACGGTGCCTTTGACGCTCTTCGTTTCGCCACACCGGAAACTCGTGCGACTTTGCTCGACACCATCGCCGATGAAATCACCGCCTTGGGCGATGCGCTGATCGAGCGCGCCCACGCCGAGTGCGCGCTGCCGGTGGCGCGCCTCACCGGCGAGCGTGGTCGTGCGATCGGCCAGCTCAAGCTCTTCGCGGCTTTGATCCGTGAAGGCTCCTGGGCCAATGCCTGCGTGGACCATGCGCTTCCTGACCGCCAGCCGCTGCCAAAGCCGGATGTGCGCCGCGTGATGATGCCCATCGGCCCCGTCGTGGTGTTCGGTGCCAGCAATTTCCCTTTCGCCATCGGCGTCATCGGCACGGATTCCGTTTGTGCCCTGGCATCTGGCTGCCCAGTCGTCGTCAAAGGCCACCCTGCGCATCCTGGCACCTGCGAGATGCTCGCACGTGCGGTCCTGAACGCCTTGCATAAGGTGGGCCTGCCAGCGGGCTGCTTCTCCCTGCTGCATGGCAAGTGCAATGACATCGGCACCACGCTGACCAAGCACCCTCTCACTCAGGCCGTCGCCTTCACCGGCTCCCTGCGCGGTGGTCGTGCGCTGATGGACGTGGCCGCCGCCCGTCCGCATCCGATTCCAGTCTATGCCGAAATGGGTTCGGTGAATCCGGTCTTCGTGCTGCCCGGGGCGCTCAAGGAGCGTGCCTCGAAAATCGCTGAAGGCTATGTGGGTTCCGTGACGATGGGCGTGGGTCAGTTCTGCACGAATCCCGCCGTCGTTCTCGGCCTGAAGAGTGACGAACTGAACCAGTTCATCAGCAACGCTGCCGCCCTCGCGGCCAAAGTGGCCCCGCAGACGATGCTGCATCGCGGCATCTGCGAAGCCTACGACGCTGGTACCGCCGTGTGGCAGACGGTGGATGGTCTGGAGCTTGCCGGTCAGTCCGAAAGTCCGCCCTCTGAAACCGCCTCCCAGGCGGCCTGCCGCATCTTCACCACGACGATCGACGTGCTGGAAGCCAACGAAGAGCTGCGCCGCGAGGTCTTTGGCCCGTGCTCCATCATCACCCAATGCGCCACGCTCGAAGACATGCTGCGCTATGCAAACAGCCTCGAAGGCCAGCTCACCGCCACCCTGCAGGGCACCGAGCAGGATCTGCGCGATTTCGCCCCGCTCATCCGTGTGCTGGAGCGCAAGGTGGGGCGCATCATCTTCAATGGTTTCCCCACCGGCATCGAAGTCTGCCCCTCCATGCACCACGGCGGTCCGTATCCCGCCGCCAGCCACAGCTTCTTCACCAGCATCGGCACCGGCAGCATCTACCGCTTCGTGCGTCCCGTCTGCTACCAGGGTTTTCCGGAAGAGGCGCTGCCTGAGCTGCTCAAAGACGCCAATCCTCGCGGTGCCATGCGCATTGTGGATGGGGTGATGACGCGGTAGTGGGTGTGAGCGTTTGGTCCTTTGTACGTAGTTCGGGCTTTAGCCCGTCCGGGAATTCCAGAACGGGCTAAAGTCCGAACTACGTACGAAGAGCTGCTGAGTTTCGGCTAATGCCCGGAGCCCCTCCACCGCTTCTTCTTCCCATTTCGAAGCGGCGCATGCCGTGGCAGCAACGATCAGGGTTTCTGCTCCCAGGCTTTTGCCAGTGCTTCAGCCTCCTTGAGCTGCGCGGGTGTCATGCCGAGCTCAAGTGTGGCCTGATGCTTGTCGGCCGCATCATGGCCCTGAATGGCCGCGAGGTGGATCCACATCCAGGCTAGAACGAGATCTTTTTCCACGCCCTCGCCTTTTTCGTACTGAAGGCTCAGCGAAAACTGCGCCTGGGCATGCCCTTGCTCCGCCGCTTTGCGCCACCACCTCACAGCGTCGGCGTCATCTATGGCCACGCCATCGCCATTGTGGTAGCACAGCCCCAGATTGAACTGTGCAGTGGCATTTTTCTGAGCTGCCGCTTTGCGCCACCAGCTTAGGGCCTGGGAGTCATCCTGCGGAACACCCGTGCCATTGTGGTAGCAAAATGCCAGGTCCATCTGTCCATAGGCATCTCCCTGATTTGCCGCCTGGCGGTACAGACTCAAGGCCTGGGCCACATCCTGGGGCACTCCGGTGCCGTCGCGGTAGCAATCTCCCAGATTGCTCTGCGCACGGGCAAGTCCCTGCTCCGCAGCTAAACGGAGCCACTTCGCGGCCTGTGCGTCATCCTTCGTGACGCCTTTGCCTTCGGCGTAACATGCTGCCAGATGAAACTGCGCCATGTCCTGTCCTTGATCCGCCGCTTTGCGGAACCATTTCACCGCCTCGGCGGCATCCTTGTTTACGGCAGTGCCTTGGGCATAACATTCGCCTATTTTGCACTGCGCGAAGGCCAGACCCCGATCTGCCGCCATGCGGGTCCATTTCACGGCCTCGGTTTCATCCCTGGCCACGCCGGTCCCTAGAAAATAACAGGAGCCCAAATGGCCCTGGGCGTTGGCAAACCCTTGGTCCGCTGCTTTGCGAAGCCATTGAACGGCCTCGCCTGCATCCTTGGAAACGCCGGTGCCTTGGGTGTAGCACGTTGCCAGGCTGAACTGGGCCTCGGCCAGTCCTTGGTTCGCAGCTTTGCGGAACCATTTCACGGCTTCGGCGTAGTTCCGAGCCACACCCGCACCATTGTGATAGAGCATTCCCACATTGAACTGTGCCTCGACAATGCCTTGATCCGCCGCCTGGCGAAACAGCTTCAGGGCTTCGGCATCGTTCTTGGGCATTCCCATGCCATCACGATGACACACTCCCAGATTGAACTGCGCCCGGGCATGTCCCTGACTCGCAGCTTTGCGGAGCCACCTCGCGGCCTCCACGTCATCTCTGGCCACTCCTGAGCCCTGAAAATAGGCAAGGCCCAGTACACTCTGTGCTTCGGCATTGCCCTGTTCCGCCGCCTTGCGCCACCAGGAGACAGCTGCCGCCAGATCCTGCGGCAGGCGCGCGCCGTCCTTGTAAATACTGCCCAGCTCAAATTGAGCCGCTGCATCACCCTTTTCAGCTTGGATGCGCGTTTCGTCGAGCGTTGCCGCAAGTGGATGGACTGCTGAAAAACCCAGACAGGCGAGGAAGAGCACGAAGTCGCGAGTGGTCATTCACCCCACAAGCTAGCATTTCCCTCCTCTTGCAAGGATGATTTTCATGGGGGATCCATAGGCTATAAGCCTCTGTGATTTTGCTTGAAGCGACACCTTGCGAAGCGGGAAATCAAAAACTGCGGCTGAATCCAAACGCTAATGGAGCGTACGCTCAGGAACCCGTGGGCAATGCGCCTTGACCCCTTGACCATCTATGACGGCGAGCAGCGCCCCTACCTCTCCTTCTTCGTATTCGAAGGCGCGTTGAGAAACTTGCGCATGTCATTGAAGATGCTGTTCGGCCCCTCCTGCGACTGCGCATGAGTGCGCACGCCTTCAAACCATTCCGCGGTGCTTGGCGAGTGCGCTTTGGCCACGGCGAGCAGAAGCTCAAGCGTGATCGGCACAGGCTGGCCGGTGTGAATGGCGGCGGAAAGGGCGAGTTCGGCGGCGCGGTCAAAGACCCACTTCAAATCAGCACCGGAGAAGCCGTTGGTGGCTTCGATGAGTTCCGTGTTGTCGAATTCGGCAATGGGCTTGTCCTTGGCCAGCAGTTCAATGATCTGCGCACGCGCGGGTGCATCCGGTGGAGCGACGAAGATGGCCTGGTCAAAACGACCGGGGCGGCGGAAGGCGGGATCAAGCGCCCATGGCTGATTTGTGGCACCGATGACAAGGATGCGCTGGTTCTCACTGCGGATGCCGTCCATCTCGTGCAGGAACTGATTCACCAGATTGCGCATCTGGCTTTCGCGGATCTGGCGGCGATCCATGGCGAGGGAGTCGATGTCATCAAAGACGAGCACGCAGGGCGCGTTGGCGCGGGCGGTCTCGAAGATCTGATGCAGGTTGCGCTCGGTGCTGCCGAAGTAGGGATCAAAGATCTCATGCAGACCGACGGAAAGGTAGTTGCAGGGCACTTCACCCGCGACGGCGCGGAGAATCAGCGTCTTGCCGCAGCCGGGCGGGCCGTAAATGAGGATGCCGCCGCCGGTTTTACGACCGTAGGCTTTGTATAGATCGGGAAACTGCAGCGGGTAGGTGATCTTGAGGCGGATCTCCTCCTTCAGCTCTTCCATGCCGCCGACATCGGCAAAGGTCACGTTGCCACGCTCGGGATCACCCGGGGCATAGAAGGTCTCGGGGCGCCAGTCATAGGGCGGGTCATCGAAGGGATCTTCGAAGAATTCGTCCTGATCGGGGCCGCCGGCGATTTGCGGTTCCTGATTGGGAGGTTCTGGTGCCGGGGCAGGGGCGGTTTTGCGGGCATCACGCGCGGTACGGCCAAGCTCACGCTCAAGGGCGGGATCGCTCATGGTGCCGTCGATCTGCGCGGCGCGGTCAAAATGCTCGATGGCTTTGGGGCGGTCGCCCTCGCTCAGATACACACGGCTCAGCAGCAGGTGGGCCTGGGCGTTGGTGGGCTCCAGAAAAATCACGCGCTCGGCACGCACGGCGGCCCCTGAGGTGTCTCCCTCCATGAACAAAACTTTGGCGATGCCCAGCATGGCGTCGGTCTGGTCAGGGTCCTGTTCCAGGGCACGGGTGAAGACCTCACGCGCCTCGTCCAGATGCAGTTCTTCCAGACACGCACGACCGTAGAGCAGCAACAACGACAGATTGTTCGGTGACTGGGTCAGGGCGTCGCGGAGTGCGGTGGAGTTTGGCATGGGTTTAATGATAGACCACCGCCGGGGTGATCCTGCTGAGATTTAAGAGCGCACGAAGCATGCCGCCAATGATTTCTTGGTACAACTCAAGCCCTGCAGACCGGCTGACACGTGGTGGGTGAAGCCAGTTGGCGGAACTTGAAGTTTGCCTGTGACGATCCATTTTCTTTGGGGTTACTGCCTTGGATGAAGATGAAAATGAGTTGCTTGTTTTTACTGACCCTGGGGATGACTCTGCCGGCTGCGGCGGAAGATCGTAAAGGGGACCCTCTGCACTCGCCGACCCTTGTACTCTGCCTTAGACCATTACGGCTGGCGGAGCGGCCGGGACTCTCGGAAGCGGTGGAAAGCGTGAAACGCCTCAACTCATTTTCCCAGACGCAGGAAGGCCTGTCCAAGCGCGCCATTGATGCGCTGGTGTTCATATTCAAAGACCTCTTCCTCAAGGAGCAGGAACTCACCGCCGCAGAGAATGCCCTGGCAAAAGCCGAACGGAAGGCCCTGAGCCAGGAGCAGCTGGCCGAGCGCACGGAGACCATTGGCAGCCCGCTCAGTGGGCCGAACCCCCAACTTGCTGTGATCTATCGCAAAGAGGCGGCGGACCTCCGGGGGCAGGCGACTCGAAGGCATGAGGCGGCACTCAAAGCGCTGAAGGAAAAAATCACCGCCTACAATGTGTCGGTGGGCTATTTCCAAAGCCAGGGATGCACTGAGGTGGTGATTGCGCTGGCGAGCTCGCTGTTCGCCGTGGTTGACCGCCACCTGCCGGAGTTTGACTTCAAACCCACCGTGTCACGAGAGTGGATTGAGCAGCAGAGGCGGGTTCAAGCATAGTGAAAAGAGAAGGACCCAGGCGCACCGTCATCTGACAGGTCGCATGGGTCCTTAAAAGAGCCTCAAGGGCTGTTAGCGGTTACCACTTCTTCTTGAAGCCGCCACCGCCGCCATAGGGGCGCTTGGGTGGGCCGCCGAAGCCGCCTCCACCACCGCCGCCTGCATCTTCACGACGTGGGCCGTCGTCACCACCGCCACCGTAGCCGGGGCTTGGTCCTTCGCCTTCACGCTGCTGCCAGGGTTTGCTGCCGAAGCCGGGCTTCTTGAAGCCGCCGCCACCAAAGCCGGGCTTTTTAAAGCCGCCGCCACCGCCTTGGTATCCGCCGCCGCCGCCACCACCGTAGCCTTTGAAGCCAGTGCCTGGGCCGCCGCCTTTGTTGAAGCCACCGCCACCGTAGCCGCCTTTGTTAAAGCCGCCACCGCCGCCGCCGAAGCCGGGTTTCTTAATGAAGCCGCCGCCACCGCCGAAGCGCTTGGGGCGAATGCCGCTGATGTCGTCCGGACGGTCCGCGTGGTCCATGCGCACGTCACGGCCGCGCAGCTGTGCGCCTTTGACGCCTTCGAGCACGGATTCCACGGAGTCTCCGGGGACTTCGACGAAACTGCATTTCTCCAGCACGTCGATGGCACCAATACTGCCAGGGGTCAGGTCTTGAATGGTGTTGTAAAGCATGCCGGCGATGTCCTGCGGACGTACCTGATCCATGCCACCCACGTTGATGAAGAGACGCACCATGCCGGAGCGCGGGCCTTTCTGCACGTAGCTGCTCTGCTTGCGCGGCACGCGTTCTTCCTCGTGGTCGGTGTCGAATTCGTTGTCAAACTTGGCCGGGCGTACCGCCGGAGCGGCTGCCTGATGATTCGTCGGGCCGGAGTCCTCTTCGGCACCGGACTCCTCACGCTGGGCGGGGGCGGCGGCTGGAGCTGCGGCGGTGTTTTCCACCGGAGCGGAGCCTTCGGCCGGAGCTTCCGTGCCCTCAGCGGCTGGCGCTGGGGTTTCGGCAGAGCCTTCGGTCACTGCGGCTGCCGGGGCAGGGGCTGCCTGCGGGGCTTGGGCGGCGACGGACTGCGGAGTCGGTCTTGGCGCAGGCGCAGTGGCCTGCGCGCGGGGCTTGAAGTCACGCTGCGGATAGTCGGGCTTCCGGCCTGCGCGGTCTTCCACGATCTGCTCGGTCTCGCGCACCTGGTCTTTCATGAGCAGGTCCATGAGCGCGCTGGCGATCTCCGTGGGGGAGAAGCCGATGTCCAGCAGGCGCTGGATGCTGTGCTCGTGGTTGGCATAGCTGGCACCTTCCAGCACAGCTTTGACCTTGTCGAAGGTCTTGTCCACGCGCGTGGCTTCCAGCTCTTCCTGGGAGGGCACCTTGGCGCGCTCCACGCGGATGTTGATGAAGCGCTGAATGCGCTGCATCAGGTAAATTTCACGTCCGGCCACGAGGCTGAAAGCCTTGCCGCTGCGTCCGGCACGGCCTGTGCGGCCGATGCGGTGAACGTAGTCTTCCGCGTCATACGGGAGCTCCAGATTGACGATGAGATCGATGTCGTTCACGTCCAGACCACGGGCGGCCACGTCGGTAGCAACGAGGACTTCCACGTTGCCGCTGCGGAAGTTGCGCATCACGCGCTCACGCATCGTCTGATTGATATCCCCATGCAGGCGGTCGGCGGCGTAGCCACGGGCCACGAGGGCGTCGGTGGCGTCGTCCACGGCACGCTTGGTGTTGGCGAAAACGATCGTGAGGCGCGGGGCCTCGATGTCGATGACGCGGCAGAGCACTTCCAGCTTGGAGCGGCCCTGCACTTCGTAGTAGCGCTGCTCCACGGTGGCCACGGTCAGCGCCTTCTGCTGGATGGTGATCGTCGCGGCGTTGGTCGTGTAGTTCTCCACGAGGCGGCGGATGCGCGGCTCAAAGGTGGCGGAGAAGAAGATGGTCTGGCGCTCTTTCGGCACGGCGGCCATCAGGCGGTCGATGTCGTCGCTGAAGCCCATGTCCAGCATTTCATCGGCTTCATCAAAGACGAGCATCTTGAGGGCGTCGAACTTGATCAGCCCGCGCTCCATGAAGTCAAGAATACGACCGGGGGTGCCGACGACGATCTGGGAGCCGCTCTGCAAAGCGCGGATCTGGCGGTCATACGAAGCGCCGCCGTACACTGGCGTGGCGCGCACGCCTTCCTTGAAGGAGGCCAGCTTGTGGATTTCCGCGCAGACCTGCATGGCCAGCTCGCGGGTGGGGCAGAGGATCAGAGCCTGTACAGCGCGCTTGGTGCCATCGACGCCTTGCACCACGGGAATGCCAAAGGCCATCGTTTTGCCGGAGCCGGTCTGGCTCTGGCCCACGACGTCACGTCCGGTGATCGCCACAGGAATAGCTTCAGCCTGGATGGGGGAGGGTTGCTCGAAGCCGAGTGATTTAACGGCTTCAAGAAGCTCGGGCGAAATTCCCAATTCAGGGAAGGTGTGGGTACTCATAAAAACAGAAACGAAACGTATCCCTCAGAATTTGAGGGGTGTCATACTGGCACCTATAGGGGGAGATAGCAAGGTGTTTGATCTTGAGGCCCCCGGGGAGAGGGCGGGGGAGGCTGCCGGGGGTGAGTCTGTGTTGACGGGGGATCAGAAAAGCTCCCTGGCTTCACCAATCCGCCTACGCAAGTAATAAGGGCGACGCTTGGCATGTGCGACGGCGAGGATCACCACCTTCTGCCGCCAGATTGTGTAGGCGATGTAATATTCGCCAAAACGTGGATTCAAATTGGCTCTGCGAACGGTCTTGCGACGGATGGTGTAGAGCAGCGGGTTTTCACAAATCGCATGGCGATGCTGGAGATAATGCCATTCAAACGCAATCACCAGCTCCTCATCAATGCCGCCGAAGTACTCCAGCAATTCATCATGTTCCTGCTGGGCAGACGGATGAATGTTCCATTCCGTCATGGCCTGTAAACAGGACGCTCGATTCCCAATTTGGCAAACACGGCATCCGAACGACGTTCAGACTCCTCAGCAGTGAGAAGCTGGACGGTGCCATTTTCAATCTCCTGCACACGGGTATCAAGCTCAGCGTCCCACTCGGCCTCGATCAAGGCTTCTTCGTCTGCCTGATCGTCCTCAGTAAGCTGAAAATCACGCCGAAGCTCCTGAAAAAGCTCTCTCGCCTCGTCCGGGGCGAGGCTGTCGATGGCCTTTTTGATGTGTTCGACGGCGGCTGTCATGGTTTGATTCTATCGTAATCCACAGGATTTGTCGAGTGGCTGAGTCACGCAGTGAGCCTCTCATAAGGAACGAGAAGGCCACAAGGCATGGATCACGCCAACCCCGCAACGAAGATCCAGGGCTCACACCTCCAGCATGCACCTTTTCCCCGTCTGCCACGCGCCCGCCACCGCAGAAAAAAGCCATTCTCCAGCATGGACGGCTGCAAAAGCCCTTCTAGAATCGCGTTTCCTCAGCCAACCAATCTGCGGGCGTGCATGCCCGTACCCCAACCATGTCCACCGCTTCCGCTCCTTCGTCGTCATCTCCCACCTCCCTGCGCAACGCCGTCATCCGCCTCGCGGGCAATTCCCAGGACGGCATTCAGTCCATCGGCGGTTTCCTGGCGCGTCTGGCCGGTCGCACGGCGCAGGAAGTGATGACCTACATGACCATCCCTTCCACGATCTCGGGCGGTCCTTCCATTTTCCAGGTGCATCTGGGCTCCGGCGAGGTGCTGCATGAGGGCGACGAAGCCGACGTGCTCGTGGCCTTTTACAAGCACAGCTACGAAAACCACATCTCCGCCCTGCGCGATGGCGGCATCTGCTTCTACGACACCGCGGACATGGGCCCGGAAGACGTGAAAAACGAGCGCGGCATCGTCCACATCGGCGTGCCCTTCACCTCCGCCACCGTGGAGGCCGTGGGCGGCTCCACGCGCGACCGCGGCAAGAACATGTTCGTGCTCGGCATGGTCTGCGCCGTCTTCAATCTCGACAAGGAAAAGCTCGTGGGCATCGTCAGCCGCCAGTTTGGCCGCAAGGACGAAAGCGTGCTGCGCAATGCGCTGCTGGCCTTTGACGCCGGCTTTGCCTACCAGGTGGGCGACGTGGAAAAATTTGCCTTCGTGCCCGGGGAAGCCCATGGCGCGCACCGCATCAGCGCCGATGGCAACCAGATGCTCACGCTCGGTCTCATCGCCGCCGGGGTGCGCTACGGCTCCGCCTATCCCATCACCCCGTGGTCTTCGATCATGGAAACACTGCGCGTCGAACTGCCGAAGTATGGCGGCCTCTACGTGCAGGCCGAAGACGAGCTCGCCGCTGTGGCCATGACCATCGGTGCTGCTTTTGCCGGACACCTTGCCATCACCGGCAGTTCCGGCCCCGGCCTCAGTCTGAAGATGGAGGCACTGGGCTACGCCAGCATGGCGGAAATCCCCCTCATCGTGGTGAACGTGCAGCGCGGCGGCCCTTCCACCGGCCTGCCCACCAGCGTGGAGCAGTCCGACCTTATGCAGGCCATCTACGGCAGCCATGGCGACAGCCCGCGCATCGTGCTGGCACCGAAGGACGTGGAAGACTGCTTCTACATCGCCCTGGAGGCTGGCAAGCTGGCCAAGAAATATTCCTGCCCCGTCATCATCCTGAGCGATCAGGCCCTGAGCAGCCGCATCGAGGCCTTTGAAGAGCCTGACCTCGACAAGCACTGGGTGGAACCCACCCTCGACATCTCCACCCGCCCCGAGGGCTTCAAGCCTTATCCGCTCGATTCCATCACACAGCACGCACCTCCCGGCTCCAAGATGGCAGGCGGCAAGTACCCTGTTTCCACCGGTCTTGAGCACGACGAAATGGGCCACCCGAGCGGCAGCCCCAAGATGCACACCTTGATGACCAACAAGCGCCGCAACAAGCTGGTGCAGCTTTCCAAGGAACTCCCGCTGCCCGTCATCCACGGCGACCAGACCGGCGACGTCCTCGTCATCGGCTGGGGCAGCACCTACGGCCCCATCAAGGAAAGCGTGGACCGCATGCGCAGCGAAGGCCACAAAGTGGGCGCCCTGCACCTGCGCCACCTGCACCCCATGCCGGACGGTCTGGACGGCCTCTTCAAGAAGTTCAAGCACGTCGTCTGCGTGGAGATGAACGACTCCGGCCTCTACGGCTACGGCCAGCTGGCCACCCTGCTGCGCGCCAGCCTCGCGGACCCGCGCATCCAGTCCGTGTGCAAAACCGACGGCCTCGCCTTCCGCATCCGCGAGATCGTCACCGGCGTGGAAAAAATCATGAGCGCCTAGTCCGGACCCGCAGCACTTCCAACCTTTTCATTTTTCAAATCATCATGTCCTCCGCCCTCGTCACTCCTGCAGCTCCTGCCACGGAGAAGCTCACTAAGAAAGCCCTCACCGCCGACCATCCCACGTGGTGCCCCGGCTGCGGCGACTTCGCCGTGCTGAACATCTTCTACCGCGTGCTGGAGAAGCTCCAATACCCGCATGAAAACATCGTCTGCGTAGCTGGCATCGGCTGCTCCAGCCGCTTCCCGTATTTCATGAACACGCACGGCATCCATTTCATCCATGGCCGTGCGCTGCCGCTGGCCACCGGCATCTCCCTGAGCCGTCCGGACGTGCACGTCTTTGTCTTCGGCGGTGACGGCGACGGCTTCTCCATCGGCGGCAATCACCTCAACCACGCCGCGCGCAAAAACATCAAGCTCACCTACGTCATCATGGACAACTTCGTCTATGGCCTGACCAAGAAGCAGACCAGCCCCACGAGCCCCATCGGCTTCAAGAGCAAGACCGATCCCACCGGCAGCATCGATCGTCCGATCAACCCCATGCGCCAGCTCCTCGCCAGCGGCGCCACCTTCATCGCCCGCACGCATGCCGCGCAGGTGAAGCACATGGAGGCCATGTTTGAGCGCGCCATTTTGCACGATGGCTTCAGCGTCGTCGAGTGCCTCAGCGAGTGCGTCATGTTCTACGCCGGTGCTTTTGACGACAGCACACCCCGCAAAGGCGGCACCTTTGACACCATCGACGAAACGCAGCACGACGTCACCAACGACGTGGCCGCCTACCAGATGGCCGAAAACCTCGCCCCCGGAAAATTCGGCGTCTACTACCAAGTCAACCGCCCCACGAAAAACGCCCTCGAGCAGAAGTGGATCGACGACACCCAGTCCAAGCTCGGCGGCGTCTCGCAGAAAGACATGCTGAAGAAGCGCTTTGAAGCGATGCGGTAGGAGCAGCCTTGGGTGCGCGGGCCTCCGA
>NZ_JBYFBS010000022.1:0-106352 GCF_057652315.1 Prosthecobacter sp. Pr1 | reverse complement strand
CGGGGTAAAAGAGCGGCTGCTGGTGGGTGAATGGGGCAGGATTTACAGGAGGGCAGGATGAACGGGATTGCTGGCAGAGTTGGCGGGAGTGGTGTGGTGGCGTGAGCAGATGAACAGGATTCACAGAATGGCATGATTCACAGGATTTTTGGCGGGGTGATTTGAGGCCGGGGCTGGACCGGATGTTTTGAACAGGTTGGAAGAGGCCATGATGTGGTATTAAGTGATGTAAAAAGACAGGATGGTGAAGAAATCGCTTGAGATCTGAAATCCGGGCCCAAGGCTGATGGTTACACTATGAACGATGCTGATTTCCATCTGGTGGCGCATTCGCCGCTGGTTCATTTCGAGACGTGCACGAAGGTGCAGAACGCTACGACGAAGAAGCTGGAGACGCCGCGGGCGAATGTGCTGCAGCGACGGATGGCGGAGGCGGTGGAGGTACTGACGGCGCTGGGGATTCCGGCGATACGCGTGATCGTGACGAAGATCCGCCAGTGCGGGGGGACGACCTTCAGCGTGGAGGTGATTTATCACCTATGCCAGCAGCGGAACACGGATGCGCTGATTTTGGCGAACATCAGTGCGAACAGCCAGGGCATCCTGGAGCGGATACGGACTTTCAGCGAGAACGACCGCTTCCCGTGGCACAATGCGCTGGTGCCGCGTGAGCGGCGGATGAAGTGGGCGAACGGGAGCACGGCGACGATCACGAGCGCGGAGTCGATGAACCCGGGGATCTCGAAGCCGCGGCAGGCGGTGCTGTTTAGCGAGAGCGCGAAGTATCCGCGCGGCGGGGTGAAGGATGACCGGAAGATCATGGCGTCGATCCTGCCATCGCTGAATGATGCGGGGCTGGCGATCGCGGAGAGCACGCCGGACGGGGCGAGCGGCTGGCACTATGAGACGTGGCAGGGGGCGCTGTCTTTGGATGATTACCTCAAGGCGTGGCGTGCGGGGGATGCGGCGCCGGGGAACGGGTGGGTGAAGGTGTTTGCGGCGTGGTTTGAGTTTGCAGAGAATGCGAAGCCGGTGACGGAGGCGATGCGGGCGAAGATCGATGCGACGATGACTCCGCGTGAGGCGAACGGGCGTCGGCGCTATGGGTGGACGCATGAGCAGATGGCGTGGCGGCGGGCGATCATGGAGTCTGAGTGCTCGGGCTCGGAGGACACGTTTGATGAGTTCTATCCGGAGGATGAGGTGAGCTGCTTTCTTTCTTCAGGCAGGCCGCGCTTTAACGTGGCGGCGCTGCGGCGGCTGGAACTGGCGTCGCAGCTGCATGAGCCGGAGGTGGGCTCTCTGGTGGCGGTGGGAGACGGGGTGGAGTTTCAGCTGGATGCGAGCGGCTTTGGCAGCTTTCACATCTGGGAAAAGCCGCAGCCGGGGTGCAGCTACATCGTGTGGTGTGACCCGATGACGGGGGAGGACCAGGCGGCGAGCGGTGACCCGGACCGGCACTCGATCGGTGTGCTTCGCACGGAGTACCAGGAGGCGGGCGGGGCGTGCTACAAGGATGCGGTGGTGGCGCGTGTGCGGCCGCCGTTTACGGGGACGACGCTGCTGACGGCGGACTACATCGCGCTGCTGTCCGAGTACTACGGCGGAGCGCTGGTGGTGCTGGAGGTGAACATGGGGTTGCATGTGCTGGAGCGGCTCAAGGATGCGGGGGTGCCGCTGTACAAGCGGCAGGTGGTGGACCCGTATGACCGCGAAAAGCAGAACTTCATGCTGGGGTGGAAGCTGAAGGATCGGGACCAGCGCAGGGATGTGATCGACAGTTTGGCGCTGGCGTTTCACAACGAGACGCTGGATGTGTTCTGCCCGCACATTTTGGCGGAGTGCAAGAACTTCATGTGGAGCAAGAACGGGCGCGAGGAGGCGCGCAGCGGCTGCCACGATGATGATGTGATGGGCCTGGCGATGGCCTGCCGCTGCAAGGGGAGCGCGACGCTGTACAAGCCGGCGACGCGAAGGAGGCGGAGGCCGGTGGATTATAAGAGGGTGCGGTGAGCGGAAGCCCGCGCCCCTGTGGCGCTGGGCGTGCGGGGACACTGTGGGTGCAACTTGACCAAAGCGCCTGACGCGGGGCATCGGGCGATGGTGTGTTTGTCACGCGCTGGTGAACGGGCGGGCTGTCGCCACACCCATTCTACTTCTGGGCGGCGATGGCTCGTGGTGGCTGGGAGATGAGGGGGCGCTGGCCGACAGGCAGGAGTGCCTGTCGTACTTCATGCAGGGAGTTTTGACTTTTTGCGTGGGCGCTGCGTCCAAGAAAGTGCTGCTGGTGCCTGCTGTGGTGGCGGGTGGTTGGCGGCGGTTGTTTATGAATGCTGTGCTGCCTCCTGTTTCTGGCTCTCACTCAAGTGCCGCGAGGGCTGCGGCTGTGACTGAGGTGATGGAGCACTTTCTGCCGGAGGAGGAGATGGAGGGGCTGCTGCGGGAATTTGAGAAGCACTGTGAGAAGCTGGACCGGCGGCTGACGGAAGAGGAGGAGCTACGAAATTTCGGGCACTTCTTCTGGATGATGAAGCAGGCGCTGATGAGCGTGGGATCATTCAGCGAGGGCGGCGCGGATGATGAGGCGGACTTCACCTCGTGGCCGCGAATGGACCCGTCGCGAATCATGCGGGTGGCGGCGCGGGTGCCCATCACGCTGAAGATGGCGCGGGTGGTGCTGGCGGCGTGCGTGGTGCTGGGGTCTGAGCACGCGGTGGTCTTTGATGGCGCGGAGGGGCGCTGCGTGGTGTTTAGCAACGGGGACTGGTGCCGGGAGGAGTAGGGAAGGGAGAAGCTAACGGTGGTGGACCGTGGCTGGAGCCGGTGCCTCGGTGGCGAAGAAGCATTCCGTGCGCAGCGTGCATGGACTCATGGGGCAGATACGTCCTTTGCCTGTGAGCTGCCGATGAGTAGCGCGGTGCAGAGGCGCTACTTGGCTGGCGTGTTTGCGGCGGGAGCAGGCTGCGCCGTGACGGTTGCGGAAGCTGGTGGTGAAGGTGGCTGTGCGCTTGCGGAAGGAGCGCTCTTTGACTGGGAGCTTGTGTCAGGGTAGTCCCAGGTGCGGGTGAAGTAGGGGAGGTGGCTGATGTCGCTGCGGATGTGGACGGACTGCACGGCGTCTCCCTTGGGGGTTTTGGCGAAGCGGATGAGAATGGTCCAGGTGCCGGTGCGGTGGTTTTTATACCATGTCTCGGTGGTGACGGGATCGCCGGCCTTGATGGATTCGATGTGGGCGCCGCTGCCGGAAAGGAGGGTGTTTGCCTCGGCCTGGGAAAGGGTGCCGGTCTCGTGGAGGCGATCCCACGCGGCGGGCGGCGAAGGATAGAGGGCGGTCTTGACCGTGGCGACCATGAGGCCGATGAGGATGAGAATGAGCACCGCCATGGTTCTGGGGGAAGTCGCAGGCAGTGAGTCGGGGTCGGCTAATTTCATGGGGATCAAAGGGGGCGGGGGAGTATTGAACTGCGGCGCGGTTTGTCGAGGAGCGGATGGCGTGAAAAGTGGATAGGCGCGGGGCTTATCGCGGCGGAGTGAGGGGCCGTGCAGGGCTGGGAGTGATGGTTTGAGGGATTTCGTGAGTTAAATCCATCCGCCGGCCTGGGGCGTGCATTTGGAAAGCGGGTGCAACGGGATGAAAAAATACCGAAAGATACCAGAAAAAAATATCAAAGTACTTGAACTCTGAAATCCGGACCCAAGGGTGTTTCATGGCATTTCAAAACATGCTGTCTGACGACGACGCACGAACCCAGGAAGAAGATCACCCGCGACGGCAGCACCTCGCGGGTGTCTGCGATGGGAGCGGCGACGAGGCGTTGAGAGAGGACGGGAGAGCAAACATTTAATTAACACTGAGAGGACACTGAATCATGGCCACACCTTCACCCTATAATTATAGCAAGAATACAAACAGTGCATCGGATCTCGATCCGACGAAGAAGAAACCCGCAGGGGCGGGCGCCTCGACCACGACGCCCGCGAGCCCTGCAGACACGCGGACGCCCAATGGTTCCACGATCGGGCAGAGTCCCATGAACCCGAGCATGAACCTGAGCGCCGGGCAGAGCAACACGCCAAGCCAGACGCTGAACTATGCGACAAGGCCGGGCATTGGGAAGACGAACTTCGACGAGGTGAACAAACCCACGCCGGAGACGTTTGGCCAAAACAATCTGGCGAACAGGGCGGCGAGGCCGGTGGGGCGCTCGATGTCGGATCCGCAGAGGCAGGCGGAGATGGCGCGGCGGAATGCTGTGGCGAACGGTGACGTGAGCGGAGCGGCGAGGATGACGATGGGCCAGCAGCCACAGCAGGTGGCGGGAGGGGGAGGGCTGACGCCCAATGGTTCGACGATCAGGCAGAGTCCCATGAATCCGAGCATGAACCTGAGCGCCGGGCAGAGCAACACGCCAAGCCAGACGCTGAACTATGCGACGAGGCCGGGCATTGGGATGACGAACTTCGACACGGTGAACAAACCCACGCCGGAGACGTTTGGCCAAAACAGCCTGGCGAACAGGGCGGCGAGGCCGGTGGGACGCTCGATGTCGGATCCGCAGAGGCAGGCGGATATGGCGCGGCGCAATGCGGTGGCGAACGGGGGCATGAGTGGTGCGGGGGAGGATGATAAGACACCGCCAGGCCGCGCGAAAGGAGGGCCGGTGCGTGCTGGAAAGCCTTACCTTGTGGGTGAGGAAGGGCCGGAGATCATTGTGCCCAAGCAGAGCGGCACGGTGGTGCCAAATCATGCCATCTCCATGGCGGAGCTGATGGAGATGAAGCGCGCCGGAAAGAACATCGTGCTGCCGAAGGGCGCGGTGGGAGCGAAGTTTTTTGAGACGCGTCCGGCTCCGCAGAAGAGGGCCTGCCGGGGCAGGAGGTGATCTGGTTTATGAGGATGATTAAGGGGGGGGATCTGTCAAGAATTTGCACACTGACCCCATTTTGGGGGCGGCGGTGGCGCAGGGGTTTGAACAGGAACCTGGGTGACACTGCCTGCTCCGTCTTTTGAGGGGCTTCACCGGCAGGCCGGCAAGCAGGCTGAGGTCGAAGAATGATCCATACCCCGCGAAAGCGGTGTCGCCGATGCAGGCTTGCGCCGTGCATCTCTGCCACCGCAGTCCACGACGCTGGCGCGTGGTTGCAAGGGCTGGTGCTCTCGCGAGCGCGAAGCGTCTTGGAACCGGAGCGCAGCGGAGGTAGACAGCCGCAGGCTGCCCGAAGGGTGAGCGCAGCGAGCCGAACGAAGTGAGTCAGACGACTGCAAGGAGCCCGCAGGGTGAGCGAAGCGAATCAATCAATGCGTGCGGCCCTTCTTCGCTAAAGCTTCGCAGGACAGGCAAGCCTGGGCGTGGCGCCGCTTTCGCAGGCTGGACGGTGCGCTGAGGCAGGAGATCGTGATTCACCCCGCGAAAGCGGTAGCTGCGATGCAGGCTTGCGCCTTGCATCTTCGCGACCGCAGTCCAAAAGGCTGGGGCGCTGATTGGGGGGGCAGCTTTCAAGACAATGAAGAGCTGCTTTTCATGCCAGGCCTGAGGGCTTGCTTATTTGTCTGCGGCGATGGCGGCGCGGTAGTTGGCGTGGGCGCGGAAGTATTCGGACTGGGCTTCGACTTCGAGGACTTTGGCGTCGAAGCTGGCCTGCTCGCGGATCTGGAGGGCGAGGAGGTCGGTGGCGCCTTGCTTGAGGCGCTCGGCTTCGGCGGTGGCGAGCTGCTGGGCGAGATCGACGTTGCGGCGGGTCTGAAGGAGGACTTCGTGGGCGGCGAGGAGGGCGCTGTGGGAGTCGCGCACGTCGGCGGTGATGCGCTGGCGGGCGAAGAGCATCTCTTGATTGAGGCGCTCGATCTGGGCGTCGGCGACTTCGACGCGTCCTTTGGCTTCGCGGCGCTGAAGGGGCATCTTGAACTCGACCTTGGCTTCGATCTCGGTGCGCTCCAGCGCGGAGGGGAGTCTGCCTCCTGAGCTTTGAGCGGCCTGCACGCCGACTTCGAGGCTGGGGAGGAGATTGTTTTTGGCGAGGCGGCGCTCGATGCCGGTTTTCTCCAGGGTGAGCTCGATGCGGCGCATCTCGGGGCGGAAGATGAGGGCCTTGGCGATGTCCACGGTGAGCTGGGATTCCGCAGGGTGGCTGTGCGTGGGGAAGGCGGAGGGGAGGCGGGTGCGCGGGGCGAGGATGGGCTCTGCGCTGCGGAGATCGCGGTAGAAGAGGGAGAGCTCTATCGTGGCGGCCTGCAGGCGGCGGCGGGCCTGGACGACGGCGATCTCACGGCTGACGACGAGGCGCTGATTGTCCACCTGGACGATGGGGGCTGAGGCACCGTTTTTCACCTGCTGGGCGATGGCGGAGTCGCGCTCTTTGGCGACGCGGAGGAGCTCTTCGGTGAGGGTGAGGCGCTGGCCGGCGGAGAGCCAGCCATAGTAGGAGATGGTAGCGGCGCGAATGAAGTCCAGGTACTGCCGGAAGATGATGGGGTCGGCGAGTTCCTGATCTATCTGCGCCTGCCAGAGGGTGGCGCGGCGGCGGTCGATGGTGCCGTCCCGCAGGAGGGGGATGCGGAAGCCGAGGATGCCTTCGCCATCGGTGCTGGTGCGGTCCTTGTTGTAGTTTGGCAGGAAGCCGCTGCTGAGGCGATAGCCGCCGTAGACGCCGCCGCCCCAGTTGGTGAGGGGCTGCTCCAGCATGGTGTAGGCGGTCTGGCCGTCGTAGTAGCCGGCGGGGGCAAAGGTGCCGCCGGCATTGAGGTTGAGGTCAAAGGCGCCCATGGCCTGGCGGACGCGGCCGTTGGCGATGTCCTGCTCGATCATGGCGGCGAGGTAGGGCGGGTACTGGGTCTTGACGCTTTGCAGGACTTCCGGGAGGAGCAGCGGGCGGGATTTCTCCTTCTCTTTCTCCTCCGGCGCGGCTTCGAGTCCGGCAAAGGGAAGCATGAGGGCCACCATGGCGGCACGGCAGCGCCTGATGGCCTGCGGCGTGAGCTTGAGGGTGTTTCCGGCGGCGGGGATGAGGGCTGGCATCGTCTGGGTCTTGGTCGGGTTCAGTGTGGTAGGAAATATCACTTCTTGGTGGGGTCGAGCTTGCCGTCGGCGTTGGAGTTCACGGCGGGGAAGCCGTTGATCTGGCGCCACAGCTCAAACCAGAGCGGCACTTCATCAAGGAGGAACCACGCATTCGCGCGGGTGCCCTGGCGCAGCCAGCGCTCGCGGTCGGGCCAGCCGACGGTGACGGGGCCTTTGCCATCGCCACGGTCCACCACGTCATCGGCGGGGCCGATGAGGACGCGGAAGCGGCCCTGGCCATCATCGCTGGCATCCACAAAGACGACCTCGCCGCCAAAGGTGCCAATGGCGAGCTGCGGCCAGCCGATGGCCTGCACGGCGGGCCAGCCCTCAAAGGCGAGGCGCACGGGGCTGCCGGGAGTGACGACGCCGTTTTCTTCCTTCCGCGCGTGGATGAGCGGCATGTCGTTGCCGTCCACCCAGATTTCCACGTTGCGGCTGTCGCTCTCGGGAATGATGACGCAGATGAGGGAGCCGGGGCGGAGGTAGGTGCCGTCTGTGACGGCGACCTGGAGGACGACGCCATCGCGCGGGGCCTCGACGATCTGGCGGAGGTTCTGATTGATCTGCACGTCGATGACGGAGAGATCGCGCTCTGCGGTGGCCACTTCGCCGAGGGCGCTGCCTTTGGAGGCGTGGATGGAGGCGATGAGGGCATCCATGTCATTGCCGGTGCGCTTGAGGGCGGCTTCGGCGGACTTGAGATCGGCGGCGGTGGCATCGCGCTGGAGGGTGGCGAGCTCCATGTTGCGCTGGGATTCGAGCTGCTTGCTGAAGAGCTCCTGCGTGCGCTTGTGATTGAGCAGAGCCGTTTCGGCGGCGATTTTGGCACCTGCCACGCGCTGCTCCGCGCCATCGATGGCCTGGGCTTTGGCGAGCTCCTGCTGGGTGATCTGCGCGGTGAGGGACTCGACGCGGCCCTGGGCAAAGTCGCGGCGGCTTTCGATGGCTTCGCGCTGGGCGCGGAGGTTGTTGATGAGGTTGGGGTCGTTGTCCTGGATCTCGATGATGAGCTCGCCTTTCTTCACGCGCTGGCCTTCGGTGATGTGGAGATTGCGCACGCGGCCGGAGACCTGGGCCTCCACATTCACACGGCGGTCCAGCGGATTGAATGCGATGACGCGGCCGGTGCCGGCGACGAACTGTCGCCACGGCAGAAACAGCAGCGCGATGGCGAGCACGGCGAAGCTGGTGAGCAGCAGGCGGCTGAAGACGCGCGTGAAGCGCGCTGGGCTGGCGAGGCTGAGCGCGGGCAGCGGCGGCGCTGCTGAGAAGAGGGGGGCGGTGGAGGTCGGCGTCATGGGCGGGTGCGGGGCGCTGGGATCGAGGACGAGTAGGAGGACGAGGACGAGGACGAGGACGAGGACGAGAAGATCATGCGGCGGTGGCGGAAGATTTCGGGGTGGTGCCATCGCTCAGGCGGCAGGGGGCGAGCTCGATGAGGTGATCACAGCGGCTGCTGACCTGGGAATCACGTGTGGTGACGATGACGGTCCAGGGCTGGGATTTGCCGAGGATGGCATCGGAGAGCTGGGTAAAGGAGGCGTCGTCCATGTTGTCGAGCAATTCGTCGATGAGCAGGAGGCGGGGGCGCTGGGCGAGGGCGCGGGCGAGGAGGAGGCGCATGCGCTGATTTCCGGAGAGGGGTGCGCCGCCGATCTTGAGGTGGAGATTCAGGCCTTCGGGGCGTGCGAGGAGTTCATCCAGCAGGCCGACTTGTTTCAGTGCGGCGCGGATTTCATCCATGCCGATGTCGCTGCGGCCGAGGCGGAGATTTTCCACGACGGTGGCGTCCATGATCTCGTCCCGGCGGAGGAGCTGGGTGCTTTCGCGCAGGGCTTCGAGGTCCCAGCTGCGGAGGTCCACACCGTCGATGGTGACGAAGCCGGCGGAGGGCTGGCGGAGGCCGAAGAGGATGTCGAGCAAGGAGCTGGCACCGGCGCCATGGGGGCCCACGATGGCGGCGCTGGCGCCTGCGGGGATGGTGAAGCTGCGCCCGCTGAAGAGCGGCAGGGTGGGGATGTGGGCAAAGGAGATCTGGCTGGCGACGACCTCGGCACCGAGGCCGTGTGTGGCGGGCTTTTCACCGCCTTCGCGCTCGGTTTCGAGATCGAAGACGTGGCCGAGCTTGTCCATGGCGGCCATGGCGTCATACCAGGCTTCGAGTTTTTTGCCGAGCTTGGCGAGGGAGGCGACGATGCCGCTCATGATGATCTCACTGGCGACGAGCTGGCCGAGGGTGATCTGCTGGCTGATGACGAGGTAGCCGCCGACGATGAGCAGGGCGGCGGAGGCGACGACCTGCAGCGTGAGCAGCGCGGCGACCTGGCGCATGAGCACGCGGAAGTGCCTGCCGCGCGCCATGACGTAGCCGGTGCTGAGTTCATTGGCGCGCTCATGCGCCATGCGGCTGCCGCCGGGGCCTTTGAAGAGGAAGGGGAAATGCGCGACTTCTTCAAACCAGTTCACGAGGTCGTACTTCATGCGTGATTCCTCGATGCTGGTGTCCACCGCGCCGCGGCCGAGAAGCCAGAGGCTGAGGATGATGAGGAGCAGCAGGATGGCGGCGAAGATGAGCAGCAGCGGATGGTAAACGGAGAGCAGCAGCATGCCGATGAGGCCGCCAAAGACGAGGTTCACGCCATCGAGCAGCAGCAGGGCGGTGGACTTCTGCGCGGTGACGACATCGAGGAAGCGGTTCACCATTTCCGGGGCGTGCACTTCATCATGCACCTGCGCCTTCACTCGTGGCAGGCGGTAGGCCAGGTCTGATGCGGCGCGCACAAAGATGCGGCGCTGAATCATGTCTGACACATAAAACTGGAAGCCGGTGACGACGGCCTGCAAACCGAGGCAGCCAAAGAGCGCGAGGGAGACGATGACGAGGGCCTGGAGGTAGGGGCGTGCCTGGCCGCCGAAGGCGAGATTGCTCACGATGGCATCCACCGCCATGGGCACGGCGAGGTAGAGCAGCGCGGAGATGACGGAGAACATGAGCAGCGTGCGGACTTCCTGCTTCTCTGCGAGCAGCATGCCGATGAAGCGCCGCGCGGGGCTGAGGCCTGCGTGGTCATGATGCGCGGCGTGTCCGTGCCCGTGCGGCGTTGCAGCGCTGAGTTCCTGCGTGGCGCGGTCCAGATGGACGATACCAGCCTCCACCACGGTGTGCACGCTTTCCACACCCACGAGATTTGCGAGCGCCTGCCGCGTGACGGTGAGGCGATGGGTGGGATGCTCCCCGTCTGCGAGGCGGAGGCTGAACCATCCGGCGTAGGTGATGACGAGCCAGCGGCTTTCGGCGCTGCTCCAGATCACCACGGGGGAGTCCGCATGGGCCTGCCACACGGCCTCGCTGAGGGGCAGGCGCACAGGGGAGACCTGCATGCCTGCACCGGCGGCGGCGGCGCTGAGCTGCGCGAGGGGATCGCTTTGCGCCTGCGTGGCGTGATGGATGGCTAAACGGGCACGCTCCGGTGTGATCTCACTGCCGAGGATGGCGGAGAGCTGCAGCAGAGTCGTGGGAGAAAGGATGGGCGGGGGAGTGGATGGCGGTGTCAAAATTGAAGGAAATTTCGCGTCTTATACGTGTTGCTAGCACAGGTGGACTCACCTGTTTGACTGCAAAAAATAGCGATGAATGTAATCAGGCGGAGATGATGGCGCTGTGGCTTAGGGGGATGGGGTGTGGAGGTGTGTTTTTACGCAGCGACGGTGGCTGCATGCAGGGCACTGGGAATGCGGGGACGCTGGCTGCGGATGAGGGATGGCGGCAGGGTGGATGCGGAGCGGCGCTTGTGCTTGCGGGGTGCTGCGGACTCGGAGGTCCGCGCGCCTGGAGCGCTGGGCTGGTGAGGGTGATTTACCGGGCGAAGGCGGTGTCGACGATGCAGGCTTGCGCCGTGCATCTTTGCCACCGCAGTCCAAGACGCTGGCGCGTGGCTTGAGGGCTGGTGCTTTCGCTGGCGCGAAGCGTCTTGGAGTGCGTGCGGCAAGCCTGGGCGCGACGCCGCCTTCGCAGGCTGGACGGTGCGCTGAGGCCGGAGGAAGTTGTTCACCTCGCGAAAGCGGTGTCGACGATGCAGGCTTGCGCCTTGCATCTTTGCCACCGCAGTCCAAGACGCTGGCGCGTGGCTTTATGGCTGGTGCTTTCGCGGGCGCGAAGCGTCTTGGAGTGCGTGCGGCAAGCCTGGGCGCGACGCCGCCTTCGCAGGCTGGACGGTGCGCTGAGGCCGGAGGTAGTTATTCACCTCGCGAAAGCGGTGTCGACGATGCAGGCTTGCGCCTTGCATCTTTGCCACCGCAGTCCAAGACGCTGGCGCGTGGCATGAGTGGGCGGGTGCTTTACGAGCTGCGATGTGTGTTTTTAACGGAGCTGTGCACATCGCAGCACAAGGCCCAGCGTTGAATCACTCGATAAACTCGAGCGTCCCGTCGGTGAGGCGGTAGAAGGCGCCGACGATTTTGATCTCTTTTTTGTCCTCCATCTCCTTGAGGATGGGGCTCAGGGTGCGGATCTGGGAGACGGCGTGGCGGACGTTGTTGCGGGCCACGTGGCGCATGTAGAGGGGGTTTGAGGAGACCTGCTCGCCGGGGAAGTTGTTGCTCAGGGCCACGGCGGGTTTGATCTTGGCGAGGAGGGTGGTGAGGTTGCCGAGCTGTACGTCGTCGATGGCACCCTTGATGGCACCGCAGTGCTGGTGGCCCATGACGAGGATCATCTTGGCTCCGGCGACTTTGCAGGCGAACTCCATGCTGCCGAGGATGTCTTCATTCACCAGATTTCCCGCGACGCGGGCCACGAAGACATCGCCGATGCCCTGATCGAAAACGTCCTCCACAGGGACGCGGCTGTCCAGGCAGCTGAGCACGACGGCCTTGGGATACTGGCCGACGGCGGATTTGCGGACCTGCGCGGGGTGATCGCGGCGGGTGACCTGGCCGCTGCGGAAGCGCCTGTTGCCGTCTTTGAAGTGCTGCAGCACCTCATCCGGGGTCAGGCGGGCCTGCTCCTCGGCGGTGGTGACGTGGCTGTCCGCGATGTCTTCCTCCGGAATGTCGCTCGCGTAGGCGGCGATGGAGGGCTCGGAGGCGATGAGATCGCTCTGGATGCGCTGGAGGAGTATTTCGGCACGGGCGGCGTCCAGGGTGACTTCGATCTGCACTTTGACGCTGTCTGCGGGATCGGCGTCATGGGAGTCGATGCCGCGCACGGGGACGGTCATGTGGCCCTCGGCGCCGATCTCTTCGAGCAGTGCGTCCACGTGCTCCTCCACGGCGGGGTCGCAGATGATGGAGACGCGTTTCATGTGGGGCTGATTCATGAGAAAAGGTGCTGGAGGGGGTGAGGTGGTTCTATGGTTTATCTCTGGCGTGCATGCAATTCGTTCCAATTCAAGAATTGGCAGACATCGTTCGCTTTGGTAAAAGCATGGATCATGCCTTTTCTCAACTACCACCACCTGCGCTACTTTCGTGCCATTGCCACGGAGGGAAGCCTGACTCAGGCGGCGAAGCACCTGAAGCTGTCGCAGTCGGCGCTGAGCGTGCAGCTCCGCAGCCTGGAGGAGAGCCTGGGGCTGGCGTTGTTTGAGCGGAAGCACAAGGCGCTGGTGCTGACGGAGGCGGGGCGCATCGCGCTGGAGTATGCGAATGCGATTTTCCACAGCGGGGAGGAGCTGACGGACCTGCTGAAGAATCGCGCGGGGCGGAGCCGTGGGCTGCTGCGCGTGGGGGCGGCATCGAACTTGTCGCGGAATTTCCAGCTGAGCTTTTTGCGTCCGCTGATTCCGCGGGATGACGTGGAGCTGATCATCCACTCGGGCAGTCTGCGCGAGCTGCTGGCGCAGCTGCAGACGCACACGCTGGATGTGGTGCTGTCCAACACACCGGTTCGGCGTGATGCGGAGACGGGCTGGCACAGCCATCTGCTGGACGAGCAGGCGGTGAGCCTGGTGGGGCACAAGAAGCGCGGCATGAAGCCGTTTCGTTTTCCCGAGGATCTGGAAACGGTGCCCATCGTGCTGCCAAGTCTGGAGAGCAGCATCCGCACGGCGTTTGATGTGCTGATGGATCAGACGGGGATCCGGCCCATCATCGCGGCGGAAGTGGATGACATGGCCATGCTGCGACTGATGGCACGTGAAACGCACGGCGTGACGCTGGTGCCGCCCGTGGTGGTCAAAGACGAACTGGAAAGCGGGGAACTGGTGGAGCGACACAAGTTTCCGCAGATCAAGGAAAGCTTTTATGCGATCACGCCGAGCCGGCGGTTTCCGAACATGATTTTGCGAGAGCTGATGAAACCGAAGATCGAGCGGAGAAGAGTGGGCGGTGGGTGATGCGAGTGTTGGTGGGTGGCTTGGTGGCGGTTTTAGACAGGATTAACAAGAGGGCAGAATTGCAGGATTTTTTTCTGAAGGGTGGCAGTGGCGCAGAGTCATGGGCCTCTAATCCTGGAATCCTGGAATTCTGTTAATCCTGTCAAAGATGGCACCGCACGACCCCTGAGCAAAATATGCCGCAGCGTGAACGAGAGCGCATCACCGGCCTCTGGATGATCAAAGACCTTTCTGCTTCCGAAACAGCGCGGCCTGCCTGCGGGAGATCTCCACCTTGTCCCCGGAGGCCAGTGTGGCCTGGAGGCCGCCGCTGAACCATTCGGTGACGTCGGTGATGGCGCGGGTGTTGATGAGCTGGGCGCGGTTGGCGCGGAAGAAAATGGGCAGGTTCAGGCGCTGCTCCAGAGTGCCGAGCGAGCGGGGCAGCAGCACTTTGCCGCCCTCAAAGAAGACATGCGTGTGGTTGCCCTCAGACTGCAGCAGGTAGATGGAGCGCACGGGCACGAACCACGTGCGCTGCTCTCCTTTGAGCAGCACGCGGTCAGTTTCGCGCAGAGGCGGCTCATCCTGCTGCGCTTCGGCATCAGAAGGGGCGGGATCGTGGAGCTTTTGAATGACGGCGGCGAGGCGGGCGGGATCGACGGGCTTGAGGAGATAGCCGACGGCATTCACCTCAAAGGCACGCAGGGCGTGCGCATCATAGGCGGTGCAGAAGACGACCTGCGGGCTGTGGCCGCCTGCGTTCATGGCATTGACGAATTCAAAGCCGTCCATCTCGGGCATCTGGATGTCGAGAAAGAGGACGTCGGGCTTCAGCGCGGGCAGCAGGCTCAGCGCGGCGTGGCCGCTGTCGGCCTCTCCCACGATCTCGATTTCGGGATGTGCCTCCAGCAGCCGGCGCATTTCGCGGCGGGCCATGCGTTCGTCGTCGATGAGGAGGGCTTTCATGGTTGCTGCGATTGCGGGAGTAGGACGGAGGCCTCCACTCCGCCGGCAGTTTGGTTGAGAGTCATGGTGGCGGCGCTGCCGAAGAGCAGGGTCAGGCGCTCCCGCGTGTGTGAGAGGCCGATGCCGCCTTTGTCCTGCCAGTTTTCCACGAGGGCACCGGAATTCTTCACCACCAGCTTCAGGGCCCCGGAGTCCAGGCTGGCCTCGTAGCTCAGAAAGCCCGGCCCCAGTTTGGCGGCCACGCCGTGCTTCACGGCATTCTCCACCAGAGTGACGAGCAGCAGCGGCGGAACGAGCGCCTTTTCACAACCGCTGCCGACGTGCCGCTCCACCTGCAGGCGGTCGCCGTAGCGTGCGAGTTCGAGGCCCAGCAGGGCATCGACGGCGATGAGTTCATCGCGCAGGGGGATGAGCTTGTGATCGCTGGAGGTCAGCGAGGCGCGGAGCACGAGCGAGAGCCGCGTCACGGCATCACGCGCCTGCTCCGGGTTTTCATCGATGAGCGCACGGAGGGTGTTGAGAGAGTTGAAAAGGAAATGCGGATTGAGCTGGGTGGCGATGGTCTGCAGACGCGCCTCCTTGATGGCGGCGGCATGGCGGAGGGAGGCGACCTCAATCTGATGCAGCCGCGTGAAGGCCTGGCAGGCATAATAGAGCGCGGCCCACATGCCCAGGAGGAAGAGGGCCACGGCACCGGTGGCGATCAGCTCAATGAGCAGCCCCCGGCCTGCGACCTCCGCGCCAATCCCCATCCGGGCAAAACACCAGCGCAGGGCATTGAGGATGACTGAAATGACGGCCGCGAACGCCACGCAGGTGAGCATGACCACCGGCACCAGACGCTTCAGCGGGGAGAGATCCCAGCGGTGCCGCAGGGAGAGAAGATGCAGCTGGTGCGTGGCCAGAATGCCGCAGAGAATCATGGCCACGTTTTGCAGCCACATGAGCGGCTGCAGCGCGGAAAAGGCCTGCCTGAGCGCCTCCGCCGTGGCCGGGGCGTCAGCATCAAAGGCGATGGCGGGCGGTCCGGAGATCAGCGTGACGGTGACCATCAGCGCAAACAAGGACCAGAACCCCGTCTGCATGAGGCGATAGCCGCGCCCGGCGAAGGGCGGTGTGGTGCCGGTGCTCTGCAGTGCCTCGTTCATTTCCATGCCACTCTGCGCCACGCCGGGTGAAATGCCAGTCGGCAGTGACCGGGAGGCCTCCAGCAGTGATGAACGGTGGAAAAGCCCCATGAGCGGCGGCTGCCGCTCATCCACGCCGGATGCCGCTTGTCATGCGGATTCATCCGCTGGTCTGAATCCTGCCGCAGAAAATGTGGATGGCGTGATGATTGAATCCATGAACTTCAGTAAACAGCCCCCATTTCTCCGCAAGACGCGGTGCTGCGCGCTGGCCCTGCTGGGCTGCCAGATGCTGCTGGCAGGCTGCAGCTTCATCCCGAAGCAGGAGCGCCCCGCCGCCCCGGTGAGCGCGCGCTTTCCGCAGGGTGGCGGCACCGAGGCCGGCAGCAGCGAGCTGCCATGGCGCAGCGTGTTCGGTGGTGACGCACGGCTGGTGCGGCTCATCGACATCGCGCTGGCAAACAACCGCGATCTGCGCGTGGCCATGCTGCGCGTGGAGGAGGCGCGGGCGCAGTACCGCATCGAGCGCGCGCCGCTGCTGCCCACCGTGTCCGCGACAGGCGATCTGGCGCAGAGCCACCTGGCCGGGCTGACCACGGAGCAGTGGTCCGCCAAGGTGGGCACCACCTCGTATGAGCTGGACTTGTTTGGCCGCATCCGCAGCCTGAGCGCGAAGGCGCTGGAGACCTACCTGGCCAAAACGGAAACGCAGCGCGCCGCGCAGGTGACGCTCATTGCAGAGCTGGCCACGCAATACTATACTGTGAGGCGGCTGGATGAGCTCATCGAAAACACGAAGAAGACACTGGCCGTGGTGGAGGAAAGCTACCGCCTCAATGAGAGCATTTTCAAAGCGGGCGGCCTGCTGGAGCTGGACCTGCGCCTGTCCGAGACGCAGGTGCTCACGGCGAAGTCCAATATCATTTCCTACCAGCGCCAGCGCGCGCAGGCGGAGAACGGCCTGGTGCTCATGCTCGGCCAGCCGCTGCCGAATGGGCTGCCGCAGGGCAGGGCGCTGGCGGATGCACCGGTGAAGGCGGTCTCCGCAGGGCTGCCTTCGGAGCTGCTGCTGGGGCGGCCGGACATCCTCGCGGCGGAGCACACGCTGCGTGCGGCCAATGCGGACATCGGTGCGGCGCGCGCGGCCTTCTTCCCGACCGTGAAGCTGACCGCCTCCGATGGCACCACCAGCGCGGAGCTCACGAGCCTCTTCGGCGCAAACACGGCGGTGTGGAGCTTTGCGCCGCAGATCAGCCTGCCCATTTTTGCCGGCGGCCGGAACAAGGCGAACCTTGACGCGACAAAGGTGCGCACGCGCATCGAGGTGGCCAACTACGAGAAGGCCATCCAAAGCGCCTTCCGGGAGGTGGCGGATGCGCTGGTGGCGCAGCGTGCGGCGCGGGAGCAGATCCGCACGCTGGAGGAGCTGACCGCCGCCCAGCAGCGGCGCTATGACCTGGCCGCCGCACGGGATCAGCGCGGCGTGGCGACTTATCTGAATGTGATGACGGCGCAGCAGGATCTCTTCACCGCGCAGCAAAACCTCATCGGCTCACGCTATGACGCGGTGGCCGCACGCATCAAACTTTATCAGGCCGTCGGAGGCGGCTGGAAATGAACCCACGCATCTTCATCTTGTTGTCACTCGTTGCCCTTTCAGCCTGCAAACCACCGGGGGCGGGCATGCTGCGCTATGAGACCGCCACCGTCGGCAAAGGAGACCTGCGCGCCGTGGTGATGGCCAGCGGCACGCTCAGCGCGGTGGTGAGCGTGGACGTGGGCTGCCAGGTGTCCGGCCGTGTCATGAAGCTCAACGCGGACTTCAACTCCATCGTGAAGCGCGGGGACCTCATCGCGGAGCTGGACACCTCCATCTATGCCGCCAAGGTGAAGGCCGCCGAAGGAGAGCTGGCGGGAGCCAGGGCCAGCGCCATGTGGAAGAAGCAGAACCTGGCCCGCAAGAAGGAGCTCTTTCCCCTGCGCGGAGTCATGGCGCTGGATGTGGAGCAGGCCGTGGCGGAGCTGGGGCAGGCGGATGCCACCGTGACCATCAAGGAGGCGGTGCTCGATCAGGCTCAAACGGACCTGAGCTACTGTCGCATCTCCGCGCCGGTGGACGGCATCGTGGTTTCACGAAAGGTGGACGCAGGCCAGACGGTCGTCGCGGCCATGAACACGCCGGTGCTCTTCACCATCGCGCAGGACATTAAAAAAATGCGCATCAGCGCCACGGTCTCCGAGGCGGACATCGGCCGTGTGAAGATGGGGCAGAAGGTGGACTTCACCGTGGACGCCTTTCCGGATGATGTCTTCAGCGGCGAGGTGGTGCAGGTGCGCATCTCCCCCACGACGAAGGAGAATGTGGTGACCTATGAAACGCTCATCGACGTGGAGAATCCAGAGCAGCGGCTTTTTCCCGGCATGACGGCGGACGTTTCCATCCTGACCGCGGAGAGAAGCGGCGTGCTGAAGGTGCCGAACACCGCGCTGCGCTTCACCCCGCCGGAAGGCAGCAAGGTCACGGGCTCCGCCGATGCAAAGCTCCAGCGCAGGCAGCAGCTGGTGTACGTGCTGGAAGGCACGGAGAAAGAGCCCGTGCTGCGCGCCGCGATCATCACCACGGGCATCACGGACAACAGCGAGACGGAGGTCTTGGAGGGCCTGGAGGCCGGTGCGCGCGTGATCACCGCCAGCCGGGGCGGAGCCAAAGAGGACGCGGGAGGCCCGCCGCCATCCATATAGCCATGAGCACGAAGGAGACAGTCATTGAGCTGGAAAACCTCCAGAAGATCTACCGCACGGGCGATGTGGAGGTGCGCGCCGTGAATGGGGTCAGTCTGCAAATCGGGCGCGGCGAGTTCGTGGCCATCATGGGCTCCAGCGGCTCCGGCAAGTCCACGCTCATGAACATGCTCGGCTGCCTGGACCAGCCCACCGCAGGCAGCTACCTGCTGGATGGTGTGGATGTGGCGAAGCTGGGCCGCGCGGAACTCTCGCGCCTGCGCAATCAGAAGCTCGGCTTTGTCTTCCAGAGCTTCAACCTGCTGGCCCGCACCACGGCGTGTGAGAATGTGGAGCTGCCGCTCTTTTACACCAGCCCGCATGTGCCGCTGCGGGAGCGCCGGCGGCGCGCGATCGAGGCGCTGGAAAAAGTGGGGCTGGGCGCACGCCTTTACAATCACCCGAACCAGCTCTCCGGCGGCCAGCAGCAGCGTGTGGCCATCGCCCGCGCGCTGGTGAACAGGCCGGAGCTCGTGCTGGCGGACGAGCCCACGGGCAACCTGGACACACGCACCAGCATCGAGGTCATGGGCCTGTTTCAGGAGCTGAATGACGCGGGCATCACCGTGGTGATGGTGACGCATGAACTGGACATCGCCGCGTACTGCAAGCGCATCATCGTCATGCGTGATGGCAGGGTCATTCGTGATGAGCCGTGCACCGCGCGCCTCTTTGCCGGCGTCCAGCGTGCCGCGCTGGATGCGTCCGAACAACACGCCAGCCTCTCCACCACGCCATGATGCGCGCGCTCACATCTCCGCTGCTGCGTGCAGGCCTCACGGCCATGATCGCCTTCCGCGCGCTGCGGCGGAACAAGCTGCGCAGCATCCTCACCGCGCTGGGCATCATCATCGGCGTGGCCTCGGTGGTCTCCATCATGGCGCTGGGGCGCGGCACGCAGCGGCGCATTCAGGACCAGGTGTCCTCCCTGGGCTCCAATCTGCTCATGGTGTTTTCCAAAAGCCGGCGCACAAACGCTGCCGCCGCAGGCAGCGGCGAATCCAGCAATCTGACGCTGGAGGACGTGGAGGCAATCCGCCGGGAGGTGCGCAGCGTGCAGGCCGCGAGCCCCGAGGTGACGCTCTCAGCGCAGGCCGTTGCCGCCGGACGGAACTGGAGCACGACCATCGCCGGAGAGTCCGCCGGCTACCTGCGCATACGCGACTGGCCGCTGGCGCGCGGCAGCATGTTTACGGAAAGGGAGGTGCGCAGCTCCGCGCGCGTGGCGGTCATCGGCTCGCGCACGGCACGGGAGCTCTTTGGCCCGCTGGACCCCGTGGGGCAGACGGTGCGGATCAAGAACATGCCCTTCACCATCATCGGCCAGCTTGAAAGCAAGGGCGCAGGCATGGGCGGCGCCAATCAGGACGACCGCATCCTCATTCCCTACACCACGGCCATGCGGCGGCTCACGGGAGACAAGTATCCGAGGCTCGTCACGCTGCAGATCAGCAGCGACGGGCTCATGAACGCCGCGCAGGAGCAGGTGACCGCGCTGCTGCGCCAGCGCCACCACCTGGGCGAAGGCCGCAAGAACGACTTCGACATCGTCAATCAGAAGGAGATCGCTGACACGGTGAACAGCATCACCAGCACGCTCACCTATTTGCTCGGCGGCATCGCGGGGCTGTCGCTGCTCGTCGGTGGCATCGGCATCATGAACATCATGCTCGTCAGCGTCACCGAGCGCACGCGGGAGATCGGCACGCGCATCGCCGTGGGCGCGCAGCCGCGGGACATCTTGCTGCAGTTCCTCATCGAGTCCGTCACCCTGAGCCTGCTCGGCGGGGCCATCGGCGTGGCACTCGGTTTCGCCGCCAGTGCTGCTGCGAGCATGATCCCCAATTTCCATCCCTCCGTCTCCCTCGGCAGCGTGGTGGTGGCCTTTGGCATCAGCTTCAGCGTGGGCGTGTTCTTTGGCTTCTATCCAGCCCGCAAGGCTGCGAACATGAACCCGATCGCCGCGCTGAGATTTGAATGATACGAGTCTGCGGAGACGCACTGCGGGCTTGGTGGCTGTTTTGACAGGATTAACAAGAGTGCAGAATTTCAGGATTTTTTTCTGAAGACTGGCTCGGCGTTCGGTGTGTTTTCGGGTGGATTAAAAACATGAGGCGCAGGGTCATTTGGCTTTAATCCTGTAATCTTGGAATTCTGTTAATCCTGTCAAAGATGACACCGCATGACCACTGAGGATGATTTGTCAGAGCGTGAGAGATAGCGCTGCGCGAAGATGATTATCGATCGTGGCTTGGTGGCTGTTTAGACAGGATTAACAAGATGGCAGAATTGCAGGATTTTTTTCTGACGGGCGGCTCTGCGGCTGATGTGTTTGCGATGGTGTACAAACCTGCTTCTGGTGGCGCAGAGTCATGGGCCTTTAATCCTGAAATCTTGGAATTCTGTTAATCCTGTCAAAGATGGCACCGCATGACACTGAGGGAACGAATTTGGAAGTTCGTTTTACGGTCGTGTGTTACCACCCGCCGCCCATGGCTTTGATGAGGCGGACGGTGCTGATGAAGCGCTGGGAGGTGACTTGATTGGCCTGGCGTTCGGTCTGGAGGCGGGTGCGTTCGGCGTCGAGGAATTCGAGGTAGCCGACGGTGCCGCTGTCGTAGCGGGCGTGGGTGAGTTCGGCGGCCTGGGAGGCGGCGGCGAGGGCTTCGTTTTGGGCGGCGGACTGCTCGGCGCGGTAACGGGTTTGAGCGAGGGTGGACTCGACGTCTTTCAAGGCGGAGAGCACGGCCTGACGATAATTGGCGATGGCTTCCTCCCGGGCTTCGCGTTTTCTGCGGACATTGGCATGGATGAGGGCGAAGCCGGTGACGGGCAGGCTGAGGCTGGGGCCGATGGACCAGACGCGGCTGTCTGCGGTGAAGAGGCTGGTGGTGTCCTTGCTCAGGTAACCGCCCTGGCCGGTGAGGCTGATGGCGGGGAAATAAGCGGCGGTGGCGACGCCGATGTCGGCATTGCGTGAGGCGACGATGCGCTCGGCGGCGGCGACATCGGGGCGGCGCTCCAGGATGTGGGCGGGAAGTCCGGCGGGGATGACGGGCGGTGAGCCGTGCAGGGGGCGCTCGGCGAGGGTGAAGGTGGTGGCGGGGACGCCGCAGAGGAGGGAGAGATTGTCTGAGGCTTCCTGGCGCTGGCGTTTGATGTCGGCGAGTTCGGCCTTGGCGGTGGCGACTTCGGTTTTGCTGCGTGCGACGTCGGTCTCCTGAATGGTGCCGGCGGTGAAGCGCTGCTGGATGAGGGCGAGGCCTTTTTCACGCAGGGCGATGGTGCGGCGCAGAGACGCGAGATCGGCATCCAGCGCACGAAGCTGGAAGTAGGTGGCGGCGACGTCTCCGGTGAGGGTGAGGAGGACGTTGTTGAAATCTGCGGCGCTGGACTCTGACTGGGCGCGGGCGGATTCAAAGGAGCGGCGCACCTTGCCCCAGAGATCGAGCTCGTAACTGAGGTCGAGGGTTTCGCTGTAGGTGTTGATCTGCGCGGAGGGGATCTTCACCGGCACGGGCGTGGGCAGATGGCCGGAGGTGCGCTCGCGCTTGTTGCGTGAGTTGAGATCGAAGGATGGATACCAATCGGTGGCGGCGGCGCGGGCATTGGCGCGTGCCTGCTGGATGCGGGCGAAGGCGGCGCGGAGGTTTTGATTGTCCGCGATGGCGAGGGCTTCGAGGCGGTTGAGTTCGCTGTCGCGGAAGACTTTCCACCACTCGCCTTTGGGGGAGTCATCGCGCGGGGCGCCGGGCTGCCAGCGCCAGGTGGCGGGGGTGATGTCGGTGGTGTCCGGCTTCTTGTAATCGGGCCCGACAGTGCAGGCCGCGAGCCCCATGAGGAGGACGGGGACGAGGCAGAGGCGTGGGAGGGGAATTGCCATGAGGTGATGAGGGGGCTGAGGCTGAGGAGCCGATGCTGGATGCTGGATCAGAGCGCGAAACGTGAATGAGGAATTGGGGAGGTTTGCTTCTCGGTAGAAGTGTCGCGCGGGTTAGGCGCAGCCGATGCGGGATCGTAGGATGGGTGTGGCGACAGCCCGCCCGTCCAGCAGCGTACGGCAGGCGCTGTGGCGTACGAACGTCCTCGCAGTCGGGCGGTTTGGCGGAGTGGTGTTCGAGCGAGGAAGAGCGCCATGCGCGCCAAACACACCCAACCTACGGCCGGAGCGGCTGCTGCGAATGAGGTGTGGTTTTGTGATTGGGCGATTCATTTGAGGTTTCTCGGCGAGCTTTGAGTGTATGCGAGGCCGTGACCGGAACCGCCTGAAGGCGGGACTACAATACTTGCTTGGCGTAACGCGGGGCTGAGGGCATGCGGGGCGGTAGGATCGAGGACGAGTTCGAGTGAGGCGCTAGGCGATGGACGGAGCGGGCTGGGGAGGCAGGGCGTCTTCGCGGGCGGCGCGGCGGGCTTCGCGTTTGGCAGCACGGCGGTTTCGCCATTCGACGATGTCGTCGAAGTAGGAATAGATGACGGGCGTGGCGAGGAGGGTGAGGAGGAGGGACAAGGTCTGGCCGCCGAGGATGACGCCTGCGGTGGCGTTGTTGAACGCGGCACCGACGCCGCGGGCGAACATCATGGGCACCATGCCGGCGACGAAGGCGAGGGTGGTCATGAGGATGGGGCGGAGACGGTCTTTGTTGGCTTTGAGGATGGCCTCCAGGCGATCGAGTCCTTTGGCGCGAAGCTGGATGGTGTGGTCAATTTGAAGGATGCCGTTTTTCTTGACCATGCCGAAGAGGACGAGGACGCCGAGCATGGAGAAGAGATTGAGCGACTGGCCAAAGATGATGAGGGAAAGGATGGCGAAGGGCAGCGTGAGCGGCAGCGCGAGCAGGATGGTGAGGGGATGGATCCAGCTCTCAAACTGCGCGGCGAGGATGAGATACATGAAGACAAAGGCCATGAGGAAGGCCATGCCGAAGGCTTTGCCAGTGCGGGCCATTTCCTTGGACCGGCCTGCGACGCCGCTGCTGTAATCAGCAGGAAGGTTTTGCTTTTTCACGATGGCATCGATGGCATCGACGATTTTGCTTTCACCGACGTCGGGTGCGTTGTTCGCGCTGATGGTGACCTGACGGCGGCGGTTGAGGCGGTCGATCTGTGAGGGGCCGGAGGTTTGCTCGAGCTTGAGCACGTTGTCGAGTGCGACGGGCACGCCGCTGGCACTGGGGACGGAGAGCTGGGCCATGGCTTCGCGGTTGTTGCGGTAGCCGGCTTCGGCGCGGAGGTGGATGTCGTACTGCTCACCGGCTTCGTCGTAGGTGGAGACATCGAGGCCGCCGACGAGGAGGCGCAGGGTGGTGGAGAGATCGGCGATGTTCACACCAAGCTGGCCTGCTTTGCTGCGGTCCACGCTGGCGGTGATCTCGGGCTTGCCGCTGATGAGGGTGGAGTCCAAGTCGCGGATGCCGGGGATGTTTTTGGCCTCCTTCATGATGACATCTGTGGCGGCGGTGAGGCGATCAAGATCGGGGCCTGCGACATAGAACTGGATGTTGGCGCTGGACTGTCCGGTGTTGAACGGCGGCACGGCGAGAACGGTCATGCGCCACTCGGCGGGGTACTTGGGCAGGATCTCTTTGCGCACCTGATCCATGATGTCCTGCTGCGTGGCTTTGCGGGTGTCGGGATCGGTGAGGCGGACGTAGATGCCGGCGAGATTGGGCACGCGCTGGTCGTTGTCGCCAATGGTGAGGAGGGTGGACTCGACGCCGGGCAGGGCGCGGATGCTGCGGGCGACGCGCTCGCCGAGGAGATCGGTGGAGGCGAGGGTGGTGCCTTCGGGGACGCGGATGTTGACGATGAACTCGGCTTCTTCCGTGGGTGGCATGAAGCTTTTTTGCACGATGCCCATGAGCGTGGGCAGGGAGGCGAGCGCGCCGAAGCAGGCGAGGATGACGACCCAGCGGTGGCGCATGGAGAAGCGCAGCATGATCATGTAAACGGCCTCGATGGGGCGGTAGAAAACATTCACCACGCGGTCGAGAGCGCGCTCGATCCAGCTCTTGCGGCGGCGGTTCAGCATGCGTGCGGCGAGGGAGGGCACGAGGGTGAAGCTGATGAGCAATGACACGGCGATGGCGAAGGCCATGGTGAGGCCGAAGCTCTTCAAGAACATGCCGACGATGCCGCTGAGGAAGGCGACGGGGACGAAGACGGCGAGGAGCGAGAGCGTGGTGGCCATGACGGCGAGGCCGATCTCGCGCGTGCCATTGATGGCGGCGTCATGCGCGTTTTCGCCTTTCTCCTCCATGTGATGGACGATGTTTTCCACGACGATGATGGCGTCATCGATGACGATGCCGACGGCGAGCGCGAGGGCGACGAGGCTGATCTGATTGAGCGTGACATCCTGCGCCCACATGACGCCGAAGGCGGCGATGATGGAGGTGGGAATGGACAGCGCGGCGATGACGGTGGCGCGAGTGTTTCCAAGGAAGAGCAGCACGATGAGCGCGGCAAACACGGCCCCGAGGATGAGATGCTCCTGCACGGCGTGGGTGCTGGTGCGGATGACGAGGGAATTGTCACGCACGACATTGATGGAGTAGCCGGCGGGGAGGATTTTCTTCACTTCGTCCAGGCGCTCCTGCACGGCATCGACCACCTTGATGGTGTTTTCGCCGGACTGCTTGCGCAGGGAGATGACGACGCTGGGGATGCCATTGCGGCGTGCGGCGGTCTGGGGCTCTTCTTCGCCATCGTCCACGCGGGCGACATCGCCGAGTCGCACAAGGCCGCCGTCTTTTTCACGCACGACCATCTGGCGCAGCTCGGCCACGGAGGCGGCCTTGCCGAGGACGCGCAGGCCTTCCTGGCTGGCGGCGTCTTTGACAGTGCCTGCGGGGATCTGCACGTTCTGCGACTTCAGCGCCTTCTGCACATCGATGGCGGTGAGATTGAAGGAGCGGAGGCGCACCGGGTCCATCCACACATTGATCTGGCGCTTGCGGCCGCCGAGCAGGGTGGCCTGACCGACGCCGGGCACGCTTTCAAGCTGACGGCGCAGTACCTTGTCCGCGTATTCGGTGATCTCGCGCGCGGGGCGGTCAGCGGTGAGCGCGACGTTGAGGATGGGCGAGGCATCGGGGTCGAGCTTTTCGACGATGGGTGGATCGGCATCGTCGGGGAGATCGACGATGATGCGGTTCACGCGGTCGCGGATTTCTTGCGCGGCGACGTCCACGTTCTTTTCCAGCAGGAAGACGACGATGACCTGGGAGATGCCTTCGCTGGAGACGGAGCGGAGTTCATCAATGCCGCTGACGGTGTTCACCGCTTCTTCGATCTTGTCGGTGATCTGGGTTTCGACCTCCTTCGGCGTGGCGCCATTGAGACGCGTGGTGATGGCGACGGTGGGGAAGTCCACCTTCGGAAAGCGGTCCACGGGCAGGCGGGTGTAACCGATGAGGCCGACGACGACAAACACCAGCACGATGACGCTGGCGAGGACGGGGCGCTGAACACAGATGCGGGCGAGCCATTGCATGAGTTAGAAAGGGGAAGGGGGATTAAGCCGGGGAGGGGATGGCGGCGCTGTCGGTTGGAGCTTGAGGGAGGTGGGCCAAGCTCATGGGCGGAGTAGAGATGCTGTGGACGTTCGGTTTGCCGCAGAGGGGCAGAGAGGCAGAGGGAGCAGAGATGGAAGAGTGTTTGGCGGAGGGCTGAGAATCGTAGATGGTATTACGTGGGAATTAATACCATTCGCGTTGGAGGCCTCGGGTGCGCTCATGGTGGTGCGTTAGGATTGAGGCGTGGTCTGCACGGGGACGCCGTCGGCGGCATCGGGGCCGGGGGAGAGGACGACGTTTTCGCCCTGCTTCACGCCGCGGCGGATTTCGATGCGGTCTTTGTCGGTCTCTCCGATTTCGACGAGGCGTTCGGTGAGCTGGCCGGACTCGACGACCCAGACTTTTTGATTGGCACCCTCCGCACGCACGGCGTTGGCGGGAATGGTGACGGCGGTCTGCGGCGGGAGTGCGAGGCGGGCTTCGGCGAAAAGGCCGGGGCGGAGGCGGCCGTCGGTGTTGAGCACCTCGGCCTCCACCTGGAGATCGCGGGTTTCAGCGCGCACGGTGGCGCCGATGAACTTGACGGTGCCGGTGAAGACTTCGCCGGGAAAAGGGGACACGCTGAACTCCACAGTCTGCCCCACGCGGATGAGTCCGACGGAAGGCTCCGCGACATTCACGAGGAGGCGCAGGTGCTGAAGATCGACAACTTGCGCGACCTTGGAGTTTGCCATGACGTATTCGCCTGCGGTGACAAAGCGCTCTGACACGGTGCCGGCAAACGGGGCGCGGATGGTGGCGTCTTCCAGGGTCTTCTTGCTCATGTCACGGCGTGCTTCCGCGGCGGAGAGGCTGGCGGCGGCACCATCGCGATCTGCCTTGATGCGGGCGAAGTCGGTTTCGGCGACGGCCTTCATCTGCGCGAGCGGGGCGTTGCGCTTCACTTCGCTCTCGGCGAGATCGAGCTTGGATTTTGCCTGCACCACATTGGCTTCGGCTTCGGCTAGATTGAGTTCGGCGGTGCGGCTGTCGAGCTGCACGAGGACATCGCCGGTTTTGACGATGGTGCCGCGCTCGACGGGGGTCTCGATCACTTTGCCGGTGGTGTCTGCTGCGACGGCGGCGTTTTGTGCGGCGGTGATTTCACCGGTGAGGCGCAGGTAGCGCGGCATGGGCCCCTGCTGTGCGGCGGCGGTTTTGACGGAGATGGCGGCCACAGGTTTTGGTGCTGCGGCAGGTGCGGCAGCGGGCGCTTTGCTGCAGCCGGTGAAGGCGAAACCCAGCGCGCTGAGGGCGAGTGCGGGGGCGTATTTGAGGAGGGGGGAGGTCATGACTGTTTTTTCGAGCGTGAGGCGGGTTTCGGCTGGGCGGCGCGGCGGGTGGTGAGGGCGCCGAGAACGAAGTCGGCGATGTTGTCTGCGAGGCGCTGCACTTCGGGAGCTGTCTTCGGCACGGGCGGGCCGAGGCGGTCCACGAAGACGCGGCAGTGATCGTAGTGAATGCAGAGTCCGATGATGTGATGGCAGTAGAGGATGCAGTCTTCATCCACCTTCTTTCTGCCGAGCACGGCGGCGATGATGCGCTGCAGCTCCTCATGGAAGGGGCCGACGACGAGCTTGATGAATTCGTTGAGGCAGGGGGTGGGCTCGCGCATTTCGTGGGCCATGAGCTGGCTCTTCACGGGATTGGCGGCGCGCTTGAGCAGCATATGGTCCAGGAGGTGATGGATCCAGCTGCGCAGGGTGTCTTCCGGTGAAGCGCCGTCTGCGAGCGTGACGGGCGGATCTTTGTCCATCTTGCTGGCGCAGGAGGAGAGGAAGACTTCGCGGTAGAGTCCTTCTTTGCTGCCAAAGTAGTACTTCACGGAGGCCACGTTGGCCTTCGCCTTGAGACAGATGGCGCGGAGGCTGGCCTTCTCAAAGCCGTCTTTGGCGAAGACGGTGGCGGCGGCCGTCAGCAGGCGCTCGCGGCGCGCCTCGGCATCATGTTCACGGGATGGGGGAGAGTTAAACATGCGTTTATAAACGGGTGTTTAACTTGCGAAGCGCGAATCGTCAAATGATTTTGGGCCTCGGGAGATTTGGCGAAATCAAAAAAAGAGGGCGTGGAGTCCTTGCAGACTCACGCCCAGGTCAGCGCATCGGATCTGCGGTGCGGTTGAACTTCAACGCTGACATCAGACATAACGCGGCATGGTGAGAGCGCGGATGTATCCACGAATTTTTTGTTTCAAAGAAACGGGCGGTCCACGGCGGAACGTCTTGCTCGCACCAATGCGCCGTGCGTTGTGGTGAAGTGCATGACACCGGAAATATGCAGTTCTCAATCAAAGCACCCGGGCATCTCTTCACAGTTCACTTTTTCAGAGTCTTCTGAAACGCATCCACGCGGACCTGGGCGCGGACGTAGTCCTCCACGGTGAGGAGGGGCTGCAATTCCTTGACCTTGGCGGCGGCGTCCGGATAGCCCTGAGCGGAGGCGAGGAGATACCACTTCATGGCATTGACGAGGTCCTTCTCAATGCCCGAACCGGTCTCATAGCACCCTGCAAGATTGAACTGGGCCTCTTTCAGCCCCTGCTCGGCGGCCTTGGTGTACCACGTCACGGCGATGATGGGAGACTGCGCCACTCCGGTGCCGTTCGCATGGCAGATGCCCAGGTCATTCTGCGCTCCCGCGAGCCCCTGATCCGCAGCCTTCTGAAACCATTTCACGGCCAGCGCGGCATCCTTCGGCACGCCGGTGCCGTTTTGGTGGCAGGTGCCCAGCCAGTACTGCGCCTTAGAGTAGCCTTGGTTCGCGGATTTGGCATACCACATCATGGCTTGCGGCACATCCTTGGTCACGCCGGTGCCGTTGTAGTAGCAGCTTGCCAGATTGTACTGCGCCGTATAAAGCCCCCAGTCTGCGGCTTTGCGGTAATGCTCCACGGCTTTGGCGGCGTCCTTCTCGACGCCCTCGCCGAATTCATAGAGATATCCGAGCATGTATCGCGCAGAAGGGTTGTCATTCTCGACGGCTTTGCGGAACCACTCGGCGGCGACCGGGAGATCTACAGCGACGCCTTCGCCGGTGTAGTGCGCCATGCCGAGTTGATACTGGGCCTCGTCATTTCCACCTGCTGCCGCCAGACGGTACCAGCGCACGGCCTCAGCGGCATCCTTGGGCACGCCATTGCCTTCACGGCTGGCATTGCCCAGGTGAACCATGGCCACGGGGAAGCCCTGCTCTGCGGACTTGCGCAGCCACTTTAATGCCTGCGGCACATCCTGCTGAACGCCGGTGCCTTTCATCAGGCATTGGCCCAGCCAGCCCTGACACTGATACTCGCCCATTTCTGCACCTTTGCGGAACCATTTCACGGCCTCCTCGTTGTCCACAGGCACTCCATTTCCGACCAGGTACTTCACGCCGTTGTTCAGCATGTCATACTGCGTCTGCAGATCCGCCTGAGCGGAAGGGGTGGGAACGGCGGGGGCGGGTGAAGGCGCTGCATCGGCCGTGGGCGGTGGTGCGCCGGCGTCTGCGGGGACGGAGATTTCCGTGCCGCCCAGAAACTTCATGTAGAGGGTGATGGCGACCACACCGGCCAAGCCGAGGCTGACTGCCGTGATGGCGAAGGGTCGCCCGTTGGTGGATTCCTTGCGCAGGACGATGGCCTTGGCCGCCAGATCATGCAGGCACTGGCGATTGCGCGTCCACAGGGCCATGAGGATGCCGATGCCGAGTGTGAGGATGGAGAAGGGCTTGGCCAAAAAACGGCGCAGCGCCTGGGCTCGGCTGAGGCGCTGGCCGTTTAAGTCTGCCACCATGAGTCCGCAGGCCTGCTTTCCCAGCGTGCCCTGCTGCGCGGAGCTTTCCATGAGCACGAAGTACAGCAGCGTGAGGATGAAGAGGAACACCATGATCAGGTGGAGCTGCGTGGAGGTGTTTTCCGGCCCGGGTGCCCGTGAGTTTAAAAAGGCCTGATTGAACCCGCAGAAACCGGCGACGATGGCGTAAACGAGCAAGTCGATGATCCCGGCGCAGATGCGGTAATAGAATGGCGCAGGGCCGCCCTCCAGGAGCAGGGGATCTGCTGCCAGCGTCGAGATGACAGGCGGCGGCCGAAAGGTCCTCGCCTGCTGCGGGGAGTGCGGCTGTGCCTGCGGTGGCTGATACGGCTGCAGCGGTGGCGGCGGGGGCTGCTGAGAGTGCGTTTGCGGTTGCAGCTGCGGTTGCGGTGCTGCGACCTGTGGCTGCGGCGGCTCGGCTTGTCGTTCTTCGTGTAGCGGCTGCGGCTGCGGCTGCGGCTGCGGCTGCGGCTGGGTCTGCGGCTGGATCTGCATGTGCCGGGGGCGTGGTGTGGCGGCAGCGGGCACTCCCGGGCGCTGCGGCTGCCAGGCCATGCCCGCGACGCCTTCCGGCTGAAAGGGAAACGCATCGTCGGCGAGGTCAAAGAGATGCGAGTAAGCCTGGTAAATCGGGTGGATGTCGTCGTCTCCCGCGTCCCGCAGCGCCGCCTCATAGACCTGGTTCAGAGTCTCCCGTGTGATGGGTGCGTGAAGGGAGAGAATGCGCAGGGCTTCGTGAGTGGTCATAGGGACGGGGCGGCCATCGAAGCATTGAAGGAAATAGATGCCAGTGGTAGTTTTACAACTACATAACATTTGCAGCGCACTTGCCGAGAATGGCTGGTCGCTAGTGAATGGCCGGGCAAAGCAAGGGTGTGCGCAAACTCGCCGTGGCGCGTATGAGTGGCCCGTGTTGAAGAGTGGCATGGGAGCCACCGAAACCATGTTGCCGCAACGCCCGGTGACGTGGCTGGGGGAGGTAGCGCGGCCCTTGCCTGCGAGGCCTTGGTTATTCCAGGCGGATGCGGGCGATGTAGATGGCGGCGGGGAGCGCGACGTGGCGGTTGGGCGGTGGCTTGCCGGTGCTGTCTTCGTGGGAGGAGTAGTAGCTGACCCAGAGCTCGTTATTATGCCATACCATGCCAGGGTAGCCGGTGTCGCTGCCGCCGCTGGGAAGGGTGAGGGCGATGTCGTAGTGCTGGCGGTCCATGCTGGCGATGACGGTGGAGAAGGGCTTGCGGTAGCTGCGGCCTGCGGCGATGAGCGTGCGGTCCGGGAGGATGATGAAGTTTGGCCCGCCGAGGCGGTGCTCTGTGGTATGCCATTGCCATTCGTGGTAGGGCGGGCGGCTGGTGCCGATGTAGCCAAACAGGGTGCCGCGCTCGCGACGGACGAGGGCGATCATCTCGCCATCGGGCTGCATGCGCACGGTGGCTTCATTGGGCCGGCCGGGGACATCGAGGTGGGTGACGAGGTCCCATTTCAAGCCGTCAGTGCTGGTGACGAGCTGGGCTTTCCATGGATAGGGGCCGGGGGGCACGGGGCCGTCTGCCTCTGCGGCGGCGGCCACGGCGGGATCGGGGTGCTGGGCGCGGAGGTAGGAGTAGCTGATGCCGTAGGCCCGGCCCTGAAACCAGTCGATGCGCCACAGCCACTGGCCTTCTTCGAGGACTTTGGCGGGCGGGGTCCAGGTGAGGCCGTCGGTGGAGAACATGACGCGGGGCTGCTTGGTCTTGAGCAGCGGGGGCTGGGTGTCGTAGTTCCAGATGGAGCCGCCGGCGACGATCATGAGCTGGCCGTCGGGCTTGAGGGAGAATTTGGGATCGCGCAGATCCACGCCGTCTTCGGCGATGAACGCGGCGGATTCCCAGGCGAGGCCATCGGTGGAGCGGAGGACGCGCACCTTGCCGTCATCGCCTGCGTGAGAGATGCCTTCGCGGAAGCAGCAGAACCATTGGTCGCGGTAGCGGGTCAGGTCGGTGAAGGCATTGTAGGCGCCTTTGTCCCAGATGCGTTTGGAGGTGACGAGCACGGGCTTGCGCACAGCGTCTGCAGCCGCGGCGGGCCTGCCGCAGAGGAGCGTGAGAGCCGGGGCGAGCAGGAGGAGAGTAAGCCAGGGGCGTGTGCGGCGGAGCATGGGCATGGGGCTTTAACGCGACCAGAACGCGCGATTGATGATTAAAAAATGAGGCGGGGAAGGGGCGCTGCCTTGATTCCATGCATCCAGCGGGCAAGTGAGGGGGCTTTATCTCAAGGTGACTTCACGGGTGTTTCTGCCATGAAGCGTTCAATTGGGGCAGGGGGCATCCAGGCGCATCTCGGGCGCATGGTGGTAGGTGCTGGTATGGAGAGAAGTCAGCGCAGCAGGTGCACGAGCTGCAGGAGGCGGTAGCTGCTCCAGAGGAGGGCGGGGAAGGTGACGACGAAGACTGAGAAGAGCAGCCCGAGGCGGAAGAGGCGCGGGGTGAAGCGGGGGCTGAGGGTGGGGCGCATGAGGCGCAGGGGGCAGTCGATGAGCCAGCCGCCGGTGTAGGCGGCATTGGCGATGAGGGGGACGACCACGATGGCGGCGGGCTCCACGGCGTCTTCGCCGGGCTGGAGGACGCCGGCATTTTCAATGCAGGAGGTGAAGAGCAGGAGCGAGGCAAAGCCAATGATGCCGAGGATGGCATTGAATGGAATGCGCCGCCGCTCCCACCAGCCGATGATGCGCCCCGGAGTGACGGGCTCCTCGGGAGCTGTGAACAACCACTGCATGGTATGACGGATGCGTTTCATGGCGTGCTCAGTACACGTGGTGATGAGGGTGAACCGTTGGTTTGAGGATCAGCGTTTGACGGCTGCCGCGGCGATGGTGCCGTGTGTTTCATGGGCGGCAATGAACCCTCTGGTCTTGACGACGGTGGGCTGCCGGGTGGCGGTCAGGGCGTGAAAGGGGTCGAAGGCGGCGGCGCAGGCGATGAGTTTGGCGGGGGAGTTCATTGGATGGCTGCTTATCGGGTTGGACTAGGAGGAGATCGTACGGTGCGAGCATGAAGTATGCAACGTGCAAAAGTAAATGCTGCGAACGGGCAGGCGAATGAGAAGCCGGATGGGTGAAACGGAAATGTGACAAAGCGGGCGGCGAGTGCCGCAGTGGAAGGGGAGGCTGGTTTTTGAACCGGTTCCTTGAAGGGCGTGCTTCGCCATTTTCGGGGGTGCCGGCATGTCCAAAAAAGAGGCCAATCATGCCTCGCTTCTTCTTTTTCGGAGTCGAGCAGCCATCCTGACTACATTTTCAAACAAGCTGCTATCTTTGGGTATTTTATATTTTGGCCGGCCCGGCGCTCATTTCTTTCCCCCTTCATCACTTCCGGGCCTGCTGAAACTCCTGCACGCGCTGCTCGGCCTGGGCGCGCTGCTGCTGGGTGAGCCGGGGGGCCAGGTTTCGGGCTCCCTCCGCAGCGTGGGCGTCCCCCTGCGCGGCGGCCAGAAGATACCACTTCATGGCCTCCACCACGTCCGCCGCCGTGCCGGTGCCGGACTCGTAGTAAACGCCCAGATTTGCCTGCGCCTGCACAAGGCCCTGCTCTGCGGCTTTGCGATAACAGTTCAGGGCTTCGACACGGTCTTCCGCCACTCCAAAGCCGGACTCGTAGCAGGTGGCCAGGTGGTTCTGCGCCTTGGCATATCTCTGGGCTGCGGCTTTGGTGAACCATGCCACGGCCAGCGCCGGGTCCTTTGGCACGCCGGTGCCGTGCGTGTAGCACAGGCCCAGGGCTGTCTGCGCCGGCGCGTATCCCAGCTCAGCGCCTTTGCGGTACCACTGCACGGCAGTGGCGGCGTCCTGCGCCACGCCCACGCCTTTTTCATAGCACGCGGCGAGTTCATACTGCGCCACATCCAGCCCCTGCGCCGCCGCCTTTTGCAGCCATGGCACTCCGGCTGCGGGATCCTTCGTCACGCCGCTGCCGGCGAAACAGGCGCGCGCCAGATTGAACTGCGCCATGGGATGGCCCTGGTCGGCGGCTTTGCGGTACCACTTCGCCCCCTCGGTGGCATCCGGCGGTTTCCCCAGCCCGGAGACGCAGAGTGAGCCCACGAGGAACTGGGATTCCGCATCGCCCCGATTTGCGAGCATGATGATTTCTTCCAGCGTCTTGGAGTTCGAATTGGTCGCTGCCGGGGCCGGCGGGGTGGCTGCAGGAGCAGCAGGCGGCGGGGAGGGTGGCACCACGGGGCCGGTGGGTTTGAAGTCGATCGACCGCTGATAGGCCTCCGCACGTTGCCCGGGCGTCGCATCTTCTTCCACAATGGCGTACATCGTGCCGGCGGGCTTGTGGCCATTGCGCAGGGAGATCAGCAGCCATTTCATGGACTCCACGAAGTCTTTGGGTACGCCACTCCCCATGAAATACGCGGCGCCCAGGAGCGCCTGGGCCAAGGCATGTCCCTGCTCCGCAGCACGGCGGTACCACTCTGCCGCCACCGCCAGGTCTTTCGGCAGCCCGTCTTTACCGAGGGAATAGGTGGACCCCATGTGGAGCTGCGCCGCCGCATTGCCCGCCTCCGCCCACCTGCGATGCTCAGACAGCGGCAGGTCGTGGCGCCACTTGGGATTTTCAGAAACAGCAGCAGCAGGTGTTGCAGCCGCTGGCGGTGCAGCAGCCGTTGGCGGTGGGGAGTCTGCCGACGCAGACCTACCCGGGCGAAACGCCGCCGCCCTCTGCTCCGCCTCATCACGCTGCTCCGGCTTCATTTGCGCGGCCACGTCTTGGGCTTTTTCGGCGGATCCTTTCTCCGCCTGCGCCGCCGCGAGGAGGAGCCATTTCAGCGCCTCGACGAGATCCTTCGGCACGCCTTCGCCCGACGCGTAGGCCATGCCCAGCCTCTCCTGCGCCATCGGATGCCCCTGCTCGGCAGCTTTGAGGTGCCACCGCATGGCTTCGACGAGATCCTTCGCCACGCCTTCGCCCTGCACGTAGCAGTAACCCACGCTGTACTGCCCGGGTGCATAGCCCTGATCAGCCGCTTTGCGGTACCACTTCAGCGCTTCGGCGGGGTTCTTTGCCATGCCGATGCCCTGCAGGCAGCACGTGCCCAGGTAGTTCTGCGCCTTGGCAAAGCCCTGCTCAGCGGCTTTGGCATACCACTGCACCGCGGTGGCGGCATCCTGCGGCACGCCTTTCCCGTCTTCGTAGCGCGTGCCGAGTTCAAACTGCGCTTCAGGCAGCCCCTGCTCCGCCAGGGTGCGCTGCTCTTCCAGCGGGAGATCTGCCCGCCACGGGGAATTGGCCACCGCAGCAGCAGGCGCCGCTATGGCGTTGCCAGGTTGCATAGGAGCAGCGCCCACCGTCGCCGCAGGTGCAGGTGTAACGCTCGGTGGGGCGGTCATGGCCAGCCCAGCGGCACGCTCCTGCTGCCTCTCACTCTGCCGTTTGCGCCACTCGGCTGACTTTTGCTCAAAGGCCTGCAGCTCGGCGCTCGTCATCTTTTTTTGCACCACCAGCAGATTCTTCTGCGCCACGGCGAGCCCTTGGGACTCGGCAAGGCTCAGCCACAGGCACGCCTCCACCCGGTCAGGTGCCACGCCCTCGCCCTGGGCCAGGATCAGCCCCAGGCGGTTCTGCGCCTGCAAGTTGCCGCCCTCCGCCGCCTGCCTGATCCACTGTGCGGCAGCCGCAGAATCCTGCGGCACCCCCTTGCCCAGGGTGTACAGGGCCGCCAGCTCAGCCTGGGCGTCGGCAAGGCCCTGCTCCGCCGCCTTTTGCTGCCACCGGGCGGCTTCCATCGCATCCTGCGGCACGCCCTGGCCATTATAGTAGGCCATGCCCAGCATATGCTGCGCCTCCGCATGCCCTTGGTCCGCCGCTTTGCGCAGCCACCGCATGGCCTCCACGAAATCCTGCGGCACGCCGGTGCCAGCAGTGTAAGCCGCACCCATGCCGAGCTGCGCCTCTGCATCGCCCTGCTCGGCCGCTTTGCGCAGCCATTTCACCGCCGCCTGTGGGTCCTGGCTCGCGGCCTCGCCTGTGAAATAGCGCCTGCCCAGCTCCAGCTGCGCCTTTGCATTGCCCTGCTCCGCCAGCGCCGTCAGCCCCGGCAGATCCAGCGCTTGCACCTCCGCCAGGCTCAGGCTTTGCGGTGGCCTGTCCGCAGGCGCGACAGCCGCAGGCGCGGTTTCCGCCTCGCGGCCTCGCTTGGAGGGGGCGAGCAGCAGTGCAAACAGCCCCAGCAGCGCCACCACGCCCACAGCGGCCACTCCCCAGGCCACCTTCGTCATCGCGCCCATCTTCCGCGGCTTCGGGGCCGACCGCAGCAGCGGCGGCAGCGGCTGGGCCTGACTGTCGGGCAGCGGCGCCTTCTCCAGCGGCGGTGGCGGTGGCATGGCAGGCATCACCGGCGGCTCAGGGGCCCGGGCCAGCGGCGTCTGCGGGCGGGGCGTGCTCGCCTGCGGCACCCTCGGCGGCGCCGTCATGGGCCCGGCCGCCGCCGCCGCCCCCTGACCCTGATAGGGAAACTCCGTGTCCGGCAGCTCATGCAGCCAAAGATAGGCCTCATACATGCGCTCCAGCATCGCCGCCGCCTTCGTCTGCAGGTGCGCATTTCCCTCGAACCGGTCCGGCTGCCACACCAGGCCTCCCTGTTCATACGCCCTCGTCAAAGTCTCCCGGCTGATGGGTGCGGAAAGATCGAGAATATCCAAAGCTTCATGAGTAGTCATCGTGCCTAACTCTCATCGAAGCATCAAAGCAAACCTCTGTCACGTGCCGAATATCTTGGAGGTGCCCCTCGTTCGCCGCCTGTGCTCCCCTGAACCTCGATCCCCCTCCACACCACCGTCTCCCACACCTCTGCAGGCGTGCCGCACCACCGCGAAAAGTAGCACGGGCCATCCTGCCCGTAAGCGGCGCACTCTTCACGGGCAGGATTGCCCGTGCTACTGCCCGACTCGTTTCCACCGACCTCCTCCCTGCTCTGGCGAGAATGGCTGCCGCCTGACACTCTTCCGCATCTGCTCCGGTCAGCTTCTTAGCGTCTGCAACCGATAGACTCGGCTTCTCATCCAAGCGCGCAGCTCTGCAGGCTTCGTCAATGCTGAGTCATGAGGCTGAAAATGAAATGCTTGTGCAGCAAGTCTCCACAAAATGCCTGGCAACTTTTTTGGTGAGTCCGCCGTTTTGCTGCTTGGACTTGAGACGCTCGATGTCGTCAAACACCTGGGGGGCGTTTTCCAGCGTCATGACCTGCCCGGCGGCGGCGGCCTCCCTGGACGGCTCCATGCCGGGAGGCGCAGCGGCGGTACTTGGGGTGGTATTATCTGGTACTCCGGCCGGTGAAGACGGAAAGCAGATGCCAGGCATGAATGGCACTCAGTTAAGGCGGGCCGTCGTTCGTTTTCATAGTCCCTTAGGCAGTGTTTTGGTGAGGCACTGACGCGAACGCGGCAGCTTCTTGGAGTGCGGTGACAGAGATGCACGGCGCAAGCCTGCATCGACGACACCGCTTTCGCGGGGGGTAGCGCGCTCCGTTGGTCTGAGATTACCGTCCGGCTTGCGAAAGCGGCGTCGCGCCAAGGCTTGCCGCACGCACTCCAAGACGCTGTCGCGTGGCTTGGTTCCCTGGTCGCCAAACCCACGATCCATGCTCTTAACTGAGTGCCATTCATGCCTGGCATTCTGTGCAGCAGACACGGTTCAAAGCATTGATTTGCAATCCGTCTTCTCGATCTCTGCACTTTCGCAGCAGGCGCGCGGCGGCCAAGAATGTTGTTGGCCATACCCAGCAGTTCCTTCTGCTGCGATAGCTTCAAACTTCAGCCTCTTAGCCGCTACAACCTAGATGCGTACGAGTGATAAAATTCAACCTCGTCAGTCGATGGCTCCTTCCGGCAGCTCATCTTCAGGTCCCCATGTGTCTGACTTAAAGTAGATCTCCTTGTAGTCCTTGTACCAAGACTTTAAAACCAGCCGCGCTATGTCCGCTACTGTGCGGTGCATCTGAGTTTCGCTTTCAGACTCCTCGGCAAAGTCATCTGCCAGCCATTCATTAAAATAGGGCCAGTCGTCGCTCCACCACTTATTGCCGTCGAAGCAGATTTGGTGGCCGTCACATTCGGCGATGTAAATTCCAGTATGGGGTAGGCTCATGGTTGTTGCAGAGTTTGAAGGATGAAGCGGAAATATTCTGGGTCATTTTGCATGAATTTGACAGGATCAGCATGCAGTCTTTCGATGCCTCGGGTCAAGAGTTCCGTGCCCCGGCCCCCGTAGTCCTTCCCCATGTAGTGATCGCCACCGCGGGCAGCAAACTGATCTTCATAGGCAAATTCATCTGCGCGATAACTTTGGTCTCCTGTGAGTTTACTCAGGAACTTTGGTTGTTCAGTTCCAGCGCGGTACCGCAGGAAAAAATAAGATGCCAAATAAGATGCCAGGCATTTAGTGTATGATGAATGTGCAAGTCATTCATTCACAATTCAAAAAGCAGGTTGGATCCGCCGGGGTATGGCGCGTGACAGGGGCTGAATGCAGCTTCTGGGAGTTGGGGAGGCCGGGCCGCGAGGTGGCGGAGCGATCATTGCGGCATGCTTTCACGCGGCAAGGATCGCCACTTGTAGCGAGCATGGATATCTATCCATCAATGGCTTATGTCGATAGACTTACAAAATGCCTGGCATCTTCTCTCACAACCTGGCATTTTCTCTCATAAACCACGATTCAGGCTGTTAACTGAGTGCCATTCATGCAGGACATCTTGTTCAGCATTTGCTCTTTTGAGAGTTAACTACATGGTCTGTTGCTTCGGGCAGCGCCTGCTGCTGGTAAGCCTCGATCGCCTCTCTACGTACTTCTTCCGCTTTGGGATGGAATTTTCCAAAGCGTAGTTTGTCCACAGCTTTCTGGCCAGCTATATGGGCATTAAACTCACTTGCTGTAATGGGTCGGCTTTTCATTGGTTCTGGTGTTGATGGTATCCCACAAAGCTTTATTGACAACGGATAGTTGGGGCTGCGAAGGCGTCTTGCTTGCTATCTCTACAGGTACTGATTGTGTGTTATCATAAATATTGGCGCTATCAGCTATGTCGGCATATTCCTTCACGGCAGAATTGAATCTGTCATGCGCCGATTTAAGCACGGATGCAGGCACCCACCGTCCGCTGTCTTTTGCACGCAAGAAAGCACGAGTGATCCCTTCACGCGGATCGATGGTAACTCCGACGAGATGTGTGTTATAACCACGCGCTTTCCAGGCGGCGAGGAGTTTGCGGGTCTTAGGCACATTGGCGAGTGTTGCATCGTAAACTATGTTGTAACGTGGTCCGTTCGCTGACATGGCGCGCTCAAGAAGAGCTTTGCTAATTGTGCTGGATTCTTCATGCACCACATCGGCCGCACGCCCGTCCCCTGTCGCTTTGACGGCATCATATTCCGGTATGAGTTCCTTAATGTCATCGGCATTAATTTCAACTGCTCCATGAGTATTCAAATCGCCACGCTCGTGCAAAAAGTGCAAGATGGTTGACTTTCCAGCGCCGCCGCCGCCACCACTGACATAGATAGTTGGGCGAACTCCCGGAGCCAGTGGTGCAGCTCTATGTATGATGTAGTTCATGATGGCAGCATGCAACACGGAACGTGGAACTGCCTTGCCCGCAGGTAGCAGCCCCGCTTGGACTAAATGATGATCGGCAGGTAGGATGGCCGTGTCTTTCTCATGCGTCGGTTGTAGTAAGTCATGACCATCCGGCAACGTATGCGGCATATTGGGGAAGCCTTGCTCGTCCCAGCCATGCGGCCAGTTTTTGAAGGCCTCTTTCAGGCGCGGATCCGTGTGTTCAGGATGCGATCCGGAACGATGAGGAACTGCAGGCGCTGTGCCGCTTTGAGGAAGACCTGATGAGGTCGAAGCCTGAGTGGAGGCTGGAAGTGCCAAAGGCGGCTGGCCACTACTGCTTGCCCCACCGTTTGTCGGGCTTCCACCATGAGGAACCGGCTGCTGTTGTGGCGCAGCGGGGGGCCTTGAGCTGCCCAAGCCGTCGCTGACGGAAGCGCGGGGTGCATCGGGATTCGCTGTGCTGGGGCCGTTGATGGTGGTGCCGATGGCATTCGCCGGCTGCGCTGGGGCTGCGGGTGGTGGTGCGTCTGCGGACGCGCTTTGAGTATGGCTGCTGGGGCCGTCGCCTCCGGCCATGACGAGGTCTTGGGGATTGGAGGTGTCGCGGCTGCCTTCGGGCAGTGGGCTGTTGCGGTCGCCGGGCTGGGCGGGAGTGTTGCGGTCGCGGACGCGGAGGGCGTTGTCATAGATGTCCTGCTCATGGGGGTTGAGCTTGCGCTTGGCGGCGATTTTTCCGAGGTTCTCCACCCGCTTTTTTGCGAGGTCGATGTGTTCGGGGTGTGTGGTATCCTCTGGTATTCGGTTGCCGTGGCCGACCGGAGGCGCGGTGACGCCGTTGGTGGTGTGGGTGCCGCTGCCGGGGGCGGGGGTGTCACCGGAGCTGGCTGTGGAGGTGGTGCTGCCGGTGGCTGTCGTGCCGGTGGTGTTTCCCGTGCCTGCATGGCTGCTGGTGGCGGTTGAGCTGCCTGTGGGCGGGGTGACGCCGTGGGTGGTGGAGGTGTCTCCGGGCGGGAGGCTGCCGCTGCTGGACTGGGTGGTGGTGGCGGGGGCTGTCTGTGGCTCAGGCTTGGGAGCTGTGCCGGGCCAGGGTCTTGCCAGCATGGCTTTGGCCTTTGCCAGGGCCGTGAGCTCGGTGGAATGAAGATCGCGGGGCATGGGCAGTTTGCTGAGGGCTTTCTGCTTGGCCTCCAGATTGGTGACCTGCGTGCGGGCGAGGATGTTTTCGGCATGGTGCAGATTGATCTGCTCGTCCTTGGTGAGTGCGCCGTTTTTCTCCTTGGCCTTGAGACGATCGATGGTGTCGAGCACCTGGCCGCCGTTTTCCATCGTCATGACCGGGCCGGCTGAGGCCGCCTCCTTGGAGGGTTCCATGCCGGGAGGTGCAGCGGCGGTGCTTGGGGTGGTAGTATCTGGTATTCCGGCGGGTGAAGATGGGGTGGTGCCGGGCTTTTGCGGTGGCTGGCTGTCCGGGGCGGCGGGTTGGGGTGGCTTGCCGGAGCCGGAAGCGTCCAGGGTGGTAGGTTGTGGTATTGTTTGCTGTGAAGAAGGGGCGGCGGTGGCTGCGCGGCGTTCGACCTCAATGGGGGTGATGGGCACGCGGGGGCCTGGCGGCGGTGGCGGTGAGCCGGGCGGTGGCGGGGTGACTTCGAGGCCTTCGGCATCCACGGTGGTGAATGTCACCGGCCCGTCGCGCTGCTGGGCGGGGTCCACATAGCCGGAGGGGGAAGGTTCTGTGGGGGGGGATGCGCTGTTCTGGCCGCCGTTCTTTTTGTCGGCCATGGCTTGCACGCCGCCGCCGAGGAGGGCGGAGGTGAGGGCGCTCTGGGGGAACTGCTCGGCGTAGCTGGTGGCGGCCTGCTCGAAGGTTTTCCCCTTGTGCATCTCGGTGAGGATGTGGTTGAACCCGCCGTCGATGGCCTCCTGGCTGATCTCTTCCGCGCCGCCTTTGATGGCGGACTTGACCGCGGCGCCGAAGCTCTTTCTGGCGGCCTCCTGGGCGGCGGGGTTGTTCAGGGCCTGGGCGCCGCCGGGCATGATCTTGCTGAGCGCGAGGCCGACGGCTCCGCTGGCGATGGCGGCGCCGGCGGCTTTTTTGTGCGCTTCTTCAATGCTGTCTCCGGCCTTGATGTGGGTCTGAAGGAGGTCTGTGTAGGTGCTGCCTGCGCCCTGGGCCGCGCCGAGGAGGAGGCCTGCGGTGCCGCCGGTGGCGACGGTGACGCCGATGCTGGGGACGGCCTGGATCAGGTTGCTGGCGACACGGCCGACCGGGCCGTCGACGGTGCCGGTGAGCTCGTGAGGCTGGGTGAGGGCCTGATTTTGCGCGGCCATGGCTGCGGCGGCTTCGCTGGCTGCCTCCCCGCCCACATTCACACCGGTGATGTCCTGGAAGGTGTTTCCGGCAAGGGCTGCGGCGCCGAGAACGCCGGAGACGACCTGGCCGCCGCCGGCGACGAGCGCGGTGCTGACGTTGTCCATGAACTTGCGCACGCCGCTGCGGTTCTTCATGGCATCGAGGTAGATCTGGGTCTTCTCGTTGTCGGTGTACGGGCGCACGCTGCCGTCCGGCATTTTCTGGGAGAAGTGGCCGGCCTGGGTGTTTTTGGTGAGCCACTCATTGTAGTCCTCCACGCCGGGGAGGGTCTTGCTGGCCTTGAGCGTTTCAGTGGCCCGGGTGAGCCAGGCGTCATGCTGGGCGGGCCAGCTCTTGAGCGCGGCTGCTTTGGCCTCCGGGCTGGCGTTGCTGTCCTGGATGGCTTTTTCAAACCTGGCCTTGTCATCGGTGAGGGCGGGATTCACCACGAGGCTGCCGTCTGTGAGCGTGCGGGTGGAGTCCTGATCATGGCCGGAGAAGCCGCTGCCGCGCAGGAAGGCATTGGCCATGCCGCTCTGCTGATCGTGGCCCTCCTGCGTGAGCGGGGTGGCGAAGTCCGTGCGGCGCTGGTCTTCCATGGCCCGGCGCACGTCGTCTTCGCTCATGCCGAGTTCTTTGGCTTTGGCCTGCACCTGGGCATCGCGCTGGGGATCGCCTTTTTCCATCCAGCTTTTGAAGCTGGGCTTGCCCGCAGGGGCTTTGGTGTCCTGGTACATCTGCTGCAGCCCGGCGCTCTGCTTTTGGGCGGTCTCGAGGGCATCGCGCTGGGCGTAGGAGCCGAAGCCGCTGTTGAACTTGTTGTTTAAAAAGTTGGCGTCCTGCACGGAGAGGCGGCCTTCGTTGCGCAGTTTCTGGATGCCCTCCGGGGAGAGGCCTGCGGCTGTGAGGGCGGCGTCTGCGCCTCTGCGGTCTTTGGCGGCGGCGGTGGCCTGCTGGCCTTTGGCGATGAGGGCGCTGCGCTCCGCCTCGGTAAGCGGGGTGCCTTTGCCGAGGTAAATGGGGGCGCTGCCGGGGGTGCTGCGGGCGGCGAGATCCTGCGCGGCCTGGCTGTACCTGCCGTCCGGCCCGGGGAGGAGGGTGATGCGGCCGGTCTGCCCATCCATGGTGGCAAAGGGCTGGCCGGGGCTGCCATCGGCCGATTTGCGGGAGAGGCTGTAGCCGCCGCCGGCACCGGGCGTGACGTGTACGTTTTCAGGGTCTGTGATGCCAAAGGTGCCCTGCGCGGTGGCGCGTGCGGCGTCTGCCTGATTGACGGGGCTCCACCCGCCCTGCTTCATTTCCGGGGCGTGCATGAGCATGTCATGCAATGTCATGGTATTTCCTGCTCCTGCTGTCCGGCCATGGTTCCCAAAGGCGCTCTGCGCGGCGGCGAGGGTGCGCTGGTTGTACTGGGAGGTGAGGGCGCTGCGCATGGCGGCGGCGGTGGCGGGGTCTTTCTTTTCCGCCTCGGCGATGAGGTCCGCGTCTGTATGGCGGGTGTCTCCCCGCGTGTGGCGGGAGTCTTTGCGCCACTGCTCATCCTCGGGGTGCTCCGCGGCGGAGGCTTTGTACTGGTCGATCTCCGCCTGGCGTGCGCGCTGATCGCGGACGAGGTTTTGGTAGTGATCATCGTGCTGCTTTTGCAGGGTCTGCACCTCGGAGGTCAGCTGGTTATGGGCGTCAAAGGCGCCCATGAGTTCGTCGTAGTTGGCCTGGCGCTCTGCATCGGTGGCGTTGCCGGGGTTGTCGTATTTCTGCTTGGCGGCGTCCATGCGCTGCTGGGCGGCGGCGGCCTGCGCCTGCTTTTCCTGCAGCTGGCGGGAGAGGGCTGCGCCCTGCGTGAGCAGCTTTTCGCGTGCTTCATTGCGCGCCTTTTCGCGCGGGGCGATGCCGGCCTGCGCGGCGGCGTTTTTGTCATAGCCCAGCTCGCGCCGGGTGCCGTCCGGGGCGGTGGTGAAGCGTCTGCCGTCTTGGGGATCGATCTGAAAGAGCGGCGCCTTGCTGTCCTCCGGCACGCGGACGTATTTGCCATTCACCTGAAAGCTGTAGCTGGCATTGCCGGCGTCGTCGGTGATGCGGCGCATGTCCTGCACGCCGATGTGGTGCACCTTGCCGTGGTCATCGCGGTAGGGGATGGTGGTGCCCTTTTTCGCGTCATCGGTGAAGGTGGGCTGGATGAAGCCAGTCTGGTAGAGATCTCCGCTCTTGTCCGGATGCTGCACGACCTTGCCGTCTTGGATGACTTTGCCGTTTGCGATGTCGCTCTGCATCTTGACTGCGGCGGCGGCGTCTCCGCGTCCATGGGCGGAAATGCCACGCGGCTGGGCCTGCGATGCTGTGGCTGCGGCACGCCCTGCGGGTGCTGTCGGAGCGGCCGGTGCCGTTGGGGCTGCCGGTGCCGTTGAGGCTGCCGGTGGAGTCGTGCCGCTGGGCTGTGGGGCTGCAGCAGGCTGCTGGACTGCGGCTGGTGCGGGAGGCGGTGTGCCATTGGGCTGCTGGCCTGCGGCCGGGGTGGAAGGTGGAGGCGTGCCTGCGGGCCGAGGCGCTGCGGCGGCTGGCTGGCCTGTGGCTGGGGTTTGAGCCGATGCGGCAGGCTGCTGCCCTGCGGCTGGAGCCGTGGGTGTCTGCTGCTGCTGCTGCGGCTGCTGCGCGGTCTTTCCAGCGGAGGCTGCCTCTGGACCCAGGGGAATGAGGGGGGAACTGGCCGCGCCGCTGCTGGCGGGATTCTGTGCAGGCAGTCCATTGAGCCAAGGGGGCAGGGTGGCAAGCTGTGCTGCCGCAGCGGAGTTTGGTGCGGCTGAAGGATTGCCAACAGGCGTCGTCGTGTTGGCAGCGGTAGGCTTGGAAACAGGCGTCGTCGTGCTGGCAGCGGTAGGCGGTGTGCCGGCAGCGGAAGGCTTGGAAACAGGCGGCGGTGTGTTGGCAGCGGGTGGCGCGGCAGCGGGTGGTGCGGCAGCGGGTGGTGCGGCAGCGGGTGGTGCGGCAGCGGGTGGTGCGGCAGCGGGTGGTGCGGCAGCGGGTGGTGCGGCAGCGGGTGGTGTGGCAGCGGGTGCTTGCGCGGCTTTCTTGGCGAGCAGGGCCGGGTCTGGCTTTTCCGGGTCAGTCTCGAGACTTTTCTTCCCTCCCATCAGGAGGGGGCGTGTGGCGAGGGGAAGAGAATAAATAGCCATGGGTAGGAGCAGTGAGTTTTTCCGTGTCAGCGGGGGTCGTGTTCAGAGGTCAGTTTTCAGCCCGCATGCCGGGGCGGGTCCGTGGCTGCGCAGGCGCATGGCCGTCGCGTGGTCCGGGCTGTGCCGCCCGTGCGCGGGGGCATGCGGCAGCGGCATCCCTGCAGGCCGGGCGCTGTACTGCGGCTCCTGCGCGCGGCGGGGTTCAGCGCACGGAGTCCGTGGCCCGCAGGGCGCCGCGTGCCGCCCCTGCGCAGGCAGGCTGGCCGGATGCCTCAGGCGGGCAGTGGCGCAGGGAAGGGGGCGGCGGAGAGATGAAGAGGAACGCATGTGAAGTGCATGGCCGCAGGGCGGCGGTGGCACCTTCCGAGTTCTTCACAGCGTCAGGTTGTTTGAAAGATCTGAAAAGGATTGGGCCGTGATTTGGGAATGCAAGTGGAAAATGTGTTGTAGTGGTAGATGATGGTATTCAAGTGTGGTGGGGACGGCTGGCTGCCGGGGCTGGCGTAGGACATTCAGCTTTCGACGGATGGTGGATCAGGGCGCCTCAGCCGCATGGCAGCAGTGCGCAGCAGGGAGGTAACATGATCTGTCGAAATCCTCACAACTTGTCCTTTGGACTGTTCTGCGATAAACAGCCGCAGACATCATCAGGACGGTCGCATGCCTGCCGAAGTTGTTGCTGAAACTGACCACGACACGCGTTCGTCAGTACTTTGGCAGAGTGATCAGGGACAAACGCCGAGGGACGGAGGCGTTTCAGACAGTCCGAAGGACTGCCCCGCAGGGGTGAACCTGCGTGGAGCAGGTGAATCAACTACTCCGAGGGGGGGCTAGGTGCTGGCATGTTCAGTTAGACGTAGGTTAACTTGGTTCCGCCAACAGCGTTGCCGTTTCAGGGAGAGAGCATCGGTCACAAAGCTGAACGCCGACCGATTTCTCTTTTTGAGGCGGCTTCAATCATAGGAGCATTCATCACCGAGCAGCTGTCCTGACTTTATTATTCAAATAGGCTGGCACGTCCCGCGCTATTGGTTGGCGCGTGGGTTCATTTGTCAGTCCTTCGCGCCCGGTGGCATTTCGAAGTCCCAGGTGTCATTTTTGCTGTATGTTTTGGTCCAGCCTTCAGGAAACGCTTCATTGAGGACGCGCGTGGCCACGGTGTCGCAGGTGATGTGAGTGCCTTGATGCCAAGGAGTTCTGCGCTTTAATATCGGGAGGATGCCATCTTCAAACCCTGGGCCGGTGCCGGTCCAGTTGTCTCCGTCGAATGACATTGTCCAGACGTCCGCTTTGGCTTCAAATTTTCCGGTATGGGGCAGGCTCATGGTTGTTGCAGGGTTTGGACGACAAAATCAAAATATTCCGAGTCATTGACATAAAACTCAACAGGGTTGCGTTCCTGGCCCTGAAAACTCATCCTAACTCCTCAGCCTTTCATCCAGGATGGGGGCAATTCGTCGAGTTCGCCACGATAGCTAGAGGTTTTCGTCCAGCCTTCTGGAAACACTCTGTCGAGCACGCGTTTAGCTACGCTATCCACAAAGATATGAGTGCCTTGGTGCCAGGGGGTTTCGTCGATCAATCTCGGGAGAATGCCATCTTCAAATCCCGGTCCCGTTCCTGTCCATGTAACGCCATCAAAGGCGAGGGTCCATACATCTGCTTTTGCCTCAAATTTTGTGGTATAGGGGGGAGTCATGGATGTGGGTGTTGAAGAGTTTTTATGACGAACTCAAAGTATTCAGGGTCATTGACGTAAAATTCGACTGGGTTGCGGTGAAGGCGTTCGATGCCCATGGTCAGGATCTCTGTGCCATCGCTTCCTGGATAGATTCTACCCATGTAATGTTCGCCGCCAAGTTCTTCAAATCGATCCTTGTAAACCGTCGTGTCTTCGTGGTCGGGATTGCCTGTCAGATCTTCGAGTGATTGCGGACCCTCATTTCCGGCACGTAGTTTGAGAAACTCCAGGCAAGCCTTCAGCACACGTGGGTTCTGCTCCTCGATGCCATGGACGATTTCGTGCATAACGTGGCTCGGTGATGTCAGACTATTGATTAGCACCATGCCATGCAAGTAGCCCGCTCGGTTACGATTGAAATCCACCACGCCGACGGTGGGCAGCAGGCTGGCGTGGGTGTACATCTGCGTGAGTTCCGCTCCCGCCTGCGCCTTGGCCGCCGTCGTCGGTGTGACGTGAGTCAGAACAACTTTTCCTCGGACTGCCTCCGGGACCATGACATGATCTCGAGTCTTCTCTGCGAGCTTCGCAATTTCTTCTTTCAGGTGGGATCTCTTTTGCTCAAGCAACTGCTTCTTCGCGAGATCACCCTGCTTAACAGCGGCGTTCATCCCTGCTTCCACCGACTTTAAATCCTTCGCCAATGTCTTCCAATGGTCTGTGTGTGCATCCAGCGCGGTCTTGATGGTGCTCAGAGCATGAGGGGCTGTCTGGCCGGGAATTCCCTGTGCCTGCTGGCTTGTGGGAGAGGATTTCGGCTTCGGTGCTTGGGTCACATATCCAGACGCCGCTTGCACATTTGCGCCGAGCAAGTCTTCAATATGCCGACCTATCGTTTGGGCATCCATTCCGACGAATTGCTTGGCGAGAGTCGGAATGTGGTACTTGATGGATTTGTCTGGGTTCAGCCACATCCCACTGCTATACCCATTGGGTCCAGCGGATTCATGGAGATGAGCCTGGAGTCCCGGAAACTTCCCGGAGAGGCCGCCGATGGCAGCACGCACATGATTTTGGAGCTGCAGTGATGGCAAGGTTGCGCCGGATGACGACATCTGCGACAGCCCGAGACCGGGTGAGGAAGAGCCGGGGTTTGGCGGAGGCGAAGACAGTGAGTCCTTGAATTGTGGTGACTGGTTGGGGGAGGCCTGCAGCTGCGGTTCAGGTGCCTGCCCGGGAAGTCTTCCATCCGCCGTCTTGCCGGTGGTCCCAAGGTCCGCGCCGCTGAAATTGCTGGGGGAGGCTTGGGGCTGGTGGGAAGTGGTATTACCTGCGGGGCTGGAGTTGCCTTGATTTCCCCCGGGGCCGGGTCTGGCGAGGATGACCTGGGCATCTGCCAGGGCCTTGGCGGTGGTGGGGTGAAGTTTTCCGCCGCGCTTCTCAATGCCGGCCTGCTGATTGAGGATGTTTTGCTCGGTTCTCCTGGCGAAGGTTTTTTCTGCGGCATCCAGCGTCTGCCGCTGGTCCGGGCTCAAAGGGCCTTTTTGGGCCTTGAGCTTGTCGGCGGTGTTGCGTGCCTCGATTGCTTCTTCGAATGTGGGCACTCGGGAGGGAGGCGTTTGCGGTTGTTGGCCCGAGCCCGGTTCGCTCTTAGTGGTAGATTGTGGTATTGAAGGTTGTGATGGTTGGCTGCTAGTGGCCGGGGTTTGCGATGGCGAACCGGGGGTGCGTGCTGGCGCGGTCGTCAGCGCTCCCTTTAATGGTCGAGGCGGCCTGTTGAATTACGGCTGCAATCCGAGACTCTGCAGAGCCTTTACTCTATCGGCATGGCTGTCGAAGTAGAAATGAACGTCAATGGGATGAATGCTACCGTCCGTGCCTAAAACTGCATTGTTGGTATGCAGATCGATGACATCCACCTGGCCAAGGTCAGGATGCGGAAGGATGAATGATCCGCTTTGACCGTACGGTGAAGGGTCAATGAACCCTTGGTTGACCAGTCCTGCCTTGAGCTGAGGCCAAGTCGGATGTGTGCCCTTCACAAAAGGCTGCGAGGTGATGACATGCAGACGTCCAAGATGCTGATAAAAGCCCTCTATCCGGATGTCGTCACCAAAGAAGTGATTGGCAAGTTGCTGGTCTGTGAGATAATCGTAGATGGACTCGGTGGCGATGGCGTGCGCATCAAGGTCTTTAAGAACCCGGCCTGCATCAATAACATGAGACACGCGATGCTCGCTGCCGCCCTTCATCTTGTGCTGGTCCATGTAGGAGCGCACACCTTCAGCGTCCAGCATGAGGCCGGATTTACGTGCAAAGCGCGTCAGCGCGTCGGTTTCATGGTTGCTTGTAGTTGGCGAACTGCTTCCAGCGTCATAGGTCCCTGAGTGGCCAACTGTTTCTGCCGCGCTTCGCGCAAGGCCTTGATGATCTCCGAAGGTGGCGTGGGCTTTTTGGAGGGCGTCTTGTCCATGTAAGTAATAGTCTCCTAGTAGGGGTTTATTGTCAAGAAATCTGGGGTCTCCTTTATTGGAGTTTGTGGTAGAGTTATCATGAGGACGATCCTTGTTGAAATCACCGTTGCCGTTTGTTGCATCATTTGGTGGGCTTGTGCCTGGCGAAGGAAATGACTGCTGCGGTTGCGGCACGCCGGGTGTGCCTGCATTGGAGCTGTCATTGACCGAAGCGCGGGGCGTATCTGGATTTGTGGTGCTGGGGCCGTTGATCGTGGAGCCGATGGCATTTGCAGGCTGCGCTGGGGCAGCGGGTGGTGGTGCGTCTGCGGCAGCGCTTTGAGTCTGGCTGATGGGGGTGTCGCCACCGGCCATGACGAGGTCTTGGGGATTGGGGCTGTTGCGGTCGCCGGGCTGGGCGGGGGCGTTGCGGTGGCGGACGCGGAGGGCGTTGTCATGGATGCCCTGCTCATGGGGGTTGAGCTTGCGCTTGGCGGCGATTTTTCCAAGGTTCTCCACCCGCCTGGTTGCGAGGTCGATGTGCTCCGGGTGTGTGGTATCCTCTGGTATTCGGTTGCCATAGCCGACCGGAGGCGCTGCAACGCCGTTGGTGGTGTGGGTGCTGCCGCCGGGGGAGGTGGTGGCACCGGAACTGGCTGTGACGGTGGTGCCGTCAGCGTTGGCCGTGCTGGTGCGGGTGCCTGTGGAGATGCCTGCGGGCGGTGTGACGCCTTGGGTGGTGGCGGTGTCTGCGGGTGGGAGGGGGGCGCTGGAACTCGCCGTGGAGGAGGTGGTTTTGTCTGGGGTGCCGACGCTGTCCGGGTTTCCCTCAGGGCGGGGCGGGCCAGGGTGGCGCGGGCGACCTCCAGCGCCTTCGCGGTGGTGGGGTGAAGTTTCCCTCCGCGCTTCTCAATGCCGGCCTGCTGCTTGAGGATGTTGTCCTCGGTTCTCCTGGCGAAGGTTTTTTCTGCGGCATCCAGCGTCTGCTGCTGATCCGGGCTGAGAGGGCCCTTCTGGGCCTTGAGCTTGTCGATGGTCTCCTTGGCCGTGCCGGCTTCTTCGAATGTGGGCACGGGGAGGGCGGCGGGCGGAGTTGACGATGGCTGGCTGTTGTTGGCTGTGGTTGACGGTTGCTGAGCTGAGCCGGTGGTGTTTGGCGTGGTAGCATCTGGTATTGGATGCTGTGAGGCAGGGGCGGCCACGGCGGCGGCGCTGTGCTGCTGCGGGGCTGGTGGCAGGGCTGGGGGAGTGGCGGCGGTCTGGCTCGGAGGACGGCGTACGGTGGATTCGCCAGCGGCGGGGATGGCCTCTCCGCCTCCGCCGACCAAGGAGGTGACGATGGCGTTTTCAGGGATCTGCTTGATGTAGTCTCCCACCGCCTGCTGCACGCTGTGGCCGGTGCCGACGGCTTTGGCGATGGCTGAGACGAGCCCGTCTGCGGTTTCTTCGATGTTCTCCTTGAGCGCGCCTTTGGTGAAGTCTCCGCCGAGGTGGCCGAGCTGCTGCATGCGGGAGGTGAAGACCTGGGTGATGGCGGCTTTGGCTTCCGCCGGGCGGGTGAGCAGGCGCTGCACACCCTGGGAGCCGCCCAGGGTGGTGAGGGCGGCGGTGGCGAGGCCGGAGACGATGGCGGGTGCCTGCGCTGCGTGCAGCGCCTGCTCATGGCTGAGCTCCGGGTGCTCACTGCGGAGGGTGTTGTAGATGTCTGTGATCTGGGAGCCGTAGGTCTGTGCGCCGCCCATGGCTGCGGAGCCTGCCAGGCCGGCGCGGGTCAGAGTTTCGATGGCTTTGACGGCCTGGGCGGGTGTGGCGGCTCCCTGAATGGTGGCCCCGAGCGCGGGCAACAAACGCTGCCCGATGCTGGTGGCGGCAAACATGCGCGTGCCGCCCTGGATGAGCTTTGCCGCACGTGAGGCGGGGATGAGCGAGGGCAGCAGGCGGGGCAGCTGGGAGAATACTGCGCGGGAGAGCATGCCGTGGCTTTCGGTCGCATCGAGGTGCTTGGTGATTCCATACGCGTGGGCCCTGCGCGTGAGCTGGGCGGCGAGATCCATGGCACCCTGGCTGCCGGTGAGTCCGCCGATGAACCCTGCGGCCTGCTGGCCGACTTCGTTCGTGCCTTCGGCCAGGGAGCGGCTGATCTCTTTGAGCTTGGAGGCGAAGGGGGAGGCTGCGGCGTCGGTCTTGAGCTTTTCGGCAAAGCGCATGGCCCACTCCTGCTCTGGCACGTCCGGCGGGCGCTGGCTGGCGAAGTCTTTCCAGTCTTGAATGTGCTCTGTGCCAAAGGTGTCGGCGATTTCCTGGATGTTATCGAGCACGTTCTGGCCGGCGGCCTGTCGTATTTCGGGGTAGCGCTGCAGTGCGGCTGCCTTGGCCTCCGGGCTGGCGGTGGAGGCTGCGATGGCGTCCTGGTATTCCTTTTCTCCTGTGATGGCAGGATTGACGATGATGGCGCCGTTGGTGAGGGTGCGGGTCTGGCGTTTGTCCTGGGTGCCGTTCCAGAGCTCCTTGGCTCCGGCGCCTAGAGCGTGGATGAAGCCTGAGATGGATTTGGACTCCTGGATTTTTTCGTGTTCGCGCGCATAGTCCTCGGGGGTCTTGGGCTTGTGATCCTGGGCGATGTGGTCATTCCAGTCGAGGTTTCGCATGTCCTCGATCAAGCTGTCGGCTTCCTCCGTGGGGATGCGGAGGGCTTCGGCGAGGTTCTTGGCGATGGTGGGGCGCACCGCGTTCTCTGCCTGTGTGTTCATGGCGGCTTTGAGGCCGGCGTAGGCGGACTGGGCTGCGGCCAGCTTTTGCTGGGACTGGGCGAGGATGGTGGAGGAGCGCTGGGCCAGATCCGCATGGAGGGCTTGTACGGCCTCAGGGGGCGGGCCTTGAGGGTGCCGGGACTGAAGCTCTGCGAGGCGGGATTTCGCCTCCTGATCCAGCGCCTTCAAGGCGGGGATGGCCTGGGCGTAGCCGGGGGTGGTACTGAGGCTGCTCTCCAGCCTGGCGGCAGCAGCGGCATCTGCCGCCTGCTGTGAGGGGGCGTCCGGCTTTGACTCATGCGCCTGCTGGCCTGCCTGGCTGGATTCTGCTCCGGCCTGGGTCTGCGCGGTGGGCTGATCTGTGGCAGCAGGGGAAATGGTAGCAGGAAGTGGTAATATATTTTGTGAAATGGTATTCAAATGCCGCTGCGGATCGGGCGTGGGCGTGGCAGGCGGAGGGGCTGGCAGCTGTTGAGATTGCGCGCTCTGCTGCGCGAGCACCTGTGGACCCGGCTGATTGACGGGCTGCGGCAGCGATGGCGCAGGCTGGGTGGGCGGCGGGGAAGAGACCTGCGGCGCAGGGGCGGCGGATGGGGGAGCTGCTGGCGCTGCTATTGGCTGGCGCTGAGCAGGATGGGCCAGCGGTGATAAGATGCGCGGGCGGGGACTGGCCTGTTCGGGAGGACGATAGGGGACCCTGACTGGCGGCTGAGGCTGGGGCAGTGCCTGCTCTGGCGGGCTGCCTGCGAGGGGCTGCTTTTTGCGCAGGTAGGTGGGGAGATCGAAAATGGATTTGGAGATGTCGAACATGGCGGATGCGTGGCCGCAGGGCGGCGGTGGCACCTTTCGTGTTCTTCACAGCGTCAGGTTGTTTCAGAGGGTCGGAAAAAGGATTGGGCCGTGATTTGGGAATGCAATGGGAAAATGTGTGGAGATGGTAGATGATGGTAATCAAGTATGGTGGGGACGGCGGCTGAGAAATGGGGCAGGCGTGGGCGGGATGCAGATGCGTGCAAGGCAGGCTCGTGCTTCGAGTTTCCGACGCCTTGCTTTTAAGGCATGTTTGTGGCAAACAGCCGCAGACATCATCAGGACGGTCGCATGCCTACCGAAGTTGTTGCCGAAACTGACCGCCCCATGCGTTCGTCAGCACTTTGGCAGAGTGATCAGGGAACGCACTCCGAGGAGGGCAAGGTGCTGGCATGTTCAGTTAGACGTAGGTTAACTTGGTTCCGCCAACAGCGTTGTCGTTTCAGGGAGAGAGCATCGGTCACAAAGCTGAACACCGACCGATTTCTCTTTTTGAGGCGGCTTCAATCATAGGAGCATTCATCACCGAGCAGCTGTCCTGACTTTATTTTGTAAATAGGCTGGCACATCCCGCGCTATTGGTTGGCTCGTGGGTTCATTGTCGATCTATGTTGGCTTTTTCATCCTCTGGCGTGAGGTCTTCGGCTTCCTGTTCTTTTCTCAGTTTCAGGGTGTTGCTCCATTCCTCCAGAAGGCCTTCGCGAAGCGATTCATCTTGCAAGCCCCATACAATATTTCCGATCAACTCAGGGCCTAGATAAAATTCAATCTCCAGGCCATGCTTGATGGAGAAACGCTCCAGCAGATGAATGAGCGCTGTGACCTCCTCGAAATGGCATTGGTCGACCTCATACGGCAAAGGTGGCCCCTGAAGTGCGGAATATACATCCAGATAGCCTCCTAAAGGATAGTCTTCTTCAGACGCGCCATCCACATTCTTCTCTGACAAAATTTCTTCATCTGCTGATTCGAGCTCAAAGAGCGCTGGCGGTGCGATCAGCCATTGCCGCGATTGCGCCAAAAGCTGTAGCGATTCTGCCAACTCAGGCAGAAATGTTTGCACATCAGTGGTCAGCACCACGAAAGAAAATTGATCTGTCGGATGGTCGGGGTCTACATCCATGTTCGTTTGCATTTGTTTAATGAGAAGGCGGTTTGGGCGGCTGCGATGGAGGGGGAGGACGGCAATGGATCAATCACATACGTTTAATGCCGCGATCCATGCGCTCAGTATAACCGAGTGCCATTCATGCCATAGCCTTATGAACTAACTCCATTTCCCGTGGAACTCAGCAGTCAAGACTTCAGCCCCTCGGCGGGGCTGCCTGCGGAGGGCCTGGATCTAAAAAGCGCATGGCCCATGACGATGATGGATAATAATATGGCGCTCCCATCAGTTCTGCAATGCAGTCTTTAGCCGAGCGCTTGCCTGAACGATAGTCATTTTTGATGGCTAAGGATTTGATGAAAAGCTCCTGTTTATCCACTGCTGATAATGGTCGATTAGTCTTCATGTCATTTCAAATGTTTCTTTTGCACCATTTGGTCAAGCGCTCCGGGGCATGGATATCCGCCGTCAGATATGTGGTAAAACTCTCTTTTAACGTCGTTGTCGGATGTTCAGTCTAGTTCATGGCATCAATCGATGACCTCATTTGGAAAGCAGGCATTCCAAAGCTCTGTGAGACGATTGTCCACTGCGTCTTGTGTCTCCAGTTTATCGTCGCTCGTCCAGCTTTCGTAAACTTCGGGCGTGATTAGACCGGGATTCTCTAATGCCTTGCGAAGCTGATCTTTGAAATCTCGTGCTCGGCTAGAAGATGGCCACGCGGCTTGGCACCATCTTGCAAGCTCATTAAACGCATAAGCTTCCACGTTGAGGTGAGAGGAAATCATTGATTCCAAGATAGATTTAGATCGATGAGAATTCATGGTTTATCGGGATACATGGTGTATAAGTTGTACTTTCTAGTTTGCGGATCATAGCGGTAAAGGGCAAAAACAGTTCCATTTTTTAGATCTGTCGGGACCCATCCCGTGGGATTTTTGGCGCTTCCTACACGAGAGCGCCCCCGGACATGTTTTTCATAGTCCGTCCCCAGTGCATCTTGGAGAGGAATTCTCACTACAATTTGATGTTCTGGTGCTTCAGGATGCGCTAGATTATGTTCTTTTGCATTCTTAAGGGCGTCGCGAAACTCAGAGCTTCCTTCCACAGCCTTAAGCGCCTGAACCATTGCTCTGTCACTCGTAAACTGTGTGGCGTGCCTCGAGTAACCATGATCTTCATCATGTACGCCATCTCTTTTTGTCTGGGTGATTGGATCAACTCCCCACATCGAACGATCACTGAGCTGTCCATCTGTCAGATTAGCTGAATGACGGCCTACTGCATGTCCCTCGGCTCTCATGCGATTCATGTTGGCCTCAATATCAGCCTCAGAAAGTGATATGGCTTCAGCATTAAAGTGATGGGGCGATGGATGAACAGGCTTGGCGCCCATGGGCGGATACCATTCATGATGCTGAGGATTCTGGTTGCCTGGAATGGATCCGCGTGGTCGCGGATCATACCCTGGCGGCGGCCCTTTTGGCAGTTCTGTGCCGTAAGGGGATGCGGCGAGGATTTCGCGGAATCTTTCCAGCTCCCTTTTTTGCGCAGGGGTGAGCGTGCCGTTGGCTTCAGCGGCAGCGAGATCGTTGACGCGCTGCTGGGCGATGGCGCGCTGGGCATGCGCCATTTGGTGGGCTTCATCGGCGCTGAGAGTGCCTGCGGCAGCCTTGCCTGAGAGATCCTGAATAGTCTTCCGTGCATCAGGGATCGTGGGCAGAGGGCCGCGATCACGGGGTGCAGGGCGCGCCAGCGTCGCCTGAGCCTTTGCCAAGGCTGCGGCAGTGGTTGGGTGTATTTTTTCGCCGCGTTTCTCCAGGGTGGCCTTCTGGGCGAGGATGTTGGCTTCGGTTCTTCTGGCAAAGGTTTTCTCCGCGGTGTCGAGTTCCTGCTGCTGCTCCAGGCTCAGCGGGGTTTTCTGGGCTTTGAGCTTTTCGATGGTCTGGCTGGCGGCGAAGGCTTCATCGAAGCTGGGAATCTCGTTATCAGTGGTAGATTCTGGTATTGTTTGCTCTGACGATGGCAGCTGCTTTGTTTCATCCAGGGGCTTTCCGTCCTCGGATGCATCGGCTTGGGTCTGTTCAGGGCTGTTCCTGGCATCCTGGCGCGTTTTCATGGCACCGCCGGCTCCGCCCATGAGGACGATGGCGCCGATGAGCTGGGGTGAGTTCTTGATGAAGTCGCCGACGACCTTGCCGAGGTCGGCGTCGTGATTGGTGGCCAGCGCGGACATCATCTGGCTGAAGAGCTCGTCTGGCAGCTCCTGGGGGATGTCTGCCAGGGCGTGCTTTGGCACATTGAGCAGGAGGTTTTTCCAAAATCCCTGGGCGGCGTCTTTGGCGGTCTGCGTGCCGGCCTTGGAGGCGAGGGCGGCCTCAAAGCCGGTGCGGCCGCCGGCTGCCGTGAGAAACGCGGTGGCAAGGCCGGATGCCAGCGCAAAGGGGGCGGTGGCCATCCATGCCTGGGCATGCGTCTTGCCCTCTTCGCGGAGTTGTCCGTAGGTTTCCGCGTACTGGAGGCCTGCGGTCTGGGCTCCGGAGATGGCGGACATGGTGCCCAGACCTCCGCCGAGCCCGCGTGTGAGGAGCAGTGAGGCGGCCATGGGGCCGATCATGCCGGCCACGTGGCCAAAGATGGCGGAGGTGGTTCCGGAATTTCCTCCTTCAGCGGCAATGGGGGCCAGGAAATCGCTGCCGCTCTTTGACCACTCGGCGGCTGTTTCGGAGGCGCCCGGGATGCCAGCCATGCCTGCCAGACCTGCGGCCATGGTTCCCATATTGCCAAAGCCGACGAGCAGATTGCGCAGGACATTGTCCGTGGCCTTGCTCCACAGTCCGCGTTGATTCATTTCCTTGAGGTACTCGTTGGCCTGCTCCGCCTCGGAGCCCTGGCGCGGCTTCTCGGACTGCCACTTCTGGAAGGAGGCGATGCCGGGGATCCACTGTGCGGCACGGGTGCTTCCGGCCTGCTTGAGGATGGGCAGCATGGCCTCTGCGTAGGCCTGCTGCAGGCGCGGCAGATCCGCCATGGCGCGGGCTTTCTCTGCCTCGCTGGCACCACTGGCGGCCACCACGGCGGCGTATTTTTTGTCGTTGTGGATGAACTCCGGGGCGACGTGCAGGCTGCCGTCAGACAGGACGGCAGAGCCGAAGCCCTCCCTTTTTGGAGTGCTTCCATCCCAGTCGTACTTTGCGTAGCGCCCGTCGTTCAGGTAGTGCAGCCTCTTCGCATCCCAATAGGCGCTGACATGGTCGTGATTGTTGGGATCGAGCCCCACTCTTTCCATCTGGGCTTTCCATTCGGCCTGCTTTTGCTCTTCGGTCTTGCCACGAGTTGCTGGCAGCTTGCTTTCACGGCTTGCGACGATTTTCGCCGCGCGCAGATTATCCGCACGCTCCTTTCTTTTAAACGCCTGGACCTTTTCCATCACGGGTGCCTGGCGTGCTTCTTTTTCCTTTTCGAGCTCCCGCATGCCGGCCTCGTAATGCGCATCGTGCTGAGGGTGCTTCTTCTCGAGGTCGGCACGGCGCTGCGCCATCTCGGCATCCAGTGCGCGCAGGGCCTTCGCATGCTCCGCCATGCCATTGGCTTCGAGTTCGGCCAGTTGGGCGTCCCGCTTCTGCCGGGCTGTATCCGCCTCCTCCTGGGCTGCGGCCTTGTTCACGGCATCGACGGCCTTGGGGTCCATTTCTTCCGAGCTCTGCGGCGCTGGGGTGGCGGCGGGTGGTGTCTGCGTCGGCGCGGCAGGAGGCTGCGATGGCGCGGGCTGGGTGGTCGACTGGGAAGGGCTTTGCGGTGCGGGAGGGGCAGGCGTGTTGGGAGACTGCGGTGCTGCGGCTTCTTTGAGGGCAGCCGCGACTTTGGGGTCTTCTTCGGTGCTTTGCGGTGCTGGGCTGGGGGTGGATGGTGTCTGCGGTGGCTGTGCAGGTGAGTGAGTCGACGCAGGTGTGGAGGGTGGCTGGGAAGGGCTCTGCGGAGTGGAGTCGGCGGGCTTGGTGGAGAGTTGCTGGCCTGGCGCTGCGGTGGCCGTGGGTGACTGGTCGCGGAGGGTGGACTCGGGGGCTGCGGCTTTCGGGTTTTCCTCGGTGCTCTGTGTGGCTGGGCTGGCAGTGGGTGGTGTCAGCGGCGGCTGTGCCGGTGACTGAAATGGCGCAGGCGCGGATGCTGGCTGGGTTTGGCTCTGCAGCGCAGGGAAGGCGTCTGAGTAAGCTGCTGCCGCTGCGTTTGGTCGGCGCAGAGAAGGATGGGCCAGGGCTCTGAAGATGAGCGGGATGGTGTTCCCCGGCGGGCGGGGACTGGCCTGTTCAGTGGGGCGATAGGGAACCTTCGCTGTCGGCTCAGGCTGGGGCTGAGACTGGGCCTGCTCTGGCGCGCTGCCTGCGAGGGGCAGCTTTTTGCGCGGGTAGGTGGGTGGATCGAAAAGAGATGGCGGAGTGTAGAACATGGCGGATGCGTGGCCGCAGGGCGGCGGTGGCACCTTCCGTGTTCTTCACAGCGTCAGGTTGTTTCAGAGGGTCGGCAAAAGCATTGGGCCGTGATTTGGGAATGCAACAGGGAAGTTTAAAAATGTTTTAATCTGGTGGGATGTGGTATTCATGGGCGGGCTTGGAATGCAGGATTTGGCGTGGGGTGCTGAATCCTGCCCGGGCCTATGGGATGGCGGTGAATGGGATGCATCACCCCTTTTATTGAGGCGTACGCAATGGGCCGACACGAATGGGATGCGTGTGAAATCTGGATGCGGGAGCTTTGAAACATACGGGGCACAGACCTGCGGCGGAATGGCGTGAAGACGCCCATTTTTCGCGCTGCGCGCTACGAAGGTCAGGCTTGCTGGTGAGCGCGGTGTGCCAAGAAAGCGATGGGTTTGCTTCCCGGGTCGTGCGGACAAACCCAGGGGAGCACTCGCTAAAGCTCGGCACCCCTGGGCTGAAATACGGAAGGCCGTTGGCCTTCAAGGCTGGAGCGTCAGTCTATGCGCAAGTCTCAATCATCAGAGGCCGGAACTGATCAGATTCAACGGTGGAAGTGACTCGGGCGCACTTGAACTCAAGGCGGGTAGAGTGTGGAAAAGAGACTATCAGGGGGCTGAAGCAGTTTGCACGAAATACGCTTCCAGATTCCGGCTAAAGCCGGGACTACAAAACATGCGCTGGCTGGTTGCAGATCTGGGGAGACGCGGGGCTTCCAGAACGGGCTGCGATCCCCAACTACGTACTCAGAAAAGCTGATGATATGTGATTCGGAAGGACAGACTGTGCCTCGCGGCTCAACCGCATTCCATAGAGGAGCGTTCTTGGTGGCTTCCGAGTGCGCGATCGGGGCATGAGGTTTGAACTGCGTCGCAGGACCAGTGCGAAGGGGGGGGCGGCGGTGAGAGGTGCGACGGAGTGAGACCCGTTGCGGCGCAACGGGTCAACTTTGGACGGCTGCCTCACAGCGGGTGACACATCATACCAGCGCATGCTGCACGCCGGTGGTGGCGAGGCGGGCGAGGGCGGCGGGGCCGACGGGTTCCTCGGGCTGCCAGGGGAGCCAGGCGGTGCGGGGGGAGTGGTGGGCGACGACTTCGTCTATGTAGCGGTGCTCGGAGTGGGCGCGGCTTTGGAGGAGGGGATCGCAGGTGTGGCTGTGGAGGAGGCTTTGATTGATGACCCACGCGAAGGGCTGGATGCGGGCGCGGCGGAGGTCTTCCTGCAAGGCGGCGGCCTCGTGCACGGGGGTGGCCTCCGGGAGGGTGACGAGGAGGATGTGGGTGTAGGCGGGATCGCGCAGGCGCTGGAGGAGGCGGAGGACTTCTTCGGGCTGGGTGCTGCGGGCCTGGCGCTCGAGCTCGCGCTGATAGGCTTCGCTGGCATCGAGCAGGAGAAGGGTGTGGCCGGTGGGGGCGGTGTCGAGCACAACGAAGCGGTGCGTGCCCTGGCCGACCTCCCGTGCGAAGGCGCGGAAGACGGCGATTTCTTCGGTGCAGGGGGAGCGGAGGTCTTCCTCCAATAGAGCGCGGCCTGCGGCATCCATGGCACTGGCTTGCGCCTGCATGACTTCGCTTTGATAGGTGGCGGTCTCGGCAGCGGGATCGATCTTGCTGAGGGTGAGGCCGGGCACCTGGCCGTGCAATGTCTGCGCGAGGTGCGCGGCGGGATCTGTGGTGCTGAGGTGGACGGCGTGGCCGCGCTGGGCGAGGAGGACGGCGATGGCGGCTGCGACGGTGGTCTTGCCGACGCCGCCTTTGCCCATGGTCATGATGACGCCGTGGCCCTGCTGCTCCAGGGTGGTGACGAGGCTCTCCAGGCTTTCCATCTGCGGGGGCGTCCAGCTTTGCGGCTGCGGCTTTGCGCCGGGGCTTTCATCGTTCTCAGGTGCTGCGGGTGCGAGGAGGATGCGGAGGCCGGGGATGCCGAGGATATTGATGGGGCGCAGGGGGACGGTGTAGCTGGGCATGCTGCGGATGAAGTCGTCTGCGGCGGCGAGTGCGGCGGCACCGCGCTGCTGCATGGCCTGGGCGGTGATGTCCTGGGGGCAGAGGGTTTCAAAGGTGCCATTGATGACGAGGCATTGATTTCCGACGCCGATGTCGCGGAGTTCTGCGGAGGTGCGCCGGGCCTCGCGCAGGGCGGCGGCCTGGGGGCGGCTGACGAGGACGAGGGTGGTGAGGGCGGCGTCTGCGAGGGTATGCACGGTGGCCTCGTAAATGACGCGCTGCTTTTCCAAACCGGCAAGGGGGCCGAGGCAGGAGGTGCCGCTGGTGTTGGTATCGAGAAACTGATCCCAGGCCTTGGCGAGGCTCATGAGGCGGAGGGTGTGGCCGGTGGGTGCGGTGTCGAAGATGACGTGATCGTAGTCGCGCGTGGCGGCGGGATCGCCGATGAGGCCGGAGAATTCATCGAAGGCGGCGATCTCGACGGTGCAGGAGCCGGAGAGCTGCTCCTCCATGCTGCGGAGGGCGGACTCGGGGAGGATGCCGCGCATGGGGCCGATGAGGCGCTCACGATACGCGGCGGCGGCGGCGACGGGATTGATATTGAGCGCGTACAGGCCGGGTGCACCGGGGATGGGCGTGGGGGCGCTGGTGAGGGTGGTCTCCAGGACTTCATCGAGATTGGACGCGGGATCTGTGCTGACGAGGAGGACGCGCTTGCCGGCCTCGGTGAGGCGGAGCGCGCAGGCGCAGGAGAGGGACGTCTTGCCGACGCCGCCTTTGCCGGTGAAGAAGAGGAAGCGCGTGGTGGTGGCGGCCGTGGGCTGGTAGAGGGGGAGGCTCATAATGTGGCGGCCTCCTCGTGTGGGAATGCTGCCTGGAACCACGCGGGGCGCTCGTCCTTGGTGGGGTAGCGGCCTTTGAGATGGAGCTGGCCATCCCAGAAGATGAGGGGCAGGACCTCGGTGCCTTCGGCGAGCATGAGGGCCTTCACGGCATCGTTCAACGCGAAGTCCCCTGGCTGCTGGCCGAGATTGTAGCGCTCGACCTTGATGCCTGCTTTGTGAAACTGCGCGAGCATGGCGGCGAAGTTCACGAGGTCGGGGTCGATGTTTGTGCCGCAGATGCCGGTGGAGCAGCACATGGGTGGATCGTAGACTTGGATGCTTTTCATGGGGAGAGGGGTGAAGATGCCTGCTGCGTGGGAAGATACCATGGGGTGGAGACCTCCCGTGGCCAAGGGAATACTATTTGGTGAATTCGCCAAGTAAATGGCGGCGAGTGTGCGGGGATTGTCTTTGAGCAGGGAGGAACGACGAATGCGCCGGGGAAGGACGTGCGCGGCGGAGGGAGCGGCAGGGCCGGGGCGCTGCGCAGGCTTATGCGGCTGCACTCCGGTGCGTGGAGGCGGCGCGAAACCAGGCGTGGCGCTCGTGCTGGTTGGGGTAGCGGCCTTTGAGGTGGAGCTCTCCATCCAAGAAGACCACCGGGAGGACGGCGGTGCCTTCTTTGATCATGAGAGCCTTCACGGTGTCATTTTGCGCAAAGGCCATGGGCTGCTGCGCGAGATTGAAGCGCTCGACGCGGATGCCGCTGATGCGGAACTGCAGGAGCATGTCGTCAAAGGTCACGAAGTTTGGATCCACATCGAAGCTGCTGGGGCCGGTGGTGAAGCGCATGGGCGGCTCAAAGACTTGGATGCTTTTCATGGGATGAAGTGGCGTGAGCGCGGCGCTGAGTGCGTGGTGGATTATGGGACAGGGTGGTATCCTGAATAAGGTGGTACGGTATGGGGTGGGGGCGTTAGGTAAATGTCGGAGACTGTGCGTGGATTGTCATGGGGGGTGGGCTTCAAGCCGGGACTGCCGCCGGGCTGAGTCAGTGTGACGGCGCGTGATTCGAACGCCCAAAAAGCAGCACAAACAGGCCGGACTCTGCGCAAAACGATGCCCATGGCGCGTTCATGCTGCGTGCTATCCTTTTCCTTCCCAATCCCCCACATGAAACCCGCCTGCTTTGTTTTGTTTTCTGCTCTGCTGCTAATCAGCGCTGCGCTGGTGCAGGCGGCGGCGGAGGTGCCGGGATCGGTGGGGGAGCTGTGGGCGGATTTTGATCCGCGCAGGGATGCGCTGGAGACGGAGGTGATCCGGGAGTGGAAGGAGGAGGGCGGGGTCTATAGGCAGGTGCGCTACTTCATTGGCAGCTTCAAAGGGAAGCCGGCGCGGATGGCGGCGATCTATGGGTTTCCTGACGGGGTGAAGGGGAAGGTGCCGGGGGTGATGCACATCCATGGCGGGGGACAGCGGGCGTCTCTGAGCGAGGTGAAGCTGCTGGTGGGGCGCGGGTATGCGGCGCTGTCCGTGAACTGGGGCGGTGACGGGGATGGGAAGCCGCCGTTTAACAGCATGGAGGGCGCGCAGCCGGGTGACCCGAACACGGACTGGGGCGCGGTGGATCCCACGCAGCTGAATGTGCCGGGCTACACCTCGATGCTGCCGGGGCCGAAGCAGTTCTACGAGGACCGTGAGCACCCGAAGAACAACAACTGGTATCTTCTAACATTGGGGTGCCGCCGGGGGCTGACGTTTCTGGAGCAGCAGCCGGAGGTGGATGCGCAGCGGCTAGGCGTGCATGGGTTTTCAATGGGAGGAAACCTGACGATGTATGTGGCGGGCAGCGATGACCGCGTGAAGGCGGCGGTGCCTGCGGTGGGCGGGCAGGGGTATCGCTGGGAGGCGCATGCGTTTGCGGGCGGGACGGCGCAGCAGGAGAAGATTGCGGGAGATGTGGAGGTGTTTCGGAAGACGCTGAGCTTTGAGAGCTATGCGCCGCACATTCAGTGCCCGGTGCTGCACCGGAGCGGGACGAATGATTTCCATGGCTGGATGGATGATGTGTATCGGACGAATGCGCTGATCGTGGGGCAGCCGACGCGGTACAGCTGGGCGCCGCATATGAATCATCGGCTGATCCCTGAGGTGGCGGTGGCGATGCCGCTGTGGTTTGACCATTTTCTCAAAGGAGGCCCGGCGCTGCCGGAGACGCCTGTGAGCGAGCTGGTGCTGAAGACGGCGGATGGGGGGCCGCTGCTGCGGGTGACGCCGGATGTGAATGTGATGCCTGATGTGAAGGTGACGCCTGAGGTGAAGGCGCTGCCTGTTTCACGCGTGGAGATTTACTACAGCGTGGATGCAGATCCGCGGGCGCGCTTCTGGCGCAGCGCGGAGGTGGTGAAGCAGGGGGCGGATTACACAGCGCTGCTGCCGCTGCATGCGGTGGATCTGCCGCTCTTTGCGTTTGCGAATGTGTATCACACGCTGCCGCAGGCGGTGTCCATGAAGGCGCTGCAGGGGAAGGGGGCTGAGGTGCGGGAGGTGTGCATCAGCAGTCTGTTGCGGCATGCGGAACCGGACGCGCTGCGTGCGGCGGGGACGGTGGCGACGGCGCGGACGAGTGCTGTGATGGATGATTTTTCCCACGGGCTGCGGGACTGGTATGTGCTGAATGCGGGGAATCTGACGCATCAGGAAATGTGGACGCGAAAGGTGACGGACCCGCTGTATCGTGCACCGGTGGGGGCGCGGCTGAAGCTCTCGATGAAGATGCCGAAGACGAACCGGCTGACCTTTGTGGTGCGGGAGAATGACTGGCGGAGCTATCGCGGTCCGCGCGCGAGCTACCTGTGCACGCGTGAGATCACTGGAAGCACGGAGGCGCAGAGCGTGGTGCTGGCTGCGTCTGACTTTGTGTCTGACAAGGGCGCGGTGCTGAAGGACTGGGCGCAGATGGATGAACTGGGGATCTGCGCACGTGTGCCGGGCACTGCGGCGAAGGATGCGGCGCTGTGGGATGGCGGCGCGGCGGAGTTTGTGCGGCTTGAATGGGAGTGAGAAACTGCGGGGGTGGGCGGCTTTGCCGTCAAGGCACTGCATACCACAAAGGACCAGTTGCAGTGCCATGGATAAGATTTTGTGAGAATCTTGCTTGACTCTTGAAAATCGGACCCAAGACTTCTCTCATGCAAGCCTGACCACAGCATGTGCTCTGCGGGATCTCCCGCCGGGCGCCGGGGCGGGTGAATGACGCAGCCCGAAGCTTTCCACGACTCCAGCCTTTTCTTTTGATCATACTACCACAAACAACCACTTAATACCATGCCTGACGACTACACGCCATCCACCCCCAGCGCCGCCGAGGCGGGGGCTGTTTTTGAAAATCTTTCGGAGGCTGATGCGAGCGCGGTGCTCGACAGCCTGGCTTCTGCCGGAGGCGACGCCGAGGGCGCGGGAGCTGCTTCGCAAGCGGAGGTGATCCCGGGGCTGTCCTCGCTGGACGAGGCGCTGGCGGGTGCGGACCTGGCGCAGATGACGGACGCGCAGATCAGGGACTTTGAGAGCGGTGATCCGGAGCGCGTGGAGGCGGCGCTGGCGGCCGTGCAGCCGCAGGAGGAGCCACGCGGCGGCACGGGTGAAGAGACGTCTGCGTTTGCTCCGGCGCGTGTCTCCATCAAGGCGCTGAAGCCGGAGGACCGCGCACGCACGGTGCAGGCGCTGGATCTGATCCGCGCTGGCAAAGCGCCGGCGGATGCATTTGCGGAGGTGTTTGGCAGCCCGGGGCAGGCGCAGGCCGGGGATGGTTTTGCGCAGGATGACGCGCCTGGATTTGACGATTCGCAGACGCAGATGGAGGTGCCGCAGGTGGCGGAACTGGAAGAGCACCTGGCGCTGCTGCAGCACCAATACAAGCAGGCGAAGGAGACGTATGATCCGGTGGCGACAGATCTGCTGGAGCAGATGACGGATCTCAAAATCGACTTGCGTGAGGCGCGGCGCGAGGCGGCGGTGGTGAACCATCAATGGCAGGGCCAGCAGTCGGAAAGCCACAATCGCATGATGGATCAGTTCTCGGATTTGATCACGGATGAGGACACTGGATTTGTTTCTTACTGTGATGATGAAATTTTGCTTGCAGAGGCAAAAAACGACCCAATCCTTAATCATCCTGACTGGCCTGAGAAGATCGGACGGCGGGTGATCGACAAGTTTTTCAAAGGACATGCGGCGAACAGCCCAGGCCACGCGAAAGGCACGTCTCTGATACCGCCAGCGCCGAGACATTCGATGCGGCTGCCCGGTTCACCAGTCGGCCCCGGTTTCTCCGCCGGCGCTCTGTCTCCCCAGACGGCGATGGCGGAAATCGACAAGCTGACACCTGAGCAGCAGGACGCGTTCATCCACAGTCTGGACAGGCTGACCTCCGTCAAAGTGCGGCACTAGCCGGCCTTTTTTTGGACCTAGGATGGTATGAACTGCCGCAAGATACCACACGTTAATCTTCAATCAAAACACAACAGACAACACCTCTCGTTTAGAGACACACATATATGAGCGCCTATCACGCTGAATCAGTCGTATCCACACTCGCAGCCGCCGTCGCGGCTGATCCGTCCGTCGTCGCCAAGGTCTATTCCCAGCAGCTCCGCAAGGGTGCGCGCTCGGTGGATGACTTTGCGATGTTTGAGGGCGGGGAGGGCTCCGGAAAGCCCTTCATCGTTCGCAAGGACATCGCCTCCGCCCATGCGGGAGACGAGGTCAAATTCACTGTCATGAGCCAGCCGCGCGGCCCCGGTGCGCGTGGCGAGCAGCCGCTGCGCGGGAATGAGTCCAGCGTGGACTTCAAGACCTTCGGCTGCGTGGTGGACTTCTGGCGCGATGCCTTCAAGTTCACCAAAAAGCAGCTGAAGTTCATGGCGGGAGGCGGCGGGGTGAAATCCGCCGTGCTGCTGGCCCTGCGCGAAAAGCTGGGACGCCGCCGCATGAACGACATGAAGATGGCGCTCAAGCTGCAGGGCGTGGGCAACACCATCTACCCGAATGCGCGCAAGACGCTGGCCAGCCTGAATGCGCTGGACACGCTGACGCCTTCGGGCATCACGAATGCGATCCCGCAGTGGCGCCGTCTTGGCGGCCGCAGCATCGTGGTGACGAGCAAGCATGGCAGCCCGGTGTACAAGCCGATGGTGTACATTCCTGATGCGGCGATCGCCAGCATCAAGAACTCCAGCAGCTATGAGCAGGCGGCCCTGCACGGCGGCGCACGCAGCAATGAGGAAAACCCGCTCTTCTCCGGCAAGCTGCTGGACTGGAACGGCGTGGGCCTCTTTGAGCATGCGTCTGTGGATCCTGAGAACGATCAGTGCGCTGATCCGCTGGCACCGCGTGCGATGCTCTCCACCGGATTCGGTGTGGACTCCAGCAGCGTGGCCTGTGTTCTCAAGAGCCATGCGACGGACACCAAAACGCCCTACATGGCGTGGATGGGCGGCTACGCCTATGAGTGGTATGAGGGCCAGTCCACGAGCACCGCGGCCACTGCTCCCGGCGGTGTGACGTGGTCGAGCTTCTACTCGGCCATCACCTCCGCCACTTACTATGGCTGGGTGATCAATCCGGATGGCTCGGTCGGTCTTGTGAGCTGGCTGGGCACGGGCAACAACGGGAACCAGATCACGGTGAACGCGATCCTGAACCCGGACAACACGAACGACAACTCCGGCCTCGGAGTGGCGACGCTGGGGAACTTCATCGCCACCGGGGACACCTGGGGCCTGAACTCCCTGGGCACGGCCTACACCCGTGCTGCGGGTGGTGCGGGCGGCACATCGAACTGCTCTCCGGACTTTGTCTGGACGTCGGAGTTTGATGCGGGCGCCTACATCATTCCCTGCAATGCGAATGGTGCGGTGGACATGTGCAGCCTCATCCTCGGCCAGGACACGGCCGTGCGCGCCTATGTGGGGGATGACCTCCTCGTGGGCGACAAGGACGACTACTCGTTCGTGGATGGCGGCGGCTATGAGACCATCTTTGGCCAGGCACCTTGCATCCGCACGGATGGCAAGACCAGCGGCTACTCGGTGCTGCGCCACGCCGGCCAGCATCCGGGCCTCGAGGTGCCGACTCTGAGCGCGTAACGCGACACAGCGGCCCGCACGGTGTCTTGAAAAAGCGCCGTGCGGGCTCGCAACTCATCTTTCTCCCGCTCTTCCTCCCTTGGTGGCAATGACCAGGCCGAGGGAGGAAGAGTGGGAGAAGATGCCAGAAACTACCACTCTGCTAACCGATTTAACTTTTTAGAATTTTACCTCCTGCCTCCCTTGCGGGTGCGGCCAGTGGCCAGAGCCCCAGGGAGGAAACAGGAGACGAGACAGAATTCCAAGAGGGGCAGGAATGCCCCCGATACCTCAGACCCATTTTACTTTTCACCTTTTATGAAGCCCAACACCACTGCCTGTCCCTCTCTCACCACTGTTATGACCCTGCCGGCGCGCGTTGATTCCGCGCTGCTTGCGAAGCATCGTCGCGCGGATGATCCGCTTGTCGTCGTGAAGCTGGTGGGCGTGGGGAACAATGCGCCGTATGATTTTCACGACAAGGGGACGCGCTCCTACATCTTCCGCTTTGAGTCGGCGCTGGAGGGGCACATCCTGCGTGTGCCGCTGCACCTGTGGCAGGCAGGGAAGGGACGCCTGGCGCATGATCTCATGGAACAGCGCCGTCTGCCGCACGCGATGGTGGTGACGCTGGATGCACCGACTGCGGCGAAGCCCACGCCGCTGACGAATCTCACCGAAATGGGCGCAACGGACACGAGCACTGACACCCGAATCGTGGTTGGGCCGGGTGCTGAGCCGACCGTTGCGCCCGCCTCGGCGGAGGAAAAAGCGCTGAAGGCCGAGGCGGATGTGAAAGCGCAGGCTGCTGTGGCAGATGCCTCCACCGTTTCTGTGGCTGCCACGAGCGTGCAGGCCGTGGTGCCGCCGCTCATTGCCGGCAGGCCGCTGCATGAGGCGGCGTATGATCTGGTGGAGCCGCCGAAGAGGCTGAAGGCCCTGGCTGCACTGCTGGGCGTGGCGGAGGATGCGCTGCGCGCGGGCATCGGGCATGCGGATTCACGGATCGAGCTGGCGAATGCGGGCTGGGTGAGGCGGAAGGCGTGAGTGATGCGCCGCAGTTGATGACACTGACATTTTTACTTTGACCACAAATACCAAGAAATAGCACCAACAACCACATGACTATGAAACCACCTGGAATCCACCCATTGACAAATCACCTGCTGCTGGACGTGACGCCGCAGGAGCAGACCACCGCAGCCGGCATCGTGCTGCCCACGGCGGTGCAGGGCGCGAGCACACGCATGGAGGCCGTCGTGGTCGCACGCGGGCCGGAGTGCAAACTGGCCGCGCTGGACTGCGGCACGCAGGTTTACGTGGGCCGCTACGCCAGCGGCGAGCTCATGCGCGAGGGCCGCAACTACCGGCTCGCGCTTGAGACGGAGATCATCGCCACGCTGGACAACGTGAGCATCAGCCTTCCTGAACCCCGCACGACACCCCTCACCACCCTTTGATTATGACTGTACGTGAAACCATCGCCACGATGCTGAGCTACCTGCGGGTGGAGCAGCGCGCCATCCCTTACGCGGGAGGCTCCGACTATGAAGATCCACTGCCAGATGCGCTGGCCGCGTGCAATGCGGCGCTGCAGCAGATGGCGGCGCTGGGCCCGCTCTTTGCGGCAAAGCAGCAGCGCAGCGCCTACTTCCGTGCGCCCACTCCGGTGGCAGTCAGCGGCCTGACGCATGGCGGCATGACGGCCACGGGGAGCTTTCCCTCATGGGCCGCAGGCTGCTGGGTGGATCTGCCGGGTGACCCCGCCATGAACCGCATCCTTTCCATCACCGGCAGCACCGCGACGCTGCAGTTTCCGCATTTGTCCGGCACGACCAGCGGCACCGCGACGGTCAACGTGGACACCGTGGAGCTGGATGGAGACATCATCACGGTGCTGGAGCCGGTGCGTTTTCGCGGCAGCAAGCGCACGCTCGTCGCTGCGGGCAGCCGTGAGGAGCTGTCGCAAAGCTGCGGCGGCGATGTGCGCTACTTCATCGAGTCCGCCATTTCCAACAACGCGGTGAAGCTGCGCATGATGATCTCCGGCTATGTGAGCACGGACACGGTGCTGGAGTTTCAGGCGCGCACCGCGCTGGGCGAGCTGACACGCGCGGATGTGTACAACAACGATGAAGGCCACACTGATCCCGGCGTGGCGCTGCCCGTGCCGGCGAACTTTGTGGAGTCCATCTTCCTCCCTCTGGCGCTTGATGCCTTCTTTGCGAAACCGACGATCACCAACTACGACATCCCCAGCCTGCGCAACCAGGACGCGCCATCGCTCATCCACCAGCAGGCACAGACCGCGCTGGTGCTGCTGGAGCGCATGCGCCCGCAGGGACGGAAGCCGACGGGGCTGTGGCCAGCGTGGTCAGCGGGGAGGTATTAGGGTTCGAGTTCTCGGTTCTCGCGGTCAGGGCATCAAACTCGTTGCGAGTTCAGCGCTGGTGTTTACGCTTTGCCATGATCGCCCTGGATGCCCTTGACCAGTTGACTGTGCCGCAGTGGCATCAGGAAATGCTGAATGAACGTGAGGCATTAGTCGCCGAAGGCACCGCCAAGTACGTAGACTGGGACATCGCAAAGCGGGAGATCTTGGAAGAGGTGACCGCCTCATGACTGTTGTGAACCTCATTGCAAAGGGGCTCATCTGCGTAGGGATATTGTTCTCGTTGCTCCACTCATGGAATCAACGCGGTCCTATTGTTGGCTCGGGTTGTTCACTGACTACACGCTCTTTGCGATGATGGCCGCTGCTCCGCGCCTGATTGCCGAGGTATGGCATACGAGTTCATTCACGCGGCAGGCTCTGCTCGCTGCCGTTGACGGCCCCCCGGCACTTCATGCTTTCGCTTCATCGTGGTGGCTATTTTTTACTGCGCGGCACTTTCGACGCGGGGGTGCCATGCGGTGTGAAGGGAGGATTCATCAGTAGCTTTAACGTAGCTGGCCGGTGGGAGAAGATTTCAGATGGCCGTCTGCGTCTTGGGTCATATTACGGGGAACGGGCGCTGACGCTTGTTCCGGAGGGGACGGGCTACGCGGCCAGTGAAGCCAACTACCCGACAGACAGACGCTTTCTCTATGACCGCCTCGATGGTCTCCGATTTCATCGGGATGGCTGAGGTGCCGCTTCAAATACAAGCGGTGGGTCAAGGAGGCACAGTGGGATGAACCACCGCAGACCAGTTGCGGCGCAACTGGGCTACTTTTCCAGAGGCAGCGCATAATACGCGCACTCGGCGAAGAAGAGCTCGGCCATGTGGAGTTTGGCGTAGTCGTAATGGCGGATGGCGGCTTCGATGGTGGCGCGGTTTGAGCCGTCGCGGAGGAGGGAGATGATGGCGGCGGCGGCGAGAGGGTTTTTCATGTAGCGGGCCTCGTAGTCTTTGCGTTCGCCGCGCTGGGTTTTGTCGGAGATTTTGGCGAGCTTGGCGGCGTCTTCCTGGGTGGGCTGGGGGAACCAGGTGGAGTAAACGGCGCGCCAGTTGGCGTTGCCGAAAATTTTCTTATCGTTGTTGTCGAAGGTGGTGTGGCCTTTGAGGGCGGGGAGGGCATTGGTGGCGTTGACGGTGAGGCCGGTGCGGTAGAGGGCGCTGAGTGCTGCATCCTTTTCCATGGCGATGAGCTGGGAGAGGGAGGCCTGGCTGCCGACGTAGATCCAGAGCTGGGATTCATCGATGTGGGCGATGGCTTCGCGGTCGTAGGGATAGCCTTCGGCGCAGATTTCGGCGCGTGTTTTGGTGCCGGGTGCGGGGCGCTCGGCGCGGGCTTTGTGGTAGCGCTCCAGCCAGATGGAGTCGCCGGTGATTTCGTGGGTGGCGCGGAGGAGGTAGAGGTAGCGGACGGCATCGCGGAAGAGGTGGCCGGTGAAGCCGCCGCGGAAAGTACCTTTGAAATCTCCTTCGCAGGGGATGCGCCACTTTGTGGCCTCGAGTGCGGTGGCGACTTCTTTGACCTTGGTCACGATTTGCTGGCGCTCTTCGGCGGTGGGGAGGCCGCTTTTCAAATAGGCGTGCAGGCCGAGGAACCAGGGATGCGTCTGATCGTCTGAGCTGAGCGGGTAGTGGCACACGCCATCCGTGCCGATGCCGCGTGCGATGAAGCCGGGCACATCGGAGACGGAGGCGCATTTCATGAGGCCCTGGGCGAGGCGGCGTGCCTGCTCCGCATCGGCGGCAGCACCGCTGCGGCGGGCGCGCTCGCAGGCGGCGGGGAGGTAGAGGCCGTTGAACATGGGGCCGTTTTCGATGGGGCTCCACCAGCCGATGGCATTGGGCCTGCCGAGCTTGCAGTCTTCGGGAGTGGGCAGATCGCCCACGAAGTCGCGGATGATGCCATGGGGATCGACGAAGCGGCGCCAGAGTTCGGTGTGGGCCTGGTCGATGGCCTGTGGCAGAGTGGCATCGGCAGCGGGCAGGAGTGCGTGGGATGCGAGCAGCAGCAGGGCGGTGAGGGTGAGGAAGGGGAGATTCATGGCAAAAGAAGCGCTGAATCACTAAGTCGCCCGTTCCAGCGCCGTCAAAAGCTTCCACCGCGAATGCTGCGAATGGCAGCGGCGTGAGAAGCGCGACTTTTTCATGCTCATCCATGAGCCAATCGCTTCTTGTCATGCCACATCAGCTTCGGTAGAATGATGAATTATCCATTCTTTTAAGCACATCTTCCCATGAGGCTTCGACTTCTGCTGATCCTTCCCGCCCTGCTGCTGCTCACGAACACACAGGCTGCGGCCACGGAGCAGGAGGATGACTTCATCCTCTACCGTGGCGAGCGCTGCGTGCTGGAGACTCACTGGCTTTTTCCCGCACCCTTCCAGGCTTACTTCGCAGACGGCAAGCATGGGAAGTACCCGCTGGAAATGACGAGCACGGCGAACTATCGCGGTCATGTGGCCACGTATGAGATCACGGACGGGCGGCTGTATCTGGCGAAGTTCCAACCGAGTGGCTTGATCGACCTTCTGGAGCAGGAGGAATCCAAACCCAAGGAAGCCGAGGCTGTGGTGAAGAAGGAGCAGGCACGGCTGGATGAGGTGCTGCGACAGGTTTTCCCCGGGCGTGCGGCGGCGGATGGCCGGATCTTTGCAGACTGGTACACCGGTCAGTTGCGCATCTTCTGCACGCTGAAGAAAAAGAAGTATCAGCACCCGGATGAAAAAACACCGCGCGAGGAGGTGCGGCCCACGGAAGTGGCGCTGCTCAAGATCAAGGAGGGCGCCGTGGTGAAGGAGACGCGCTTTCCCATCGCCGAATACTGGGCCAAATTTGAGATCATGAAGCGGCGGCGGGAGATTCCTGCGGAGGAGGCCGCAGCCATCACGGACCATCTGGATTTCCTGGACAGCTACAGCCGTGACTGGGGCAAGATCCCCGGCGTGGACGATGCCAGGGGACCGCTGCGCACGGAGGCGGATTTCTCCGTGTTTCTCACGCGGCAGGTCGATGCACGAGTGCGCATCCCGTTGACGAAGTTTGTGCTGGTGAAGGACACCGCCCTTGCGCCGGATGACCGGGGCTGGACGCTTGATTCAAACCTGCGCATCAAGTCTGGAGCCCACCTGCTGATGCTGGAGATGGGGGCCACCAATGTGCCCAGCGGCCCGTGGAGCCCGTATGCGGGGGGCGCGGTACAGGTGCTGGTGCAGGTGGGGGCGCTGAAGACGGGGAGGATCACCTTTACCAAGGCGGACCGCGAGAATGTGCGCATGATCAACAACTACGACCACCACGATGACTCCCTGCAAAAGCTGGAGGGAGATCTGCAAATGGACGTGAGCGCCGATGGCAAGGTGCTGCTGACCGGGACCATACGCCTGACCTCCAAAGAGCCCACGACCTACCAGGAGATAGCACTGGATAAAAACGAGGTTCCCGCAATGACGCTGAAGGACTACCTGAAAAAGCAGGAGATCAACGGCAGTCTCTTCAACGAGAAGGCTGAGCAGGTATATCAGGAGGTGCTGGAGAAGTCGAAGGCCGTGCCGCAGGAACAGGCCCCGGAGAAAGCTTCAAAGTAGGCGAGGTGCTGTGCTGACAGGTGAGTGAGCCGTCCGGGCAGGGGGGAGGATCGTGGATTTCCAAGAGAAGAAGCGGAGGCGTCTTGGAGTCTTGGGGATGCGCGGGGCTCAATGCGCAGGCAGTGGATCCGGAATCCTCACTTGAGCTTGCCATGGTATGGCGTTTTCCAGAACTGATTTCCGGAAAGCGCCTGGGGAAACACGCTCCGCTGAATCTTTTGAAAGCTGGAGGAGGCCTCGACTCTGCCGCAGAGGGGCGGAGAGGCAGAGGGAGCAGAGAAGAGATTGAATCTCTGCCACCTTTGCACCTTGGCCCCTCTGCGGCAAACCGAACATCCTCAGCCTCTTCATTTCGGAAATGAGTTTTGCGAATCGCTATATAGCTGTTCCTCCTTGCATCACTCGGATGAATGTAGCTGAATGGAAAGCCTTATGTACCCCACACAGCCGCTGACCTTCGAGACGCTTTGGAAGCGTGGCGTGTGGGTGCCGATACGCGACTGCCCCGGCAGATTCGTCCTTCATGGGCGGCTACCGTCGTTCAGTCTCGCGGAGCTGTTCGGCTTCGAGCCGGAGATCCTGCGGTTCCCAACGTCTGCGGCGCGGGACTGCGTACTGGTCGTTCGCCTTCAGGATGGTGGCGTGATCTCGTATCAACGTTCTGACGGCAGCTTTCTCCACACGCTGGCCACGGCGGAAGGTTTTGGCCGCAAATTGACCCAGCTCGGCATTCACCTATGAACAGCTCTTCGCCCGCATGAAGCATCTCGGCACACTCCTTTGCTGGCTCCGGTGGCTGGCCATCCTGCTTTCCATGGCCGGGTTCTTTGCGTGGCTGATCTCCGCGCATCTCGCGCCCCGTCCCTTCGCCAGCGTCTGGTGGCCGTGCCTCATCGGCGGTGTGATCGCGAGCGTGGTCTTCGTGACCTTTAACCTCATCGAAGGAGGCTGCATTGGTGTCATTTTTCTCCTGCTCGGCTTCATTGCCATCGGTGCCTTCTCGAAGTTCCATCCTGCCGCTGCAGCAGGCTACTACTACGTCATACCAGCCGCCTTGCTGACCGGCTTTGTGGCGACGCGTGGGATTTTTTATTCGAGGTTCTTTTCGTGATGGGCTTGGGCCTTCCAAAGCCGCAGCCGCAGACGAACATGAGATGAACCGCAGAGATTGGACGGGCGCAGAGAGCAGAAGCCTGAATTCAAAATGCAGTCTTCTGCGACCGTTCATCCTCTGCGGTTTACTTGCGCATCAATCCGCCCGGTTATGGGGCTTTGGCGGCTTCGATATCGCGGCGTTTGCGCACTTCGAGGGCGGCATCGAGGTTTTTCGCGCGGGTGAGCTCGGCCTGGTAGGCATCCAGCGCCTGGAGGAATTTTTCGCGCAGGGTTTGCAGGCGCTGTTCGCGCTGGGTGGTGAGCTGGCTCAGGGTGCTGCGGTAGGTGGCGCGGAGAGGCTTGAGCGTCTCGTTCGCGGCTTTGTCATCGTCGGGCAGCGGGGCTTCGTCCTGCAGTCGCTTTTTCTCGGTGCGCAGGGCCAGCGCGGCATCGAGGTTGCCTGCCTGGGTGGCGGCATCCAGCGTACGATCCAGCGCTGCGACATACTTGTCATCGAGGGCTTTGACGGCTTCGATATGGGGGATGAGAGGGGCGTCGCGCTCGATGGCGGCGGCATAGGCGTCCTCCAGCTGGGCGATCCGTGGGTCGCTTGACCTGGGAACGAAGCTGCGCACCTGGATTTTGGAGAACCAGGCCTGATCTGCGGCGACGCCCCAGAGCCCGCCGGCGGAAATGGACTTGTCATCGATTTCAAAGGCCGCTTTGCCATTGATCAGGACTTTCAGATGCTGGCCGACGGCGGAGAGCTCAAGATCGATGTAGTCTCCCAAAACAAAGGGCTTTGGCAGGGGCACGACAGCCAGCCGCTTGATCTTGCCCTTCGAGGTGAAGTTGAGGAAGAGATTGTCGATGGAGGTCTCTCCCATCTTGATGTTGAGTATGATCTCGTAGTACTCGCTGTCCTGGGGCCTGACATCGGCAGTACGCCGGATGCGAAGCTGGGGCCAGCTGGTCTTCTCGCGGAAATGAAAGAGTGCGCGGATGGCACCGTCCGCGTATGGCTGCGGGACCAGGATGCCATGGCCGGCGCGCACATGGAGCAGTCCGTCCACCAGATGGACCTGCCCGGGTGGAAAGCCCTTGAGATCCTCCTCTGTGGCCAGGATCGTTTTCCACTCACTGGCCTGCTGGGCGTGTGCGGAGAGGGTGATGAGGGCGAGCGCCAATGGAAGCAGGTGTTTCATAGTGTGGAGGGGCATCTGGATGAACGCTCTTGCGACAGGTGCCATTTCATGGTGCGGTGTGGCAGCGATGCTCAGCGCATGCAGCATTCCTGGGTGGAAGCCACGGCATTTTTAACAGACCGCCATGGGGTGTCCAGATGAAAACTCACGGCGGGCCGGTTCAAGATGCGTGTCAGGCCATTGCAATGTGGCTGGCCCTGGGCTGCGATAGGACGCATCTTGGGTGTTAAAATGGGCAATGCGAACAATCAGATGAACCGCAGAGAATGGACGAGCGCAGAGATCAGAAGCTTGAATTCAAAAGGAGGCCTCTGCGTCCGTACATCCTCTGCAGTTTACCTCCGCATCAACCTCCCGAAGCCGCAGCCGCTGAGGAACATCAAAGTGCGCCCCGTGGAGTGGCGGCGTGGCGCAAAGCCTCTCTCTGCCGCTCTTCTGCCGCCGTACGCAGGTGCTCCTCTGCATGCGGTCCCGCTGCTTCAACGCGGGGCCTCCGGGTTTGCCGGCGGATTGGAAAAAAGCGAGGAGGGTATGTCATGGCAGAGCATACCATGTGCCTTTGCCCGTGCCGTGCTTGACCACATGGCCCTGCTCCAGCAGGTGGCGGAAGTGCTCCTTGAGCGTGTTCCGGCTGGCTCCTGTCACCTTGATGATGCCGCCCATGGTCACGCGGCCATGCTGCCTGGCGTAGTCGATGATTTGCACGGCGAGTTCTGGCAGTGCCGCGAGCACGATTTTTTCCCGCTCCACCTTGGCGGCCAGGCGGCGTTTCTGCTGCTGCAAGGCGCGCAGAAAGAACAGCAACCACGGCTGCCAGTTGGGCGACTGGGTGCGGATGGTGCCCTGGGTTTGCCGCAAGGCCAGATAGTAGCCCTCCTTGCTGCCCTCGATGACGCTTTCCAGTGAACTGTAAGGGACATAGGCGTAGCCCGCCTGCAGCAGGAGCAGGGTGGTGAGCACGCGGCTCAAGCGGCCATTGCCGTCTTGAAAGGGGTGGATTTCCAGGAACACCACCACAAACACGGCGACCACAAAAAGCGGATGTGTTCGCTTCAGTTCGCGCGCTTCGTTCAGCCACGCGACGAGCTCGGCCATGAGGCGCGGTGTATCGAAGGGAGTGGCCGTTTCGAACACGATGGCAACCTGCCTGCCGTTTTCATCGAAGGCGGCCACGCTGTTGGGCAGCGTCTTGTATTCGCCGCGGTGCCGCTCGTCCTTTTCGCTATGGCGCAGCAGGTCGCGGTGAAGCTGCTTGATGTGGTTTTCGGTGATGGGGATGTCCTGCCAGGCATGGAAGAGGGTTTCCATGACCTCGGCATAGCCGGCGACTTCCTGTTCGTCCCGAGTGTCGAACTTTTTGATTTCCAGGCTGGCCAGCAGCCGCTCAATCTCGCGGTCAGTGAGCTTGTTGCCCTCGATGCGAGTGGAGGAGCCGATGCTCTCAATGGTGGCGACGTGGCGCAAAGCCTTCAAGCGTTCAGGGGCCAGGGTGCCCAGGGCACGCCAGGCACCTTTGAACTCGTCAATTTCAGCAATCAACGCCAGCAAATCCGGCGTGATTTGGATGGAATCTGTTTTCAGCATCATGGTCTCCCAAACCATAATGACACCCATAAACACCCAAAAGTCCAACCGTAATGACACCCGTAAACACCCATATTTTGGGGGAGGGGATGGGGGCAAGCTCGCGCGGAGGGGGATCGTCTTGATCTGACACTTGGCGGTGTTTGAAAACCTCGGCGGTGCTCCAGGTCGCAGAATAGTGGAGATCGCGACAGCGTCCTGGAGTGCTCCAGCCCTCTGGAGCTTTACGCGGGCCATGAGGCACTCGAAAGCGCCGGAGGACCGGCGCACTCCAAAACGCAAAGCGCCAGCGTAGCCAAGGTTTTCAAACACGCCCTAGTCACACTACTTCTTAAACGCCGCACCCTCAGGCTTTCCGGCGGCTTGGAAGTAGGCGAGGAGGTCGAGGATTTCTTCTTTGGTGAGGGTGTTGAGGAGGCCGGGCATCATGGGGGAGAGCTTGGAGGTTTCCTTGGTCTTGATGTCGGCTTTGCTGATCTCCTTGGTGTCGGGGGCGAGCATGCTGGGGCGGAGGATGATTTTGTCATCGGTGTCACCCACGATGCGGCCGGTGAGAAAGGTGCCGTTTTTGAGCGTGATGTCGGTGTTGGCGTATTGCTCGGAGATGACTTTCGAGGGCTCGATGAGGGCTTCGAGAATGACCTGCGGCGAATAGCGGCTGGCGACGGCGGTGAGATCCGGGCCGACGGAGCCGCCTTCATCGCCGATGCGATGGCACATGAGGCAGAGGGTGCCGTACATGGCGTCCTGGCCTTGGGCGAAGTTGCGGCCTTTGCTGAGTTTGTCGAGATCGCCGATGAGGTCGGACATCTGCCAGTTCTTCACGAAGGTGCGGTCCTTCTTGGGCTTCTTGAGCTTGGGGGCGGGCTCGATCCAGGAATCGAGCACGGGCTGCAGCGCGGCGAGTTCTTCCGGTGGCACGTTGGCCATGGCGGTGCGGCGGATTTTGACGAGGAAGTTGCTGAAGCTTGCGCCATCGCTGAAGTCGCGGCCGGCATCGGTGAACCACTTGAGCGTCTTTTCGGGGTGCTGGGTGGTGTTGCGCTTCTGGGCCCACCAGGCGAAATACTGGCGGCGCATTTCCGGTGTCCAGCCATTCGTGATGGTGCGCAGGGCGACGACGTAGTTGAGCTGCTCTTCCTGCGTGGGTGCGGCGGCGAGGAGCTTGAGCGTGCGGGCGATGGTGTCGGGTGCATCGAGCGCGAGGAGCGTCTGGCACAGCTCGCGATTGAGCGCGACGCTCTGCGCGGGGTAAAGCGGGCTGAGCAGCGCGATGATGGGCGCGGCGATTTCAGCGGCGGGTTTGCCCATGCGGCTGATGGCGACTTCGATGACGCGGATGAACTCAAGCTGCTGGGCCTCGCTCTTGAGCTGCGTGAGGGGAAGCTTGGCGATGGCTTTGAAGAGATCGCCCTGGGCCTCGGTGCCGCCGAGGCGTGCGACGGAGAGGAGGATGGTGAGTGCTGCGGTGGGGTTTGTTTCGGCCAGGGCGCGTGCTTTCCACTGAGCGATGGGCTGGCTTTCGATGGCGATGCGTGCGGCGTAGCGGATGAAGCGGTCTTCGCTGGCGAGGTGAGGCCATGCGGTGTCCACGGCGGCGGCGTCTTCGTGGCCGTGGAAGGCTTCGAGCTTGTGGCGCAGCGTGCGGGCTTCATCGCCTGCGACTTCGTGGAGGTCTGCGGGTGCGGTGGATTCGGTGCCTTCGTAGGTCACGCGAAAGAGCGCGCCCTGGGTGTGGCGGCCGCCGATGGTGAAGTACATCGCGCCATCGTCGCCGATGGTGAGGCCGGTCAAATTGAGCGGGGTCTTGCCGGATTTTTCGTTGAGTGATTTTGGTGCGACGAAGTTTTCCCAGGTGCCGCCGTAGCTGGCGCCCTGCGGCGTGAGATGCACGGCGATGAGGCGGCCATAGGTCCAGTCCTGGATGAAGAAGGCGCGCTGGTACTTGGCGGGGAATTTGGCACCCGTGCCGAAGCCCACGCCCGTGGGGCAGCCGATGCCGATGGTCACGGTGGCTGGCAGGCTGTCGTGGTAATACTCGGGCCACTTGCTGGCGCCTTCGCGGAAGCCGTGGTCTGCGCCGCTGGTCACATGATAGACGCGCACGGGACGATACCAGGGTGTGCCCCAGTCCCACTCCATGTCGCTGTCAAAGCCGAAGAGCTCGCCATCGTGATTGAAGGCGACGCCGTAGGTGTTGCGCTCGCCGCTGGCGATGAGTTCGCAGTTCTTGCCATCGGGGTCCATGCGGACGACGAAGCCGCCCGGTGGCTTGCGGCCTGCGCCGAAGCCGTTGCCATCTTCCGCGCGCGGCAGCACGAGATCGTCCGCGTAGTTTTTGTGCGGGGAGGTGGGCAGCACATCGGCAGGCACATCGACGAAATTTCCGCAGAGCACGTTGAGGTGCTTTTTGTCGGGATTGAGCAGGATGGTGTGCGCGCCGTGGTCGCCACCGCCGCCGCGCCATTCGCGGAGGAACTCGACCTTGTCGAAGGCCTCCTCGGCGGTGGTGGAGGTGCAGCGCCAGAGGCCATAGACACTCTTGCCATCGGGGCCATTGCCACGGCCATTGATGTAGAGGCTGTCAAAGGCGAAGAGCATGCCCATGACCTCGCTGAGCGGGATTTTGAGGATCTCGGCCTTGGTGACTTTGCCGTCCTTGAGCGTGAGGCGCGAGATGGGTTCTTTCGGTTCCGCGCCGAGGAGCAGGCGGCCCTTGGGATCTTTCGCGATGGAGATCCACGAGCCTTCCGTGGCCGCGTCCGCCTTGCGCACGAGCTCGACCTTGAAACCCGGCAGCGTTGCCAGCAGCTCGCCGGGATTTTCCGTGACGGCGGCGACGGTCTTCGGCTTCGAGCCATCCGCAGGTCCATAGACGGCCTTGGTGATGACGAGGTGTTTCCCCGCAGGCGCGGCGATTTCCAGCTTCCTGTTCTCGCCCACATCGCGCGAAAGCTTTTCGTCGCCGAGGGTGTACTCGATGTGCAGTTTCTTCGGCACACCTGCGGCGGTGTCGCCAAAGAGATCGTTGCCCGAGGTGATCGAGAGCTTGTCATCCTTCACCGCACCCGCGACGACGGCGGTGACGTCCGTGGGGTCCTTGGCACCATGGGCCAGCTCAGCCTGAGCCAGGCACGCGAGAGCGAGCGCGAGCAGGGCGGACTTCAATCGAAAACGAGGCAGAGGCTGACTGCGGGAGGCTGGGTAGTTCATGGTTGGATCAGGACGAAGGCGAAGACGGAATCGAGGTGAAAGCGGTGGCGCACCTGCCGCAGGAGGCGGGTGGGTTCAAATGATTTACGTGGGGTGGGGGAGGGAGTTTGCAGGGGGGATGGTTTTGGGGAGGACGGGCTTCGTTGGCACGATGAGACTCTCCACACCTTCAGGCGTCACGCGGCGGGTTGGGGACAACCCGCCCTACCTTGTGCGCCGCGACCTAGTTGGTCGTTCGAGCGCCCGGCGCGAGGTAGGGCTGCTTGTCCCAAGCAGCCGTCGTTCGCAAGCCGGTGGACTTTCGTAGTTCGCGATGAAACGTTCGGCCTCATGAGACTCACGAAAGCGGCAGCTTCGCAGCCGCACTCCAAATTCGCTCCGCGCCACACACTCGCTGGGCTCTGCGGTTTGCAATCACGGGAAGGCTGCGTAATGAGGCAAAGGATTGCTGCCAAATCCTTTCCCAGCGATAAGCGAAACAAGATGCTCAGCGATGAATGAAATGCAGGATTGGTCTCAACTGCGAGGGATAGACACCGATGGTGTCACAATTTGGAATGATCTAAATCGTTTAGCTGAAGGGCAATTGAATGACGATGAAGTCACAGAACTGCTCTGCGATCTTGTTCGAGACAGTTCACCTTCGACCGCAGGATATGCTGCCGTTCCATTTCTAATTGGAAACTGTGAGAATGAATTGATCACGCTGAAGACGCGCTCGGAGATGATCCATGCCGCGTGCTTAATCCTTGGATTGTCTTCCTGTCCGAATGCACCACAGGTGCCGCAAAACCTGGTCGAAAACTTTTCGGAGAGCATCAAAAAGCAGGCGTTGCAGAAATTGTTTCTTCTAGCCTCACTGGAGGATGTTGGCGAAAGCGATATCGTGTGCATCACATCGGCCGCCTTGCTGATGAAAGGGTATCGGGATGCCTACGATTATTTGACGCAATTGTTGTGAATCTGCATCCACGCGCCAACCCCTGATGCGCGACTTGCAGGTGTATTCCATGCTGCAGCCAGTGGCGGCCTCAGTCAAAATGCCTGGCAACTTTGCACAGGTCGCTGTCACGGTTGAATGGGGCCGGTCCACCAGCGCCAGTATCCGACCAGCGGCTTTTCGAATGCGGGATGTTCGGCAAGCAGGCCGAGGGGGGCATAGACCGATTGTATGCAGTCACCGGTGAATTCGGGAAGCCAGTGATTTTCATACAAAGCCAAGATGGGACCTGAGCTGAGGACATAGATGACCGGCGCAGCCAGCAGCCAAAGTGGCAGCTTCATCCAGCCCAGTTTTGTCGTTGTTTGCCCAGTCATTCGTCATCCTACGGTTGTGATCTCGGAAGCAAAGAGAAGTGAGGTCACAAAAAAGTGGCCTGGCATGAATGGCACTTGGATAAAGGCAGTCATTGAGAATCCGCCAAAATTCACCCATTACGTCCTTGTGGGCGATCCTGAAAGGATCAGAGAGATTAGATATGGTCAGCGCCAGTATCCGACCAGCGGCTTTTCGCGTGCCGGATGTTCGGCAAGCAGACCGAGAGGTGCGGGAGGGCGACTCGCTGCGTTGATTCACCTCCTCGACAAATTCCGCAGAGTACGACAGACTTGAGCCAGGACAGCTACCGTCGTACACATCAAAAAGGAAATCGACAGCCTCGCTCCTGACGAAGCGAGAGAGCTTTTTCAGGAGCGAGGCTTGTTGAGGACGATCAGCCAGATGAAGAAGCATCTGTCGAGTCCGAGTGGGCCGCTGAGATTGATGCTCGTGTACAGGACATCGAAAATGGCACCGTCCAGTTGCTCACGGCTGAGGAGTCTGAACGTCGCACGGATGCCGTGTTTGCCAAATTGGGTGTTCAGCGTCCTGTTTACAGACCATGACCGAATGGAACATTCATCCGTCTGCCCAGCAGGAACATGATGAATTGCTCTGGTACTTTGGTGGTATTGATGAGGAGCTGGTGACGAAGCCAGTCTTCGTCCGGTGTTATTCAGGGAACTCGATTTGATCGAGATCACGCGCGGCGTGAATCACTCGAATGACCTCGATGCCATTGTCGATGGGGCGGAAAAAGAAGCAGTATTTGCCGAAGGGATAGCTGCGGCAATTCACCGAGATTTCTGGCCGTGGGCGGCCAAGGGTGTTCCATTGGGCAAGGTGTTCGAGTTTGGATCGAAACCGCTCGATGAGCCGGTCAGCCTGGAGCTGGCTGTCGTCAGAAACGTAGTCCCAAATCTCGCGTAGATCGGCCTTGGCAATATCTGAATAGATGACTCTAGCCATCGCCTATGAGACGCGGTGACGATCTGCATAGGCGCGGTGACGATCTGAGAAAAACGCATCCCAATCCATTTCGCTTCCTTCGCCACGGTCGAGTTGATCGACTCCGACTTGAATATCACGGCGGAGACTTTCGAGCTTTGCTTGTTCGGCGTCGCTGAGTCCTTCTTCGACCTGATCTTTGTACATGGACACGACGCTGATGAAAAACTCGTCCGCAGTGTGAAAATCACCGGCCTGAACCGATTTGTTCACGAACTGGTTCAGCTCATCGGGAAGTTGAATGGCGACTCGGGTCATGGTGGTTTGATTGTATCAAGGCTGGCCCGGTTTGTCGAGAAAGTGATTCAACGCTGAGAGTCGTCGGCACCCACCTCACTTCCCGCCGTTCAATATCCCCAGCACCTGCGGGATGATTTTGGCGGCGAAGAGGGCATGCCCGCGGTCGTTGGGGTGGAGGCCGCCGAGGAGGCCGTTTTTTACGGCGAGGGAGCGGGCGACGGTGGGGCCGAGGTCGATGAGGGTGAGTTTTTTGTCGGAGGGATGGGTTTGCTGATGGGTGGCGACGGCGTGTTTGAGCTCTTTGGCGTAGTACTGGCCGAAGGGGATGAGGAGGATGATGTGGGCGTCGGGGGCGCTGCGGCGGAGGGCGGCGAGGCTTTGGATGATGCTGGCCTGGGTGTCGCTGGGATTGGACTTGTGGAGGGCGTCGTTGGTGCCGTAATTGATGAGGATGAGGGCGGGCTCGTGGCCGGGCTGGCCATCGGCGCTGAGGTGGCCCTGGGGATCGAGCAGGGAGTGGTTGTTGCCGTCGATTTTGTTCCAGCGGCTGGCGGCGTCGTCGTACTGGCCGCCTTTGCCGTTGGTGGAACCCGTGATGACGTAGTAGCCGGGGACATCGCCGGGTGGGTTGTCGCCGGGATTGATCCAGCCGCTCCAGCCGCAGGCGTTGATGCAGTATTCGTAGCCCTGGGTTTGCAGCGCCTGGCCGATGAGCTGGGAGTAGGGTGCAAGCTCGGTGGCGCCGATGCCTTCGGTGATGCTGTCGCCAATGATCATGGCCCATTTGGCGGCGGGTGCGGCGGGCACGGGGCGGCTCTCGGGATCGAGCTGCAGGCCGGTGACGCGCAGGACATTGAGGCCGCTTTTTCCGGCACTGCCCCAGCGTTCTTTTTGCTGCGAGGACTGGAGTACGACACACAATTCATGCGGCCCTGCGCGCTGGAGGTCTTCGATGACGATTTCATTGGCGCAGGGGATCTTGGATTTCCACACGCCATCGATGCAGTAGGCGATCTGCGGTCCTTTGAAGAGGAGCGGAAAGGTGGAGGTATCGAGCAGGAGCTTGGCGGTGGGGTTGGGATTGGTGGTCTCCCATGTGACGCGGAAGTAGGCTCCGGCATTCCACGTCTGGCGGAAGAGCTTGCCGCCGCGGCCGGAGTCGCCGGTCCAGTTGCCGGGAGAGAAGACGATGGCGGGTGAATCGACGGAGAGGGTGGCAGGATCTGCCGCTTGCAGTGCGGCCAGCGGTGAGAGGAGCAGGGCGGCGGCGACTGTGATGAGCAGGACGGCGGCGAGTGTGAGGAAGCGCTTCATGGAATTGGGGGGAATTACGCAGCGTGGGGGTGTTTGCATGCGGGTTTTGTGGGGGGGAGGGGGATGGTCACAATGACATGCGTGAGCGTCTTGGAACCGTAGCGAAGCGAAGATAGACAGCCACAGGCTGCCCGAAGGGTGAGCAGAGCGAATCAATGCGGTGGCAGAGATGCACGGCGCAAGCCTGCATCGGCGACACCGCTTTCGCGGGGTGAAGTGTTCGCTTCGGTCTTAGGCTGCCGTCCGGCTTGCGAAAGCGGCGTCGCGCCCAGGCTTGCCGCCGCACTCCAAGACGCTGTCGCGTTCGCTGAGGCCCAAATGCGAGCGGGTGGCATGGGGGCTGGAAAGAGACTTCGGGGCGGTGGCGTATCTTTGCGCGCTCCAGAGGCCATCGGCGGCATTTGGCAACCACTTCATGTCATGCTCAAAATCCTTGCTCCTGCAGATCACGCCAGTCCACTGTGCGATGGGGTGTCGCGGCGGAATTTTCTCAAGATCGGCGGACTTGGATCGATCGGGCTCTCATTGCCGAAGCTGCTCGCGCTGGAATCGCAGGCGGGCATTGGGAGTTCGCACAAGTCGGTGATTCTCATCTACCTGGTGGGCGGGCCGCCGCATCAGGACATGTTTGACCTCAAGCCGAATGCGCCGCGGGAGATCGCGGGGCCGCACAAGCCCATCGGGACGAATGTGCCGGGTATTGAGATCTGCGAGCTCTTCCCGCGCATGGCGAAGATGATGGACAAGTTTACCGTCATCCGCTCGCTGGTGGGTGCGCAGGCGGGGCATGATGCGGCGCAGTGCTACACGGGGCATGTGCCCACGGGTGTGGCTCCGCCGGGAGGATGGCCGCAGTTTGGCAGCGTGGTGGGCAAGCTGCAGGGGGCTTTGGATCCTGCGGTGCCGCCGTTTGTCAGCATGTGCTACGACTGCACGCACGGCCCGTACAACGAGCCGGGGCCCGGCATGCTGGGCTCTGCGCACAGTGCGTTTCGGCACACGGGGCCGAGCCGGGGAGATCTGACGCTGCAGGGCATCACGTATGACCGGCTGGCGGATCGCGCGCGGCTGCTTTCCAGCATCGACCGCTTTCGCCGTGATGTGGACTCCAGCGGCCGCATGGAGGGCATGGATGCCTTCACGCAGCAGGCCATGGGCGTGCTGACCTCCTCCAAGCTGGCCGATGCGCTGGATCTTTCCAAGGAGGACCCTCGCATTGTGGCACGTTATGGTATGGGCGACACGGTCAAGCGGATCGATGAAAACGGCGCGCCGCGTGTGCCGCAGAGTTTTCTCACGGCACGGCGTCTGGTGGAGGCCGGTGCGCGTGTGGTCACGGTGAACTACAGCAAGTGGGACTGGCATGGCGGTGCGGGCAATGACATTTTCTCCCGCGAGCGCGAGGATTTTCCCATCTTTGACCAGGGCATCACCGCGCTCATTGAGGACCTGCACCAGCGCGGCATGGACAAGGACTGCACCGTGCTGGTGTGGGGGGAGTTTGGCCGCACGCCGATCATCAGCAAGCAGGTGGGGCGTGATCACTGGCCGCGCGTGGCCATGGCGCTGCTGGCGGGTGGTGGCATGCCGAACGGCCAGGTCATCGGCTCCACGGACCGCCTGGGTGGCGAGGCGGACAGCCGCCCGGTGACCTTCCCCGAAGTCTTTGCGACGCTGTATCGGAACCTGGGGATCGACGTGAACACCGCAACGGTGACTGACAACAAAGGGCGCCCGCATTACCTCGTGGAGAACGGCGCGCAGCCGATCCGGGAGCTGATTTGAGGTGGGGGCGGATGCTTTGACTCAGGCATGGCAATCATGCGCTGCTCGTGCGAATGAAGGCGGTGATGCCAGTGATTCTAGCGGCTTGTAAACTCTCAGGCATCTCTTGAAATTGCCCATGGGGTTTCTTACACTCCGCCCATGAGTGCCATCACTGCCACCCTTGACTTGGAAGACGACATGACTGCCGTCGTGACGAACATGCTTCGTCAGTTTCCTAAAGGCACGCGCGTGAAGCTGGCGATCTCCGAAGTGCCGCCAGCAGCGCCGGTGCCGAGTCTGAACGAGTATCGGCAGATGATCGCCACCGCACGACTGCAGGCCCCGCGCGGCCCGTGGACCACGACTGCGGAGACCATGAAGGCCCTGCGGGAAGGCGAGGAGGATTGAGATGGCGTGGGAGGTCGATACCTCGGTGGTGGTGGACTTGGTCACGGGCGATCCGCTTTTTGAGCCCGCATCTACCGCCTGTCTGCAAGCTCATCTCAACGACGGCCTCGTCGTCAGCCCCGTGACGTTTGTGGAGCTTGGCCCGTCGTTTTCTGGAGACGATGTGGCGGCTGAGGCTTTTCTGAAGTCCTCGCGCATCGGCACGGCGGAGTTCTGGACTCCTGGAGACACGCTGCTCGCGCATCGCCTCTGGCATCAGTTCCAGCTCAGACGCCGCCAGCTCCAAGTGGTGAAGCGCCCGGTGGCCGACGTGTTGATCGCTGCATTTGCTGAGAGGTTTCAAGGCATCATCACACGCAACGCGTCCGACTTTCGCCATATCCTCCCCACGCTGCAAATCGTTGAGCCGGCGGGCTGAGGACGGAGAACGTGCTGATTTGATTGGGACTGAGGCTACTCTTGATCGTGGGGGGCTGCTTCTGCTTCTGCATCTTTGAGCAGCGGCTTCACGCGCCAGCGCCGATAGCCGAGATAGAGGAAGAGGAGCCAGAGAGGGACGGCCACGATGGGGTGGCTGAATGAATCGAGGAGTGAACGAGCCCATGAATCTCTTTTGGGGGTGGGATGAGTGACGAACCACCAGATCAATGCGGCCATGGCGGCTGCTCCACCCAGAACAAGCAGCACCTGCCTGAGTGTCACAGGTTGCTTGCTGGTTTCAGGTGGCATGATCACGAAAAACGCCACCGGAAGGAGGGACAGAAAAGGAATTTTGCCCTCAGTGGCTACATACAACACGAACACCAGGGTGATGAGCACTGCCCACACGATGAACTGCTTCGTGGTGATGGGTTTGTGCGTCACGGCTGGTGGGCTTGGCTTGAGGCTGCTCCAGGTATTAAGAGGAGCAAAGCGGAACGGTTGGACCTTGGAAGAGGAAGGGGCGCTGCTGGACGGCTAACGTCTGTTGTGAAAGTGGCGCTGGAGGATTGAGGAGGAGTACGCTGGGTAACGCGACCAGACCGGCTAAAGCCGGGACTACAATACGTGCCTGGCTTGGCGCGCATGTCTGCGGTGTGGCGGGGCGGAGGGATCGAGGACGAGTTCGAGCAGGAGGACGAGGACGATCTGCGTCACTGGGGCGAATCACATCAGGCGGGGCTCAGTAGCGGTCGAATTCTTCGAGGGGGATGTCGGTGCTGGTGGCGTTGCCGTTGGTGGTTTTGCCTAGTGTGAGGGTTATGACGTCGGTGTAGCTGGTGGTGGAGGTGCCTTCGGTCTTGAACTGGGTGATGTAGTCCAAGAGCGAGTCGAAGCAGGCGGCGTGGCGGCCGCGTGAGAAGTCGCGGCGGGCGGATTCCCAGCCGTAGCCGGAGCAGTAGAGGATCTGGTAGTTGCCGTCGGGGATGTGGTCGAAGGTGAACCTGTCGCCACTGCGCACGTAAAAGGAAGCGACGAGCTGCTTGCTGAGGATCATTTTGATGAAGACGTCTTCAGTGCGCCCGTTGTCGATGGTGAGCTTGCCTTTGCCATCGCGGCCTTTGAGGGTGTCTTTGACGATGGTGCCGGTGGCGAGGCGCTGATCGGTGGGGAGGTGCTCGAGGTCGGGTTCGGGCGGTGGTGTGGGTGTGGGAGGTGGCGCGGGCGGCGGGGCGGTGGTGGGTGGTGCTTCGGGAGTGGCTGGAGCAGTTGCGGCTGCGACCCGGTACCTGCTGGCGGGCCGGAGCAATGTGGGGACCATGGGCGGGGTGGTCTTCTGCAGATCTGCCACTTTTTGGCGGGCGAGGTAGAGCTGCGCGCTGTCCAGCTCACGCTCCAGCTTTTGCAGGCTGGCCTTGGCCTCCTGGTGCCACTGGGTGGCGGCGAGGGTGAACCAGGCCCAGGCCTCCACTTTGTCCATCGGCAGCCAGAGGCCTTGCTGGTGGACGAGCCCGAGCTGGTACTGCGCCTCATCGTGGCCTTGGGCGGCGGCTTGCTGAAACCATTGCAGCGAGAAGGTGGTGTTTTTGGGCTGGCCGCTTCCATGCTTGTAGATGAGACCCATGGCGGCCTGGGATTCGACATCGCCCTGATCGGCGGCTTTGCGGATCCAGCCCGCGGCTGAGGCGTCATCTTTGGGGAAGCGGACGCCATAGTAGTAGCACAGGCCCATGCTGAGCTGCGCCCCCCTGTCGCCTTTCTGAAGGGCTTTCTCGATCCAGCGCAGCCCCTCGGATTCGTCCTTGGGGACGCCGGTGCCGGTGGCGTAGCAGATGCCGAGGCGGTTCTGCGCGTCGGCATTGTTTTGGTCTGCGGCTTTGCGGAACCAGTGCACGGCTTCGGTGCCGTAGTCGGACACACGGTCGCGGCCTTCATAGAGGAGGATGCCCAGAGCCACCTGGGATTCGACATGGCCCTGCTCGGCGGCTTTGCGCAGCCAGGTCATGGCCTCCGCAGCGTCCATGGGGAGGCCTGTGCCGTCTGCGTAACAGAGGCCGAGGGAGTACTGCGCGGACATGATTCCCTGATCTGCGGCTTTGCGGTACCAGCGTGCGGCCTCGGCGATGTCTTTGGTGAGGCCTTTGCCGCTGTAGTAGCAGTCGCCGAGGCTGCTCTGGGCACCGGCATGGTCCTGATCTGCGGCTTTGCGGTACCAGCGCGCGGCCTCGGCCAGATCCAGCGGGGTGCCAAGGCCATGGGCGATGTGGAAGGCGAGATCATACTGCCCGCCTGCATCGCCCAGATCGGCGGCTTTGCGAAAGCAGCGCACCGCCTCGGCAAGGTCCAGCGCTACGCCGAAGCCGGAGGCGTAGCACTGGCCGAGGAGGTCCTGCGCCTCGGCATTGCCCTGGGCGATGGCTTTGCGAAACCAGTCCACGGCCTGCTCGTAGTCTGTGTTCACCCCGCGGCCGCGCAGGCAGGCCTGGCCGAGGCGGGTCTGGGCCTCGGCAATGCCCTGCAGGGCGGCTTTGCGAAACCAGAGGGCGGCCTGGGCATCGTCCTGGCGGATGCCGATGCCGCCCTGAAAGGCGAGGCCGAGCTCATACTGCGCGAGCGCATTGTTTTGCTCGGCGGATTTGAGGAACCATTTGGCGGCTTCGAGGTCGCTCTGGGTGGTGCCATCGCCGGTGCTGAGGTGTTTGCCGAGGCAGTACTGGGAGAGCGGCTCGCCCTGCGCGGCGGCTTTGAGAAACCATTTCACGGCTTCGGCGGAGCTTTTCTCCACGCCTTCGCCGCTGAGGTGGCAGAGGCCCATCTCATACTGGGCATCGGCGAGGCCCTGGTCTGCGGCCATGCGCATCCAGCGCACGCCTTCGGTGAAGTCTTTGACCACGCCGACGCCACGGAGGTAGAACTCGCCGAGATCAAACTGCGCGTTGGGATCTCCCTGCGCGGCGGCTTTGCGGACCCAGGTGAGCGCGGCGATCTCGTCTTTGGCGACGCCATTGCCCTGGAAATAGGCGCTGCCGAGGAGGTACTGCGCCCTGCCATCGCCGTGGTCTGCGGCGAGGCGGAGCCACTTGACGGCCTCTGCGGCGTCCTTGGGCACGCCTTCGCCATTGAGCAGGCGCTGGCCGAGGAGGCGCTGCGCCTGCACATCTCCCTTCTCGGCTAGGGCGCGGAGCTCGGGCAGCGGGGTGGTATCGGCGAGGGGGCTGGGAGGAGCGGTGGTCTGCGGGGCAGGGGTGGCCTCTGGGGTGGTGGTGGCGGTGGCGGCTGCTGCTGCCGGGGGCTGGGAGGGGAACTGGAAGAGGAAGGCGAGCACCAGCACGGCGGCGCCTGCGGACAGGCCGATGGCGATGCGGGCGAGCGTGCTGGCGGGTTTCTTTGCCGGCGGCGGGGGCTCGACTGGCTGGGAAACAGGGCGCGGACGGGAGGCGCGGGGCTGTGCTGCCGCTGCCGCTGCTGCGGGGGCCTCCCAGGGCTGCTGCGGGGGTGCTGGCGGCTGCGAGAAGGAGGAGGGCTGCTGCGGTTGTTGTTGCTGTTGCTGGGATGCAAAGGGGCGCTTGGGTGCGGGCAGGGGCAGGGAGGAGGGCGAGTGGCGCGAGGCGCGTTTGCGGGCCTGGGCTTTTATGAAGGGGTAGGCCCCGTCCGGCACGGCCTGCAGCAGGGCGTGGGCGGCTTTGACCTCGGCGCTTTGGGTGTTGGCCTTGGCGATGAGCTCTGGCTGACCCTCAAAACGGCCGACGCACCAGACAAGGAGGGCGTCCTGGTAGGCGGTGGTGAGTTGCGCCCGGGTGATGGGGGCGGTGAGATCGAGGATACGCAGGGCTTCGGTAGTCGTCATAGGGCCGAAGCTGCGAGAGAAGCGTGGAAAGGCCGTGTGTCACCCTAGATTTTGTTTGAAGTATCTTTTGAGAATGACTCGGTGACAGGGGGAGAAGCGGTGATGTGCAGGACCGCCGCGCCCCGTGGAACCCCAAAGGTGCGGATGGCTGCTGGGCAGGCCGCGTGCATTGGCGACGCGGCTGCTTTTGTTTCCGCAGTTTCTGCGTCCGGGTGCCGTCCTATGCGCGTCTTTTTGATCCAGCGGAAGGCCGAATGGGGATGATTAGCCCAAGGGCTTGAGCCGCAGCTGGCGCAGCGTGTAGAAGGGGGCGTCGGATTCCTTCATGCGCCGGGCTCCGATCTGGCGCTGCGGGCCGAATTGATCGCGCTGCGCGGTGAAGATGCCCTCCACGAATTCCTTGCTGCCCAAGGCCACGCCATCGGAAAAATAGCGCACGCGCAGGCGCACCAGTTCGCCGGGGCTGAGTTTGCCTTTCTCCGCCAGCACGGTGCGCGCTGACTCGGCGCTGATGCCACGAGATACCACCTTCTCATTCTGCGCGTCTTTGATCTCGCGACCTTCGGCATGCAGCAGGCAGCGGTAGGCGGCTGCGGCGCCGGCGGTCTTCCAGCCGTCCACCGGTTTGCCCTGGGCCTTGCAGAGGCCGCGCTGGGCTCTGCGGCTGCCGCCGAGGGCCTCGGCGTAGCCGCACCAGCGGTAGTCCATCGGATCTTTCACAAGGCCGGCGCGCACGGGATTGAGATCGATGTAGGCGGCCATGGTGCGCAAAGCCTCGCCTTTGCCTTCGACGAGCAGGCTTTTGAAGCGGTCCATCCAGAGCGTGCCACGGCGTCCGCGCCGTTTGTTGAACCAGCGGCTGAAGCGTTCTTTCACCTCTTTGACGAAGAGGGAGAGATCGCAGAAGCGCTTCTTGAGTGCGTCGATCCGCTGCTCGGCCAGCACGGCCATGCCGCGCGCGCGGAAATCGGCGAGTTCATCGCGCAGCAGACCCAGGTAGGCGCGGCTGTAGAGGGTGCGCAGGTGATCGAAGAGCTTTGATTCGCCCTCGGGGCCTTCGAAGCGCTGCAGCCAGGTGTCGCGATGCGGCACTTCGGCGAGGAGATGGAAGTGATTGCCCATGATGCAGTAGGTGACCACCTTGATGCCGGAGAATTCGGCCATGCGCCAGATCACGCGGCGCAGCGCCTCCTTCTCCACCTCATCAAAGACCACCTCGCCGCCGCAGGTGCGTGACATGACGTGGTAGCAATAAGACTCCAGCGGCCCCTTGCCGAGCACACGGAACCGCCCGCCAGACCACGAACGCGCGCCGGGATAGATGCCGGTTTTCGCATTCACGCCGACAAGTTGCTCTTCGAGCGGGATGGGCGGCATTGTTTGAGAATCAGGAGTTTGGGCACGCTTCATGGGGCGGAATGTGCGAGAAATGGCAATGGGTGCAACAACTAAATGCCTGGCATTATTTATACCGTGCGACATTCCTTTGCCGCTGGTGGGGCGGGCGGGGCTCTGCGCTGCGCTGTGTGTCTCAATCGTCACACACTCAATCTTGAGCGGGTTGTGTTTTGTCACAGGCTCGTTGCATGATTTCTTTGGCGGCACTTGTTTCTTCTCCCCACGGGGTGGGTGCTGGCTGGGTGCAAAGGTGGAGCGAGGTGCCATGAAAGCATGCCTGCTGGTGGGACTGATCTGTTGTTGGCTGGTTTCCTGTGGCCGTGACAAGACGCCGCAAAAATCGGCGGGAGCGGAGAAAAAATCCGATGTGGTCTGGTGCCGGGTCCAGGAGCCCGGCGTCACGGTGCCAAACCAGAAGGCTGAGGAATGGGCCATCCGGCGGGCCACCTTTTTGCACCTGACGAAGCCTGAGGGCAGGAAGCGCTGCTTTCTCCGGGCGCAGTTCACCCGCCCTGCGGAGCCACTGCGCTTTTCCCATGGCTCCCAGATTCCAGATCCTCCCCGCGAGCCGGTGATGGAGGAGGTTTTCATTCCGGATGCCCTTTTTGAGGAATTGCGGGCTGCCGGGCGAAAGGTGGCGAGTGTCTCTGAATGCGTCATCAGCCGGAAAGGCGTGAAGGACCGGGCGAGTGGAGAGGGCGGCTGTGTGCTTCTCATCGTGCGCGATATCCGCTTTCTGAATGCTGCGGAGGCCGAGGTGACCGGCGGATGGTGGAGGAGCCCTGAGCGCGCGGCGTCCTACACCTATGTCCTCAAAAAAATCGACGGCGCCTGGGTGGTGACGGGGGAGCGCATGACGGCTGTTTCTTGAGCTGATGCTCGTGCCTGGGATGCTGTGAGAGGCGGGAGGCCCGGGCCCCGTTTTCTGTGGTGTTGAGACATGAGGGCATGGCCATGCGAGGCGTATTGGGTGTGCGGCTGCGGTAGCTGCCGCTTTCGAGTGCCTCATGGCATGCGGGAGCTGACAGACCTGCGTAAAAGCGGTTGCTGCGTTCGTTCCTTCCATGGGATGGTTGTCATATGAAACGACTGCTCACCACCTGCTTTCTGTTCCTTGCCTCGGTCCTCACTGGAGCTGCCGCTGAGAGGCCGGTGGCGGCGGAGATGGTGGATGTGCCTGCAGAGCGGCGGGACTGGGGACTGCCGATCGGCAATGTGCGGGTGAGGTTTGCGGACGGGCACGCTGAGATGTGGACGCGCCTGGGGCGCTGCATGGAGCTGCGGCGGTCGGCTTCTGGCAAAGTGGGCTGGTCACGCTTCACCCGCCGCAACTCGTATGGAGAACCCGTGAACAATGTGCTGCGTGTGATGATCACAAACTCACGCTGGCTGGATTTTCAGACGGCGCTGCCGTTTATCCGGGACTGGGACTTTGCGGAGGAGGATGAGTCCGTGGTCGTGGTTTCCGGCGGCCGGCATGGGGCGGGTTTCATGCAACGCTTCTCGTTGAAGACAGGGCAGCTGACGGGCACTGTGAAAGAGAGCGGTCCGTCAAACGCATGGTGCGAGCCTTTTCACAGCGCACCCAGCATCCGGATGTCCGCTTTGTCGCGGAGTTCTTTGATGCGGGCGGCGTTGCGTTGCTCGGCCTCCTCGGTCTCAAGGGCCTGGGTGACTTCGGCTTTGACTTTTTCAAAGGGCGGGGGCGGGGGAGCGCGGCGGTCGTCCACACGGAGGATGATGAAGGTGTTCTCCTGTTCGATGAGTTCGCCGAGCCGGCCTTTCGGCGTTTTGGCGGCGGCTTTGCGCACGTGATCGCTGAGGTCTGAGAGCGTGATCCAGTCCCAGGCGCCGCCGTCTTCCGCATGGCTGTCCTGGCTGCTGGCGCGGGCGGTCTCGGCAAAGTCCGCGCCGCCGAGGATTTTCGTGCGCAGGCTCTCGGCCGTCTCGCGGGCATCGGCCTGGGTCTTGGGGATGGAGAGGGTGCGGATCTTGATCTGCTCCGGAGCAAGCCAGCGCTGCTTGTTTTTTTCGAAGTAGTCGCGCACTTCTTCATCCGTGAGTGTGACCACGCCGGTGAAGCGGGAGCGCATGGCGTGCATGATGGCCATGTGCTCGCGCAAGGTGCGGAACTCTTCGAAGGTCAGGCCGTTTTTGCTGAGATCTGCGAGGAAGAGGTCGCGGTCTCCCTTGAAGCTGTCTTTGATGATGGTGTTCAGGTCATTGTCGATGGATTCCTGTTTGATGACGCCACCGATGCGCCTGAACTCGTTGAGGAGGACGTGCTTGTCGATGAGACCGCCGAAGGGGGTGCGGCTGAGTTTGGCGAGCTCTTCCTCCATCTTGTCAGAATCGTTCCGATACTGGTAACGGATGACCTCCTGCTGCGCGGCGATGGTCTGCTGCACCTCGGCGGCATAGATGAGCGCGCCATCCACCATGGCGACGGGCCGGGTCTTGGGGGGCAGTGCCTGCAGCTCCGGGCCTGGCGGGGAGGCGTAAGTGAGCTGGTTGACCAGGCGCTGGGAGGCATCGGTGTCATTGGCGTCTTTGCCCAGGAGCTTGATGCGGCCGGTGAGGGCACGGCGGGCGAAGGTCAGGGCTTCTGCGGTCTGGTTCCGGGCCTTGAGGTTTAATGCCAGAGTGTGGTAGTTTTCCAAGGTGGCGGCATCTGTCTGGGCGCCGGGCTCCTTCTCCTGGATGGCAAGGATGGCGCGCAGCTCCTGCCCGGCCTCGAGGGCTTTGCCCTGCGCGGCGAGTTCGCGTGCCAGAATCGTGCGGGCGCTGAGGGTTTCGGCGTGCGTGGGCCCGAGGACGCGGGTGCGGATGGCGATGAGCTTGCCGGCCAACTGCCCGGCTTCGGCATGTTTTCCCTGCTTGCTGAGAGTCTCCACCAGGGTGTTTAGCGTGGCGATGGAGTAGGGGGTGTCTGTGCCCTGGCTGCTGGCGCTGATGGCGAGTATCTTGCGGAATTCCTGCTCGGACTCCTCCTTCTTTCCCATCTTCGACAGGGCTGCGGCAAGAGTCCAATGGGGACGCAGGGTGTCTTCGCTTCCGGGGCCGCACAGGCGTGTGAGAATGGGGAGCACCCGGCGGCAGATTTCCACCGCCTCGGCACTTTGATCCAGATGGGAGAGTGAATCGGCGAGGTAGGTCTGGCACTCGAGGGTGTCCTCATGCTCCGCGCCGTGGATGCGTGTGAGCAGCGGCAGCAGCGCGCGGTGCAGGGGGGCGGCATCGGCGTACCGATCCTGGGCGCTGAGGGTCTTGGCGAGCTTGAAGCGGGTGTCCAGGGTTGCCTTGTCCTCGGCCCCCAGCAGGCGCTCGCGGATGGCGAGCACCCGGCGGCACTCGGCTTCGGCCTCCGTGAATTTCCCGCCCTGGTACAAGGCTGCCGCAAGGAGATCCCGTGAGCGCAGTGTCTCGCGATTTTCCGCGCCCAGCACACGCTCATGGATGGCAAGCACCTGGCGGCATACGGTTTCCGCCTCAGCAAGTTTCCCGAGTTTGATCAGGGGGGCTGCACGGTTTCTACGTGTGAGCAGTGTGCCCAGATCTTCGGCACCGAGTACGCGCTGCTGGATGGCGAGCACCTGGCGGTACTCAGTTTCGGAGTCGGTGTATTTTCCGAGATGGAAGAGGAGCGTGGCAAGATGACCGCGTGTGCTCAGCGTCTCGCGATGCTCCGCTCCTTGGACGCGTGTGAGCAGGGGCAGCAGCGCCTGCAGTTCGGCCTCTGCGGCTGCGTGCTCGTCCTGCTCCTCCAGCGCTGTGGCCAGATTCATCCGGCTGCACAAGGTGTCCGGGTCTTCCGGGCCGAGGACGCGTGCTTGGATGGGGATCACGCTGCGGAGCTCCTTTTCTGATTCGGCATATTTTTCTGCGTCGCGAAGCGCCACCGCCAGGGCATAGCGGCTGTCCAGGGTGTCGCGGTGTTCAGGGCCGAGCGTGCGCGTGCGGCTGGCGATCACGCCGCGCAGCAGAGGCTGCGCCGCTTCGCAGTTGTCCTGCTTCAGCAGCAGCGCCGCCAGATTGTACCGGACGCTCAAGGTCTCCTTGCCCTCGGCTCCGTGCAGTCGCTCATGGATGGCCAGGAGCTGGTGGAGCTCTCTTTCGGCTTCCTCCAGTTTCTCCCGCTTCATTTGGTTGAACAGGGCGAGCGCCAGCAGCATGCGTGTGCCCAGGGTCTCCGCATCCTCCGGGCCGAGTACGCGAGTGTCGATGAGGAGCTGGCTGCGGCATGCCTGCTCTGCTTCGGCGTAGCGGCCTTGGTCCCAGGTGGCGTAAATCAGCCGCCGCTGGCAGATCAGTGTCTCGCGGTCTTCCGCGCCGAGGACACGCTGGAGGATCGGGAGCAAGGCCTGCATGCGGGATGCCGCCGTGGTGTCCCTGCCTCGGTAGATCTCCATGCGGATGAGCGCCGCTCTGGCCAGCAAAGTCTCCCGCGCCTCCGCACCCAGCGCCTGCGTGCGTGCCTCCACGAGGGTCCGAAAAGCCTGCTCCGCCCCGGCATCTTTGCCCGCGTCGTGCAGCGCCATGGCGGCGTCATAGGCTTTCTGGCTGATGTCCGGTGCTGTGTCTGCTGCCGGCTTGGTGGTTTCTTTGGCCTCTGCCGCAGGGGCCGTGCCCGGGCCGAGGGAGGCAAGCAGCAGCAGAAAGGTGGATAGGAGAAACTTCATAGGAGAAGGGCTGGCTGCTCCAGAGTGAAGGATGAGCGGATGGGTGGCAAGATGATAATGGGGACGACAAGAGTGATATCAAACGAACCCATGCAGGAAACAGAATGCTATTCAGGCCAGTCTTTGGGTGATTTTGTGAACTGGCAACCTTCAGCTTGAAACCCTGCTCGCGCTTCGTTTGGATGGCGGTATCTCCCGTAGGAGTTTTTAAAGATGCCTGAACCCGCCCCCAGCGCCCCGGATACCGCCGCACGGTCGTGGGTCTGGCATGCCACGGTGGAAAGCCGCGCCGCCGGAAAGGTGTCCGTCCTCGCCTGCGTGGAGACGTTTGTGGCCGTCGCGCTCTATTGGTGGATCGCCATCCGCTGGGACACGCACTGGCATCTGCTGAGCAGTGTCTTCATCGCGCCACTGTTGCTGCTGCGCTCGCCGGAGTCCATGAAGCTGGGGGTGCGGTGGTTCTTGAAGGATTGGTTGGGATTAGGGAGCTACAAGAAATGGCCACGGGATCGACGCTGGTTGTGGCTGGGGGGAGTCGCGGCTCTGACTGGCGTGGCCACCTATACGTTTGGCCGTTGGTTGTGTGGACTGTGGCTGATGGGGCAGGCTGGGTGGGATTTATGGGTCTGCTCGGCTCTCACAGGCTGCTTGGCGCTGGCATTTGTTTTTGCGACTGCGTTTGCCCTTGCGGGTATGTTTGCGGGTGCGGATGAGGGGGTGGGCGAGGGGCAAGGGGTGGGGGCCGGTGTGTTTGCTGGCATGGTCGCTGGTGTGGCTGCGGGTGCGTTTGCGGGGACGCATGCTGTTGTGGGGACGGTTATGGTTGGTGGGGCGGTTGCGATTGCGATTGCGATTGCGATTGCGATTGCGATTGCGATTGCGATTGCGATTGCGATTGCAATTGCGACTGTAGGTGTGGATGCGAGTACAGCTGTGGTGGCGATGACGATGGCGATGGCAGGCGTAGGTCTGGGTATTGGGGCCAGTCTGCGTGCCTTGTTTTTTCGTGTCGCAGCCACTCTTAAGCATCTGCCTCAAGGACTGTGCCTTCTGGCGGAGAACTGGCAGGAAAACAATATCTGGGTTGACTCCTGCGTACCCGCCGAGCTCCTGCCGGGCATACGCGAAAGTAAGGAGCATTTTACCTTCGATGGCATTGTGCACAGGATGCGTCACGAGGAAAGGCTGGTATGGAAGTGGGTGGTCTGGCCATCAGCTCTTGTCTGCCTCTTCCTCCCAGCCTTGCTCTACCGTCTCAACATTAAGGCTACCTGCTGGTTCTGGTGGCCGTTGGCGTATCTGTTGAAACCAGTGCCGAAGGCCGATCAAACAGGTCGGCAAAAACAGGCGCTGTGCTGGCCTTGGGATGATCCCTGGCAGAGGCTGCTCATCTTCGTGCCGGCGGCTCTCATGTGCGCCGTCTTGATTGATAGGTACTCTGATTTCGAAATGTGGCAGAAGTATCAAAACGCGGATGCTGTGCCGGTTCCGCTGAAACTGGTTCTGGGCATGCAGTGGTCCCACTTGCCGCCGTGGCATGTGGCGATGCTCTTCATCGCGAGCAGCGGTCTGGGTATGCTGGCGATTTCTGGTGCTGCCTGCAGCCACAAGCGCAATGACAACTGGGACAGCTATGCGCAGAGCGGGATGTCGAAGCATCTGTGGATGATGAACGCGCTCACTAAAGTGCGCAGTCTGGCAACTGGAACGTTCCTGCTCCTCGGCCTCGGCATGTGCCTCATCTCCTTTCCTGAATGGCGGCAGCATGTGCCGGAGGCGGTGATGATGAGGATGGATCGCTTCTACCACGCTCAGGAGTTGCGAGGGACTGCGCCTGCCGGTGAGCTGCTCCAGTCAGGGGCTGCGGAGGGCACGGAAAAGAAGGCTCTGGAGGCTTTAACCCGGTAGGAGGCATGCGTGTCCGGTGTGATGCGTGCTCGGGAGAAAATCAGGGTGTGCCAGGATGCGAGGCTCACTTTTCATCGTCACAGGTCTTGGTCTCAGGCTTGCTCAGTTGATGCACCAGCCGCAGGCACTTCTGGCGGGGGTGCCTGCCGCCGCTTTGGTTTTGTCGTGGCCGTCCGCTGCTGTGGCTGTGAGGAGGGTGGCAAGCAGCAGGGCCCCCGCCGCAGTGGGCAGGTGCCTTATTCGCGGATGCCGAAACAGTTGAAGAGAATGTGGCGCCATTCATCGGGGCGAAGCGATCCTCCCAGGGAGAGTCTCAACGGATAGGTTCTGCCATTGAGGGATATTTCGCCATACATGTCATCCCAGCTTGTTTCGATGTGATGCTTCCTCATCACCTTGTCAAACCTCAGCGGGTGCCCGGCGGGTATTTCCGCGAAGAGTTGCTGGCCGTAATATACCTTGTCCTCGCTCAGAGCGTAAAACAGACGCATCCTTTCAGACCCACTGATGCTAGGCTCAAAGAGGTAAAGCTTTTTCCGGGTGTGTATCTCACGACCCGTCACCTGCGCAAATCGTGGCTGGTGGGTGATGTTGGTATCAATGGCGCATAAAATCAAGGCGCAGCTGACCAGTCCGTGGCAGGCGAAGAGAGCAAGGCACAAGTTTCGCAGCAGTCGTCTCATGCCGCATTATTGGGTGGGGTCCAGCGCGTTGAAAAGCTTGGATTGAAAAAGTTTGGGCAGCTTGGTGGCATGTCCGTTTTGTCTTGTATGCGGGCTCAAGTTTGGATCTGAACTGAATACCAGCGGGGCTGCCAGCAATGAACCGGCAATCCTCAGCGGATTACGCGTGTTCATCCCAATGACATTGTGCACTGGGTCCAGCGGATGACCTTCAAAATGCGGCTTGTTCGCCCCGATACGATGAGCCAGCATGGCGGTGAGCACCGAATTGGCGGCCGCACCGTGATGGTTCAGGGTCATTCCCTTCATGTCCTTGCCCTCCTTGTGCAGGTCTTCCAGGGCGCTGTTCAAAATCATGGTCCCCTGGCTGTGCGAAGTGACAGTGGCCGAAGGCAGATCAAAATGGCGCAGCAGATCCCGTGTTGAATTGGCAACGTGTGTTCGCAGCCCCAGCTTCTGAGCGCCGCTCTCCAGCGAATCGGGAACAAAGCCATTGGTTGGGTTGTGGATCATGTAGAATTCGGATTTGCCGGTGTGGTCCAGCCCCAGTCTGGTTGCATGGTCGAGATCATTGTTCATGCCATTGATCCAGATTTGGGCATTTTTCGGATCGATGTCTTTCGGGTTCACCGGGGTGGCGGTTCCAACGAGTGTCTTGGGATCACCGGTGACCTTGTAAAGAGCGGCATTAACCTTTTCCGGATGCTTGGGCGGTGCCAGGCGGAATGACTCACCCGGCTTGGTGTTTGGCACCGTACCCCTGTTCTCAGACGCGCGCATGTGGTTCTGGGCGGTGCGTTTCAGGGGGAGTCTGCCCCAGGGGCTGCGGGGGGTGAAAATGAGGGGGCGGGGCTTTGAGTGAGAGTGCATGAGGGAAGTGTTGGGTCCGGTTTTTGAGATGCAAGTGGAAAGTGGTATGACGGGGTAGGATATGGTGTGAGGAGACACGGATGCGGCTGCCGGGAGCTTTGAGGACGGCGCACTGCTTGGATTGCCTGCGGGGGCTGCAGACCCGGAAACTGGGACCCGGCGCAGCGGTTCCCTACCATCCTAGAGGCCGAGGAGCTGCTTCACATGGTGGAAGTCGTACCCGCCATACAGGCTGCCGGGGGGCAGGGGGTGGTGGTTGTGCTGGTGCTGGGGGGCGCTTTCACAGCGGCTCTGGCGGCGGCGGAACTCGGCGGGGGTGCGCTGGTCGGCGGGGAGGTTTTGCATCTGTGCGGCGGTGCGCTCGGCATGGACGATGTTGGAGATGCGCATGGCTTCGTTTTCCTTGTGCTCAGGGCCGGGGTCGCGCTCATCCTTCACGGGGGCGATCTGGTGAAGGGCATCGCGCCCGGCCATGATGGCGTCTTCCAAATCTGCATGCGTGATCTGCCTGCGCTGGCGCTGGTGGTGCTGCAGCGCGTGGTGGGTGTGCACCTGCTGAATGACGTGCGCGAGCTCGTGCGAGAGCGTGGCTCCGGTCAGCGCGCTGGGATTGAGGTGAATGGTCACGTGGCCGCCCTCATCCGTCACGGTCTGGGACATGCCGTGCTCCTGCTGCTTAACGGTGATGGTGCCTGGCAGCCTGCTCACATGGCGCAGCAGGGCGGCGGCGGTGGGGGATTCGGCGGCCTCGGCGCTGAGGGCTGCGCGCACGAGCTTCACAAAGCGGGGATCGCCGTCATCGATCTGGATCTTCTCCATGCCTGCGGGCCGGGGGCGGCGTGGGGCGGCGGGCAGGTGGCTGAAGGCGCGCACGCCGCCGCTGCGGGGCTGCGCGTGTGCGTGCGCATTTTCCTCCCCGGCTTCGTGCGGCTCAGGGTGTTCGGCTTCGGGGAGGTGGGAGGTGGCAAACAGATAGGACATGCTCCAAAGCTTGGGCCCGTTTGGCGGAGTGCAAGTGAAGAGTGATGGAATGTGGTATCTGATGGTATGCATTGAACCCGGGACGCGGGTTTGCCGCGAAGGACGTGCGGTTTGCACCGCCGCTGATATAATGGTAAATTCTCAGCTGTGAATGCCGCTGCTGCGCGACGGAGGCCATGCCTGAGGGGGGTAGGGTTATACCCCATAGGCAGGGCAGGGTATATGCGGAAGAGTGCACCCATGCATCAGTCCTTCGACTAACGATAAACTGAGCAACCAACCGAATACTATGAAACCCTTCCTCTTCCTCCTCCTCTTCTCTTCCGCCACTTTCCTGACCGTGAGCTGCAACAAGCAGAAGCAGGCCATCGACGCGCAAAATGACGCCACCCAGACCGCGCTGGACCACCAGAAGGATGCCGTGGCTGCGGATGCCAAGGAAGCCAAGACACAGGTGGACATCGACACCAAGATCGCCAAGGCCAACATCGAGGCCAACAAGGCGGTGGATCAGGCCCAGCTGGATGCCGACAAGAAGAAGGCTGATGCCGAAGCCGCCGCCGCCAAGGCCCGTGTGGATGCCGTGCAGAAGTAATCTGCCGCCCCGGAGCGCGCCCACCTCGTGGGCCTGCTCTTTTCAATCTCTCTCTCCTCTTCCGACCCCAACAACACACACACCACTCCTATGAAAACATCCATCACACGCATCGCCCTTCTCGTCTTCGCATCCGCAGCCCTGACCCTCGTCGGCACCAGCTGCCGCACCGTTCGCGGCTTCGGCCAGGACGTGGAGCATGTGGGCGGCCACATCGAGCACGCCTCCCGCTAATCCAGAGCGCGCAAGCATTCGAAGCGTTGTTGGAAAGCCGCCAAGGCTTTTCAGCAACGCTTTTGCTTGGCAAAGCGGCCGCGTGAGGGACAGTACCGTGCTCCTCATAGGATTTCCTGATCCGCTGGGACAGGTGCCTGGCGCTTTATTGCTCCCCCCTGAACTCATCCGCGCGCCGCACCGCCTCTCAAAACACACACCCCCGCCTCTGCATTCACCCATGAAACACTTATTCTCCACGCTCTCCGCCACTCTACTGCTGGCGGCGCTGGCGCCTGCCTCTGCCCGGGCCGAGGCGCCCAATACGGGCGGCACGATGGGCATCTACCTCGAAAACGATCTCTTTGCCGGCACGGACCGCTACTACACCAGCGGGGTGAAGCTCAGCTGGACCTCGCCGGATCTCTCCCGCCTCAGCGGCACGCCGCATGCGCGCATGATGCTGCCGCTGTTTGACCTGATTCCCGGCATTCATGACGCCAACTACCAGAAGAACGTCATCCACTCCATCGGGCAGGACATTTACACGCCTGACAACACGGAGACCTTCACCCCGGCGCTGAACGACCGCCCCTATGCAGGCTGGCTCTATGTGTCCAACGGCGTGGTGTGGAAGACGGACCGCGTGCGAAACATCCTGGTGATGGACATCGGCGTGGTGGGCTCGTATTCCTATGCGCAGGAGGCGCAGCGCTACGTGCATGATGCGCGCGGCTTTGACCACCCGAACGGCTGGGACAACCAGCTGCACAATGAGATCGGCGTCACCCTGGCGTATGAGCGCACCTGGCGCTGGCCGCACATCGTGAAGCGCAGCGGCGCGGAGTGGGAATTCCTCCCGCATGCCGGCGCCACGGCGGGGAATGTGAAGGACTACGCCAATGTGGGCGGTGAATTCCGCATGGGCTTCAATCTGCCGGACGACTACGGCACGCCCTCCATCGGCCCGTCCTCCGCCGCCTCCACTCCGGTGGATGGCGCACTGGGCGCAGACCGCTCCTGGTTCCCGCTGGGCTTCCACGTCTTTGCGCGTGCAGACGGCCGCGCCGTGGCACACAACATCTTTCTGGACGGCAACACCTTTGGCGACAGCCCCTCCGTGGGGCACAATGTCTTCGTGGCGGACCTGAGCACGGGCTTTGTCATCAACTGGCGCAACACCAAGATGTCCTACGCCGTGGTCTACCGCACCAAGGAGTTCAACGCGCAGATCGCGCCGCAGCTCTTTGGCACCGTGTCGCTGAACTGGACGTTTTAGCCGCGTGCGCGGGCGGGCTCTCGGATTGTAATGAGGTGCTCCGTGGGCTTTGAAATGGAGAGGATCATGGCGTGAAAATGTGTCAAGAATTTGCACACTGACCCCATCTTGGGGGCGGTCAGTGCGAGAACGATGGCCGGGGAAACAACGGTGCCCCGGACTGTCATGGGCCTGCCTTTTGAGCCGCTACTGGCCGGGCGGCGGCGCTCACTTCGCTGCGGGCTGAGGGGTCAGTTTCTGACGGGCCGCCACGACGGCTGCGGTGATCTCGTTGATCAACTGCCCGGCATAATCTTTGTTGCCCTCCTTGTTCATGGGGCCAAGGATTCGCGCTGCCAGCTGCTCCAGGCGCGGGCTGAGCTGCACCACCAGCATGAGCTCCAGCGGTGCGTCCTTGCCCAGCAGCGGATGGGACCAGAGAGACCCCAATGTCTCCTGCAAATGAGATGGGGGGAGGTCTTTGCTGTCCAGCCCTTCCATGACCACCTGCAGGGTCTTCATCAGCGTCGAGGGATCACTGATGACACCGAGCAGCTCATTCTGGGCGGTGGAGAGGGCTCCTTCGATCTCCCCGCTTCGATGGACCAGCAGGGTGACCAGAGGCCGCAGTACGTTGCCTTGCCATAAGGTGTAGTCGTAGGCGCATCCTGAAAATGAATGAAACAGGTACAGATGATTCAGCGTCATGGCGGAGCTGACCACCAGGAATGCGGGACGCATTTTGACAGCGCCGGGTTGAAAAGCCTCGTCCATGCGCTTCTGGGTCACTTCCTTTTCGAGCATGAGGGTCATTTCCCTGGCGAGGCCGGCAGGGAGAGGCCGGGCGCCCTGGTGAGTGCAGAAGTACAGGCGGAGCGTCTCAATGGCTGCCGTGCGCACCTCGATGTCTGTGTCATTCATCAGCTTCCAAAGCTGATCATAGTCCATGAAAAGAGAGTCGAGTCCCACCACTGCCCGCATCCGGTCCTTCGGGTCTCTGCTTTCGATCTTACTTTGGAGACGGGCGTGCTCTTCTTTGCGTGCCGCGGCGAGCAGTTCAGCATCTGACTGCGCGCGGAGCGTGGCGCTGCCGCAGGCGATGAGGAATGCCAGCACAAACTGTGGCATGAAATGTCCGGTGTTTTTCATGAGTGCGATGATGAGGGCAGTCTGCCTGCGCACTGCAGGTGCGCAAGAGCACTTTCCGTCATCCGTCCCTGTGTGTCAGGTCGCTGTGCTGCCTGCCACTCATGGAACAACCTGAAACGGCGGCAGGTGGGGAGGCCGTGGCGGCACGGGGTCGGTTACTTTCAACTGCTTCACAATGCTCGAGGTGCCATCTCGATTTTTTTTCAACTCTCCACCGTATAGCTTTTTGACGCGTGTGCCTCCATTTCTGCGCCGGATGATGTTTTCAAATCTTACGGCGCGCCTTTCATGTGCCTGAGGGTGAAGGGTCGGTGCCTTGTCAGGCTGCGTTGGATTTTTCTCCCAGTCTGTGGGGCTGGATGTGCCGACCTTCAAAGGGTCGATGCCGCCGCTTGGGTGGAGTTCAGACGCATGATAGAGCTCATGCCACACATGCTCCAAAGATTCTGCATCAGGGTTGATGGTTCCATCGGGATTGAGCGTGTGGCCCGACATGGCGGATTCCAGCAGAAGGATCACGTGCTGCTCCTTGCCATTCACAGTGGTCACATACGAATATCTGCCGTTTTCCCCCTGACGCAGACGGATGCCCAGGCGCATGAGTTCCGGGTAGATGTTTTCGTCCCCGTTGCTTTTGACCATCATGACTTGGAAGGACCTGCCTTTATCATTGTTCAGGCGATCCCACACCGCCCTTCCTTCTGGAGTTCTTTTCATGAGTTCAACAGCCCGGTCAAAGTTCTCCCAGGCCTTCAGTGTTTGCGAGTTTGCATTCCACTCATGGTTGGTCTGGGCCTGTTTAAAGGCGTCCATTTCTTTTTTATGCTGTTCCGGAGACTTGTTCCTGGTGGAAGATCCCTGGTTCTCAAGCCTTTGAACTGGCGGCTTGTTGTTGTTGTAGGCCGACTCATCGCGCGGCTGGACTCTATTGAGAAACTGCACTCCAGACCCGTCTGCATTGGGGCTCACGGCGGATGTTCGGCTGACAGATGTGCCGCTCTGCGTTGTCCCAGAGCCCGACGCTTGCTGCTGCTGCTGGCCTTCATCATGTGCAAAGGCTTCTGTCCTGGCCGCGAGCCTTTCAGGCGCAGCGCGACGGGTGTCAGCCACAGGCTGGGAATAGTCTTTGAGGCGGCTTTGGGCATCTGCAGGGCTGCCCCTGAAGCGATGCACAAGGTCGTGAGATGCGCCTTGGTCAGCCAAGCTTTGGAACAGGACTGCGCCCGGATCTCTGAAGCCGGGAGGCAGGCGTTTTTCAAACAGGCGGCCGTAGGGCAGGGTTGGGCGGTCTTGCTGGGCTGGGACTTTCTCTCTGGGGGAGTGGAAAGCATCGCGGAGGTCTTGTGGGGAGGGGGAGAAGCCGCTGCTGCGGGTGCTGGATGTGCTGCGGTCTGTGGGAGGGGTATCGGCGAAGCCGGAGCTGCGGGCGGTGTTTTCCCACGGTTTGGGGGCGGGGGCGTGTGCGTCCTCAGGGTGGTCCTGCGGGGGCAGGTCTTGGGCGGTGATGCGGGGCATGTACCAGGGGCTGTCGTCAGCGTGGTCTTGCGGGGCGGAGTCTGCCTCTGGCGGAGGGGCATCATCCTGCGCCTCTGCCATGGACGATCCGGATGTGGAGGGTGTGGCGGAGCGCGGAGGGATCGGGGCGATCCCTCTCCGTGGGCTGTCTTCCCGGAGCGGGCCGGTGGAAGGTGCAGGATTGTCACGCACCGGCAGGTGGCTGAAGGCGCGGACGCCTCCAGCGCGGGGCATGAGCTGCATGACGTCGTTTTCCTCCTCCTCGTCTTCGAGGTGATCTGGGCGGCGGACTCGGGATTCAGGAAGGTGGGAGGTGGAGAAGATGAAGGCCATGCTCAAAGTCCTGGGCCTGGATTTGGGGGTGCAAGTGAAAAAATACCGGAGAATGGTAAGATGTGGTAAAAAAAAGCGCATGGAATGCCGGTGGAGATGATGGGGCATGAGGATGCCTGCCGCTTGGCCGCTGCTGGCGGGGGCGCAAAATCAGCGCGCTTTTTCACCCGTCGCCAGGGCGGTCTGCACAGCGCGCAGGGCGGTGGCGCAGTCGGGGGCGGGGTCTGTGGCAAGCTGGGTGGCGAGGGGGTGCAGGGCTTTGCGCAGGGGCTCGTCCAGCGGGTGGGATTTCAAATGGGTTGTGAGGATCTGGTGCGTGCGCCGGGCCATGGCATGGCGCAGTGCGGTGTGTGTGGCATCGGCGCCAGCACTGTGCGGCCAGAGGCGGGAGATGAGGGGCAATATTTCCTGCGGCGGGGTTTCTCCCTGTGGC
>NZ_JBYFBS010000021.1:0-114758 GCF_057652315.1 Prosthecobacter sp. Pr1 | reverse complement strand
TCGGCTTGAAATCCGGGTGCCAGTCTGGATCCCAGGGCCTGTAAGGCACAGAGCTCTCCGGATTTCCGTCTCCTGGGAGAAGGGGCCTGTAGGGTTTGGGGGTCGGCTTGAAATCCGGGTGCCAGTCTGGATCCCTGGGCCTGTAGGGGTTAGGTCTCGGCCGCCTATCCTGCTCAGATCCTCCTGGAACAATCAGTGCCTGAGCCCATTTGGGCTTAGGATTCGGGATGTGCATGGCTCCGTTGGGGTCCATCGTTATCTTGGGGGCCTGAGGCTGCATTTTTTCCCACTTCTTCTTCAGATTCTGAGCGAATGCTTGCGCAGCGTCTGATGCCGACGATGAAGGTGAAGGTGCTGTTTTATATGAAGGAGCGCGCTGCGGGAGGTGGCTGAGAGCGCGCACCATGCCGCTGCGAGGCTCGGTCAGTGCGTCTTCCTCCTCGGACTGGGGATTCTGGGTTGGGGTGGCAGGGAGATGAGAGGAGGCAAAGATAAAGGACATGATGTAAAACTTGGGTCCAGATTGAGGAATGCAAGCGGAAATATACCATAAAGTACAAGAAAGTAATATTGTGAAATATGACAGCGAATGTGTGCCGCATGACGTGGGAGAATGCGCGTTCTTATGGGCTGTTCATCTTGCGTGGCTGGATTTTCCATTCAGCCAGCAGCGTCTGCAACAAACGCCGCCGCGCCAAGAGCATCCCGCCAGCTCCAAAGTTCACGATCAACGCTCTTAACCGAGTGCCATTCATGCCAGGCATTTTGTCTGGCTTCCTGCTTGTTTAAGTGATATCTTCCCAAACCAAGGTCACCCCATACGCTGTAGTGCTGAACACACGGCGTCCCTCAAAACATGGAATCCTGCTGCTGTCCTCCGCAATGATTTGTTTTGCCGTTGCCTCGTCCACGCTGTCCAGAAATACGGCGACTACGTATCTAAAATGCGCCTTGAAGACAAGTGTGTTGCAGCGCCCGGAATAGACTATCCACAAGGGACGTAAATCGGTCTGCCATTTTTCTCCCATTCCGTCAAAACCTAAAAAAGAGGAAGAGGGCAGGGCTTCTGCCGGATCAGGCTTTTTCTCGATCAGCAATTTCCTGAGGATGGCTGCATCCCCGGGATAATCGCGCAAAAAGGTGATGATTCCCCATCTAAAAGCGGTGTTGCGAACCGTGGACGGCAGGAGGTGGCAGTACGAAAAAAATCCCATGATCAGCAGCGATGCCAGGGCTTTGATGTCATGTCGAAAAAACATGCCGTCGTGAAATGATTTCCTTTTCTTTTTTCGATTGAAAAAAAGGCACGCACAGAACGAAACAGCCAGCACCAAGTATTTTTCGTGATCAGTTAAATCAAACTCGATGCCGATGCCAAAACAACGTCCGTGGAAAAAATCCATCCAAAAACCAAGGATCAAGCCAAGCGCCAACCACAGGCTTGAAATGAAGAGTCGGCTGGAAAAAAACTTGGCATCCAAGTGAATCATGCAGGAGACTTTAGTTTGAGTGTGACAGAAGGGTCAAACTTTAGTTTAAAACCAGCGACGTTCCTGCGGCCTTGATGGATAAGAGGCTGGCGGTGGAGTCAGCCACCAATAGTTCCCTGGCTTGGGTCCAGGGGCACGTCCAGCAGGGTGCCAGCCTCTTTGACGCGCATTTGCATAATTATAGCCGATCCAAAACCAGAAAAAGATGCCAGGCATTTGGTAGAGACATGAAGCTCAAACATTTCAATTACAACTGCATGAAACAGCATTGGCTGAGTCCGCAGAGGCGCGGGGCTGGATGGGTGGCTGGGGCATCGTGGTTGAAACAGCAGCGGGGAACAGCGAGTTTGCCTCTGAAGGGTTGAATGGAAGAGAGCTCACAGAACAGGCGGCAAGGGAAACCGGCATCCGCCTCGCCTCCGCGCGCTTGGGGCCGATCCGCAGGGATTGAGCAGACAGATTGTCAATCAATGCTTTGATCCGCCCAGGTTGTACAGAATGCCTGGCAACTTTTTCACTTTTCTGACGCTGGCTTTGGCGCGCCGGGCTTGACGATTCCCGGCATGAATCCCTCGGTACGTGCATTGAGTTCATCCATGTCCCCCGTCCAGGACAGGGCCTCCTCCCAGTCCCCCGAGGCCGAGAGTATTTTGACATCCCTCAACAGGATGTCCTCGATCGACGGTGCATTGATGTCCACGGGGCTGTCAGCCTTGGGGGTGTTTGCGAATGATGTCTCATACCAGGCGTATTTGGGCAGGACAAGGTTGATGTAATCACCTGCAATGATGAGCATTTGATGGGTCAGCCGCTTGTTCTTGTACACATTGAGAATCATGCCCCGGTCGGTGTTGAAGCCGTCTCCGCCGGTCGGGTCCTCGGTGCCGTCGGGGTTTCCGAGTCTGCGGAATTCCGCCTTGGAAAAAACATCCGCCAGCCACTTTTTGCCTTTTAGCGTCATGGACCGGTAGCCAGTCAGGTTCGCCTCCCTGCCTGAAATATTGTATAAAATCCTCACTTCATCAGAATCCAGGATTGCCTTGCCGAGCAGGTCAATGGGGTCGGCTTCGTCTGCGGAGCAGGCGAGCAGGCATGCCTGCACCAGAGCAACGGCGATCATCAGTTTAATTTTCACGGCAAGGGGGATGGCTGGGTTGGCTCGGTTGGCTGCGCCTGTATGAGATCACCCTCGAAGGCGTTGTTCAGATTGAACATTGGACCCGTGACGGCGTCAATCGTGATCTTGGTGCCCTTGCCAAGTGAGCGCAGCAGATCGTTCAGGTAATCCTGTCCGGCTTGAGCCCTGCCAACATAGCAGCCGGCAAAATGAATGTGTCCATCCGGAGCCATGACGCTGGATATGATGCGCCAGGCGGCTGATTCCGGTGTGAGGGCGGTTTCGTGCTCGTAGGAGCCTGGGAAAACCCCAAAACGTTGATCGCCCCGAGTGCCGTGGTCTATAATCACCAGGTGTGTGAAGCCGCCTTTGTCTTTGTTTGCAGCAGCTAGCGCCTCCAGTTTCCTGACCCATCCAGGATCCGAGATGTCTATGAGCCTGGGGTTCGAAGTTGAACCTGAATAATCCTGAAGAATCCTCAAACCTTGCTGCTCCATTGCTGTGCCGCTGCTGAATTGCCAATAGAGATTTTCGACAGCCTTTTTGTTGTATAAGATGACCACATTTTCACCCCTCGGAAAAACAAAGTAGCTTTTAAGTTTAGGCGGGGCTGGTGCCGGGGACTGTGCTGCTGCAGGCACATTTTGCGCAGGATTAGCCGCTGGCTGTTGAGCCTGGGCTTGTGGTTGCGCCGCAGGCCTGACATTCTGCGCGAATGTTTGCGGTGCCTGAGGGTGTGATGGAGACTGCCCTGTGGTACGGGTGTCCGCCACATTCTGGAAGAATCCTCCGCGCTGATCCTGCTCATCCTCCTGGCTGCTGGGGCGATACACCAGATCATGGTATTCAGGCTTGTCAGCCAGGCTTTGGAACTGGTCTGAGCTCTGACCTCGGAGGCCGGGAGGCAGGCGCTTTTCAAAGATGCGGCCTCGGGTCAGGGCGGGGCGGCTGTCTTGAGCGGGGGTTTCTCTGGTGGGAGAATGGAAGGCGTCGCGGAGGTCTTGCGGGGAGGGGGAGAAGCCGTTGTCTCGAGTGGTGGAGGTGCTGCGTTCAGCAGAATGCGCGTCGTCGAAGCCTGAGTCGCGGACGGGGCGGTTCAGGCTGGAGCGGCCCACATCCTCATCGTGGGCCTGCGGGGGCAGGTCTTGGGCGGTGATGCGGGGCATGTACCAGGGACTGTCGTCCTGGTAATCATGAGAGCGGGGGGCGTTATTGTCATCGTGGTCGGAGTCCGGCTCGGGGGCGTGGGAGGTGCCCAGATCGTGATCAGTCTCGATGTCTTCCTCGGGATCGACATAGGGGCGCGGGCGTCCGACGGGTGTGGCGGAGCGTGGAGGGATCGGGGCGATCTCTCTCCGTGGGCTGTCTTCCCGGAGCGGGGCGGTGGAAGGCGCAGGATTGTCACGCACCGGCAGGTGGCTGTAGGCGCGGACGCCGCCGGCGCGGGGCATGGGTTGCATGACGTCTTCCTCCTCCTCGTCTTCGAGGTGGTCAGGGCGGCGGACTCGGGTTTCAGGAAGGTGGGAGGTGGAGAAGATGAAGGCCTTGCTGGAAAGCTTGGGCCTGGATTTGGGGATGCAAGTGAAAAAATACCGGAGTGTGGTATGATGTGATATATGTTCTCTGTTCTTGGTCTTTGGTGTTCACGTGGCGGGCTGTGTGGGCGCTGGTTATGGCGGTTCGCAAAAACTCATTTCCGGCATGTGGAGCCTGAGGATGTTCGGTTTGCCGCAGAGGGGCAGAGGTGGCAGAGATTGAATCTGTTCTTTGCTCCCTCTGCCTCTCCGCTCCTCTGCGGCTGAATGGAACGTTCCTCCGATTTTCAAACGACACGGTAGAGTGTGGTCCTCCCATGCGCGTTTCGGAAATGAGTTTCGGGAAACACTATCCAAACCGGCGCTCCCAGTACGGACTGCTGCGCCACTTGAGTCTTTCCATTTTCCGATGCCTGCGATGACACGGCGTTTTCCAAAGCGGAATGCAGCAATGCGGCGCGTGGCGACGCGCGACGGCGGCTTGAGGACAAGCCGCTCTGCTTCGCGGTGGGCATGCGCATGCTTGGCGCGAAACATGGCGGAGCCCCGCCCCTCAGGCCTTCGTCTCGGGCTTGGTCAGTGCTTCCACCAGTTCATTGGCCTCGCGTGTGTCTTCGTGGTCCCGGCCCAGCACCTTCAGGCGGCCTGCGTAGGCGCGCTGGGCGTACTTCAGGGCCTCCTGGGTCTTCTTCTGCGTGCCGAGGTAAACGGCGAGGTGGTAGCAGGTGGACAGCGTCTCCGGATGCTCGGCGCCGAGGGTGCGCTCAGTGAGGGCCAGCACCTGGCGGCATTCCTTTTCGGCCTCCGCCTCCTTGTGCTGCTGGGTGAGCAGGGCGGCCAGCGTGCGGCGTGACTCCAGGGTCTCCGGGGCCTCCGGCCCGAGGGCGCGGGTCTCTGCGGCGATCAGGCTGCGGCTCTCCTTCTCCGCCTCCGCGTAGTTCTCCAGCGTGACCAGCGTGGCGATGATGGCCCGCTGCAGGTCCAGGACCTTGGTGTGATCCCGGCCATAGGTCTGGATGAAGCCGGGCAGGTGCTGGCGCAGCTGCGCGGTCACTTCCGCACCCCGGTCCTCCGTCTTGCGCCATGACAGCAGAATCGCGATCTGGGCCTGGGTGTGCATGTCTCCGGCACCGAGCACGCGCAGGGAGATGTCGAGCACCTCGCCGAGCTCCTTGCAGGCCTCGGCATTCTTGTCCTGAGTGCTCAGGTGGGTGGCAAGAAGCATGCGCTGCCGCAGGGTGTCCTCCGACTCCGCGCCAAACACCCTGGTATAAAGTGGCAGAAGCTGGCGGTATTCTGTTTCCGCCTCGGCATCCCGGTCCATTTGAGCGAGCAGGCCTGCCAGCGCGCTGCGGGCCTTCAGGGTCTTCTTGGCCTCCGGCCCGTGCACGCGGGTCTGGGCGGCGATCACGCTTCGGCTCTCCTTCTCCGCCTCCGTGTCTTTCTTCTGTTCCTTCAGTGCGTCGATGAAGATGCGCTGCAATTCCACGACTTCGCCGTGGTCCTGGCCATGGGTCTTGATGAAGGCGGGCAGATACTCGCGCAGCAGCGCCTCCACATCCGCATGCCGGTCCAGCATTTCAAGGCTTCTCATCAGCCATGTGACCTTTTCCAGCGGGGATTCATCCGCCGGGCCGGGCGCGCGTGCGGCGAGGTCCATCATCTGGCGGAGCTCCTTGTTCGCCTCCTCATATCTTTTCTGCTGCAGCAGCATGTGGGTGAGAGACCAGCGCTGACTCATCGTGCGCGGAGACTCCGCGCCGCACACCTTGTCAAAGAGGGGCAGCAGCTCGCGGTATTCGGCCTCGGCTTCCGTGAATTTTTTCGCGTCACTCAGGATGTCGGCCAGAGCGCCGCGCTGGCCCAAAGTCGTCTGGTTCTCCGGCCCCAGCAGCTTGGAGTAAAAAGCGGTCACGCGGCGGCACAGCTCCTCCGCCAGCTCCAGCTTGTCATTCTTGCTCAGGACTCTGATGAATTCATTCAGCCCGTAAAGAGAGAACATGTGCGAGTCTTCTGGCTTGAGCACGCGCTCGCAGAGCTGCAGCACCTGGCGGTATTCCGCCTCGGCCTCCGGCCATTTCTTCTGCTGGCTCAGGCTGCGTGCCAGGCCGCTGCGCGTGTCCAAAACGCGTTTGTTTTCTGCTCCCAGCGCCTTGATCTGCAGCGGCAGCAGGCTGCGGTATTCCGCCTCGGCCTCCGCCCATTTCTCCTGCTCGCTCAGGGCATGGGCCAGACGGCTGCGGGTTTCCAAAGTGTCTTTGTTTTCCGCGCCGCGCACCTTCTCCTGCAGCGGCAGCAGGCTGCGGCTCAGCTCCACCACCTCCGCGTCCTTGTCCTGGGCGGCCAGGGCTCGGAGGAGAATGCTCTGCAAGTTCAGCGCATCCTTGCTCTCGGCTCCGGAGACCTTGATTTGGAGTGGTATCATGATGCGGCACTGCGCCTCCACCTCCGCTTCTTTGTCCTGGGCAATCAGAGCTCCGAGAAGGTGGAGATGACCGGCCATCGTTTCCTCGCTCTCGGCTCCGAGCACCTTGATCTGCAGCGGGATCAAGCTGCGGCACAGCTCCTCCACTTCCGCAATCTTGCGGGGATACAGGGCTTGGATGAGCTGGAGCTGGCTGTGCAGCGTGTCCTTGTTTTCGGCCCCGAGCACTTTGATCTGGAGCGGCAGCAGGCGGCGGCACAGCGCCTCCACTTCCGCATGCTTGTTCTGAGAAGTCAGGGATTGGATGAGAGTATTCTGGATAGGGAGCAGGCTGCGGCAAAGCTTTTCCGCCTCCCCGTCCTTGTGCTGGGCCATCAGGGCATCGAGGAGATGGAGCTGCCAATCGAGCGCTTCCTTGCTCTCGGCTCCGAAGACCTTGATCTGGAGCGGGAGCACGCTGCGGCATTGCTCCTCCACCTCCGCATGCTTGTGCTGGGCAGACAGGGCTCCGATGAGATAGGTCTGGCAGTGCAGCGTCTCCTCGTTCTCAGCTCCGAGCACCTTCGTCTCCAGGGGGAGCAGGCTGCGGCATAGCGCCTCGACTTCGGCGTATTTGTTCTGGGCAGACAAGACGCGGATGAGATGGTACTGGCAGCGCAGTGTCTCCCTGTCCTCGGCTCCAAGCTTGCGCTCGTAAATGACCAGCCTCTCGCGCAGGTCCGCTTCGGCCTCCTTTTGTTTTCCCTGCCAGTACCAGCCTTCAGCCAGACGTCGGCGCGTCATCAGAGTGACTGGATCCTCAGGGCCGAGCACCCGTGTCTGGGTGGCCACGAGGCTGCGGAACTCGTTTTCGGTAGCAGCCCCCGTGGTGAAGCTGCTTGTGGCCGCGAGCAAGGCGGACTGGCAGTGCAGTGTTTCGCGATCCTCCGCGCCGAGGACTTTTCCCATCAGCGGCAGCAGTTCGCGCAGGTGCGTTTCTGACTCGTTCACCTTGCCCAGCATGCGCAGGGCGTCTGCAAGCAGCAGGCGGGCGCGCAGCGTCTCCCGGGCCTCCGCGCCTAGCGCCTGCGTGCGCGCCGCCACCAGTGCCTGCGCGGCCTTCTCCGCCTCAGCGTATTGGGCCTCCGCATACAGCGCCTCCGCAGCCGCGAAGGCCTTGCCGTCAGCCTCGTTGTTCGCGCTCTTCTGAACTGCCTTCTTCTCGCCGCCCTCCGCCGCATGTGCGGGCTCCATGCTGATGGCGGAGAAGAGCAGGGCAAAGGAGAACGCAGAGGATAGAAACGGCTTCATGGCGGGCACGGGGTCGGGTACGTGATGACATGCCATGATGAACGGCTGAGATCGAAGCGTCACGAGGTTTCTGACCTAGAACAAACGCTGCGGGGCTTTGTAATTCTTTGCACCAAGGGCATGGGATGCCATTCATGTCCGGGCGCATTTTTTATCCCTCTTCCCGCCGCCGAAATCCGCCAAACAGGGCAAACAGCAGCAACCAAAGCACCTGAGGGTAGAGGAGATAAAACGCCACCGTCCCCCAGTCCCATTGACCGGTCACGGGGTCGAAGAACTCCCCCTGATTGTTGTCGCGCGACCCCATCCAAACAGACAGGGCGCCCGCTCCCAGCGCAATCACGCTGCCAATGAGAAAAACGACTCCTTTGATCATTTTTGATTCCTCTTTTCGTGTAATGGTTTGGTCAAAGCTTCCCATGGCTTGTCCTTGTAAATCTGGCGAGTTCAGCGTTTCTTCCACGTCGTCATCTGAAAGGGTGCCGACGGACAGAGACAAAGCCGCATCTTCTTCCGCTTCGGATGGACGTGGTGGAGGAGGGTTTTGTATCCACTCCTGCAGCAGCGGCGCATAGCGGGCGTCGATCATCTCATCCGTCCAAGACGCGGCGATATCTTTGAAGCCATGCCAGGCGCTGATCGCCATACCCTGCTTGATGCTCCAGCCAAAGGCTTCCTCTAAATAACTGCTCGAAGTCATGCCGTTTGCCACCCAATCCTCGGTGGAAAGTTCAGCCTGCAGCATCACCAGCATGCGGCTGACAGGCTGCCCGGCCAAGGCCTCCTGCTGCAGCCTCTGAATGACGAGAGGGTCTAGATCACAGGTCAGCATGCATCAAGGTTTGGGTTTTTTGAAGATGACCTCAGGGCGCCTGCTAATCCTTGTTGTAGAAGTAAAACAGCATGCCGCTTTTGCCGTCTGCATTGGGGGAGAGCATGTACAAGCGAATGGAATGGAGATCCGGGCGGCGAAGGATGGTGTATTTGTCTCCGTCCTTGAGGCGGTCCACATTCACAGTTCCCTCAAAGGGAAGCCCGATGTACACCATGTGTTTCCACATGTCGATGTCCAGCTTGCCCAGATCCCAAGGGTGCAGCAGATGATTGGGGATGCTGGAGTTGAAGAAGGTCCACTCGTCAGGAGTGAGCAGGATCGAGGCTTTGACCACTGAGATGTTACGTGCCGATACAAAACAAACGTCGCATCTGAACTGATCCTTGGTTTTCACGCTGATGCCCACCAGTCCGGCGTGTGCCGCCAGTTCATCCCAGCTCAGAAAGGGAGATGTATTTTGCGCCCTGCCAGCAGCTGGCAGGGACATGCATGCAAGGAAGATGAAGACAATGACACAGGAACGGCGGAGGCTGGGCTTCATGGAACGAAGCTAGGGTAAAACTCCCGGGCCCTCAAACTGCAAATTTCCCGTTGATGGTGCGGGAATCAAGCGATGCGTGGGAGGCTGCCCCGGCTTGGGTTGAATAAATTCGTACCTGAGAGGCGGACTCTTTGACTGAACATCGAAGCTTCTTCCATGCCCTCGCTTCTCAAGATCATGGAAGAACGAATCATTGATTTGGATGGACTTGCTTTTGGGCGTTATGAGAGGCACGCCCTTCGGCAGGTATTTTTGGATCATTTCCATCGTGATGGGGATGGTGACACCTTGATTCTTGTTCCAATCATAGCGATCTTTAAGCGTGTAAACGATATTGCCTTGCGCTCTCGCCGTATTGTCCTTGTCTACCGATCCTTTGATTCCAGAAGAGCTGCCTGTCAGCGTGGCATCACCCAGTCCGTAAAAAAACTCTTCGTTTCCAGGGCTTGCATACCCAAAATATCCGGCGATCCCCGGATCTCTTCCTGAAACCAAGGTATCCCAGTAGGTATCCGGCACAGTTCCCCCCGTGCCAGCGGTGTCTGGATGAGAACGCAGCCAGTCAAACATGTTTTTTTGTTCGAACACTTTGTCCGGATGCGTGCTGAAATACTTGAGAAGTTTCTCACCTCCATCTTTCATCACGCCAAATTTTGACAAGCTCTCAAATGGAATTTCCAGAGGCCCTTCATTTTCTGCTGCAGGGCGGTTTTCGACGTTGAGCCAGTGCTGCAGGTTTGCAATGGGCAGAGGCAGTTTTTCACCAGGTGGTGCCTTCAAGGACAGAATGAGTTGCTTGAGCAGAAGTTTTTCCTCAAGAGGTGTTTTCTCATCATAGTAGTCCTTGATGAAAATCGGGTTGCGTGATTTGGCGGCATGTTCTTTTAGCTTGGCCACGGGATCGTTTCCGTTCTGAACAGGTCCAGCTGGGGAGGTTTGCTGGGTTTTAGCCTTGGAATCAAGAGGCTGAATGGGAGCAGTGCCCGGCTGTTTCCCTCCATTCTGTGCCAAGGTGGTTGCGCTGGCTGCCATCTGAGGTGAGGCCCCATGGGCGTCAGCCACATTTTTGAAATAAGACCTGCGCTGGTCGCGCACCTCCTCCGGGGTGCCCTTGTAGCGATACAAGAGATCTTGAAGCTCTAGCTTGGGCGGAGATTCGCCATGTGTGCGGTACAGGAGGTCTTGGACTCCCGGCCTGCCGATGAGGGCGGAATGGGAACCGGCGGCGTCATCATCATCGGAGTGCTGAGGATCGAGATCCTCGGGGGTGATGGGCGGCATATACCAAGGTCTGGTATCATCGGACGCAAACGAAGGGGTGCGGGGGCTGCGGCTGGAATTCGCAGCGGCAGCGTTCCCGGCGCTCCACACGGGACGGGGTGGCGCTCCGGCAACGCCCAGCGGGTTGCGAGGGTCACGGGGGGGAGGGGTGTCCTGCTGGCGGGCCTCATCACGCGGGCGGAGGTTGCCGTCCTCATCCATGAAGTGCGGGGAGTCGTCGCGGTTGAACTGCTGGCGGACGACATCGAAGACGCCGCTGGCCTTGGCGGCGGCAATGCCGTCTTCATGAGGCGTGGCCGCGTCCTGGGTCTCAGTGCGCTGGAACGGGTGGCCGAGGGCTCGTTCTGGCGGAGGGGGATCATCCTGATCCCCCGGTGTGGAGTACGCGGGGCTGGTGGGTGTGGCGGAGCGTGGAGGGATCGGGACGATCCCTCTCCACCGGCTGCTGGCCCCGGCAGAATCTGCGGCCAATCTTTTCGCCGGCAGGTGGCTGAAGGCACGGACGCTGCCGCTGTGCAGCATGGGCTGTGCGTCATCCTCCTCCTCTTCCAATTCATCAGGACGCTGGGCTCGGGTTTCAGGGAGGTGGGAGGAGGCGAAAATGAAGGACATGAGCAAACACTTGGGCCCGGATTTGAGAATGAAAATTAAAAAATACCAAAGTGTGGTATGATACCATAGACATTGGTTTTCGGAGCGCGTCCGGGCAGACGGATGGCATGCGGCGAAGGCCTTGCATTCGCAGCCTCATGGCACGCCCGGCGCTGGCTGGCTGCGTCGCGGGATTTATTTGCCGTGCAGTTTGATTCCTGGGTGCGTCAGCGTGGGTTCCTGCATTTCACTTTTTCTGCTGCTGCGAACGGAATGCCTCCGCCCGGGCGCGGGCTTCCGCGTACTGCCCGGGAGTCAGATCTTTTTCGTGAGTCTCGATCCACTCGGCGGCGTCGTTGCCGAAGGTGGAAGAGGCCAGGAGGCACCATTTCATGGCCTCCACCAGATCCTTTGGCACACCGGTGCCGTCTGCGTAGCACTTGCCGAGCTGATACTGCGCCCGCGCATCCTTTTGCGCGGCGGCTTTTTGAAACCATTGCACGGCCTGTGCAGCGTCCTGCGCCACTCCCCAGCGTCCGCGTTTGCAGATGAAGCCGAATTCCACCTGCGCATCGGCATGCCCATTTTCAGCAGCGCGACGGTACCAGCACGCGGCCTCGGCGGGGTCCTCGGTGATGCCATCGCCGTGGAGGCAGCACTCAGCCAGCCGGTGCTGGGCCGGGGCAAAGTCCTGGCTGGCGGCCTGTTGCAGAGATTTCACTCCGGCCTCCTTGTCCTGCGGAATGAGGGAGCCGGAGAGCTGTGCCAGCGCGAGCCCATACTGGCCTTCAGCATCGCCTTGGGCGGCGGCCTTGCGCCACCAGCGCAGCGCCTCCTTGGGGTCCTCGGGCAATCCGGAGCCGGTGGCATAGGCCGTGCCCACCTTGGCCTGCGCACCTGCGTGCCCCAGGTCGGCAGCCTGGCGGAACCAGCGCAGCGCCTCGGCTGTGCCGCCGCCCTTTTGGCAGCTCAGGCCTTTCGCATAATACGCCGCAGCACGGCTTTGATCGGCGGCCGGATCACTCCAGCGCAGCGGCAGCCAGCCGAACGCCCCCATCACGATGATGAGGATCAGAAGAGCGCCGAACTGAAACAGATGGCGCTTCATGGCACAGGCGCCCCCGCTTTCTTCATGCCGGCTTTTCGCTCGTCGTTGATCCGGGCATTGTGCCTGCGCAGGTCTCCAAGGATGCAGTGACCATGGAGGCCGTCCTTGAACACGGACGTGAAAGGCATCTGCATGTCTTCCTCGTCGAGCTTGCTTCGGTTGTCTCGGTCAACGACTTCATTCACGGCTTTCAGAGCCTCGTTGACCGTGCCGCCTTTTGTCAAGACATCCATGCCGACATTGGCGGGGAAGGTGTCGTCACGGCACTGTCTGATGAAGCGGAGGCAGGGGGCGGCAGCAGCAAAGAGGCGCGGGGGAGGCAGGGTGGTTTTCGCGTGCTCGATCACTTCGATAAAAGATGCCGGGCATCGGTGAACCCAAGTGGCGCACACCGTTCATTCTCAACCTCAGGGCTCGGTGTTGGCGGAGTTGTTGCGGTGTGGGTGTTGAGGGGATGCCAGGCATCTGGGCGTCAGCGGCAGAAAGGAGCCGCCAAGGCTTGAGAGATCCCCAGTGAAACGCCAGACCAATCCATTTGCCACCTTAACCTAAAGATTCCGCCCGGTTTCCATGGATTTTGTAAATCTGTTCGGTGGAACATCATAAATCTCAATTCAGCTTGCAGTTATCCACCTACGGGTATCTACGTGTCCGCTCATCTCACGTGCTCATGAAACACCTGCTCCCGTTCGTCCTCCTGCTGGTCTCCTTTTCCACCGCCCTGGCAGATACGCCGGCGAAGATCGCCGAGGACTACCGCAAGGCGGCTGCGGCGGCGGTGACGAAGCTCAACGAGACGCTGGAGCAGTCCACCACGCCGCTCATCGCCAAGCTCATCTCCGACGGGGACACTACCGGTGCGGAGCAGCTGACAAGCCAGCTCAAGGCCAAGCTGGCCGGGGAGCCCGTGCCCACGCCGCAGGCCAGTGCCACGCTGCTTTTTGCGCAGTATGACCAGGCGCGTGCGAAGGCGCTGGAGCCGGTGCAGAAGGCCAGCATCTCCCGCATTGAAACCATGCTCAAGCCAGGTGCCGGCAGCCCCAAGCTGGAACTGGTGACCGAACTGGGAAAGGTGCGTGCGGAGATCGAGGCGGGAAATTCAGCCGCAGCGGCCGGCAGCAGCCCGGCCATGCCCGCCGCAGCAGCAGAAACCGCCCAAAACTCCACCGGCAGCGCTGCCGGGGCGGGGAAGTCGCTGGCTGAAGTCGTCAAGGCCCTGGGCGGCACCTGCATCAGCGGCGGCGACGGAGACGAAGTCACCTTTATCAGCAAGAATCTGACCACCGCCGATTTGCTGCAGATCGGCGCCTTCAAGCGGCTCAAAACCTTCAACTGGAACGGCGGCACGGGACTGACCGACGAGGGCCTGGCCGCCTTTGCGGGGATGAAGAAACTGACCAGCCTCTTTCTCTGGTCCACGGGCCGCATCAGCGATGAGGGGCTGAAGCATCTGGCCGGCTGTGAGAAGCTGGAGTCGCTCAACATTGGAGCCGATGGCGACGGCGTCACCGGCGCCGGATTTGAGAGCCTCGGGCAGTGCAAGTCACTCAAGACCCTGACGCTCAATCTGCTGCCGAACATTGAAGGGCGGCACCTCCGCTTCCTCACCGGGCTGAAGTCCTTTGAAAACCTGAGGCTTTCAGGATGCACCCGCGTCACCGATGCCGATCTGGAATGGATCGGGCAGATGAAGAGCCTCAAATACCTGCACATCGGCCGGACCAGCGTCACCGATGCCGGCATGGGCAGGCTCGCAGGCCTGCGCCACCTCGAAGAACTCGTCGTGACATCCCCCATGGTCACTCCGGAGGGTGTCGCGCCCCTGAAAAAAGCGCGCCCGGCACTCGCGGTGGTCTTCACCAAGTGAACGGGGGGGGGCGGTGCCTAGTGCGCCAGCCGCACGGCCTCCCTCCCAGCCGGGGCCGGATTCAGCTTGCCCTCCATTTTATGTTCGCCCCACTCAATCACGCGCACATGAAACACCTTCTTCTCAAGGTGACCTTTGGCAAATAGGCATGGGGAAGGGGGCGACGCGCCCGGGCAGGCAGGGCCATGCGACAGGCTGCACTGGCAGTGTGTGGCGTGGCTTTGGTGCAGGCTGCCCGTGCTTGCCGAAAGCCGGTGTCGCTTCCGGTCGTGAACACCACGCAGCCGGCGCTTTACCGGGTGCTCATTTCAAGGGTGATCACGGAATGAAGCGCCTCCACGCAGTCTTGGACGGATCTGCGGCCCGTTTCTAAGACCAGGTCAGGCCGTGGCGGCTCTTCAAAGGCCATGTCCTTGCCTGGCAGGTGTTTCGCCACTCCGGCATCAGCCCTGGCATAGAGGCCTTTAGGGTCCCGCCGCGCACAGGTGCTGTAGTCGCAGCGGAGGTAAACCTCGTAAAACAAGGCGTCTCCAATGATGCGGCGGGCAAGCTGGCGCATGCTTTCATGCGGAGTCATCAGGGCGGAAATGACAAGATGCCCCTGTGCGGAAAGCAGCCGCGCCAGCTCGGCTGTGCGGCGGACATTTTCCAGGCGGTCTTCCGGCGCGAAGCCCAGATCCCGGCACAGGCCGGAACGCAGGGCGTCGCCATCCAGAACCAGCGGCGCGTGTCCCTTCTCCTGAAGCCGTTTCGCCACCTGATTGGCCAGAGTCGTCTTGCCGGCTCCGGAGAGGCCGTAAAGCCAGAAAACGCGTTTGGGGGAGTTTGGAGTCATGAGAAAATCCAGGGAGGTGATGCCAGGCCCGGATCATCCGGATGGAGAGAGGCGGGGCCTTGGTCAAAGAAGTGACCGGGCAAGGCTGCCGCTGCATGGCAAGTTTCGGCGCAGGTCCGGCCATGGAGCTGATGTAATGCTTTCATATGGTATATTACAATATTAAATGGCAAAAACAAGCGGGAGGCAAAGACCTGCGGGTGCCTGCATGAGCCGCCCAGGCCTGCCGAACTGGCCCTGCAGTTCTCCCGGATTCACCGCCTCTCACCTGAGGGAAATGGCCTGCCTGCTGCCGGGCAGGACGCGGCTCCCCCCCCCGCCCGCTCCAAGACACAGGCATGTTCCAGCTCCATGTCGGTTGGTCGTGACTGCCCGCCGCCACTCGACAGTAAGTGTTTCACGTAGTTGTCACGGAATTTAATCTGGTGTTCAACGGATCATCATAAACTTCTATTCAGCTTGAAGTTATGTTCCTAAGTGTATCTTTCGCGCACCCAACCACGTGCTCATGAAACAACTGCTCCTCGCCCTCCTGCTGGCCTCGTTCGCCTCCTCCTCCGCCCTCGCTGACAGCCCGGACGCCATCCTCAAGGACTACCGCAAACAGGCCGCCCAGGCGGTGGAGCGTCTGAACCAGTCCCTGGAAAAAGCCGCGACGCCGATGATCACCAAACTGGTGCAGCAGGGAGATACAGCAGGTGCTGAACTGCTGACTGCACAAATCAAGGACAAACTTGCTGGCGAGCCAGTGTTGGCACCTCATGCCAATGCTGTGCAACTCTTCTCTTTATTTGATGAGGCGCGTGCAAAAGCTCTCGCGCCCATCCAAAAATCAAGCATCGCCCGCATTGAAAGCATGCTCAAAACTGCTGGAGGAGCGAAGCTCGAAACCGTCACGGAACTTGGCAAAGTAAGGGAGGAGATCGAACTCAACAAAATCAGCGGGCCTGCTATTCCGATGGCTCCAGTGTGGACCCTCCATGCAATTGAAAAAATCGGTGGTGCCATTTATGGAGAAATTCATTTCATGCCTGATGGCACACTCCAGATGCTTGAAAGCGGGCAAAATAAAAGCCCGCGCTTAGGGCATTGGAAATCAAACAAGAAAGGTGACAAAATAGCCATTAAAATGGACGATTTGGGGAAGGGGGCAAAGGACTGGCTGATGGAGATCACAGGCACTAGCGCTACATTGGACCGGGATGTCGGACGGCGTTACATGCGAGTGAAAGCACCCTAGAGCCTGTTATTAACTTTTGCCGAATAGAGAAGAGAGCATGAGGGTCGCGAAAGCGAGCCAGTGCATGCCAGTCAGAGTCGAAGCCAGACGCTCGTAGTCCCGGGAGAGGCGTTTGAAGCGTGCCGCCCAGCCAAAACTGCGCTCCACAACCCAGCGTTTTGGCAGCAGCACAAAGCCCATCTTGGCTTCCGAGAGCTTGACCACCTCCAGCTTGATGCCGTGCTGTTGTGCCTGTCGTGCAGGCTCCTCACCGGTGTAACCTTGATCCACATAGGCCAGCTCCACATTCTCTCCGGTGGACTGCTGGATGTGCGCTGCAAGCTCGCCGACCTGCGCACGCTCCTGCTCGTTGGCGGCCGTCACTTTCACCGCCAGCAGATGCCCGAGAGTATCCACCGCAATGTGCACCTTGCTGCCTTTGCGGCGCTTGTAGCCATCATAGCCCGCCCGGCCGCCGCTCTCTGGCGAGGACTGAAGTGTGCGTCCATCCATGATGGCCGCTGTGGGCTGGGCCTTGCGTCCCTTGGCCAGGCGCGAGAGTTCACGCAGATCATGGGCCATGGCTTCGAAGCAGCATGCCTTCATCCAGCGCTGCGCTTGCTGGTAAACGCTCTGCCAGGGTGGCAGGTCATGAGGCATCATGCGCCACTGGCAGCCGCAGCGCACAATGTAACGCAACGCGTTGAACAGCTCGCGCAGCGGATAGTCCCGCTGGGGCGCATCTTCCTTCATCAGCACCAGGTAGGGACGGCAAAAATCCCATTCTGCATCGCTGACATCACTTGTGTAGGCAGTTCTTGGTTTGTCGGTCGAAGGTTCCATCCCAAGCTTATTGCTTTGACCCTCACCGGTGTACAGCACTTTTTAAAGTTAATAACAGGCTCTAAGCATGCACAAGAACCATTCAGTCAGGGCGTCTCTGCCTCGGCTATACAAGTTTACAGATCAATAAGGTATTCAAACTGCATTTCCCCATTTGCCAGTGATGAACCCTTGGATTTGCCTTATACCACAACCACCCGCCCACATGATTTGAGATAACCACCATTCAACTGGCTGGACTGTTGGATGCAGTGTTTCCCCCTTCCACTTGACGTGGCTGGGAGCATGGGAAATGGAAAAGACAAAATTCTCTGCAACTCGCGCAAACTCAGCCAAGACGAAGGGGACTTGCTCTGGCAGAAGGTGCTCGAGCATATCAAAAGCTGTGAGAACGCCAATTGATTTGGCTTCCAGAGGAAGTCTTGTGGCGCATGCAATCAAGTCGGCGCCTGGACAGGCAAAGTCTGCTCCAAGTGCCCTCTTGTCAGGGTGGCGTTCGCGAAACTGCTGTACAAATTCATTCCAGCCGCATCCTACATCCAAGAGAGATTTATTTTGTGCCTCGTTCATCATGTTAGAAACCAAATCATGAGCTTTATGCCCATGATTGCTATGTCCATAGAAGGCATATGCCTTATGATGATAGAGGTCGTGGTATTTGGCTCGTTCGTGCTCCGCATTCATGGCTTGGGATAAGTCGTTAGGACTGGTGGTGTCTGAGATGAGGGTTTTCAGGATCATACAACTGACTGAGTTTTTGGATGACGCTTATGAGGAGGGAATATCTTGAGTGCGCACAAAAAATCATACCGGCATGGGAGGCGCTGCTCCGGTCTTTTTCAGCCATGCATCGAACTCTGCTGAAACGGCTCCTTGGGCGTCATATGGAAGAAAATGCCTCCCGAGCACGGCTTGCGCATAGGCCGTGCATCTTTTCATATCAGGACGCCAGGACGCTAGCTCACGCAGCCGTGAAGGATTGTCTGAGCATTCCAGAGTTACCCCGCTACCAGTGAAGGCAGAAAGTCCGAGTGTTGCGGTGGGAATGCCTAGCAGTGCTGCCTCGCTAGCGCATGTCGAGTTTACTGTCACCAGGGCAGAGCACTGTGGCAGGCGCTCAGCCAGCGTGGCTTCCAGATCTAGTTCCCAGCTTTTCCGCCACTGACCGCGTGTGGCAGAGTCAAAATCTGTGTTGAACAATTTCCTTTCAGATGGGTGAGGTCGAATAAGGACTCGTCTTTCGCATGGGAGATACTCTTTAAGCAGTTTCAAAGTATGCACCACTTTATCTGCTTCTGAAGCAGCTGATGGGTAATAGTGACGCATGGAAGCGTCCATGCGTGTCTGTAATGCCACCAAAAGAGGACCATCTTCTTTGCCCCCAGACCCCAACTGCCAGCCAAACCACCGTCTTGCCGCTGCCTCTAGGTCCACGTCATGAGTTTCCCGCCATGTCTGCTTACGGCACAAGTTGGAGTCTGCAAAAAAGCCGCCATGATCCACAAAAACACCGGCTGGCTGATGGATCAGACTCGTCTGCATGTAGAGAATATTCTTGCCGCGTGCTGCCATCCATGCGTGGGGCATCCGGAAGCTCCATGTTAGGACATTTGAATGGGCGAGAAACAAAGGCTTGTAATGTTCGGTATGCCCTACTGTCACTACTTCCCACCGTACTTCAATGCCTGCCGCTTGACAGCGCTGGTCCACCCAGGTTTTCAGCGCACTTTGGTGGAGTTTAGTGTTAATGAGCGCAACGGCATGTATTTTCATGACGGTATATGGTATAGCCAAGATATGCTATAAGTAGCGGACCCTGCCGCTTGCCACATATGGAGCCAGTATGGCGGCCTCCGCATCACCATCGTGTTCTGGTGGCTGCGCATAAGACCGGGGATTGTAGTAGTGATGCAATTTGCTCCGGCTTTTGCTGAAGTGGTCGAAGCCGGCCAGCGACAAAGAAGAAACGCCAATGGATTCCAGCAGCCAGACGGCAACTACCAACCCGCTGGTCATTCCCATGCGTTCTAGCCTCTCCCCAGTGCGTTGGGAGTGTTCCCTGACCCTTTGTTGAACGGCCCGATAGAACGCACGGGGAAGACGATGAATGACATCAGGTGTGTAGGCTGGCTCCCCGGTTTCACCGTACGCAAAGATCATGCGCTTGGGTCTCTGATCTTCGTCTCCGGGCAGGCACCCATGGCCGAAGGTGCTCCATATCGTGGTTTTTACTCCGGTATGCTGCTCAAAACCTGCCAGCCGGAATCTGTTGAAGCGAATGACCACGTCATGTGCATCAATATCAGCACCTGAGCAGTGAAGGACTCCGGGGCCGTTTCCTACAAGGCATACGGTATGGTGTAGCGGAATCTCCAAGGGCACCGCTGGTGGTGATATAACCATTGGCTTTGTCTCAATACCACGAATGGGCAGTGTCGGGCTCATGGTTTAAGATGGGGAATTTGCGAGTGGGTGTGTCCGCGCTTTTCGGCCGAACAGGCGGAGGAATTTGAATGAAATGACAAGTCTCCAGGCAGTTCCGCAATCCTCAGATTTTTAGGCCGTCCATTCGATTGAGGCGTTATCTGGGATGTTGATTCCGTGCCCGTCTGGGCCGCTTGTTCGGACAATGGGGCTGGCTCAAAAGAGTAATCAAGCAAGGCGATTTCTTGGTGATAAGTCGCGCCCACGAGTTCAACCATGGAACGGTTGTAAAACTCGCTGTAATGCCCCGTCTTCAGGAGGGTCTTGTTTAGCACGGGTAGCTGGCCGCTGGCAATGCCCAGCCTGGAGCAGACTGAGGCAAAATCCTGCTGAAGGTTTTCATACCTCCCCACAAAGTCCAGCACCTCGCTGCCTTCATGCAGCAGATAGTCGGACTGCGGTGCGTGATGCGCGCCGGGCTCGTATGTGCGTTCACGAACCTGAGCACAGACAAAGCTCAGCCATTGTTCAAAGCCGCCGTACAGTTTGTCATGCAGCGTTTTCAAATAGGCGTAGGCGCTGAACAGGCGGTCCCATGGATTGCGGACGAAGGCGAACTTGAAGTACTCCCGCATGAGGTCCTGGGACACGAGTTTGATCATCTCTGAGTAAGGGAAATGCTGCGTCATCAGGCTGTCCTTCATGCCAAAGACGCATCCGGAGTCATAGACTGTGTAGTCCAGATCGCCTGGGGCGAAGTGTTGCTCCATGGCGTAACCGGCGGTTTTGGGGATGTGGAAAAAGACCGCTTTATGTTGGTGAAAAATCATGCTTTCAAAGCGGCTAGGTGATGGAAGGGAGGGCCGAATCGACCAAGGCATCGCCAAGATGACTGCGGAAGTGTTTGATCACGGGCTCTGGATCCAGCCCCAGTTCGGCATGGCCCAGCAGGTAGTTGTGAATGCGGTCTTTCCAGCAATTGGGGTAGGGGACGCCGGCCGGCCTGGCGAAGCGGTGCAGCCAGCGCAGGAAGGGCAGGCATAACGTCTTGCGGCCTGCCTGGCGGAACTTTTCATGGATGTAGCATTCCTCTCCGCCAAACCCCCGGAAGTCTGTGTTGAACCCCAGCCAGGCGTCTTTGCGGCAGGCGAACAGACCCATGCCATGGGCGGGAATTTCAAAGGGGGGGGATTTCATGTCATCGCCTCGTTTGTCATGCGCCCAGATGCCCCACATGCCTGCGCGCCAAACAGGCTCCATGTGCGTCTGCACCTGGTCCAGATTGTCCATGATCAAGGGGCCCTGCAGCAGGTTGCCGGCATCATGGCCGGCGTCCATGAAGGCGATGAGTCTTGTCAGCGCTCCGGGGGCCAGCATCACGTGTGAGTCCAGGCATAGGACGTGCGGAGTCTGAGCATGCTCAAAGATCATGTCCCGCAGGGCTGTGCCCGTGCGCCCAGTGACTGGCATGTAACGCAGCGGCTGGCGCACCCATGCCGTCAGATCTTTGACCGCCTTCCCGTGCGCGCTTTCGCTGTGGTTGTCGAGGATGAGAAACTCTACCTGTTCCATTGCCTCCGGGTGGTGCAGTCTCAGGCTTTGCACGGTGAAATAGACGCCGTCGAAGTCGTCATACGTCAGCATGCCGATGGTCAAGGATCGGTTCATGAGAAATGCCGGTTCCTTTCTGCGGCTGGTGGGCCCCATGGCATAAGCAGCCGAAAACATGACGGCCATGCTGAGCGAGCCGTAAACGGCAGGTGGCTGCGTGGCACGGTAGGTGAGGCAGGTGCCCCAAGCGAGAATCCGTTGAATCTCAGCGCCCACTCATGCACGCCGAGTCCTGATCTCAGAACGAGATCGCGCAGGCTGGAGTCGTTGCCAGTCATGATGCAGGTGACCTTCATGGAGGTGTGGTCGTGGTGGTCGGAGGAGGCGTAGTTGTGGTGGTCGGAGGAGGTGTGGTCGTGGTCGTAGTCGGAGGATGCGTGGTTGTGGTCGTAGTCGGAGGAGGTGTGGTTGTGGTCGTAGTGGGAGGAGGCGTGGTTGTGGTCGTAGTCGGAGGAGGCGTGGTTGTGGTCGTAGTCGGAGGAGGCGTGGTTGTGGTCGTAGTCGGAGGAGGCGTGGTTGTGGTCGTAGTCGTGGTGGTTGGAGTAGGCGTTGTGGTCGTCGTTGTCGTTGTCGTTGTTGTTGTCGTTGTTGGATGCGGATGAGGCGCAGGTGGATGCGGATGAGGCGCAGGTGGATGCGGATGAGGCGCAGGTGGATGCGGATGAGGCGCAGGTGGATGCGGATGAGGTGCAGGTGGATGCGGATGAGGCGCAGGTGGATGCGGATGAGGTGCAGGTGGATGCGGATGTGGTTCTGGGTGCGGGTGCGGATGTGGTTCTGGGTGCGGATGCGGATGCGGATGCGGATGCGGGTGCGGGTGCGGGTGCGGATGCGGATGCGGATGCGGATGCGGATGCGGATGCGGATGCGGATGCGGATGCGGATGCGGATGCGGGTGCGGGTGCGGATGCGGATGCGGATGCGGATGCGGATGCGGGTGCGGATGCGGATGCGGATGCGGATGCGGATGCGGATGCGGATGCGGCGTCGGATTTTCACCTCCCCCCCCACTCCCGCCTCCGCCCGGATTCGTGTTGGGATCCAGGCCCAGGCTGACGAAGAAGTTTGTCCACAGGTCGCCGATGACTCCCTTCGTAGGAGGGGGGAGGTTGATCTGGGTGCTGGAGCTGCCGCCGCTGCTGCTCCTGTAATTTACCATGGGCTGCGCGGGCTGGCGGATGATGGTGTTGTTCTGACCGATGCCGGTGGTCGTCTGGATGCCGTCCTGTGAGACGGTCACGGGGCTGGCGAGCCAGTGGTCAGAGGGGGGCGTGGGGTGGTCGGATTGCATGACTGGATGCTGGATGCCGGATGCCGGATGCCGGATGCCGGATGCGGAGCTTCTTGGAATCGTTCTCGTTCTCCTACTCCTCCTCGATCATTGCGTGCCGCAAGCGCGAGGAGGTGGGAGGATTTCTAGATGCTTCTTGCTGGTAACATATGGTATAGATTGAGGTGGAGCCACACGGCGGGAATGCAGTGCTCACCCCTGGATTTCGCGGTCGTCGATGGGCGGGTAGGCTTCCACGAGCTGGCGGAAGTACATGCCGGTGACGGGGTAGCGGGAGTCTTCGATGACGTGCTTTTCCCAGTCGGTCATGTTGGTGGCGGGATAGAACTGCGCGATGAGGTCTCCGCCGATCTCCACGCCGGTGGTGCCGGCGCCGAAGATGACTTTGCTGCTGCCCTGGATCTGCGGGAAGCTGCAGTCGGGGTGCAGGCAGTCGGGGTAGCTGCCGCTGATGCCATCAAAGGAGTAATTGATGGTGTCGGTGATGGGGGTGAGGTGCTGCGTCTTGGCAAAGGGGCGCTCGGCCAGGAAGCGGCTGATCTTGTGCCAGGTGGGATAGACGGCGCCGCGGCGGAATTTGGAGCGCTCCAGCAGGCTCTTGGTGCTCTGGATGTTGCCGTTGCTGTCCGTGCCGGAGATGGGGATTTTGCCTTCTTCAAACCAGAGCTTGTAGAGCACGGTGGGCCAGGCCATGGGGCGGAGCTCCCACTCCACGTGGTAGGGCTTGTTGCGCTCCTCCAGGGTGCGGGTCTTGCCGAAGATGAAGGTGCGCTTCTGGTAGTCTGCCTTGGTGGCGCTCACCAGGGTGTAGCCCTGCAGGTGTTCGGGGATGGTCTCGGCGTTTTTGATCCACGCGGGGCAGTCGCTCCAGAGCACGATGTTGTTGAGGAAGTCGGGGATCATGTCCCCCACTCCTTCCTTCGCGGTGATGGAGAAGGCGCGCTCGGTGGGATTGGGTGTGTCCACCCAGTCGAAGTTGGTGTTGATGGAGGGCATGGCGGTGGGCGGGTTATTCGCTGCGTGGTTTGGAGCCCCAGCCGAGGACGGAGTCCTTGCGGAATTTGTAGGGCAGCCCGTTCTGAGAGATGAAGATCAGCCAGGTGGCCACCCGGGCGTACTGCCGGGGCTTTTCATGCGCCACCTCGTCTGACACCTGCGGGGTGATGCCCGTCAGCGCCATGCTGGCAGATCCAGTGGTCGGAACAGCACTGACTCCAAGCTTGTCGTAGGCTGAGTAAATGCCGGCAGCGGGGAGGCCATACATGTTGACGAGTCCTGAGAGGGCGGAGGGGGCTGCGCTGGTGGCTTTGAAGGCGGTGCCGTTCAGCACCAGGTCCCCTGCGGTGATCGAGTAGTTGTAAGGTGTCTGCACCGCCGCTTTGACGGTGGTGGAGTAGTTGTGGATGTCACGGTACGGCTCGCTGACTTCCTTGCCGGCGGTTCCCTGGGCGCTGCCGGTGTCGCTGACCATGCCCTCCTCGGCCAGTGTCCCGGTCCAGAGCGGCACAAAGCCGTCGCCGCGCCCGCCTTTGAGATAGATGTAGGTGTCTGTGGGCGCTGCCACCACATACAAAAACAGGCTGTTGGCCGCATTCGTGCCGGCGTCTGTGGTGACCAGCACGCTGGCTGTGCCTGCGCTTTTCGCAGGCGTGGTGCAGGTGATGGTGGTGGCATTGACCACGGTGAACCCCGTGGCCGCCGTGCCGCCGATGGTGACGCCGGTGGCGCCGATGAAGTTTGCGCCGGTGATCGTCACACTGGTGCCGCCTGTGGACGCGCCGATGGGCGGCGAGACGCTGGTGACTGCTGGTGGTGGCTGGTAGGTAAAGAGGGTGTTGGCCGCATTCGTGCCACCGAGGGTGGTGACCAGCACGCTGGCCGCTCCACTGCCCACCGGGGTGGTGCAGGTGATGGTGGTGTCGGTCACAATGACATCGGTGGCCGGCGTGCCGCCGATGGTGACGCTGGTGGCTCCGGTGAAGTGGGTGCCGGTGATCGTCACACTGGCACCGCCCATGGGCAGACCGGTGGGCGGGGAGATGCTGGTGACCGTGGGCGGCGCCACATTGGTATAGAGGGTGTTGGCCGCATTCGTGCCGCTGGGGGTGGTGACGAGGACGCTGGCCGTGCCTGCAATGCCCGGCCCGGTGGTGCAGGTGATGGTGGTATTATCTACCACGACGACATTCGTCGCAGCCACGCCGCCGATGGTAACGCCGGTGGCGCCGTTGAAATCGGTGCCGGTGATCGTCACACTGATACCGCCCAACGTCGAGCCCGTGTCTGGAGAGATGCTGGTGACTGTGGGTGCCAGGGCATAGGTAAAGAGGCTGTTGTCCGCATTGGAGCCGATGGTGGCTGTGACGACCACGCTCGCGCTGCCCAGACTGCCGGAAGGGGTGATGCAGGTGATCTGGGTTTTATCCGTGCTCAGGGTGAAACCGGTGGCCGCGACGCCGCCGATGGTCACGCCACTGGCGCCCGCGAAGCCAAGGCCGGTGATCGTCACCGGAGTGCCGCCACTGGGCAGGCCGCTGGCTGGCAGGATGCTGGTGATCGTGGGCCCATAGGTGTACAGGGTGTTGGCCGCATTCGTGCCGTAGGGGGCCGTGACCAGCACGCTGGCCGGACCTGCGCTGCCCGCCGGGGTGGTACAGGTGATGGTGGTGGCATTCACCACGGTGATGCCGGTGGCCGCCACGCCGCCGATGGTGACGCCCGTGGCTCCGGTGAAGTTGGTCCCGGTGATCGTCACGCTGGTGCTGCCGATGGCCGGGCCTCTGGACGGGGAGACGCTGGTGACCGTGGGCCCATAGGTGAAGAGGCTGTTGTTCGCGTTGCTGCCAGCCGTTGTCGTGACGACCACGCTCGCCGTGCCGGCGCTGCCCGCCGGGGTGGTGCAGGTGATGCTGGTGTCGCTCACCACGACGAGGTCTGTGGCCGCCGCGCCGCCGATGGTGACGCCGGTGGCCCCGGTGAAGCTGGTTCCGGTGATCGTCACGCTGACGCCGCCGCTGAGCGGGCCGCTGGACGGGGAGATGGAGGAGACGGTGGGAGCTGACATGATCGGTAAAGTTAGTGGTATTTAGTGGTATTAGGTGAGATGAAAAAGGTCATGCGGCGTCGTTCATGGGTGCGCCCGGGCGGGCCGCGGCCTGCCCGGCTCCGGGCTCCTGCGGAGGGGGCGGCTCTTTTCCGGCGGCGCGGCGGCCGCCTTCGGTGTCACGGACTCCTTTGAGGAGGGTCCGGGGAGCTGTATTGAATAATGTCATACTATGGTATTGGGTCCGGATTTGAATAGTCAAGCGGATGATTAAAAAATAATTTTCAGCAGCGCCGCGCAGCCGCACTGGCGGCTGACCGCCAGGGGGTCGTACCTGCCGTCGGCGGTGTATTTGCCGCAGCGGTACTGGTCGGTGAAGGACCAGAGGTAGGGGGAGGGGACGCCGCGCCTGCGGTAGCCGGTGCCGTTGTAGTTTTCAAAGGCCACCAGCGCCGCGCTGGGGCTCCAGTCGGAGATTTGATCCAGGCCGTCGCAGATGAGGGCATCGCGCGCGCTCTCCTCCCAGGTGAAGGGCGGCGTGCCTTTCTTGGGCCGGCCTTTCGGCACCTGCACGGTGCGCGCGGAGAGCGGGTCTCCATTGTGCAGGTGCTGGTGAAAGCTCAGCCCGCACTCCAGGGAGTGCAGGATGCCCGGCACCCACCAGGGCATGCCGGGAAACTGCGCCGCCACGGCTGCGTAGCGCTGGCGGTGAAGGCGGATGCGCTCCGCCTCCGCGTGCACCTCGGCGGCGTGTTCGGTCTTGATGCTGCACGCGTGAAACTGCGCGGCGTAGGTGTCGGATAGGGTGCTCATGAGTGGGGAGTGGAAAGTTTGGATGCTGGATGCTGGATGCTGGATGCTGGATGCTGGATGTGCGGTGTGCGGTGTGCGGTGTGTGAGATTCAAAGCGGGGGCGGTGTACGTGATTCGTCCGTGCAGGCAGGATCCATGCGGCTGCGTTGTTTGTTCACGTTGACCAGCGTGGCTCCATCCTCGAGCGCCATGAAGGAGTGAGGCACGCCGGGCGGCAGATCCAGAATGTCTCCTGCCTGCACCAGCTTGATCACGCCGCCGAGCGTGAGCTTGAAGCAGCCTTTGAGGATCAGCGTGTCATGCGCGGTGTCCGCCGTGTGCGTGTGCTCAGGAATGGCGCAGGCCGTTTGGGTGAACTCGTAATGGCCGCCCAAGGTGAGGCGCGTGATGAGCACGCCGTTTTGCTCAAACGGCACCTGGTTGCAGGGGATGATGAGCGCGGGGTCGATCATAGTCCGGCCCCCAGGATGTCGGGCAGGCCCGTGAGTGTGATGCGTGGTGCAAAGGTGCCGCCGCCCTGCTTGAAGCCTGGATCAAGCGGCAGCGTGGCGGGGTCCAGCGTCCATGCGCCGCCCGATTTGATCAGCGCCACGGTGGCCAGCGGCATGTAGGTGCCGCCTGCGATGCGGGTGTGCACGTAGCTGCTTTCCTGGCCGCCGCCTTCCTTGTCTCCCGCAGGGAAGGGCATGTTGCTGGTGACGGTGCCGTAAAAGGTGCCGCCTGTCACCTTGGCACCCTTCAAGTCCACCGTGGAATTGAAGGTGCCGGCGGAGACAAGGCTGTCTGGCAGCTTGAGGTAGCTGTTTTCAACACTTGCGGCTTTGCCTTCAATGACCACTGGTGCATTGAAGATTCCGCCGGTGATCTGATTCTGGGTGGAGGTCCCGCCACCCACCAGCGTGACTGCGGCGGCGAAAGTGCCGGAGCTGATCCGCAGCACCTGGCAGGTGACTGTGCCATTGAAGATGCCGCCCGAGAGCTCGCAACGACTTGAGCCGTACTGCCCACCGCCCCCGCCTGTGACCGTACCATTCCACACGCCGCTGCTGATCTTGCCAACGGGGGAGGTGGGGTAATGGATCCCTGCTTCGATGACAATGTCGCCATTCCACACTGCCGGAGTGTTGGTTGTGACGGGAGCCACGATGTGGACGGTGTCTGTTCCGTCCACCGGCAGGCGGCCCATGAGCGTGCCTGGGTAGTCATAGCCGCAGCAGTAGAAGCCTTTGCTGGAATACCAGTTGCTGGTGGAATTCCAGTCGCCGTCGGTGCTGCTGACGCCATCGCCGAAGTAGATGTCTGCCATAAGAGAAAAAGGTTAGTAGCCTGCGATGTAGCTGGTGACTTCCCACGCGCTGCGGCCCGCATCGTACTCTAGCAGCAGCTTGGTCTTGGTGCCGGAGGCCACGGTGAATGGGCTGGTGAGTGTGGACGTGGTGGGAATGACGATGGCGGGATCCAGCGTGACGGTGCGCGTGCCGCCGCTGGCGACCAGCCACAGGCGTACGCGCACGCCATCGGTCCCGCTGGTGGGCGCGGCCAGCGTCAGGTCTCCGGTGAGGGAGATGCGGTGGAAGCGCTCGCTGGAGGCATTGATGGTGAGTGTGGAGGCAAAGGCCAGCGTGCTGGGTGGCACGGCTCCGCCCGTGGAGTCGAGCTGCCCGGTGAAAGGATTGAAGATCATGTCAGGTGGCGGTGATGGAGGTGATGTTGGTGCCGTCGTTGCCAAAGGTCAGCGTCTTGAGGATGGTGCCGCCACTGCCGCCGGTTTTGTACACGGCCGTGGTGACAAAGGCCCCGGAGTAGGTGAGAGCGCAGTAGTCCGCGCCATAAGGCAGCGCTGGCGCGGAGAGGTGCAGCCCGTTCTTCAGGAACTCCAGCAGCCGCCGCATGAAGTGCCGGGGCTCAATGGGAGCGGGCGCTTCCTCGATCATTTGCTCGATGGTGGGGGTCAGTTTCATGGGCGTGTTTTCTTGGTTCGTGTGAGGGTGTCAGAAGAGTTCACTGGAGCCGGGCGGCGGTGGTTTGTGGCTCAGCAGCAGGTGCATGCCCCACAGGAGCAGACCCACGGCGGCGATGCCGAGCAGCACATTCATGGCGTCACCGCCGCAGCGGGACTTTTGGCTGAAGCCTGCGGGGAAAGCGCCTGCTGCAGCGCAGGGATGTTTCGCAGCTCCTGCGCGGTCATGGCCGCCACAGCGGCGCTGGTGCTGCCACCGGAGATGAGCAGCGCGCCGCCACCGGCCAGGAGATCCTTCTCCACATCTCCGATGATCTGCGCCTGCACGGCCGGCGTGGTGATTTTCAGGATGGCCGGATTCGTGCAGGAGCCGAGGCTCAGGACGGCCGCGATGACGGTGGTGACAAGGAGGGGTGCGTGGGTTTTCATGGGATTAGTTCTTGGTTCTTGGTTTCGTCATTCATGCCCCGCTCTCCAGGCCTCCACTCTTCACCGTGAAGAATGGTGGTATATGGTATTCGGTGGTCTGCGAGATCGTTCTTGCTGATGGCCTGCATCAGCGCCTCAAACTGCGCGCCGCGCTGCAGCCAGGTGGAGTGTCCGCAGGAGTCGTCGCTGTGGTCCTGCACCACCTCCGGAAAGAGCGCGGCAAACTCCCGCCCGCGCAGGCCCAGCGAGCCGTAGCCCAGGCCCAGCCAGCCGATCAGCGGACGCGTGGCGGCGGCAAAGCGCAGCGCCCCATCCTGCCGGCTGCCGTAGATGTGAATGCGGCGGATCAGCCCCTCGCGGATGGCCTCGGCAAAGTCCTCCTCATCCGCCGCCGGAGCGATGAGGTGCGCCGCATCAATCTCCGCCCCGCAGGCCTCCAGCACGCGGGCGATGAGGTCGCACCCGTTGCTGTGCCCCACCAGCACCAGGCGGTAGCCCGCACGCCGGTAGTAGCCCACCTTCTTGGAAATCTCATCCGCCCGCTCCCTCTGGCGCAGCCGCCGCAGCAGCGCACTGCACGCATACTCAAACTTCTCCGCCACCACCCCGTCCGGCAGCCGCGTGTTGATCCACGTCACAAACCGGTCCGTCCACCCCTCCGCGTCACCGGGGTTGTTGCGAATGCCGTTGATGGCGATGTAGCAGGTGCGCGTGTTCATGGTTTGTGGTGTGTTATGGTATTGCTGGCCTGCATGGCGGCGTCCCGCAGGGCGTCAAAGCTCAGCGTCTCCAGCTTCTCCACCCGCTTCGTCTGCAGGTCGATGAGCTCCGCGATCTGCTGCGCCTGGTTGTTCAGCGCATCGCTGAAGCGGTTCACCGTCTCGATGCCCTTGCCCCACACCGCGCGCAGAATCAGCACGATGAACCCCGCCAGCGCGATGATGAACCCGATGAGCACCACATGCAGCGGCTGGATCGCCAGCTCCTGCGGGTCAATGCTCGCCAGCCGCACATACCACCCCGCCACCGTGGCCGCCACAATGCCCAGCGCGCTCACCGCCGCACCGAGGATGCAGGTGGCCAGCGAGAGGGGTACATCAAAGTGGGAGGGGTCGAGCGGGAGTTTCATGGGGTTTCAATGTGACATTGTTGGATGCTCTCATCATGCCGAGAAGACCCCTTCTGAAATACAAGCCACGAGGGTCATTGAGCTCGTTGCTGAGCTGGATGCAAATTCACACCAATGAGCCTGCATTCCGCCGTTATAGCCTGGCGAACCGTCAGCGCCGTTTCCTCCGCCGGAAGGCCCCGAGCCACCACCGCCTCCTGCCCCCATTTGCCCCGCAGTTTGGACAATGGAGGTGGCAAGAACATGAGTGCGGCTGAGATAAACACTCCCACTGCTGCCTCCATTTCCGCCGACTCCACCCTGACCGGCAGAATTATTCGTGCTCCCAGCATCTCCACCAGTGCCTCCAATTCCACCATTCCCACCCGTCAAGGAGACGTTTCCAATTAGCGAACAGTCATAAAGCGAAACATCCCCAGCGCCCCCGCCACTTCCAGCATTGCCTCCTGCATAACCATCACCACTGCCTGGATCGGTAGTTCCAGTCGAGCCAGTTCCTCCAGTGCCACCGACAAGGGTTATGGCTGTAACACTCACACCATAAAGAGCAAAACTTGGCGAAGTAACTCCATCAGTCCCATCCATCCCAACACTTGTACCAATCATTCCTGGATCTCCTGTAAAAGTGATTTGATCAATGGAAACCATGTCCCTTCCATTGCCACGGAGATTGGCATATCCGACACCTTGAATGCATGAAATTGTTCCGATCTTCGAGGTGTCTGAATTGACTCCAAAGAAAGCCAAAGAGTCCGAAGAGCCTAGAAGCAAATCGCCCACCGTTCCAATTATGGAGAAGTTTTTCGCTCCAGCATTGTAAGCGGCTTGGATTGTTGCAAAAGGCCTGGCCGGGTCTCCAACTGCGCCGCTCGTGTCATTCCCGCTGGCCTCATATACAAACGCCATTTCTGGATATTTGATGCCTGTCGTGGACTCAATGAGTGCCGCCCCCGCTGCAGTCACCGTAAATTTCCGGTCCGAACCGCCCTGCGTGCCATAAATCAGCCCTCCCGTGGCAGGAGTTGCGGCGGTCAAGGAAGCGAGTGTTTGGTCAGCCATGAGGTGGTAGAGTGTGGTGTTCAGCGGGAAAGAATCAGGAAACTGGCGCCTTCCGCAGGAAGCGGCACCTCCTCCGCGCCGCCAGGTGTTGCGTCGCGCTGGTGAAACCGTGTGCCGCCTGAGCGCCTCTCCCTGCATGAAGGCGGGCGATGGCCCGGCCATGCTGGACAGCGCGGTATGGAAGCGGAGCAGATGGTAGAGGTTCATGCATGCTGGCGGAAGTAAGCGGGCTGAGGAATGCGGGTGGTGGCGGGGGCATGCCAGAAGCTCCCGGCGGAAGCAGGCGAGGGCATTCGTTTCTGGACGCTGCAGTGCCGGAGATCATGAGGTGGGAAATCAATGAATGACCCAGTTGGTGCCGTCGCTGATGACCAGCACCTTGCTGCTGCCACCACCTGCGGCTGTGGTGTAGGCGGTGGTGCTGGTCGCATCCGTGGCGAAGGCCATGCTGCCCGCACCGCAGGTGGAGGCCGAAGGCAGGCTGCTGACCGTGTAGCTCGGCAGCTTCACCGGCTGTGCATGGTCGGTGGTGTTTGCCCCGATGGTGGCCTTGACGACGCCGCCTCGGATGAACTGTAATTCACGCGCCGTTCCACCGCCGCTGCCCACCTCGGTGCCCAGACGTACTGTATTGGCTGTCGTCTGCCAGTCGATCACGAAAGCCTCCCAGTTGGTTGTGCTCGTGTAAGTGTTGGTAATGCGCAGCACCTGGGCAGAAGTGCCGTTCCGCAAATCCATCTGATTGGCCGCACCGGTGTCCCACAAATTGAAATAGTCAATCTCACCTGACCAACCAGTGGCTCGGTAATGGAGACCGTAGTTGTAGCTTATGCAATTGCCCCACAGGCCAAGTGCTCCCCAGTTCGAGCAGATTCTCGCCTGGTAGCCAGAGACTCCAGGCATCCCAAGGAAGAGTCCTTCGTCGGTGATGTAAGTGTAGTCTGTGCCTGCCAGCTTGAGCGTCAAAAGGCGGCCTGACACGACATCAATGGATTGCTCCTGGCCAAAGGTGTTCGCCTCAGACAACAGCGGCAGCTTGGCTCCACTGGTGCCGATGATGTCATGCGTCAGCAGGCCACCGCTGTCATTCACAGCGTTGCCAATCGCTGTGTTCACTCCGGCTCCCGGGGTGAGATTCTGAACCACGCTGCCGTCGCTCGTCAGAAGATCCCCCGCACTCGCGCCGCTGGTGGCGGTGCTGCCCGGGGTGATGCTGTTTTGTGTGGCCAGCGCCCCCAATCCCAGAGCTGTCTGCTGCTCCGCCGTCGTGCTGGACTCCAGCACCGCCGCCCCCGCCGCCGTCAGCGTGAATTTCCGATCAGCGCCACCTTGAGTGCCATAAATCAGCCCTCCCGTGGCAGGGGAGGCAGCGGTCAGTGAAGCGAGTGTTTTGTCAGCCATAAAGTAATAGGGTGTGGTATTCAGTGGGAAAGCAGCAGAAAACTGGAGCCGTCCGCCAGCAGCAGGCCGCCGGAGCCGTCCGCCAGCAGCAGCACATCCTCCGCGCCGCCCGGCGTGGAGTCGCGTGTTTGTGAAAGAGGCAGGGCCAGTCCGAGTGCGATCATAAAATCAATGAGCTGCGATGTTGGTGTTCGTGGCGGTGTTGTTGGTGGCGTTCGAGCGTGCAGGAGCGATGGGCCTCTCCGGAGGTGTCGCGTTCAAGGTCTGCTGGAGGTGAACGTGTTGCCTGGCTCAGGCCAGTTCATGGAGCTTTGCGGTGTAGAAGGCATGCAACTTCATGGACTTCGCCAGTTGCTCGCCGAGTTCGGTCGCCTTCTCGACCATGCCGATGGTCTTCATCGCCTCGCCGGAGAGCGTGAGCGAATAGCTCTCGGCCTCGATGGCCTTGATCGCGTTTTCAATGATGCTGCGCTGGGTGTTGGTGTCGGGTTTGTTCATGAAAGGGTCAGTCATTATGAAATGTTGGTGATGATGCCATTTACAATGGTCAAGGTGTTTGCCCCGGTGGCCGAACCAGACGCTCCTGGAGTTCCACCGACCGAATACCCCTGAGCGTCGAGGGGGGCATAGCCGGATCCATCGGCTAGAAGAACCTGCAAAACGCCACTCTCAGTAGCAAGTGCAGGGTATGAGGAGGTGGTGCCACCAAACTGGAGTATGGAGCTTTGAATCAATGTTCTGCCTCCGCTGGCACCAAGGCTCAAATCCCGTAGCGTGCCCGTGCCCGCAGCCTCTGGCTTGATTTGATAGGGGCCGGAAGCTGTTGTCAGAGCAAGGCGTTCATAATTGGAATCATCCTGGTACCAGCCTGATAAGTGGAGAGTGAACGGCTTTTGCACATAGCTGTAATCACTGCCCGACAACCTCATGCAACCGCCCCCTTCAACTGGAATGATGCTCGCCCCCCCGTTGTATGACGTCCAAGTAAGGGCATGTAGACCGCCTATGATTATTCCCGCTCCTAGGAATCCAAATGACGTTCCATAGTTGATTAATTCAAACTGGAGAGAGCCGCTGCTAAACACCTGCCACCCCCCAGTCGGGCCGATGATTGTTCCCGCTGCATTGACCGCGAACTTACTTGCCCCGGAAACTTGCAAATCGATTAAATTGCCGCCAAAGCCACTTGACGCATTGAGGCCAAACAGAGTGCCATTTGTCTTCCAGTTGTTGCTCGTCGTCCCCTGCGGCTCCACCAAAAACAGCGGCTTCGTCGTCGTCGAGGTCCCGCCCGTGAAAATGGAGCCCGTCAGCGAGAGGGCAGGGGAGGAGGCCGCTCCGCTCGCGGTGAAGATGTTCGAGGCTCCGAGCAGGGTGCCGTTCACTGTCGTCGTCAGTTCTCCCACGGTGATCCTGCTCCCCTTGCTGCCGGAGGAGGCGGAGATGTCTACCACGGGTAAAAGATCGCCAGTCGCTATCGTGGAGTGGTCCAGAGGGGCGGCGCTTGAGATGGGAAGGTCAGCCATAATATTTTTATTCGACGGGGGTGTTCATATTCGTCTCCCACTGCATGCCCAGGCCGGCCTCCCACTCCCAGACGTCCGTGGCGCCACCCGGCGTGATGTCACGCGGCGGCTGAAAGAGTGGCAGTGCGAGTCCGAGTCCGATCATAATATCACAGCGCAACAATGTTCGTTGCCGTGGTGTTCGTGGCGTTCACGCGGGAGGTCGCGATGGGCAGCACGGCGCCTGCCGGCACGCCCGCAAATTTCACGGCCGCTCCGTTTTCGTTGATGGCCACCACATCGCCCGTGCCGCCCACATAGAGCGCGCGCGCCGGGCCCCCTTTGATGGGGGAGGTGTCAGACGGCGTGACCGCGCGAAAGGACGAGTTTGGCACCATCTCCTGGAGGGCTCCGGGGATGGACATGGGATCAAGCGGTGTGCGGCGTCGTGAGGCAGGCATGGTGTGCGATGGGTGTTAGGATTGAAAAAATGTGGAGTGCGGAATGCGGAATAATGAGGGGCTTTATCTAGTGATCGTCCTCGTCCTCCTACTCGAACTCGTCCTCGATCATTGCGTGTCGCAATCCCGACGGGAGTTGGGCTGGGAAGTCGTGGAGCATCGGAGTGCTGGATTATCGAAGTAGTAGAGTGGTGCGTGTTAAATGATGAGTGCCGGGCGGCGCATGGCAGCTCACATCGCCGTCGTGCGGCTCACCTCGTTGAAGGAGGTGCCGTCAAAGATGAAGGTGATGACGAACTTCTTCGCGCTCGTCGTCCCCGTGGCCAGCGTGCCCGTCGTCTTGAAGTTCGTGGAAAACGTCAGCGTGCGGCTCGTCGTCCCGCTGGTGGTGATCACCAAAGAGTAAGTCCTCCCCGACACCGCCCCCGTCGTCACCGCGTTGATCGTCTCGTCCTCCCCTGGCGTCAGCGTGTAACAAGAGACGCTGGATGCCGGCGCAAAGCTCACCGTGCTACCCGCCGTCAGCGCCGCCGTGCCGTTCAGCGCCACCGTGCCGCTGCCATCCGGAAAGGTCACCGTGCGGCTCGCGCTCGGGTTCGTGATCGCCAGGGTCGTCGCCTTGCTGTCAAACGTGCTGCCCTGAAACTCCAGCGCACCATGGTAGGCATTGACCACCACGCGGTTGTCCCTGCCCACCAGCGCATGGCTCGTGAGCGACAGCGGCGGCGCGATCGGTGCGGTCTCCGTGCCGAAAATCTTCCGCAGCATCACATCCACGCTGTCCACCGCCAGGGCGGTCGTGGCAATGGCGGCGGCGATGACAAACAATAGCATAGTGTGCTTCTTCATGGTAGTAGTGTGTTTTGTGTTTTTCGTCCTTGGTTCTTTGTTATCTGAAAATCGTCCTCGTTCTCCTGCTCGTCCTCGATCACTGCGCGCCGCAGGCTTTATCCGCCAGAAGCAGTCCTAGAGTCTTGAAAACTGAATGTCTCATAGTCTGATAGTCTGGCTGTCTCATTGTCCCTGCACGTTCATCGGCGCACCCGCTCTCTGCGGCATCGGCGCACCACCCGGCATGCCCGCCCCCGGCGGCATCATCCCCGGCGCACCCGCCATACCAGCCCCTGGCATCGGCGGCGCACCCGGCGTGGCACCTTGATCCGGTGCCGCACCCGGCGCCTGCTGCTGCTGCGCGGCCGCTTGTTCCTGCTGCTGTTGCAGCGCGATCAGGCCCTTCAGCTTCTCCGCCTCCTCGGGCGGCAGCAGCGGCAGGCAGCTCTCCAGCGTCACCACCGGCTTGCGCACCATCTCCTCCGCGTTGGAGAATTCCAGCGCCTTCAACGCCTGCACCACGCCCACGCGTGCCCCCGCCTTGTCCGTCTCCGGCATGCCCGAGTAGCCCTGCAGCTGCTGCATCATCACCTGCGCGCCCTGCAGCTTGTTCTGGTTCTGCTCCTGTGTCAGCAGCATCTCCACATCAATGTCCAGGTCACGCACATGCTCCGGGGTGATGGTCACCAGCTCCTTGTTGTGCCCCTCGCCCCACACAAAGGCCTCCGCGCGGTCAAAGTTCGCGTAGTGCAGCTTCACCGCATAGCTGAAGCCCCGGCCCTTCGATCTCCGCAGCCTCCGGATCGGCTTCTTCAGCAGCACCGCCGCACGACTGATCAAAGACTTGATCCCCGTCGCCGTGTTCGATTCCGGCACGCTCGAAAGATCCCCCTGGCTCGCACTCGTGATCCCGCTCCTCAACTGCGCCAGCTGCATCCCCGTTTGAAACAGCTCCAGACTGCGATTGTCCGCATCCGGCAAAATCGCAAACTCAATGCAATCCCCCAGCCGCTTCCCAGCCTTTGGCTTGAGTGTCTTCCCCGGGCCGATCACCATCTCGCCACCGTCCTCATCCGTTTGCAGATTCTCCTCATGCACCGCCGTCAGCGGATTCGCATGCATCTCATTGCGGAAGTTCACCTGATTCCACAGATTGTCCGTCGCCGTCTGCAGGTACGCATACTTCGCGAAAAACCCCCGACCATAAAGCCGGTGCGGCACAGGCTCCCACACATCACACTTGATCGGCAGCTCAGCCTTCGGCGAAATGTTCGCCAGGTAATCCGCCCAGATGATCCAGTCCTCATGGTAAGGCGGGAAGACCATGCACATCCGCGCCTCCTTGCCCGTGCCCGTCACATCCGCACGGATGTACGCCTCGATCAGTCTCACGCGAGTGTTCAGCAGCTGCTCCGCCTCCACCTCGCCCAGCGGCTCATCCGCCGGCGCGCACGTCACCGTCGCATCCGCCGTCCGCTCACGCTGCGCCTCCTCATCACTGCAGATCCGCGTCTCCGCGCAGCGCGCCAGCCGCACCGCATCCTCCTTCGAAAGGTGAAAGCGCCGCATCGCCTCAAACGTGCTCATCTCCACGCTCACATACACATTCGTATGCCGCAGATCCAGCTCCGGCGCATCCTCACGGAAGCTGATGTCATTGAAGTGGATCGGCACCGCCTCCACCCCCTGGCGGATGATCGTCTGGCGCGTCTCATACACCTCCTTCCACTCCAGCTTCCCCTTCAGTCGGCGGCCCATTTTCTTCACCTGCGCATCACTCGTCACATACTCGCCCAGCGCATCCACCACCGGCTGCCCGTCCGCATGCAGGCACGGCGTCGCCGCCTCATGCTCATCCACATCCGTCGCATACAGCGTCTTGATAAAGCACTCCCCCAGCGTCACCGCCTGGTCGATCCCCAGACACTGCGCATCCACAAATCTCCCATCGCGAAACGTCCACTGCAGGTGGTGCTGGATGTCATCCGCCAGCTTCGTATCCGCCTGGCCCACCGGGTTCGCCGCGAACCACGGCTCCCCGCCATAGATGTCCTGCTCCGCCTGCGCCGCCGCGAACTCCGCCAGCGAAGCCACGATGTTCACCGAATCATTCGCCATCTCGAAAATGCTCAGCGCATCCTCCACCTCCGCCTTCTCACGTCGTGCACGCGCCCGGTGGTCAAAAATATCCTGCGCCTCCTGGCTCCACTTCAGGCGGTTCGCCCGCCATTGCACCAGCCCCGCATCATAGCCCGCCTTCTGCGTCCGCGCCCACTGCACCAGCCGCACCGCACGCGTGCCCCCATCCGCCGCCAGCGCATCCTCCAGCGGCGTCTTCTTCCGTTTGCGCACCAGCGCCGCCTTCGCGCGCAGCGCCGCCAGGATGTCAGCAGCAGAACCCCGCGCAGGCGAGGAACCAGAAGCCGCAGAAGAGCCCGCGGCAGAGGGAGGAGAGGGGAGCAGAGGCATGCGAAGAAAAAGGAAAAATCGAGGTCCAAAAAATCATTTTGAATTCCCCTCCGAGTTCTCCACTCCGTCAGGCTGTCTGCTAACAAGTCTTGGGCCCAAATTTCAAACCGCAAGCGAAAATGTTTTTTACCTGCGAAAAAAATCAAAGTACTCTCGATCTTGAGCTCGTTCCGGGTTCCGACCCCGACATCCCCATCGTCGTCATCGAGGCAAAGGACAACAACTACTCCGTGGGCGCGGGCATCCAGCAGGCATTGGGCTATGCCGCCACGCCCGCCAACTTTTTTCCGTAGTCCTTCCAGCAAAAAGCACTCGCAATCTCCTCCCAATTTGCAAGGCAGGCAAGGCGGGCAATGACGTTCGTGGCAGCACTAAAAAAAACCGCGCAAAAGCAGAAGCAATTATTCTTGATGGGCGATATACCCCGTGCATCGAAATCCATCGCACGGGCTGTTCACAGCCGTGTCAGAACGAGTAGCGCGCTACTTTAGGCACCCATGTATCGAGCAGTTCCTCATCTGGCGCAGGCCAGCCCACTATTTCGGGATCGTCCAACGACTGAGTGAATGATGTCATGGCGCTGGCCAGCCTCTGCCAGTCCTCCCTGTCAGTTGTGTCGGCATGTTTTTTGGCAAGGTATACCACGTCCTGTTCCGAGAACTCCCATTGAGTTCGGTTTGATTCCCGCAACCAGAGCAGCCAAGGGCGGGCCAGAGCTGGAAACGCCGAAGTCACGGCCAGCAAAAGCATGGGCACTCGATAGATGCCGGGCGCCTCGGCAGAGCCGAGGTAGTCCCCCCACTCATTCTTTTCCACGCCCACCCTGACAAGGCTATAGGTGTTCGCCAACCGCTTCAGTGCGCGCGGTGTTTGGAACAGTGGCTGGAAAAATTGTACATCATTCACTTCGTGCGCAGTAAGCACCATCCGTTGCGGATCGGTCTGCCGCGTTACACCAGAAGTGGCAGCACCACCAGAAGTGGCAGCGCCACCAGAAGTGGCAGCGCCACCAGAAGTGGCAGCACCACCAGAAGTGGCAGCACCACCAGAAGTCGCGCCACCATCAGGAGTCACAGCATTACTACCAAGAGTCGTAGCACCATCAAGAGGCACGATCACAGATGGGGCTTTCTTCGAGTCTGCCTTCTCGATGGAGAAAAGCTTCTTCACCAGCGCCACATACCCTTTTTGCTCCAGCGCCTGCAAATGAAACGGTACCTGAAATATCTTCTCCAGATAGTCCTGGGGTGTGGCAGGCCGCCCATGTCTGGGGCCTCTCATGGCAGCGTCTGCTTCATCCGCACCGCCTAGCAGGCGCGGATAATGATCCAGCAGGCTCTGCCTCAGCCAGCGTGGATCCACTGCCACCACCACTGCAAAAAGTGGAAACGCCAGCAGCAGATGTACAGCCTCCAGCACTTCGATCACCCGGTCCGCGCGGCACCGATCAAGATCGTCGATGTAAAGCACGATGCGGTCGATCGGTGGCAGTTCAGGCTTGGCTGCTGCCTCCAGACCACTCTTTGCATCACCCCCGCTGGTCTTTACTTCACCTTCACCTTCGCCTGCTTCGGCTTTGGCTCTTTCTTCACTCGCTTCAGTCATCAGATTGCTGAGTTGCTCAAAGTCCCGCCGTACCAGGCTTACCAACCCCAGGTGCCGTCGGTAGTCCTCTCCTGAAGCACGTTCCTTGAGAAAGCGGATCAGTTGACGGCCTGGCGCCAGTTCTGCGATCTCCGCACTGATCGCATTTATTTTCGCCTCAGCCTCGTGTAGCGTATGTCGCGCCGCCTCCTCCGCCTGCTGCTTCTCCGCCAGTGCTTTTTGCGCCGCTATTGTATCGCGGTCCTCAGCCTCGCGATTGGCGCGCGCCCGCTTCACCTTTTCATAGGCATTCTCCAGCTTGCTGACCAGTGCGCCGCCTGACTTGACCTGGACCGAAATCCAGGTCGAAACCGCCATCAGTGCCGCCAGCACCTGCGCAACCATACGCCCGGCTTCATCCAGAAGACCTTTGAGCATGGCAGAATCCATCAACCAGGACACCACAAAGGGCACCGCCAGAGCCACCATCAGCAACAGCCCACGCCACCACCATCCGCGTCCCGTGACCACCGCCAGCACTATCGCCTTGAAGCGCCCACCCAGAGAGCGTACCTCCGCCGCGCGCGCCTCCAGTTCGGCAAAGGATTTTTCCACCTCAGGCAGTCCCAGACCCTTGGCCACTCCATGCAGTTCCTTGAGCACGGTTTGATCGTTTTTCAGCAGGTTTTTAAGTGTGTCCAGCATGCCGCTGACCTTGTCTTCTTCTTCCTGCCTTTTCTGCACCGCCACGCGCAGGTCGTCCGCCGCCTTCTGCCGTGCTTTTTCCGCCGTCTTCAGCTCCTCGTCCGCCGCGGCTTTCAGCGCGCTTTGCGCGGCCAGCGCATCCTTCAAATTTTCCACCTGCTGCTTCTTTTCCGCACTGGCATCTTTGTTCAGCTTCGCAAACAGTTGGTCGAAAATTTCGCAGACCAGGTTCGCCCACAGATTCGCGTCCAGATAGTGCCACGCATTGAACCGGATCTGCACGATCTGCTCATGAAAAGCCTTGCCCTGACCACCACCGGTGAGCGTGCGGAGATGTTCGTCCAGCAGATCAATGAAATGCGACTTCCCTGCGCCCCACGCACCGAACAGGCCGATGGAAAGCGGCATCGCAGTGTCCTTGGCTGCAATGAGCTGCGCCAGATGCCTGGCATAATCCCTGACCCCCAGCGCATCTTCCAGCAAAGCATTCGGCGCTCGTCGCCCATAGGCGGCACGATCAGGGGCGAAGTTCGAGTAGTTGCTCTGGTGGGGCGCTTCATTCTTCGCGGGTCGCACGTTTCTTTTCCTGATCGCCTCACGGTAGGTCTTCAAGAAATCCTCCAGCATGCTCGCAGACCTGCGAGTCTCGCTTTTCTCCCTCGCCTCTTGCAGTGCTCGGTTCACATCTGCTGCCACAAATTGGGCAAGCAGGATCGAAAAGCCTTTGGCCGCATTCACATTCGCGTCCTGCACTTCGCGGATGATCAGCGCCACTACCCCCGCCACTCCAGGATTGAGGGCCAGCGCCCTGGCCGCCACCGACCCCATCTCGGGGTCTGCCAGAGCGTAGAGTGCATCATAGGCCAGAGTCTTTCCTTGAACTGACCGTCCGAGAAGAGCGCATACATTCTCGGCAAGCGCCGGAATGGAAATCACACGCAGAACCCGAAGAACATGCCATATCTCCTCAAACTTGGCCGAGTTCATCTTTCTCCTGAACTCATCATGGAGCCGCTCATCACCAGGCGATGAGATTGCGGCCGCCAGCGCGGCCACTTCAGGCATGCCATCGTCTGCGCACATCTCCACAGCCTCAGCCAGATAGGATGCCTCTACGCGATACAAACCTGCCAGGGTCCAAAACCTCACATTCCTGTCGTTTTCATGCTCGCTTTGCAAATGCTTGCGGATGCATCTGCGGCTGCTTTCTCCTTCCGCATCCACTCTGATGAGCAGGCTCAGCATCCATGACCGGATCGTGGGCATCTTTTTTGGATCACGTGCTGCCATTGAGAACTCTGCTTCAGCTTGCGGACTGAAACGTCCTTCGATCTCCACGCGCAAATGATGCGCCAGTTCAATCTTTTGCTCGGGGTCCAAGCCATAGCTCTGGCCCAGCGCCGCAGAACGCTGCTCCTCATTTCCATCAATCATCGCCCTGATGATGACGTCACTCTCCTCACTGCGGGGGGGCTCTTCATCCTGACGTTCACCCGTAGAACTGACAGGTGCTCCTTCGCTGCGCCCTCCCTGCGTCTCCACTGCACGTGAGGGGACATGCTCGTGAACGATTGCGCCCAGCTTTTGTAGGCTCGCTCTGTCGTGGGTGGTGACCAATATCCGGTTTTGTCGTGCCAGATCGGAGATCTCAGCCCGGCTGCTCTCATCAAGATTCGGCTCATCAAATATCAGCAATACCTTCCGGTCAGCGAGAAACAATTTCAGCTTCTTATCGTCTAAGCCTGGTGCTTCAGGTAGGCCCTCACCCAGAATTTGCCGCACTTGCTCCAGCAACGCCCCCTTGCTTCCTGGTGTCGGGATGTAGTAGATCCCATCAGGAAACCTGTGCTTTACCTGAGCATCATGGGCGAGTGTGAGTGCCAGCGTCGATTTATCGATGCCACGCCTACCGTGGATTCCCACAATGTTTGAACCGGCAAAGGTAATCAGTTTCTGCTTGATCTCTTCAAATTCCGCGGGGTTGCTCAGTTCATCGATTGGAACCGCCTCACGCTCAGTGCCGAAAACACGTCCCACCTCGCGGCTCGCTTTCGCGGGCGGACCTTGGGTGGATTTAGCCTGCGATGGCCGCTGCGACTGCGGTAAACGCACCTGTGGCGCGGGTGGCGGCAGTGGCCGCTGCGGTGGCAGGCTCTTCACAATCTTGCCCACCACCAGAAGGAGGTCAGCCAGTTCTACGACCCACCCACTCTCAGGCAGACCTTCCAACGGATGCGCATTCCGCGGAAATATTTGAATGCTGGCAAGCCATGGCACGTCGTGCCATGCGCATGGACTTATCAGCACTGGGAGCACGGGTTTGCCTCGGTTCAGGAAATGAGGAGCCTCGACCTCGGTGATGAATGTCGATTTAAGCGATTCAGCACTGACCAGAAGCAGCGCCATCTGAGCATCCTCCATGGCTTGCTCTGACACATCCTGCCATTTATCACCGGGGTTGATGCTAAGTTCATCCCAAAGGCGAATTGTGCCATTGACGACCAGCGTGTTGAGACACTCAACAATGCGATCTCGCCAGATGCGATCAGCTCGACTGTAGCTGATGTAAACGAGCGGAGGTAAAGGTGCGGACGTCGGCATAAGTTTTCAAAAAAGTGGTTGGGCGTCTTTGCCAGGTGCCCGGCTGCCACCGGAGCTCAAAGGCAGAATCAATCATGCTGGAGATGTGGGTGCCATGTCGTGAAATTCCTACGGAGAGATTTCATTCATGCGAAGGCAGCGTCTCGTTTCAAGCTGAAGGTTTAATGCTATTCAGTTGCCCGCATGTATTGCCGTTTATATGAATTGATATCTCAAATAATCACAACCCATGAGCAATTTCAGCATTGCCGCCTACCCCGGAGCTCAAGGACAAGCCTGCGTCGATTTCAGCCGAACGCATCATCCTGCATGGCGCGTCTCGCTCAATCCGCCCAAATTCGACTACGTCCGCCTCGGCGGCGGATTGGCCGCTGCCCGCGTCCAGGCATGATACTTCTCTTTCACGATCTGCGGTGTGAAGGATGACTTCATCATGCCGTCTTGAATTTTTTTGAGAACTGCTGCGGAGAATCGCGGCTGACGAACGACGGTTCCTGCGGCTTCCCCTTGTTGCAGGGCGCTCAGAGAAACCACTTTGGCATCACTGAACAAAGCACAGGATTCATGCTTGATGAAAGGGTGGTCCCCATCATCCAGCACCAGAGTCTGCTCCACGCCTCGGCGCTTGGTGGTGAAATTGACCACGATGCATTGCGCCGTTGCCTTGTCTGAGGCTAGCACCACGGTATGGAGATGCGGGATGTTGTCCTTGCCGCGTGGAAGCATGAACGCATCACCGGCTTTGCCGAGAGCAGAGCCTGATGCCGCATTCCCAAGGTTCATGCGACTGGCTCAAGGACTCTTTCACTGTGCGCTACGGCATCCAGCTCACACAACACCGCTTTGATGTCTTCATCAGACCATTTCTCAGCACGCAGAATGTCCTCCGGACTGATGGGGAACATCGACTGCCCCGGATCACGCCACTCAGGCAGCGTGTGGACCATCTCCACCAGCTTCCATTTTCCTACAGCGCCAAATTTGCGATGCACCTGCTTCAGCAGCTTCACCTCAGCCTCGGACAGGCGGTCCTGAGGTGGTTCAGCGACTTTGAGCCTGACATCGTAGTCGGTCGCCTTGCTGACCAGCTGCCTCCATTCACCCGGCGGATGCTGTTTGATGAGGTTGAGCGTGTTGCTGAGCACGGGCCCGTTCTTCATCGACACCCAGCGGTCACATGTCACTGGTCTGCCCCAGGTCACTAGGGCATGACGATCCGCCAGATACAGCAGTTTGATGAGCTTCATGTAGCTCATCTGACCGCCCGCCATCTGGAGCAAGAGCGCAGCTGCCTGCGCAGTCTTGGCTTCTTTAAAAGGAGGCATCATGGATGATTTTTGGGCTCGTGGGTAGGTACTATGGGGCCAATTGCCAATAAGCAAATACAAACAACAAGCCGAGCGAGTGATAAAGCCCAGCGGAGCGCTATGGTCGATGACGAGCAAGAGCTGGCGGGACGAGCCCCCCTCACCCCCTCCGGTGCATCTCCAGCACCCTCATCCGCACATCATCCGCAATATCATCCGGCGTCGCGTAGGGCAGGGGGGCGAAGGCGGCGGGGCGTTGTTCCAAGGGGATGTCGTAGAGCTTCGCGATCTCATCCAGCGCCTTCAGGCGCAGCGGCGGCATGGGCGCTGCCTGTTGCCTCACTTCGCACTCTCTTTTCCCGCGTCGCGGATATCAGGCTTCGGGGCGGCACTGGCGGGTGGAGGTGGCGCAGGGGGATTCTGTTTCTTCTCCCATTCCAGGCGCTCCTTGATGCTCAGAAACCTCTCCTTGGAAAACTCGGGGTGCATTTTGCCGCCGGAGTCATCGATCCCGCCGCGAAACAATTCCACGGCCCGGGTGTAGAATTCCACGTTGATCCAGCGCAGTGACCACCAGGCCGTTGAGGCATTGGTGGTGGTGAGCAGCCATTCCGGGTGCTTGTCCACGATGGCCACGCCTTGCTCCAGGAGCTGGGACGCATCTTGTTTCCCATCTTCCAGAATTTTTTCCCGGTAGGAGGAGATGACGGTATAGGCTATCTGCTCCCGGCAATACAGTTCTTTGGCCAGGCAGTACGCATACCCTGCGGCCAGCAGCACGACTGCGAGCAGGCAGCGCGGGATCGACCCCCACCGCTTGTGCCTGAGGCCAAACAGGCATGAGATCACGGCCACAGCGGTCAGCAGCTTGATGTCCCCGGCAAACCCGGCCCACTCGCCCGCATCGCGTTCCCAGTAGTAGGTGCCGATGCTGTGGTTCTCCTCGGCTTCACGCCGGAGGTCCTGCTCATGGTCGTGAAACCTGCGATACAAGTCGCCGGGGTACTTGATGCCAGGCTCCTTGGCCAGGACTTGCAGAAATAGTTCAGGATCCACCATGCGCTGGTATAGGTGGCTGGGCATGGTGGTCAGCTGCGGCGGCAGCACGTTGTAAGAGGCGAAGCGCAGCACCGAAAAGACATTCAGTGCCGCCAGCACGAGCATCAGCAGGACCAAGGCCGGAAACAGCTTGGAGCCAAAGAGGTTCGACTCCTCCAAAAACTTGGCCAGTGCCGCCACCCCTTCTTTCGTGCGGTCCACCGGCATGCGCAGGCTCGGAATTTTCACGCGCCCCACATACCACGCCACGGCCACACACAGCAGCAGCAGCATGCCATTGGGAAAAACAAATCCCCAGGCATCATGAAAGGTTTGCTGAAACCCTGCAAAGCTGAATCCGCTGCTGGCTTCGGCAAACCGTGGGTGAAATGCGGTGGCGGGTGTCATAAAGGATGGGTTTCCTGGGGCATGTTCTGATCTCCCTCAAATCTTTGCTGCATCGGCCCGCCAGACTGGAGGGGCTGCTGATGGCGCTAGGCGGGGCAGGGCACCACCAGGTCAACGATGGCTCTTGGGGCGAATTTGTAGAAACCTTTGTCTTCCATGAGGTCCTTCTCTCCGTCCATGACCTGAATCTTGTAATACGTGCCTGCTTTCACCGTGTAGCCGGCCGTTGGCGGGAAGCGGTCTTTGATCGACATGAAAAGATCGCCCAAAGCAGGAGTCTTGCCGGAGATGGTGCCTGCGGTGGCCGCCGGTGGCGGACTGGGGAGCTTGCTCGCATCGGTGATCTCTTCAATGTTCACTTTGATGTTGTGCGTGGCGCCGTTGAAGCGGGTCAGACGGATCGACACCCAGGCCTGGTCCGCCCCGGGCGGGGGCGGCGAACTGTCGCGCTCCTGCTTGCTGCGGAAGCCGAGGGCCGCCATCATGTTGAAGACTCCGGCGCTCCCTCCTGCCAGAACCGTGGCGCTGATGAACATCGAGGCCCAGCTGGCAAAGCCCGTCACGGTCGCGTTTCCGGCCGGAGTCGCATTGTAGATGGCGATCAGCTGCGCCACGATGTCGAGGTCAAAACCCCAGACCAGAATCAGAGCGGCGAAGAACATGATGACTGGCCGCCATGCCCGCCGGTTCAAGAAGGCCAGAAACACCGACCAGGTAAACAGCAGGGCCAGCCCGCTTTCCAGCAGCACCGCCACCACGAAGATCTTCGTCAGCGCCGCCAGGGAGGCCTGGTAGATCCTGTCATTTCCCAAGGTGAGGGGATTGTCTGTGGCGGAGCCGGTGCCCAGCAGGCTGTTGAGCGTGTTTTCCGCCGCAATCTGCGCGTTCTGCGCGGCATCGGCTGCCAGCGTCTTTTCCTCAGCCGCTTTCTGAAATGCCAGCTGGCTGAGCGCCGCCGCCGGCAGTGCTTGCTGTGCGGCCGCCTTGGCCGCTGCATCGGTGCTCCTGGTCGCAGCCTCCTCCAGTGCCTTGATCTTTTCAGCACCCGCGTCGCGCGCCGCTATGGCGTCCGTTTTGGCTTTCAGAGCGGCGGTGAGGGCGGCGTTTTTCTCAGACAGGTCTTTCTTCGCCGCCGTGACCGCCCCCTGCAGGGCGCCCTTGGCGGCCTCGGAGAGCCCGCTGGTCGCTGGCGTCGTTTCAGCATGGCCGGGCAGGGAAAGGCAGCACAGCGTGCAGAGCAGGAGGAGGTGCAGTTTCATGGCGTTTCTTCTGGGCTTGGAGGGCGTCAGGCAGCGTGGGAGCGCAGGCACGGGTTGTGGTAGGATATGTTGAGGTGTGGTGAAATGTGGTGGGACGTCCCGGCGGCTGGCTGCTTCAGGAGAGCGTGTAGTCGATGTAGAGCGATTGGGCGCCGGGGTCGATGGTGACCGGGGCCGCCGCCTGGGACTGCCGCCACTGCGCCCATTCCGCCGCCGTGGCCGTGTCCTTGAAGTTCGCCTCCACGTCTTTGTGCTCGGCGTTTTTGGGGTCGTCCGCCCAGCCGATGTCAGACCGCGCCACGCGGCCCTGGCACTTTTCCAGCAGGCGCCGGTACAGGGCCTTGGCAGGCATTTTCCACGTGCCTTTCGGGCTGCGCTTCAGCGCCACCTTGCGGTCCACCGGGATGAAGGCCACCAGCTCATTCTCGCTGGTCATCATTTCCAGGCCCTTGGCTTTGGCCGTGGCGTTGTGGCTGGAGTGGTGGCCCACTTTGTAAAACACCGTTTTGTTCAGCAGCTTCTCCGCAGTGGTGGTGTGCGTGGCGCCGTTCTGCACATAGCTGAAGGGCACCTTCGGCTCGTGCCAGGAGAGCCAGTGCCCCTCCTGCGCATCTGCTGGAAAGAGCAGCACTTTGCCATCGCTGATGCGCTCGATCGCCAGGGCCAGGCTGGTGTTGTTTGTTATGTCATCCAGCTGCAGCGCCAGGTCAGCGCTGCCGTAGAGCCATTCCATGTCCACCCGCCGCCATTGGTTTTCTGCTTTGAAGTACTCCGCGTATCCCGCGCTCACCACGGGGTCCGTTTCATCGCGGCGGAAGCGTGCGTCAAAGGGCATCACCGTGTCGTCCTGAGCCGTCGTGGCGTCAGGCAGGTCTGCGGCCGCCGCCCTGAGGCTGGCGGAGATGCCGTAGATCTCGGAGCTGCCGTCCTCCCCCATGTCCTTCAGGCTGGCCAGGTCACGCGGCGGCCCCAGCACGTAGAAGCGGAAGCCCGGCAGCCACGCGGGCTCGATGGCGCGTCCGCCGGGGCTGAGGTAGTCGGCTTTCACCTCCTCGCCGGATTTGGTGCGCTGGCCCGTGCGCACAAAGGTCATGCCATCATCCACGGTCTTGGCCAGCTTCTTGGCCGCAGCAGCGCCCAGGATTTCATCCGCGCTGCCGGTGAATCCCAGCAGGGATTTCATCGCATCGCCAATGGCCGCTGCCTGGGACCCCGCGGCAGCATTTTGGGAGAGAGCCTTCACCGCCAGTGCCACGGCCCGGCCCAGGTCTCCTTTGCGCTTTTCCAGATCCTGCGCGTCCTTGTCAGCGGGGTTCTCCGTCCACGCCAGCCACACATTTTCCACGGAGATCTCCTGAAACTCCTTCTTCAGCGTGTGAAAGCCGCTCACGTGATCCTGATGCTCATGCGTGGCGATGAGCAGGTGAATGTGGTCTTTCGTGGTGGCGCGGATGTGCGCCACGATGTCCTTCATCTCGTTGCCCGTCGTTTCAGCCCCCAGGCTCCCGCAGTCGATGAGCATGTGCACCTCATTCCCATCGGGATCAAAGGTCAGCAGGAAGCAGTCCCCCAGACCCTGCCGGTACATGCGCACGCGCACCGGCGTGTGTTTGCCTGTGTCTTTCTTGCTCGCAGCTTTCTTGGCCACAGCTTTCTTGGCAGCCTTTGGTGCAGCCTTCCTGGCTGCTTTCTTCGGGGCGGACTTGGCGGATTTGGTGGGCATGGGAGGACTCCGGTTGGCAGAATGATGAAGTTAGCAGCGGTGGATCGCGGCGATGGGTTCAGCCTCGGAACCCAGCCCGTGGCCAAAGTAGGTGTAGCGCAGGCTGCCGGCGTCAGACTCCGCAAAGCTGCGCTGGCGGTCAGAGCGCGCACCGCTCGCCAGCGATTTGCGCACGCAGTATTTGATGGTGACCGCCCGCAGGTTGACCGTGTCCTCCCGCAGATCCACCACCAGCGTGCTGCCTCCCTCAAAGAGGTGCTCGGCCCCAGTGCGCTGGTCGGGGTCCACGGGCTCCTTCCGGTATTGGTAGAGCCCGATGATGAGCTGCGGCAAGGTGCCGCCATCCGGATTGATGCGGAAGGCAAAGCGCGCCGTCCGCACTTCAAAGCCCGGCAGGCTCAGGTCGATGCCCAGATAGGCCGCGTCCGCCCTTCCATCCGCCCCATTTTGAAAGTGGTGCTTCAGCATCTCATGGATCTTGGCCCGCATGCGCACCTCAAGACCAAAGAGCTCCTTCCGGGACTTCACATAAATGCTGTCCGAAAACTCCTCGCGAAACTTCAACAGCACGCTGTCCAGTTTCTTGGAGGCATAGTCTCCCGAGTGCGGCCCCCGCCAGCGCAGGCTTTCCACGCTCAGCGTACGCACGCTGCGCGGGTAGATGCCCCGCCGGCGGAAGGCCTGGATGAAGGCGATCCGGTACCCCAGGTCATCATCCGCCACCACATCCAGGTCCGCCGTGATCACCGCGCGCAAAAACTCGCCAAAGGTGATGTCCACCGGCGGGCAGTAGTCGATCGCGCGCACGCACATCGTCAGCACATGGCTCGCAGACTTGGCCGCCTCATCGGCCAGCCGCTGCGCCAGGTCCGGATGGATCGCGCCAGGCTTCAAGATGCCGCTGCCGCCCGTGGCGATGCGCAGCAGATCGGCCGTGCGGCGGTTGTAGATGGAAAGGAACGCGTCAAACACCGCCGCCACCAGCAGCGCCCCGCGGTTGTGCGGTTCCTGAAAGTCAGGGTTCGTCGTGTTCAGGTAGTCGGCGGGATTCGGCGGCTGGCCGATGAATTTGCGCAGCGCGCCACGGTTGCCAATGCTGCGGCCAAACTGGCCCGCCAGCTCGCTCAGCAGGCTGTCCTTCAGCGCTATCTCACCACGCGTGGCCATGATCTGGTGGCGCAGGATCTCCGGAAAGGTGAAGTGCTGAAACACCGCCACGATGTCTGCAAACGCCTCATGAAAGGCATGCACATCAGGGTTGCTCGGATTGAGGAAATTGCGGTTCATCCCGTCCAGCAGCGCATGCGTCGTCTCATGCGCCACGATGTCATGAGACAGGCAGCTGAAGACCATGCTGCCTCCCATGTGGTCGCTGGGGTCATCGCTGGAAGCTTTGAAATACCCAAACAGCAGCGCCACCCGCTGCGGCGTGTAGTAGGCATTGCGCTCCCGCAGCGCATGCGGGTAGATGCGCAGCCGCTGGCAGAACTGCTTGTCATCGAACTCGTTGTCCGGATTGGGCACATGCCGCCACAGCGTGCGCCGCCCCAGCGCATGCTCAAAGTTGTGGATCGTCAGGCTCGCCACCGCATACACCATCTGCTGGTGAAACTGCGGCGTGCCCTCGCTGGGAGGGAAGCCGCCCTGCGCGAGCAGCCGCGGGTGGTCCAGATCCACCGGCTCGTAGTAGCAGCGGCTCGCCGGATCCACATCGATCACCTCCACATACTCCCCGCAGGGCCCGCGCTGCAGCTCCTCCCACGGCACATGAAAGGTCACATGGCTCACCAGCCGCGTGTCCAGGTGCGTCTCCAGGCTTGGATCAATCGTGTAGCCCTGCAGGCTGCGGTACGGCGGCTTTGGCGGCGAAAAGGGCTCCCGGGGCGCCTTCCCTGGCTCCGGCAGTTTAGGCTTTCCATCTTGGGTCTCTGCACTAGGAGCTGAATTGCTATTCATGACATGATGAAGAGGTAAATGTGGAATCAGACTGCTTCATACCTTTAAATAAAAAGCTGACAAAGTAACCGGGGTGTTTTGATAAAAAAACTTTCACTGGCAAAAGTCAATGAAACATCCTGCAACAAATCATTCCAGCAGCTGCGCTCAATTGCGGAATGCACCGGAAACTATCATTAATAAAACCACCAGCCGAAGGTGCTCGCTCATGCCCCAAAATTAAGACCACGAACTCCAGCCCGGCACCACCACCCTCCTGCATGCCCTCCTGCCATGGCATGCGCTGATCCCCCTCCTCGCGCGGTGCAGATCCAGCCGCGCAGCAGGCCGGGCACGAAAAAGCTCCGCGCTCATCATTCCCCCCTCCGGTGCATCTCCAGCACCCTCATCCTCACATCATCCGCGATGTCATCCGGCGTCGCGTAGGGCAGGGGAGCAAAAGCCGCAGGTCGTTGTTCCAGCGTGATGTCGTAGAGCTTCGCGATCTGATCCAGCGCCTTCAGGCGCACCGACAGCATGGGCGGGGACGAAGCCCCCGGCGGATCAGCGTCCTCATCCGCGTCCGCCATCGACATCACATCCGGAAACGTCGCCTCCACCGTCTGCCACAGCGCCGCGCCGATGTGCTCGCGGATCGACGTGAAATCCAGCTCCGACTGCGGAGCCAGCGCGGCGCGTGCCGCACGGCTTTGCAGCCACAGCTCACGCACCGCCTCCACCCCCAGGCCCAGCACCCGCGCCACGTCCAGCAGCGGCAGCCCCTGGCGCACATGCAGCTCAAAGACCACCTGCGGCTCCGTCAGCCCCAGCGCCCGCGCCCGCGCCAGCCACAGTCGCAAACACGCAGGAACCCCCGTCGCTCCCGCACCCACACTCCCGCCCGCAGCACCCACCCCCGAAGCCGTTGCCGTGGCCGTTGCCCCGGCACCCGCTTGCCCCAGCCCCGCCGCATTCGCCTCCGCTGCAGCAGACGAGCAGGCCGTGAAGGACTCATCCTCCCGCCCCGCCGCATCCGCCGCCGTCACCTGCTCCTCACCCATCACCCGATCCGCAGCTCCCAAGCCCGCGCCCTCCGCCCCCTTCTTCGGCGACTTCCCACGCCTGCGCGTCACGCCCCCGCCTGAGCGGGCTTTTGCAGAAGAAGAAAGAGCCATGGTCTGGGAAAGTGTGGGTGTGGTATGATCTGGTAGCCGAAGAAACATGCCACGGACTACCATAACCGATTGGGTCCCACTTTCGAAAGTTCAACCGATTTGTTCAAACAACTGCAAAAGATGCGCCGCCAGGGCGGGGGAGCGAGCCACCCATGTCCTGGCCTCACCCCTGCTCCCGCCAATTTTCAATTCTCAGTTTTCAGTTCCCAGTTTACAATCCCCCCGCCCGCCGGCCACGCTCAGCGCACCCACGCCACACCACCACCCCACTCGCATGAAAAAATCGACCTTCCGCTCGACCTCCCTTTTCATCCTCCTCGTCGTCACCGTCCCCGCCGCGTTCGTTTACCTCGCCGCCAAACTGCACGCCGACCGCCAGTTGCAGGTATATGAAGAAAGCGTCAGCCAGGATGGCAAGACCGCCATCGCCCACGTCGTGAAGCTGAACGAGCTGCGCCTCACCATGCCCGGCAAGACCCCGCAGGAAATCGCCGCCCTCGTCTTCCCGCCGCTCCCCGCCGGCTTCATCCTGCGCCCCGTCACCACCGCCGAGCGCGAAAAATTCCCCGCCTTGAAAGACTCCGACTACCTCGTGCAGCAGTCCGGCCCGCCCCACCTCCTCATCCCCAGCGCCGCCCCGCCCCTGCACCTCGATCTCACCACCGCCGCCGCCCCAGCATCAGCGCCCGCCGCCCCGCCCACACCACGCTGAATTGATGAGGTGGGCGCTAAGCACCATGCCTAGCACGTCCTGCATCAGCCACCCTGGACATACATCTGGACACCCCATGCCATGCAGTTAAAATCAGCCGTCCATACGCCTAGGATCAGTCCTCAGGCAGGCGGTCTTCTTTCTTCCGCCCCTTCATCCTGCACCCACACCCCATGAAACACCTCCTCGCATCCCTCGGCCTCTTCCTCGCCATCACCGCCACCACACACGCCCGCATTGGCGAGACCCTCGCCGAGCTCAAAGCCCGCTACGGCGAAGGCAAATCCGTCTCCCCCCGCATGGCCAACACCGAGCAGTACGAGTGGACAAAAGACGGCTACATCATCCAGGCCAGCCTGCGCAACAACATCACCGTCCTCGAGTTCTTCCACCGCACCGACACCCTGATGACCGATGACGACATCAAGGCCCTGCTCAAAGTCTACCGCAAAGACGTCCGCTTCTCCTGGTCCACCCGCGACAATTGCTTCAAGAGCAGCGACAAAAAACTCATGGCCGGCCGCCAGGAAGGCCACGACGACTGGATCTACGTCCGCGACATCTCCGCCACCGAAGCCCTCAGCGGCAAAGACAAAGCGAAGAACCTCTGAGCCGTGGAGCGCATCACGCGCCCCTCGTCAGCCGCCAGAGTGGTTCAACCACGGAACACACAGAATACACGGAACCTGAGTTTGAATCTGATTCCGTGTATTCCGTGGTCAAAATTCAGATCTTAACCACTGACATGACACTGATAATGAATCCGGATTTTCTGACTGCCTTGATCAGCTCTTCTTAACATCTCATCAGCGGTTGAGACCTCTGTCCCGTTCCCCACTCCATCACTCCCGTACCGCAAACACCGCGTACATCCGCCGCCAGGAAAAAGGGGGGCAGTGTGCAAAAACTTGACAAAATGCACCGATGCACTCACACGCGGAAATTCGCCGGGAAAAATGGGGTCAGTGTGCAAAAACTTGACAAAATGCACCGATGCTCTCACACGCGGAAATTCGCCTGCCAAGGCGCGCCATCCCCGTGAGGAGCAGCATCAGCGGGGCGTGCGGTTTCATGGGCGCAGGTTTCGTTTCAGGCTCGTGTGGCTCTCCGCGCCGCAAGCCTGCGCCGCACATAAACATCCCCCAGCGAAAGGACAACGGAAAGCAAGAGCGCGCCGGCCATCACCGCAGTGTTCGCCCCTGCGATGTCATGATCGTACAGGTAGCTTTGAAACGTGGGCCACCGGCTGGTGATGCGCTGGCCCTCCAGCAGCCCCGGGCATGCCTGATGGATGATCCAGCTCCGGGCCACGTCCTGCCCCAGCCACAGCAGCGGCATCCACACCAGCATGGCGGCGTAGCCTGGCCACCATCGCCACATGAACGCCGCCACCAGCACGCACAGCAGCAGGGCCCCGCCGCTGCAGATCCCCTGCGCAAAATCTCGTGTGATGAAATACCACGGCGGAGCATCCCCCGGGCTTCCCCCGTGCAGCCCCAGCCACTGCATCACCGGCTCTTGACACGCATGCGCAGCGTAGAGCGACACCATGAGGACGCTGAAGAAAATGAGCATCCCCGCACGCTCAAACTTCCACACGGCTGAAGGACTTTCCGGCGCAGGTGTCGGTGGTGATGTTGGTGATGGTGCTGGATTCATGGGGGTTTTGGGTGGAAGAAATTTTGTAGCAGGACGAACACCTCACATCAGTCGCAGCCGCGCCAGATAGTGCCCATCGTCCTCGCGCGCCAGCACTTCGGCGTACCAGCCGTGGCCCCGCGCCAGATCGCGCAGGCTGTCGAAGTCCAGGTGCAGCCAGTCAAACGCCTCGCCGCGCCAGCCTTGATGCTCGATGCAGAAACGCATCTGCCCCGGAGGGCGGCCCTCGCGCAGGTTCCTCTCCTGATAAGCCAGGTGCACCGGGTTCAGCGTCTGCCGCACATCCAGCGAGTCGCATAAAATCTGCCCGTCCTTCGCCAGAAGCTTCCGCGCATTCTTAAAGAACGCCGCCGCACCCCCCACCGTGCCCACCATCCCAAAGCCGTTCATCAGCATGAGGAGCGTGTCGAACGGTCCTCCCGCCAGCGTCAACACACTCCCCGTCCGCGTCTTGATCACGCCACGCTCAGACAAAACACCCGCCAGCTCAGGCTCCAGCTCCAGCGCGGTCACGTCATGGCCCTGCTGCTGCAAAAACAGCGCATGACGCCCCGCACCCGCGCCCACATCGAGAATGCTTCCGCAGCAGCGCTCCATGGCCAGCTGCTCCAGCGGACTGAAGGGCGGCCCCGCAAAAGCCGCCGCCACGGGCACCGCTGCCTGGAAGCCATCGTCGCGGAGGATCGTGTACGTCGCCTTCACATCGCCCCGCCAGCACTCCAGCATGGCACGGGCGTACGGGCTGCCTCCGCCTGCGCCCGCCGGGTGCGGCGCCTGATCGTTACACAGGGGCATCTGCACCTCCGTGGTTGGACTTCGCCTTGCCTGCCTTCGTCCTGTCAGGGCGGCGGAACATCCCACGCACGAACGCCACCACCTCACCCAGTCCCTCCAGCAGAGACAGCACCATATTCCCCAGCAGCAATCCGATGAAGGCGGAAAACGGCAGCCCGGCTCCCTCCCAAAAATAGAAATACAGAAATCCCGGCAGCGCGATCACCGCTTCAAGGATCAGCATGAACGCGATAAACATCAGCACGGAGCAATCCTTGCGGCGCTTGATGACGGCCTGAGTCAGCATGGTCGGAAAAAGGGCAGGGGATGGGTTGTGAAGCCGGACGTCATAGCTCAGGCGACAGCTTGTGTGAAGCCTTCGATGTCGCACACATGCCATACACGCCTTGGCCTGCATCCGTTTTGTTCAGGCACCTCATCACTGGGAGCGCCGACATGCTGTCGGCTCCGGCGAGCGTCCCCGCCACACCGCCCTCACCCAAAGCCCCGCGCAAACACAGCACTCATCACTGGGAGCGCCGACATGCTGTCGGCTCCGTCGCGCGTCCCCGCCACACCGCCCTCACCCAAAGCCCCGCGAAACCACAGCGCTCCCTCCTGCGGCGGAGCCACACCCAGAGCCGACAAAATGTCGGCGCTCCCAGTACAGACTCCAGCACCGCGCCGCACGGCGCTCCCAGTGTAGAACGGGCACCATGAAAGAAGCACCAAAGCCAGTTGAAACCCCTTCCTCAAGCGGCATCCATGGCCGATGCTTCTTGGATCTCATCGTGGCTGGCACTCCCGCGATTACCTGCCGCATTTGGATCAGCCCGGCTTGATCCAGGCGGTCACCTTTCGTCTCGCCGATGCGCTGCCCGCCGAGAAGCTTCAGCGCTGGGAGCTGGAGCTGGCGCATGAAACCGACCTCGTGCGTGATTTGGAAAAGAAGCGTCGCATGGAGGCCTGGATCGATGCCGGGCATGGCGCCTGCTGGCTGCGTGAGGATGCGATGGCACACATCGTCGAAGACGCCCTCCTGCATTTCGACCCTGCACGCTACCGGCTGCTCGCGTGGTCCATCATGCCCAATCATGTGCATGTCCTGATTGAAACGCAGGAGGGCTGGCCGCTGGGCGGCATCGTGCAATCATGGAAGACGTGGACCGCCAGGCAAATCAATGCCCATCTCAGACGCACCGGCACCGTCTGGCAGCGCGACTATCATGACCGCTACATTCGAGATGCGGAGCATCTGGCGAACGTGACGCGGTACATCGAACAAAACCCCGTGAAAGCAGGGCTGTGTGCGGAAGCCAAAGCATGGCGGTGGAGCAGCGCGGGCAGGAAATAAGGCCCTCGTTTGGAGGAACGCAGCGCCAGGCAAAGCTCATGGCTGAGCGCCCCTCATCACTGGGAGCGCCGACATGCTGTCGGCTCCGGCGAACGTCCCCGCCACACCGCCTTCACACAAAGCCCCGCGCAAACACAGCACTCATCACTGGGAGCGCCGACATGCTGTCGGCTCCGTCGCGCGTCCCCGCCACACCGCCCTCACCCAAAGCCCCGCGAAACCACAGCACTCATCACTGGGAGCGCCGACATGCTGTCGGCCCCGGCGAACGTCCCTGCCACACCGCCCTCACCCAAAGCCCCGCGAAACCACAGCACTCATCACTGGGAGCGCCGACATGCTGTCGGCTCCGTCGCGCGTCCCTGCCACACCGCCTTCACCCAAAGCCCCGCGAAACCACAGCACTCATCACTGGGAGCGCCGACATGCTGTCGGCCCCGGCGAACGTCCCCGCCACACCGCCCTCACCCAAAGCCCCGCGCAAACACAGCGCTCATCACTGGGAGCGCCGACATGCTGTCGGCTCTGGCGAACGTCCCCGCCACACCGCCCTCACCCAAAGCCCCGCGCAAACACAGCACTCATCACTGGGAGCGCCGACATGCTGTCGGCTCCGGCGAGCGTCCCCGCCACACCGCCCTCACCCAAAGCCCCGCGAAACCACAGCACTCATCACTGGGAGCGCCGACATGCTGTCGGCTTCCGGCGAACGTCCCCGCCACACCGACCCCGCCCGAAGCCCCGCGCAAACACAGCGCTCATCACTGGGAGCGCCGACATGCTGTCGGCTCCGGCGAACGTCCCCGCCACACCGCCTTCACCCAAAGCCCCGCGAAAACACAGCGCTCCCTCCTGCGGCGGAGCGGCACCCAGAGCCGACAAAATGTCGGCGCTCCCAGCACACACCCCGCACACCCACGTTCCCTCCCCCTACCTCACCCACTTCCCCATCTCCTCATCCAGCCACCCGCGATACCACATATAAAAACTCACCCTCTCCCCTCCACGCGTTTGCAGCGGCGAGAGCCCCTCATCATCCGCGCGCCGGTCCTCCCACACATGGCCCGCCTCCGGGCCGGACACGATGAGCCACTGGCGCAGCGCGCAGCCCAGATGGCAGATCGGGATGGCCCCGTCCAGCGGCGCAAAGTAGCGTTCCTCAAACGCCGCCCGCTGCCGCTCATACGCCGCCTCGTCCGTTTCAGAAAGCGCATCCTCCGGCATGCCCGACAGATCATTCCACGCCGCCGCGTGAGGGAAGGGGACCCGCAAGGTGCCCACGAAACCATCCCCCTCCTGCCACGCGCGGAAATCAAACCCCTCATCGCACTCGCCCAGGTCAAACACCCCATAGCCCGGCCCCGCGCCGCCCTTTCCCACGCACATGAGAAACGCCCGGTACTCCTCCGGCAGCCGCACCCCATGCGCCCTCTCAAACTCCAGCACCTCCGCCTCCGTCATCACCGCACTGCACTCATACTCCGCCTCATCACTCTCAAAGGCCATGGGCACCGAGGCACGCAGCGTCGCGAGGTCACGCACGATCTGCGCATAAGATTCGGGAGTCGGCGTCATAAGTCAGCGAAAGTGGCGGAGGCAGGCGAAAATGACAGGCGAAAAAAATCGCACCCACCCATCGCACCTGGGACGCGGGGGATCATCCCTCACCCGCACACTCCCGCCGCACAGCCGGGCCCGCACCCCGTGCTCCGCGATTCCTTGGATCACCACACGCGCCCATTTCCTCGGCGCACCCGCATGCATCACCGTCAGCACCCTGCGCCTCTGCGTGGGTCACTTTCATCACCGGCTTGTGAAAAATGACTTGGAATGCCGTGGTTTATTCTTAAATAATCTCACGTGACATCCTGATCACCCACGCAAGGCGCTCCCTCCCCGGCACTGCATGCGCGGCTGCGCCTGTGCGCCCCCACCCACCCCCAAAAAAACTGTGTGCTATGAAAGTCAAAATCTCTGAGGACAAGATCTGGAAGGCGCTGGGCCCGCTCACCGCAGAGCAGGGCGGCCCGGTCATGAGGGCGGACCCGCGCACCGAGCAGGGGCTGGAGCCTCTGCTCAAGTTTGAGGTCTCATTCAAAGAGAGCCTCATGGAGCGGAAAAAATGCAAGCAGATCAGCGCCATCCTGGTGGCCGCCGCCGCCGCAGACCCGGAGCCGGTGCCAGACTGGGAGGGGCTCAAGGCGCTGCGGGATCACCTGCTGCACGCGCCGCCGGAGCGCGCGGCCCAGATGCTCCAGAACATGCAGCAGAATCCCGGCACCATCCATCAGATCGTCGGCCAGAGCCTGAAGGAGCTGCGGCCCGGGCTGGAGCCAGAGCCACACGTGTCCTTCGACTGCATCGACATCCGCCCGGCAGAGGCCCGCAATCTGGAGGTGAGCCCGCAGACGATGCAGAGTCTGCACTGCGCCCAGGCGGTGAATGCCGCCGTGAAGTCCGTCATCACTGACGGCGCGCCCAACCAGGCCCCGGACGTGCTTCGCACCTCCGGCAGAAACGTCCTGCTCTACAACAAACGCGAAGAACTCTTCAATGTGGCCAAGTCAGAGGACAATGACCTCAACGGCCAGCACCTCGGTCCAAAATACTACAGCCGCTACAAGCAGCTCGTCGCAGTGGACCATGAGCGGAAGCAAAAAAGCGGCATCGACGTGGAGGAAATGCTCCACTATGGCGAGGACAGCTCCAGCGTCCTCACAGACTGCTACAAATCCGCCGCCACAGGCACGGGCAAGTGCGCCGAGCATGCCTACACGAGCTTTGCACTGCTCACAGACCCGCAGTCACTGCAGAGCCTGGGCGTGGACATCCCGGATGGCAGCCTCATCATCCTCGCCTGTGGCAACCAGATCGACCACACCTACGTCTTCATCGCCGAGCCAGATGCGGTGACGATCTCCGATGAAAGAGACCGCAGGGTGCAGGTGAATGACCCGCGCAAAGTCGTCGTGGTGGACCCCTGGATGCCCGTGCCCTGCGCGCACACGCTGGACCGCAGCACCGCAGACATTCAGCAAAATCCCGTGTGCAAGCTCGTCGTGGCCAAGCAAGCAGACGGCATGAAGCTGCAGGACCGCCATGGGCGGGAGACAGCGCTGCCCCCGCCGCCACAGCCCGTGCTGGAGATGCTGGAGAGCTTCCAGGAAAATCACCGCGCGCAGGTGCTCCAGCACGCGCAGGAAAAGGAGTACCTCTCCCCCGATGAGCAGGCCAATCTCGTGCTGGGAGTCGGGGAGGTGGTGCGCAGTTCCATCATCGGCTTCAACTCCCGCCCCCCGTTCTACCGCAGCTCACACATGAGCACGCACACCCCGCTGGACACCTACCACTGCGGCGGCCCTTCTGTCAGCTTCTTCACCGCCGACCCCTCCCGCCACGCCCAGGCCCTGCAGTCCATCCAGACCTCCAATCAGCAGGACCCCGTGGACGTCCTGCTGGACGAAGACCATCTGCGGCTGCTCAAAACGGACCCTGCGGCCCAGAAAGCCTACCCCCACCTGGGCACCTTTTTCAGCGACCCGGATTATGCACAAAGGGTGCCGCAGAGGCGCACCACGCTGCCACCCCATGGCTCCCAGAACATCATCATCATGGAGCACCCGCAGCCACCCCCAGGCTCCCAGAACATCATCATCATGGAGCACCCGCAGCCACCCCCAGGCTCCCAGAACATCATCATCATGGAGCAGCAGCCGCCCCCAGGCTCCCAGAACATCATCATGGAGCAGCAGCCGCCGCCCCCAGGCTCTCAGAACATCATCATCATGGAGCACCCGCAGCCGCCCCCAGGCTCCCAGAACATCATCATGGAGCACCCGCAGCCGCCCCCAGGCTCTCAGAACATCATCATGGAGCAGCAGCCGCCGCCCCCAGGCTCCCAGAACATCATCATCATGGAGCAGCAGCCGCCGCCGCCCGCACCGCCAAAGGCAAAGAAAACCCTCCGTGAGGACCCTGAAATGAGATCCACCATGGAAAACGTGGAAAAAAGAAGCAGCAGGCAGCGCCAGCCCCTGTCAAAGCCCGAAACATCCAGCTCCTCCATCCGGGGAAAATTCAACAAATGACTGCGGAGCGGTGTGCAAATTTCCGGCAAAAAATCCTGGCCCTGCCATCCCGCAAAAAAAAAACACCCGCCACGCGCCGCCAGCGTGCTCCCGCCGAAACGCCCGCCGCGTGTAATACCACAAGACATTGAAAACGGGTCTATTTCGGAGCCGATGAAAGTTCGGCTCTGAAGGAGAGACTTTGTTTTCAGTTGGAGACTTCAAGGCAAATCGGGCAGCCGATGCTTGCATGCCCGCCATACGTAGGATGGGTGTGGCGGCAGCCCGCCCGTCCATCAGCGTTCCGCAAACATCGGGGCGTGCGAACACCCCCGTGGTCGGACGGTTTGGCGGAGGGAGTTGTGGAGCGAAGAAGCGGTTGCGACGCCAAACACATCCAACCTACGACCGGAGCGCCACGCTACCCGTACAAACCTGCTCAGACCCGTTTTCAATAGCTCGTGGTATAAAACCCCACCGCCCCGGGCGCACAAAACAAGGCGCAAAACAAGGCGCAGAAAATGACGATGATGAGGGCCATGGCCGCTAATGACCCGACGGCAGGCGATTCGATCGAGTGAAACTACTTCGCATACGTGAAATCAGCAGGTCCGCCGCCCACATCATAAAGGCGCTGCACCAGCAGCGGCACCGCCTTCCTGCTGTAGGTCACGGTGTGCAGCTTCTTCCCCAGCCAGAACGAAAGATGCAGCCCTTCGGCAAACGGCACACCCGGCGTGCTGGCCGGGAGGTCCGGCAGCAGCTCCTTCGCTACCACCATCTGGTAGTGGCTCATCTCGCGCGTCTTCGCATTCTGCTCCGCCCAGTCAAACGCATCCCGCACGGTGTAAACCTTCGACTCCTGAAGCTGGATCTGCATGATCATCCCCACATCGGCTAAATCCCGCACAAACCAAAGGCAGCGAATCTCATTTTCAGGGCACTTGGAAAGGTAGCTCGTGAAGTGTTCACGGCATTGCCTGGCTTGTTCCGCGTTCATCTCGTCTGCGGCGAGTTGCGCAGGGGTGGGCAACGGCGGGCTCCCGTTCGTGCCCCCCTTGCTTCCGGCACTCCGCGCCATCCAGGCCCCGTGCTCGGCACCCGTCTGCTCATGGATCAGTTGCTTCGGAACCGGCTGCATCCTCTGAATCCCCGTGCACTTCCCAGCGGCAAAACTCACGATGACATTTTCGCCTGCGGGAGTGAGCACCCAGTACGACACCCGCTCCTTCTGCTGTTCCTTCCTGGCATAGAGCCCGTGCTTTTCCACCTGAGTCTTGAGCTCATCCTCAGACATCTTCAGCGACAGCCCGCGCAGCTCCGGGATGCCGCTCAGAAAATCCAGCCCGCCCTCCAGCCCCAGGCATGCCACAGACAAAAGCACCCCAAGGAGTGCCGATAGCAGAAATGTTTTCATGGTGTGTGGTTTCGAAAGATTGGCGCAGGCTCAGACTGTCCAGCAAACGGACAGCAGGTGGCCCGCCGCAGAGCATGTGGCCATGGGACAGGCATCATAGCCTTCGATTTCAAGGCTGGGTTCGAAGAACAGCTCCACATCACCCGAGGATTCAAAGCGCACTTCGTACAGCTCCAGCTCCTCAGGCAGGTCCGACTTGCAGAAGCCCTCGGGAGGCTCAAGCCTCTGAAGCACTTCCTTGGTCAGCGCTGGCAGCAGCGGCAGAAAGAGCGCCAGAAGCCGCTGCTGCTCCTCCGTGGGGCGCTCGGAGCGGCCACAAATCTGAACCTCACCTGCGCCAAAGGGCAGCCGATGTCTCCACATAGGGGCGGTGGGGAGGTGTTCGGAGTTCATGGGCGAAGATCGGCGTCGGGAACTTTTGCGCAACCCGATTGCATGTCGGCCTGCCCGTCACACATCGTTTCATCGCATCATTCCCCTCACCAGCCGCCGCCACCGTGAAGGCCGCTCCGCCGCCGTGGTCAGCGTGTGGAAATCCTCCGCCTGAAGCACCACCTGCAGGCGCGTGGCAAAGCACCACGGCCTCCAGCGCATCACCCTGCCGCGTGGCAGCGCAGCCTTCTCCACCCACGCGGGATCATCCAGATCGCACAGGAAATGCCCCGGATCTTCCGTCACCTCGGCAGCGTCTTGCCCGGCCTTGAGTTTCTTCCGGGGTCGTTCACGGATGCTCGGATGGATCAGCCGTGAGGGCCTCGCGAAGCTGCAAGCCGATGGAGCGCAAAACAGCGGGGTCTGCTGCCATGCCGTAGCGCCGCCATCCAAACTGATCGCCAGTAAAACGCGGAATCACATGCACATGCACGTGTGGCACTTCCTGCCCGGCGCCCACGCCATCTGCCAGCGACAAAGTGATGCCGGCACAGCCGGGCAGGGTGTCGCGCAAAACCCCGGCGGCACGCTGCGCGGTCTTCATCACTGCGGCGATCTCCCCGCCAGTCAGGTCCGTCAATGAAGAGGCGTGTCGTCTGGGGATGACCAGGGTGTGTCCGGAGTTCACAGGGTTCAGGTCGAGGAAGGCAACGGTCGCCGAATCCTCAAGGATCCGGACCGCTTCAGTCTCGCATGCCGCGATGCGGCAGAAAGGGCAGCTCTCCATGGTTCAATGATTTTCTCCGGTGATACTCCTCGCACGATTCACAAATAGGGACTCCGCATCATGGCCTCACGCCCCGGATCACGCGTCTGCGTGGCGGAAAGCGCGGACAACACCACAGTTGCCCAGCGAGCCGCCGCCTGCATCCGTTTTGTTCCAGCGTGGTCCGTTTGCGGCGCCCGCCCTTCATTGCACCTGCCCGCAGGTGCAGGTGATCCTGGGCATGTCCGCAACTCTCACCCCCTTCGCCGCACAGTCACGTTTGAACTTCAAGTGCAACCCCTCCGCACCACTTTCAAACGCCGTGGAAACCGTGGCACGCAGCAGCGCCAGATCTCTGACAATCTGCGCCTAAGACTCGGGAGCCGGGTTCATGGGGTGGGGCATCGGGCGGTCACTTCGGCTCCAGTTGAACCCCGCCCACGGAATACTTCCGCAGCACCTCATTCCGTTCGTGCTCAAGCTCCTTCAGGATTGTCTCCCGCTGGCTGGAAGGCTTGCGCGCAGAAAACGCTTTGAACTCACGGTCAATCTTGGCGGTCAATTCCTCACCTCGGCGCTTGATGGCAAGTTCGTCAGGCATAAGTCTCATCATCACAGCAGCGTTCCAAACGCAGCCACCCATTCGGCGAAGTCTTTGGGGCAATCAAGCGTCCACATGCGGCTGTGCCGTTTCACGCCCTCCGGCGTCGCCACGCAGATTTCCACTCGCCGCAGCGAAGGGCGGGGACCACATCCACCTCCGCCTCCACCTTCAGCTCACGCGTTCACCTCGCCCCCTCCACGTGGGCTCTCACAGGCTTCAGCGTCCGCGCTGAAAAAGTCACCTGCGCCTTGGTCTTCACATGATTGGTCAAATGCAGCGTCATCTCCTCGCCCGCCAGCGTCACTTCATCGATGCTCACGTTCTTGATCTCGCCGGCATGGGTGGGATCGAAGAAGTCCAAACCCACGGCCTCCCTCAGAGTGAGGCATTCTTTGTAATCCAAAAACGAACGGCCCGACCACACCTCCACCGCCTGCAGTTCGTCCCTCGTCTTCGTGAAATCTTCCAGCGCCACCTTCCTTTCGTAAACTTCAATGCAGGTCGTGCTCCCCATGAACTCCTTCGGCAGGCCGATCACCCGGTCCTCCAGGCACACATAAAAGTGCGATGCCTCACCAAAGCACAAAATACCAGAGCGTGCCTCACGCCAGCACACAAAGAGATGCCCACTCGGCTCCCCGTCCGCCACCAGCCTCGCCCTCACCTCAGACCGCTGCCCCTCAAAGCTCGCCCGCCCCTCCTGCGTGATCCCCACCACCTTCACCGGTTTCCATTCACCGAATCGAATGTCCAACGCTTTGCCAGGAGCAGGCAGATCCGCCAGCACCAGCGCGCCCAAAAACAACCCGGCAAAAACCGCCAGCCCAAATCCCCAGGATCTCTTCATAACCCCGACCCTACCACCACCCCCGCGCCCGCGCAATCCCCGCCCCCGGCCACAGCACCCAGCCTAGCGCGGCAGTCCGTACTGGGAGCGCCGGTTTGCAACCGGCTCTGGAAAGCCCCGCCCCAAGACCACGCTCTTACCACTCCCGCCCTGCCTTCCGCAGCATTCGCCTCGACATTCCACATTCGCCCGTCACCTTCCGCCATGCCGATGCCCAAGATGACTCAAAAAGAACAGCAGGACTATGATGAGGCGCTGAAGAGGATTCAAGCCTGCCTTCAGAAAGGAAAAAGAGGCACCAGATTAAATTTGGGCGTTCTGGGCCTGACCTCTCTGCCGCCCGAGATCGGCCAGCTCACTGCTCTTACCGAGCTTGATCTCAGTCACAACCAGCTCAGCGCGCTTCCGCCGGAAATCGGTAAGTTCACCGCTCTCACCAAGCTTGATCTCCAAGCAAACCATCTCAGTTCGCTGCCGCCCGAGATCGGCCAGCTCACCGCTCTTACCTCTCTTTCTCTATACAGCAACGAGCTCAGCTCACTGCCGCCGGAGATCGGCCAGCTCACCGCTCTCACCTTCCTCGATCTCTATGGCAACCGGCTCACTGCGCTGCCGTCGGAGATCGGTCAGCTCACGGCTCTCATCGAGCTTTACATCGAGGACAACAAGCTCAGCTCGTTGCCGCCAGAAATCGGTCGACTATCTGCTCTCGCCAGTCTTTTTCTTCCCAATAATAAGCTCAAATCGCTGCCGGTGGAGATCGGCCAGCTCAAGAAGCTGACAGTTCTTTCCCTGAATGAAAATCAACTTACAGTTCTTCCCTCTGAGTTTGCCGGACTTGAAAACTTGGAAGGACTTTGGCTGGGAGCCAATCGCCTTACCTACTTGCCTGGGTTCATAGGCTCGTTGAGAAAGCTCAGGAAGCTATCGCTCGCAAAGAACCAGCTCGCCAGACTGCCCCACGAGATGCGGCAGCTCAAGAGTTTGAAGGAGTTGTACCTTCATGACAATCCGCGGCTAAACCTGTCCCCAGAAGTGCTGGGACCACGAAAATCGGAGGTCGATGAAAATAAGAAAACGCCAGCCAATCCGCAGACAATCCTGGCCTACTACTTCGGCAGCCGGGCGAAAAACAGCCAGCCGCTGAACGAGGTGAAGCTGATCCTGGTAGGACGTGGAGGCGCGGGCAAGACGAGCACCGTGCGCGCCTTGAAAGGTGAGCCCTTTGACAAGGATGAGAAGAGCACGCCGGGCATCGCCCTGTGCGACTGGCCCATGGGCAACTGCAAGGGCGGGTCGGTGACGGCGCATGTGTGGGACTTTGCCGGGCAGGTGATTACGCATTCGCTGCACCAGTTCTTTTTCAGCGTGCGCAGCGTGTATGTGCTGGTGCTCAGCGGCCGGGAAAACAATGAACGGGAAGACGCGGAATACTGGCTGCGGCTGATCCGCGCCTTTGGCACGGACAAAGAGACTGGCAAGGGACCACCCGTGGTCGTGGTCCTGAACCAATGGGATGTGCCCGGCTGCCGCCCCAAGGTGGATCGCCTGGCGCTCCAGGAGCGCTATCCCTTCATCGCCGGTTTTGTGGAGATGGACTGCCAGACCCAAAAGGGCGTGGCCAAGCTGAAAAAGGCCCTGTGCCAAGAGGTGAGCAAACTCAAGTGGATACGCGAGCCCTTCCAGCCCGAGTGGGTGGCCGTGCGCAAGGCGCTGTCTGCCGGGCGGCGGAAGCGCGCGCACCTGTCCTACGCGGAGTATCGTGCGCTCTGCACCAGTCACGGCGTCACGGATTCCGGGGAACAGGATTCGCTCTCAGAAATCCTGCACAACCTGGGCGCAGCACTGAACTACCGCAACGACCCCCGCCTGCGCGAGGCCACGGTGCTGCAACCGCTCTGGCTGACCAAGAACGTTTACGGTCTGGTGCGCCGTGCCGAAAAACAATCCGGCGTGCTCAAGCAGGCGGATGTGGACGCAGTGCTGGCCCAGGAAAAGGACGTGAAGATGCGGGAGTATCTGGTGGAGATCATGAAGCGCTTTGAGATCGCCTACGTGCCGCGCAGCTCCGGCAGCGGTATGTGGCTGGTGCCGCAGGCCCTGCCCATCGGCCAGCCCAAAGGCGTGGAAAGCTTTGCCAAGGCGGCGGAAGCCACCCACCTCCGCTACACCTATGAAGCGCTGCCGGAAGGACTGGTGGCACGCGCCATCGTGCGCCTGCATGAATTCATCGAAGAAGTGAACGGCAAGCCGCAGCAATGGGCCAGCGGGGCGGTGCTCGCGCGTGAGGGTGCCCGCGCACTGCTGCGTGCGGAGACGCCGCTGCAGGTGATGATCACCGTCACCGGACCGGCCAAGGCGCGGCAGCAACTGGCCGGACTCTGCCAGACGGAGATGCGAGACATCAATGCCGAGATTCCGGGCCTAAACCCCGAGGAAGAAACGAGGGTGCAAGGAGCCTGGGTGTCCACCGCCATCCTGTCTGCCGATGAGCGCAACCGCAAACAGACCGGTGTGCCCGTGCCAAGCCAGGGCACCGTGATGATCGACCCCAAGGGGCCGAACGATGAGTTCTCCACACTCCCTGCACGGCAGGAGGAGATCTGGAAGCCCACCGCCTTCATCTCCTACTCCAAGAAGAACCTCGCCCAGCGCAAGCGGCTGGATTTGGAACTCAAGATCCTGCACAACGAAGGCCTGCTGAAACGCCACTGGCACGACCGCATGATCGACCCCGGGGACGAGTGGGATGAAACGATCCAGCGCGAGCTGCGCGAGGCCGATGTGATCATCATCCTGGCCAGCACCGCCGCGCTGGCGACGGACTACATCACCCAGCACGAAATCCCCAAGGCACTGGAGCTGCATAAAAAGGGAGAAACCATCGTCGTGCCCGTCGTTCTTGAATCCTGCCGCTGGGAAAAAACCGCCTTGGGCACCTTGAATGCGCTGCCTGAAAAAGCCAAGGCTCTGAACAAATGGAAGCCCGCCGCAGACGGCTGGCACTCCGTCGCCAACGGACTGGCCCGAGTGCTGGAAAAACTGATGAAGCACGGTCAGAAACGCCCCGCGCACACCTCCCCATAGGTGGAGACTCGTCCTCAGCATGGCATTGAAAAGCCAAATTCAACCGATTCCTAAAAATGGGGTCAGTGTGCAAATTCTTGACAAAATATGGGAGGCTGATGCACCCCATAGGCCTGCATCACCCTCACCGATCCCAAAAATCCGGCACCTCCTGCGGCACTTCGACCATCCAGCTGCCATCGCGCTTCAGGCGCGACGCAATGCGCCCGTCGATTTGTTGTTCGATCTCGCGGCGGTAGAGGTTCGCATCCAGCAGGGTCCATTTGCCGGAGCGGAGCTGGAGGAGCTCGGCGATGCGGTTGCGGGTGACGGCACCGGCGCCTTTGTCCAGGGCGGCGCCGCTGCCGATGTCCTCGATGTAGATGACATCGTACTTCGCGTAGTCGCGGGCGGCGCGGAAGTCCTCCAGGTCCACGGCGGGGATGAGGTGGGCGATTTGCGGGCCGCGATGGCCGGTGGGGGTGGGGATCTTCCAGTGGCCGCGTGCGGCGGCGGACTGCAGGCAGGCGAGGGCTTGCTTCAAAATGTGCGTCTTGCCCACGCCGGAGGGGCCCAGCAGGGAGACCCAGCGGCGGGGTTGCTCGCGGCGGATCACGGCGCTGCAAAAGGCCTGCACCGACGGCAGAACCTCGCGCAGCCCGGGGTGATACACCTCAAACCGCCACGGCCACGCGGCCACGTGCGGGTGGAGGTGCAGCTCTGCGGAGCCGGGCGCGGAGTCAGGGGAAAGATCAAGATCCGCCAGCAGACCCTGCTGGCGGTCCGGGGCTGCTGCTGCCCCGTGCAGCACGCGGGAGATGGATTGAGGCTTCATGGTTTGAGAAGGGATCGAGTGTGGTAGGAAATGATGGGATGTGGTGTCAAGACGTCAGCGCCTCCGTGTATCCAGGCACGTATTGTAGTACCGGCTTGAGCCGGTTCTGGAATGCGCGGAGCGATGATCCGCGAAGGCGCTCCCAGATTCCGCCTAAAGGCGGTACTCCAATACGTGCGCTGGGTGGCGGGCAGGTGCTGGGCGGCGAGACTGCGCTGGTGCGAGCAGCGTTTGGCAGCGCCAATGCCTCCGTGTATCCAGGGCTGTTCCGTAGTGCCGCGTTTGCTTCGCGGCTTCGCAGCAGCCGGTTCTGGAATGCGCGGCGCGGCGATCCGCGAAGGCGCTCCCAGATTCCGCCTAAAGGCGGTACTACAATACGTGCGCTGGGTGGCACGTGCGTGCTGGGTGGCGCGGTGTTTTCCAAGACGGATTGCCGGAGAGCGAGCGTGGAGACGCTCGACGGCGCTTGGAGGACCAAGAGCCCTGCCTCGCGCCGGGCGTTCGCATGCCCAGGGCAGGTGGGGCGGGCTGTCCTCAGCCCGCCGCCGTCGACGTGTCCTTTGTAGCTTTAGCGAAGAAGGAAGCCCACGGTCCTCGAGCAAGAAACAGCTCGCCATGCGGACATGAGTCTGCGAACCGCGATGAACTTGCGGGAAGGCGGATGCGCTGCATGCCAGCGGCCGGGAGGCGGTGAAGGCGGCTTCACGCATACCGGCCGGGGGCGTTGGCGCTGTCGCTGCGCACGGGAGTTGGACTGGGGCGGTTGTGGCCATGGGCATGGGATTTGGATGGGTGAGGGGTGGAGTTTTGAAAATGCAGGCCCTGCCAGCGGGCGTGGATGGCGGCATCCACCTGGGCGGCCACGGCGGACCAGCCATGGGTGGCGGCGTGGCGCTCGCACAGGCGCAGGGCGGCCTCGGCGGCATCGAGCGTCCAGGCCACGGCCTCGGAGGAGATGCGCGCCTCCGTGGCGCGGCGGGTGCGGTAGTCGCGGTAGCGCGTCCACGATTCCGCAAACTCGGGCGGAGCGTGCAGCGGGGCGCTCACCGCATTGGCCCTTCGGGCCTGCTGGCGGTGCCAGTCCCGCCAGTCCTCACGGCGGGTTTTCAGGTTTTGCGGCGGCGGCTCCACCGCAGCCGCCGGGGCAGCAGGTGCTGCCATCTCGGAGAGGGAGTCAGTCCGGGGCGGCCTGCCGCCCGTACTTCCGGTTCCTTCCGATACCTTCCGGTTTATGTGAACCTCCCTCACAGGTGGCCGTGAGCCAGGTTCACAGGTTTGCGCAGCAGGTTCACTTGAGGCGCTGCCATGGCTGTGAAGCGCGTTCACAGGCGGCAGTGAACCACGTTCACAGGGTGCGGCAGCAGGTTCACAGGTGGAGCGGTCGTGGCTGTGAAGGACGTTCACAGGGGGCTGTGAAGCACGTTCACAAGGAGCGGCAGCTGGTTCACAGGTGGTGTGCTCTAGGCTGTGAAGGACGTTCATAGGTGGCTGTGAACCATGCTCACAAGTAGTGGCGGCACGTGCATGGGTGGCGCGCCCTTGGTTGTGAACCACGTTCACAGGGTGCGTCGCAGCCTGTTCACCGCCCGCAAACGTGGCGGCCATCATGGGCGGCGGCGGTGGTGTCGGTGCTGCCGAAGCTGCAATAGATGCAGCGGGTGAAATCGCATGCGCTGCCGAGGGTGAAACCGAGCGAGCGGCAACTGCTGAAGACGCCGATGCAGCACCAGTAGGCACTCCGGCAGGCGATCCTGCTGAAGACGCCGATGCAGAATTTGCGGCATCAAATCCCTGCGGGGTGATCTGGTAGCTCGTGCGCCAGCCGTTGCGACTGTCGAACTGCAGCACGCGGGCGTCGCGCAGCGCCTGCAGCGCCGTGGCCACTGCGCGGTTGGACAGGCCGGTGATCTGCATGATGTGCGCGTAGGAGGGATCGCACCGTTCCGTGTCGCCATTGTGGCAGTCGGCCAGGCAAAACAGCACCAGCTTCTGCGTGGGCGTCACGCGCAGGCGTTTGATGCTTTCGATCATGCGAACGCTCATGGGAAGGGGATGGGTAGGGGGAAGTGGGAGAACATGGTGGATTCTGGCATCAGGGGTGGGTCAGGCGGCGGAATGACGAATGCGGAATGCGGAATGCGGAATGCGGTGCGAGGCTGCGAGGCTGCGAGGTGGAGAGGTGGAGAGGTGGAGAGGTGGAGAGGTGGAGAGGTGGAGAGGTGGAGAGGTGGAGAGGTGGCGTTTCCGCGTGCAGGCGGGTGGCTTGGGCCCGTGGCGGGAGATTCGCGGCGCATGCGGTTGGTTTGAGCCATGGGCGAAATGGGCATCAGAGGTCGAACAGACTCGATGTGGCCTGTCCGCCATCTCCGCAGAGCGCGGTGCACCATTGCCGCAGTGCACGGGAGCACCCTGCAGGCCCCGGTTTCCCAGTCCCTTTTTGCCACTTTTTTGCGCCTCTTTGCGGCCATCCCTGTTCGGATCGCATGTCTTCATGGCGGCTTGGGGCGCGGGGTGGATTTGCGGCGCAGGCGGGTCTCTTCCTGGCGCTTGCGGCTGTTGTCGCGATTGCGCTCGCTGATGTCATGCAGCCGCTGGCGCAGGGCCGCGCCGTGCAGTCCGGCGCACTCTTTGTAGCGGTCAAGCTTGCCGCGCTTCAGCAGGGCAAAGTTCAGCTTCTTGATGTGCACGTCGTGCCCCGGCACATCCAGCCAGGTGATGCCCCGCCACTCCGCGCCCGTGGGTGCAAAGCTGCCGTCGTGATCCGGCAGCACGATCACCTTTCGAACCGCCGTGGAAGCCGCCTGCGTGGCAGAGGCCGTGGTCGTGGTGTCGGAGCTGGTGTCGTTGGGATTCGGGGGCTTGGAGTTCATGCGGCTTGAGGAGACGATCAGCGGGGGGAGGTGGAGTGGTGGAGTGAGTGCGCGGTCAGTGGTGGTTTGGGATTCGTCCTCGTTCTCCTACTCGTCCTCGATCCTGCCGCGTCGCTGGGGCTTGAATGACGAATGACGAATGACGAATGACGAATGACGAATGACGCGCACGAGCATCGAGCATCGCGAAGCTCCCGCTGCGGCGGAGTCCGGAGACCACGTATTGTAGTTCCGCCTTTAGGCGGTTCGGGTTCCGGCTGCGAGCGGTGTGGGCCGCGCGTTCCAGAACCGCCTAAAGGCGGAACTACGGAACAGCGCTGGGTGGCACGGTGCCGCAGCTCCCTGACAAGACGAAGGTCCATCCTCCAGGCAAGCCGCAACGCTCCGACAGGCGAGACGCCTTTTCTACGAGCAAGCCGCAGTACTCCCACAAGCGGGACGCCTTTGCTCCGTGCAGGCGGTGCCGCGCTGCGGATCATTGGTGTTCTGCTTGTCTTGGGAAAGCGTGCCTCCTGCCCGCGCCACACCGAGGCCGGAGGCCCCGGACAGCTGACGGGCGGGACGCCTGTCCTACGTGGGGGCGGCGCACGGCCAGCGGCGGCTGCGGCGTGGCCTCCGCCTTCGCATGCATTGGGCGCTCTCATCTGGCAAAACATGGTAGAAAAAGAAAGAAGATACCAGCCAATGACCCAGCCTCACGCGGCGCGGGCGCTGCGGAGGTCCGCCGCATCCATGCGGGCGATCACGCGGCGCGTGCTCTCGCTGAGCTCCGCGCCGAAGCGCTCCTGCACATAGGCCTCCGCCTCGTCCCACAGGCCGGGGGCCAGGTGCTCGCTCACGGACTGACCGCGAACGAGGATGTCATTGAGGCTGTCGTCGGAGTGATCCAGCTCCAATGGGAAATGACCCGGCCAGGGGGCCAGCTCGCCGGCCACATCGCCCTTGAACTTGGGATTGCGCACGGTGTCCAGCGCGGCGTGCACCTTGTCCGTCTGCTCCTGCAGCGCGCAGGCCAGCCGGTGCAGCTCCGTGGCCAGCGGATTGCTGCCGTGACCGTCCGGTTTGATCACGTGGAGAAGGACGTCGATGTCGTGTGTTTTCATGGTGGTGTCAGTGTTCAGTGAGTTGGCTCTGGGATTCGTCCTTGATCATGGCGTACTGCAGGCACGAAGCGGGTGCGGAGCGGTGTCGATGGACAGGATTAACAGGATGGCAGAATTTCAGGATGACTGCTGGGGTGGCACCGAGCGAAGCGAGATAGACAAACGAAGTGAGCCCGCAGGGTGAGCGCAGCGAATCAATGCTGGAGTGCTGGAAGGTGCGGCGTCGGGCATCGCGAAGCTCCCATCGCGGCGAAGTTCTGAGAGCACCTTTTGTAGTACCGCCTTTAGGCGGTTCTGGATCTGGTAGCGGTCCGTTTGCGGCCTGCGCCCCAGAGCCGCCTAAAGGCGGTACTACGGAACAGCGCTGGGTGGCACGGCCCCGCAGCTCCTTGACGGGCCTCCCGCCCATCCTCTGCGCAGGCCGCAGAGCAACAAACCGCCCGCCCATCCTCTGCGCAAACCACAGAGCAACAAACCGCCGGCCCAGCTTCCGCGCAAACCGCAGAGCGACGGGCGGCGCGCCCATCCCCCGCAGGGGTGCCGCGATGGACGCAGCGTTTGGATTTGGACATTCATTCGTCATTCGGATTTCCCTCACTAGTCATTGCCCGCCAGCTCAGTCATGGCCCACGCATGCTTCCCCCGTCGCTAGACGGTAGAAGATAGCACAAAATGGTATGTATAAAAACGCTTTTAGATCACCAGCCCGGCGGGTCCGCTGCGCCCAGCCAGCCTAGCACGGCGCCCAGGAGGAGGAGAAGCACGAGCAGCTCCGCGAGTCCGCGCAGGAAGTCCGGGTGCACCGCCCCGCGGCGATACTGGCGGAAGGCCACGCGGCGGTGGCCGTTCCGACGAAGTCGGGTGATCTCCAGGTGGTTCTGCCAGGCGCGCCAGCCCAGGGCCAGCAGCGCCGCGGCCAGCAGCACGATCATCAAAGAAACGGCGTAGGTCATGAGCAGTGGCGGGCGAGGAGATTGCGGATGCTTTTGGCGGCATTGCGGCGCTGCACGGGCAGCACCTCGCGCTGCTCGATGAGGAAGTCCGCCATGCTGCCCGCCGTGTGGCCTTTCTCCGCCATGGCCATGAAGAGCGGCAGCAGCGGGCGGAAGCGCCCCGGCCGCTGCGGTGGCAGCGCCTGCGCGGACTTTTGCAGCAGCTCCGGGAGCGAGTGCTTTGACATCATTGCGGCATCCTCCGTGCTGCGTTTCGGGGTTCGTGCGCCGCTGGGTCTCGTGGCGCGGTGCGGGGCAGGGGGCTTGGCTTGGGGTGCAGGCATGGTGGTGGTGGGTGGTTCGGGTTCAGGCTCGTGTTCGTGTTCGCAGTTGGATTCGTCTTCGTCTTCGTGTTTGGGTTCGGCATGGGCATTGGCATGGGCATTGGCATGGGGTTCGTTTGAAAAAAGCTCGCGTCATCGTTGCGGCGGGCGTCGTCCCCGACTTCTTCGCCGTCCTCTTCACCGTCTTCCTCGCCGTCCTCGTCTCCATTGCCCTCTTCATCGCCTCCGCCAGGCCGGGTGTAGAAAGCAGACCGCACGGGGAGAGACTGGCCAGTGGCTGGCCACAAGGCGGACGTGGCACACATCACGCCGATCCCCACCGGCTTGCCCATTTCCACGTCCACACCAGCCACTGGCACATTCTCACATCCGCGCAGCGCCGCCCCGTGGGGCACCGCCTCGGTCATTGCCGCCGCCGCACCGGCCAGCCTCGCATCGGCCATCGGCAGCGGATTCAAACCCTTGCCCGCGACTGCCAGCGGATTCTGCGTGGTATTTGCTACCAGCTGCGGATACAGCGCGACATTGGCTGCGAGCTGCGGATTCACTTTTGCCATCGCCACCGCTGGTGAATTCAGCGCGCCATTCACCCCTGGCTGCGGATTTCCCCCGGCGCTGGCATCCGCAGCGGCATTCGGCTGCGGATTCGCCGGAGATCCCGGCTTCGCTCCCGCGTTTAGCGCGGCCAGGGCGCGGGGCACCGCCCGCAGCGGCTGCTTTTCGGCCACCGGCGCTGGCTTCACCGAGGGCTGCCAGGGTTTCGCCGCAGCCGCCTTCGCCATTCCCGCCGCGTGATTCAGCGGCTCGTGCTGCGGCGGGGGCAGCGTGCCCGGGCCTTCCGGCACCTGCAGCTCGCCCCGCAGCGCGCGGTCAAAAAGGTGCCGGCACTGGCCAGCCAGCGTGCGATTGTTCGCCGCCGCCAGGGCCACCAGCCGCCCGTACGTGTCATCGTTGATGTATGCTCCTGCTAGTTTCATTGCTGTTCCTTGCTGCGGGTGATAATCACCCATTCTGCACGGGTGATAATCACCCGTCAAATTAAAATCTGTTGAATTAAACCATGGGTGGGTGATTCTAGGTGTTAATCACCCTCGACTCGTTTTTCCCTGTTTTTCATAAGTATGCCGAACCAAAGACAAATCGGAACCAAGCTGGCAGGCGCCTACATCAGTGCCGAGAAAGACGAAGCTCTCGCCCGGCTCGCCGTGCAGAAAGGCTACACCAGCAAGGCCGAGTACATCCGCGCCCTGTACGAAGCCGCCCTCAGCGAGGCTACGCAAAGCCCCACGAAGGCCCGCAGCGCGGCAAAGCCGAAAAAGTGATCCGCCTGCGCCCCTCCCTCCCGTCCATCGCCGCACCCCGGCCCCCGGCCCCGCGCCGCGCGGAGGGCAAATAGGGCAGGGCAGCCCCGCAGCACGCCCAGGCAGCGCAGACCACGCCCGCCCAGCCCTTCGCCATGCGGCGATGGCCCCCGGCCCCGGGCGGCTCAGAGAGCGAGCAGGGAAGGGAAGAGGCCATGGCAGAAACTGAGGAAGCCGCGCCCGCAGGGCAGTCCCTATGCCAGCGCCCGGCCCCGCGCCCATCTGCACAGCCGGCAGCACCCACCCACGGCCTGTGCGGAGACACGTCGGCGAACCCGTCAGCGCGCACCTCAGCAGCGGAAGACAACCCCTCAAAGAGCACCCCAGCCGCCATGCCGCGCACGCGCTGCCCTTCAGAGAGCCCGCCGCGCACAGCCGCATCGGCCCGGCGCCTGAGCAGCTCCTGGCATGGATGGTGGAGATGCCTCTCCTTCATCTGCCTAGGTCGAAAACTGCCAGAAGTCAGCATCTTTGAAATAGAAGAGGGTAAAATTGTCTTCATATGAGCATGGTGAAAAGTAAAATGCTGGCGTCAATCCATCTAAAATATCATAGATTTATACGAAGATACGATAAGAAAAAAGTGTGAATAAATACCCAAGAAACCGCCCCAACATCCGTGAAAGCCTCCCGCGACCGCGCCCCCGTGCCGCCCGGAGCGCCGGAGTCAAAACCGGGCTAAAAAAAGATTCAGTCGAACCTGCCAAAAAGAAAAAATATGCCACACGCCCGCAGAATATTTTATCGTGCCCGATTCCACCTCTTAAGTGCGGCAGAATGCCCCGCCCCATCTTGCCCGCCGAATTGCCGCCCAGGCCCGCCGCCGCATCCCGCTGCGGCTCCGACCACCCGGCACCCCCGCCATTTCCCTTCGCTGCCCGCCGGGCCACGCCGAAAGTTTCGCCCGCGCCGAATGTATAAAAGCTGTTCATGCGAACAAAATGCCGCTTAAAACCGCATGACGCAACACCGTGCCTGTATTACAACCAATGTGAATAACTCCTATGGCCGCCTCCAGAACCAAAACCTTCCGTCTCAGTCATTCCCTTGCCGATGCTCTCGAACTCAGGGCCAATGAATTAGGGTATAAAAGCGCCACCGCCCTCGTCGAAGCCCTCGCCCGCTACGACTGCCTCTGCCGCTCCCGCCACGGCGTGACCAAGCAATGGGCCGCCCTCACCCCCGTCCAGCAAGACGACCTCGACGCTCGCCTCCTGGCCCGTGTACTGAAGCAGCAAGGCATGACCGCGACCGAGGCCGCGAAGGTGGATTGGCGGATGTTGTAGCCATAGAGACTCGTCGCGCTTTCCCAGCGTCAAACGATTGTCCATCAAGGTTCGAATCCTTGCGGGGCAGATTTGCTCATCACCAGTGACCATTCTGCAGCTTTGTGCGCGGTCCTCTCCGTAAAACTCATTTTACCGAGGGAAAATACGGTTGCCCATCGTTTGAGTGCTCCCTCAGCAGGTCAAGATCACCAGAAAAGCCGGTCTCAGGTGGCAGGCTTGGCACCACAGCTCGCAGGCAGGCTCACAGAGCACACATCCCTCCCTGCGGGCGGCTCATCCCCCAGCACATCGATGCCAGGGTGCAGAATCTGCAGGTCGATAGGCATCATCACCAGCTCCTCATCCACGATAAAATTCCCCGAATGCGCATCCGCGATCTCGCACTTAGACAGCGGGTGCCGCCACTTCAGGTGTCCGCTTTTCACGAAGCCCTGCGCCGTGAACCACTCTGCCACCTCAGCATCCGTGGGATTCCGTCCCACAATGAACGGCTGAGTGATCACCATCATCGCCAGCCCCTCCAGCTCAAGAACACCCGCCAGCTGGATGTCGTCATCAAACAGCAGGTTGGCCCACTGGATGTTGCGCAGGTAGTCCTGCAAATCGCCCCGCAGCCCGAAGCACGGCGCATTCTTCGTCACCTTGATCACCCGTCCCTCTTCGCGGCGAAACATCACCAGATGTTCCGTGCCACCCTCGTACCGTTACAGATGCGAGGTCAGCCGTTCGAACTCAGCCGAGTCAAGGAGCCACCCCGTTTCTCGGGCCCACGATAATAGGGATTGGGACTGGAAACCGAACCATTCCGCCGCATCTGTGCGTGCGCCTGTTCCTGCGTCAAGGTCTCGGCAGCGACGCGCGAACTCCGCAACCGCCGCTGCAGCATCTGCCCGCGAGCGGCCACTTTGATTCCTGATGGGGTGATGATCTCCTCGCTGGTCATGGGCATCCAAGGGTGGGATTCAGTTCGGGTGTCGGGTTCGGGGTAAGCAACTTCAACTTTACAGTCTGTTTGAGTCCTTTCGAGTCCTTTTCTGGCCTTGTTTGGCTTATCCAGACGTTCCGACGAGCCGAACCGTCAAAAAAGCCCATGCAAGCGGTCATTTCTCCCGCGACCGGTTGCATGGCGTCCCCCTCACCCTATGGCACGTCCCATGCTCGCTTGAAAAACAGCAAGCATGATTGACACCCGCCAGGCGTACATTGTCAAACGAGACTCTTCCGACTCCGCCCTTGAATGACCATCCACTCGACCCATACGAATTCGACTTCCGCACCGGTTGTCCCACCGCCATCACCGGAGACACCCTCTCTGTGGAGCAGCGGCGCATTTGCAGTCGGATCAACGGTTAACGAGCGCGTGGAATCCAGGAAACTCATCGAACAACTCCATCCCGGGAATCGGTTTCGCCTCATGTTTGGCAAGCCACTGTTGCCGCAGAGACAGGATATTTCAGTTACAACACAGTTCGCCCTCAGCCCGCCAGACCATCCCGAAGCGCCTGAAAGCGCGGGTCATTCCGAATGAGGTTAAAATCGGTGTCTTCATCCAGCTTGGCTTTGCTGGCTTCAGGATCAGAGGTCTTCCATTTTTCGAGCGCCGTTACGGCTTCTTCCACCTTGCCGCGCAGCGCGGCGATGCATCCAAGATTGTAAAGCGCTGATCGGTCATCTGGCTGAATGAGCACCAACTTTTCAAACTTCTCACCAGCCTGGACAAACAAGGCATCAGCCTCTGCTCCTTGTTTGGTTTTGGCCCACTGCAAAAGGGCATTGCCCCAAGTGCGAAGGGTTACAAAATTGTTCGTTTGGGAAGCTATCGCCAGATGGAACTTCTCACCAGCTTGGGCAAACAAGGTGTCAGCCTCCTTGTTTTTTGGGATTTTAGCCCAGTTCAAAAGAGATACGCCCCAGTTGTGAAGCGTTACATGGTCGTTCGGTAGGATCGCTGCCGCCTGCTGGAACTTTCCTCCAGCTTGGGCAAATAATTCGCCAGCCTCCACCCCTGATTTGGTATTTGCCAAAGTTAAGAGGGCTGTGCCCCAGTTATAAAGCGTTGCATGGTTATTTGGTTGAGAAGATGCCGCCTTCTGGAACTTCTCACAGGCTTGGACATACAATGCTTCAGCCTCGTGGGACTTTTTGGTTTTGGCCCAATCAGTGAGGGTTGAGCCCCAGTTGTGAAGCGCCTCATGCCTCCTTGGTTGAATGGTTTCTGCCTGCTGATACTTCTCACAAGCTTGGGCAAACAAGGTTTCAGCCTCCGCCCCCTGTTTTGTATTTGCCCAATGCGAGAGAGCTGTGCCCCAGTTATGAAGCGTATCGTAGTCCCTCGGCTGAATAGCCTCAGCCAGCTGGTACTTCTCACAAGTCTGGGTAAACAAGGTTTCAGCCTCTTTCCCTTCTTTGGTATTTGCCCACCCGTTGAGAGCGAGGCCCCAATTATAGAACGTGTCATGGTCCCTAGGCTGAATAGCAGCCGCCAACTGGTACTTTTCACAAGCTTGGGCAAACAAGGTTTCAGCCTCCGCCCCCTGTTTTGTATTTGCCCAATGCGAGAGAGCTGTGCCCCAGTTATGAAGCGTATCGTAGTCCCTCGGCTGAATGGCCGCCGCCTGCTGATACCTCTTACAAGCCAGCGCCAACAACGCGTCAGCCTCCACTCCGGCTTCCGTTTTGGCCCAATGTGAGAGGGCGAGGGCCCAATTATGAATTGTTACGTGGTTATTTGGCTGTATCGCCGCTGCCTGCTGGTACTTCTCACAAGCCTGGGCAAACAAAATGCACGCCTCCGCATCTACTTTGGAAACCGCCCACTGCGAGAGAGCGACGCCCCAGTTGCTAAATGCCTGATGGAACTGAGGACTTAGCGTTACAGCTTTCTGGTATTTGTCTTCTATGGCTTGGAAGTCCGCAGGATTCCCAGTTTTCCGGACGATCTCCGTATCCATGTCATCCGCCCAATCGAGCCATCGCTGGGCTGCCAGCTCATCCGTTGGTGCCAGATTGATCAGTAGCTGCCAGATTTTGGCCCGGGCTTCGGCTGGCAGATCAAGACGACTGATCATTAAAGGGAGCAGGCCAAAGTCATTCTGACCACCGGCGAGAGCGCTGCGGGCTAGACGCTTCAGCAGATCTTCTGCATCCGGTTTCTCCTCTTTCTTCTTGCTGGTGCGGGGGGCGAGCAGCCGAAGCATAGGTTCCGCCATGGGCTGCGCGGCTCCTGACACGGTGCTCGTGGATTTTGTTTCCCCCACGCTTGGACGGCTGGCCAGAAGACGTTGGATGGGGGCCATCAACTGCTGCACAGTGTCTCCCACCATGCTCATCAGCCGCTCTGCCAGTGTGGCGTATTCGAGGGCGAGGTACTCATCCGCATGATCGCGGACAAAGAGGGTCTCCATGAGTGCCATGTGCGGGTGGTAGGAGAGCTTCACAGGAGTCATGCCGAGCTGCTTCTCCAGCACCTTCATGCGCTCCTTTTTATACATCATCTCACCGCCGGGCACGGGAGAGGCCACTAGGAGGGTGGGCTTGGGGCCTAGAGTGGCAGGGCGCTGGCCGTCTTCGGCTGGGAGATCAGCATCATCAAAAGCCTCGGCATCGGCCGGGCGGACCTTGGGCTTCAGACCCACGACTTTCATGAATTGCCGGGTACCCTCGATGTTTTGATCATTGAGGCCGCAGAGCACGATGAGGCGATCAGACAGAGGGCCGATGCACAGGCCGCCGATCTCGCTGAGCCCCGTGCGGCTGTCCACCAGGATGTAGTCGTAGTGTGTGGGCTCAGGCGCTGCGCCTTCTTCCTGCCAAGGCTGCGGGAAGGGAAAGATGTGCTGGATGAGCAGGCCTCGCAGCAGGTCGCTGGCATCGCCGACTTGTTGGGCAGAAAGGCTGGACAACTCCAAGGCACTGAACCTTGCGGTGTAGTCCTGCTCCTGCTCCGCCCCCAGCACATCCAACCGTGCGCGCGGTGCCTTCGGGTGCACGGCGGTGGCGTACTCATCGGGGTCCACCGAGCGAAGGTAATCCTTCAACTGTAGATCTGGCAACTGCGACTCCGTCCCGGCGGATGATGCCTGCTTCACGGCGCCGACCACTGCCGCAAGCACGTCCACTACATCTCCCGTGCTCTCCCGGGGCAGCAGTTCTTCGGAGCGATGCAAAAAACCGCTGGCACCGGGAGCCTCCAGATCGAGATCAACGATCAGCACATGCCTTCCCCGCGCCTGCAGGTAGTAGGCCATGTTCAACAGCGCCATGCTGCGCCCCACGCCACCCTTGTAGCTGTAAAAAGTGAAGATGCGAGGTTGAAAGCTCATCTAAAGCCAGCGGTAACAGGGAGGAATGTCGCAGGGCGGACGGCAGTGGGAATGTGGTAACGCGTTCTTCTATTAATCGCGCCGTCCATGACCTGTGCACCTCGATCCCGGGCGATTATAGAAATGATGCAGTAGCCCTCGGCACGGTCTTGCAAATGAACTTGAACCGACTGTTCAGGTACAGCCTGTCTTCCCGGGGTCACCTCAACTCTACTGCGTTCCTGCATACGAGCCTGAACCAACCGGTCAAACTCAGCCGGTTTCACAATCTTCTCGGCCAGTTCCCGGGTGAACTCATAGTAGGACTGGTCTTCCAGCGCGAACTCCGTAAAGCCCCGGATGATGAGGGGATCCAGCTTTCCGGGATCGACTGACCGGGCCACGGCAGCGTGACGGGCGGCAGCCTCAAAGTCTTTCTCTGCCAGCTTCGCCTCGGCCAGGCTCAGGTGCTTCGCATACAGTTCTTCGAAGGCTTTTTTAACCTCCGCCTTGGGCGCATAGGACACCTTTCCCTCAGGACTGACCCAGAGATCGTGCTGAACCTTGGCCTGATAAGTCGTGGGTAGCTGCGTGAGTTTGCCTTTGGCGATGAACTCCTGAAACTCAGCTCTGTTTCCTTGGTGGGCCTTTAAGACCTCTGCTGCCAGAATCGTGAAAGGGGGAAAGAGGATCAAATCCTCCTCCGCACGCACGCGGAAAACCGGGGCCAGCACACGAGGAAGCGTCGGCGTCTCCAGCTTGCTGGCGTAGCCGATGATCTCCAAAGCATCGAGGTCAAACGTCTGTGTCGTCATTTGAGGAGTTTTTCCTGAATAAAGCTAATGCAGGCTTCGCGCAATGCACCAAAAGAATCTGCCCCCGGGTCGGGCTCAAACCGCTCGATCCTGACCCCGGCGCGGCGCAGGGGGGCCAGTTCACGCGGCTCAAACCCGTTGCGAACAAACACCGCATGCAGATGCGGGTGGCTGAGAGGCACCTGCCTGGGGATGCGCACCTCAAAGGTGGCTGCGCGCCAGTCCCCGCCGGTAATCCCAAAGGGATGCTCCCGCACGAATCCGCACTCACACTTAAACTCTTCTGGAGCCCGGAGATAAACCCCGCATGCACGTGCATAATCCGCGATCACCCGGCCCAGCAGATCCCGATAAGCTGAAACGGGCATTTCGTGAGCGCGCACGAAGCCGACCCTATTGCCTGCATAAGCCGACGGCGGGCTGACCTTGTTCACGAGCGCTCCGGAGTCGAAAGGAGTGGAGACACCGTCGGATTGATGATCTGCCTCAAGGGCAGGCAGGAAGAGAAGGCCGCACTCGGTGTCCGGGTAGGCAAACGCCCCGAGGTAGAAAAAGACGTCATCTGCCGTGTCTAGAGCCGCTTCCGCCACGCCCGGCGCGCGCCCTACAGCGGTCTGCGAGAGCAAGGCTCCTGACTGGAGAATCCTGACCATGGTGTCCTCACCCGCCGCATGGCTCAGCGGCAGCTTGTTTGCCATCGCCTTCGCGTCACCGGCCCTTGCAGCATCACACTCACAATGGGCGGAGTGCGCGCTGCATAGACGAGCGAGATTTTCTTGGCGCTGGGCGAGGTTGGCGACGGGCATGCGGCGGGAGTAGGGGCCGATGTTCGGCTGCGGAGTATGAGCGTCAAATCCATTTTGTAGGCGTCTAAAACCGTTTTCTTAAGTAAATTGGGCTTACCATTCCATCTGCCACTTTACTCGACGTGTTCGCGCATCCATGTCTCCCCCCATGCCCATCCCCACCTACCAAGAAATGATGCTGCCACTCCTGCGCGTGCTCGACGCCGCAGGGAAAGAGCTGCACCAAAAAGAATACAGCGCGCTCACGGCGGATGCGCTGGGGCTTTCGGAGGAGCAGCGGGAGGAGCGGTTGCCCAGTGGGATGCAGACGTATGTCTTCAATCGAGCAGGCTGGGCCGGGTGGTACATGCAGCAGGCGGGGCTGGTGGAGAAGCCGAAGAAGGGCCACCTGCGCATCACCGAGGAGGGAAGAAAACTCCTCGCCACGAATCCAGCGGCCATCGACAGCAAGGTGCTCTCGGCGTATCCGAGCTTTGTGGAAAAGATGACCAAAGCTCCCACCAGCGGGACATCACCAGAGCCCGTGCCGGTTTCACCCAGCTCACAAACCCCCACTGAACAGATCGAACAGGCCGAGCTCAAGCTCCGTGCGCAGCTTTCTTCCGATCTGCTGGACCTCATGTCGCGCATGGATCCCTACCGCTTTGAGCAGCTCGTGGTCGATCTCCTCTTTGCGATGGGCTATGGCGGCTCGCGGGCGGAGGCGGCGCAGGTCACGCAGAAGTCGAACGACGGCGGCATCGACGGCATCATCAGCGAGGACCGCCTCGGGCTGGACGTCATCTATGTGCAGGCCAAGCGCTGGCAGAGCACGGTGGGGCGGGAGCCGATCCAGAGTTTCGTGGGCGCGCTGGCGGGGAAGCATGCGACGAAGGGCGTCTTCATCACCACCAGCGACTTCCACAAAAACGCGCTCGATTACGCGAAGGGAGTCACGCACAAGATCATCCTCATCAACGGCCAGCGGCTGGCGGAGCTCATGATCGAGCATGGCGTCGGCGTGTCCACGGTGCGCACCATCGCGCTCAAGCGGGTGGACTCGGATTACTTTGAGGACGCGTGAGGGCCCGTTCTTCGCTCATTCTCCTTCCTCCTTCGCCTTGCGAGCTACGGAGGACACGTTGCTAAAGCTGCGGAGGACACGAGCTTCGAAGGGCAGGCTGAATGCGGGATGCTGGATGCTGGATGCTCGATGCTCGATGCTCGATGCTCGATGCTCGATTTTGAAATGAGTCGCTGCGGCGGGCGGGCGAATCCTGCTCGGTTTCGATTCTGCGGGTGCGCGGATGCTCTCCGGCAAATGAGCTTCAGTAAATGTCAAAGCGGGCGCGCAGCGCCGTGGTGCGGTTCAGCCAGCCTTTGAGGTATTTGGCGCGCTTGGGCTGCTGGGCCAGTCGCTTGTAGAACGCCTCCTGCAGGCCGATGAAGGTGTTGGCGTCTGCTTGAGAGGCGGCGCCAAACTGCCTGGCGCGGCCCAGGCCCATGTTCACGGCGCAGTTGAAAAACACCTCGGCATAGGGGCTGGGCATCCCGGTGCAGCCATCGGCCTTCCATTCCTCCCAGTAGATGGCCGTGGCCACCTCCTTGGTGAGGTTTTTGATGTCCACATTCGGATGGCTCCGTTTGTCGATGCCAAACTTCGTCTCCCCGCCCGGGTCATCCGGGTCGTTCTCATAGGTCTCGCCTTCCCACTGAAAGATGAACGGCATGAACTTTTTAAACTTTGCGCTGGAGTCCGCAGGCATCGGGGCCTTTTCATTCACCGCCTCCGGCTGCTCCTTGGCCGGAGTACGCGGCAGCACAGGCTCCGCTGCCGGCGGTGGTTTGCGCAGCAGCAGGATCTCCTTCGTGTCCGCACCGATCGCCACCTCCGCATAGCACAGCACATCATTGTTGATGAGGAGGCCTGTGGCAAAGGTCAGGAAGGCCTCCCGCGCCTGCGCCTTCCCCTGCGCGGTGGTCGCCGCATCAATGTCACTTTGGCGTGCGCCAGCGGGAACCTCCGCCGTGAACAAGTCGGGGAGGCTCGCGGCATCCATGGAGATGCGCGTCACCACCCGGTTCATCCGGTCATTTCCCAGGGCAATGGGGGCCAGGCTGAGCACCTCGTGGTTCAGATCCTCGCAGTCATTGAGTTCCGTGTCGAGTTCCGGCAGCGAGGCGGCAGGATTGAGTGGGGCGATGTCAGGCATAAGAGGGCAGTGTCAGGTGCAGGGTGGGAATGAAGAAACGAGGAAACTCGCACGCGGCATGGGGGAAGGGGGCGTCACATGCCCGTGGCAGGCGGGGGCAGGGTGATGGCTGGCGGCGCGTACATTTTGATGCGATCCGCCAGGGCCTTTTGTTCAGCCACCGTGCCATGTTCGTAATAGGTCTGAATGTCCACGGCTGTGATCGTGGCCGGACCACCCGCTTTTAGTGGCGGGCCGCTGCCCTTGATTTTTCCGGCCAGTCCCGCCCCGCTCGCCACCTCAGTCCACCGCTTGTTCTGCTCCTCGGGGCTGGCATTTTTCACCGCGTCATTCACCTCTCGGATCGAGGTCGCGAATTCCTTCAGGTTCGGCAGGTGTTCGTTGTTCGTCGCCAGTTGTTTTTTCAGAATCTCCATCTCCTCGGCGGTGGCCTTTTGCATTCGGAGCAGCTCCAGCTGCGAAGCCATCAGCCGCGCCTCCGCTTCATTGCGGCGGGGGGCCGTGCTCACCAGGGAGGGGGCCGGCAGATTGCTCAGCACCTGATTGCGGTTTTTCCCCAGGCCGGCACCTTCCGGCGTGATGGGTTCGCTGGCCTGCTCCAGGTCGTTCGGAGTGGGCAGTCGGCCCTCCAGCAGCATTTCCACGATCTGGATGTTCGCCATTGTCACGTTGGCCAAAATCCAGCCGTTGGGGGAAAGCTGGTCCGAATTTTCCGCATTCAGGTTGTAGGCGCGGAAGTCCTTCATCGCGTAGCGGATGCGGTGGGAGGCCTCCAGGTAGGCCGTGGCGCGCGCCTTGGAGTCAAAGATCTTGCGCAGTTCCAGGATGCCCACGCCCGTCAGTCCCAGCACGCCCAGGGTGTGCTTGCTCACCGTCCAGGTCTGGGAGGCCGCCGTGAAGGCCGCCAGCCCCGCCAGCGCCGTGTCTGAAGTCGCCCGGTTGTAGCGCTCCCCCGTGGCGCGGGCCTGGAAGATGGAGGCCACGCTGTTGGCGTAGTTGAAGGCCAGCGCGTCAGAGAGCTTTGCATCCTGCGTCGCATTTTGGTACTCCCCCGTTTTTGTGCGCTCCCTCTGCGCATACGAGACAAAGGTGCCCGGCAGCTTGCATGCACTGAGAGAGAGGCAGCCCAGCAGCGCCAGGGCAGGGAGGTGGAGACGGTGGATCATGGAGGGCAGGGGGGTGGAAAGAAGGAGCGGTGGCTGCAGCCTGGTCTGTCGAGCGCCCCACCATTGTTTGATTAACGCATCGTTTTTTAGCGGAATGGTTTTTGCATTGCAATATTCAACTAGGAGTAAGGATAAAATAGTAATGCGCGGTTATTATCAGTATTTCTAAATGCTTGTCTCAAATATAAACGGATGATGCTGCCTAATCTGAATGCCCTGCAAACCATTGTCGGGATTTCACGCAGGCCTGGTCACCATCCATCTGCCGCATCCTAATTCGCCTTCGTCTCCGGGGGCGGCAGCGTGCCGTCCTGGATGTATCTTTTGACGGTCTTCGTGGCGGCATCCAGCTTTTGCAGCCGTTCCATCAGCTTCTCGCGGCATTCCTGCAGCACCACGGCCTGGTTTCTCCCCTGGCTGCACATCGGCTCATGGGAGATGCTGTCCAGGCTCTGGTACAGCTCATTCACCAGGCAGTGGCACTGGGGTTCACTGGCGCCGTTCTCCTGCTCCTCCAGCGTCAGCGGGATGCGGATGATCTGCTGCAGCTGTTTGTCCGTCAGGTGCCATGACAGCGCGGCGTCATCATACGGAAATTCAAAGCACGCCGTGTGGATTTTGGCCACGCCCGCCTTTTCCCATTTGTCGTGCAGCAGGTTGAACTCCTGCAGATTGCGCACGCTGTGGGAGTAGGAGCGCTGGTTGACCAGCAGGAACAGCGGCCCGCCTCCCTGGTAGATCATGCCATGGTCTGTGGGCCTCGTGTCGGCCGCCTTCTGCCCCGTGGTGGGCTCGTCCCAGATCTGCACCACCAGGATTTCCAAAGGCTCATCCAGGAGCACGCACGGGTCTGCCTCGTAGTCGCGCAGGGCGCTGTCCAGCCAGCGGTTCAGTGAAGACATGCCGAAGTTGTCATAGTATCCGCCATCCGCCAGATGCTGCACATTGATGGGGAGCGGATCGTTCTGGCTCTCCCTGCCCACGTCCGGCCTGGCCATGGGCAGCACCCAGGGAAAGGAGGATGACATGCGCACCGCTGCGGCCACCGATGTGTCCAGCCACCACTCCGCCTTCAGTTTGGGGTCCGCCGGGCTTTTGACACGCCGGTTGCGGAACTCCCGCTCATCCTCTTCCTGACTGCTGAAAGAGCTGGTGCTGAAGACCACCGGCAGTCCGGTTTCCTGGCTGGTGCTGTTAAAGAGCGCCGCAGGCATTTTCCCCTTGGCCGCCAGCTCCGCCCACTCGCTCAGGCGCCAGTCGGTCAGGCTCCTTTGCTTGCTCTCCGGATTCAGCTTCTCTGCCCAGCGCTCCTGGATGGCGGTGCCACGGTCCACCCCCAGAAAGTACTTCAGCGGCGTGTTCACCCACAGGTCCGTAAAAAACAGGCCCTGCACGGTGGTGCCGAGACTGTCCCGCTGCGCATGCGTGCGCGGCAGGAAGTGCACCTCGGCGCCGAAGCGTTTCACCAGGTCTGCCACCGGCCATTCAGCAGGGCTCATGGCGGCCAGTCCGGCAGATCTTTCCTTCAACTCTTTGACCGGGACCGGAGGCGTGGTCGTGCCTTTCACCGGGCCGTTGGTCGGGCTGCGGGCGAGCCAGTGCGGATCATGGATGTCAGGCGCGTCATCGTAGTCAGGCATGTAGCTGTCCAGCCAGTACATCAGGCCGTAGGAGCCGCCGGACACACCGCTGACGAGGATGATCGAGTTCTTGAACGGATTGTCCTGCGGGTTCTCCGGCTTGGCAGGGTACATCTGCGCCAGCTTCCCCAGCACATGCGTCACCCACGTGCCCGAGTGTATGCCGCCGCCCTCCGCCGCCACCAGGATGATGCGCGGCTTCGTCTTTTCACCTTCCTTCGTTTTTGCCATTGCCTGCTCGATCTGGCGTTTGAGGATTTTTCCGGCCCGTGGCGGCTCAGCCTTCGTACGCTGCACCACAAAGGTGTAGTCCGTCGTGTTGGTGTGCCCCAGCCAGCAAAAGAAGCCGATGAAAATGCACACGCTCGGCAGCCGCCAGCGGTCCAGCATAAACGCCACAAACCCGAACTGCCAGCAGAGCACCGCCAGCAGCCAGACCACATAAAAAACCGCCGGCGGCGGATCCCGCATCCACACCACATAGCCATGGAACCACCAGAAGATAAGCGCTCCTACCAAACCCGCCGCCATCGCCGCGATGATCCCGGGCGCCACCGCAGTGACCTTGTTGTCCTTGTCATAATACAGCAGGCCGCGGCCAAACTCCGGCGGGATCAGGTTGAGGATCCACAGGCACACGTCCATCAGCACATTCAGCCACTTCGGCGGATCCTCCAGCGTGTAGTCCTTCGCCCGCTTGTAAAGGGCCTTCAGGTGCTCGCCCGGCAGCCACAGGTCAAACACCTCCCCCTCCAGCTCCTCGACCGCCCGCGCTCCTTTGGGCCGTGGCGGCGTTTTCACCTGCCCCACCCGCTGCAGCAGCACCACCGCCGCATAGAGCACGTAGGCCACCGCCCAGCCCGCCAGCATCGCCAGCCACGGCGCCCACCAGGCCCAGCCCGCCGGCGGCCCTCCCGGCGCATCCTCGTAGCCCACCTGCCAGCACACATACAGCGGGTAAACACCCACCAGAGACCAGAGAAAAACACCCGGCCCATTCACCGTCATGGCCGGCAGAAACGCCGGCGCCTTCAGGTAGGAGACATCAAAGCGCTGCGGTCCATAGCGCACCGTCAGGCAGCAGACCATCCGCATCGCCCACACGAAAAAGTACACGATGAAGCTCATCCAAAACATCGTCATCGCGCTCTTCGCCTCAAACGCACCTCGGATCAGATTCACCCGGTTCATGCATGCCAGCAGCTGCAGGATGCAGATGCCCAGCAGCGGAATGCGCAGCAGCCACATCCAGCTCAAAAGATCAAACACCCACACGATCATCACCTTCAAAAACACCCACAGCCGCGCCGCCAGCAGCCTTGGCTGAAAAGGGCCGGGCGCAGAGGCTTCAGGTATCGTGTTTGCATCATTAGACGGTTTCATAATCATCCTCAAGTTTACGACATCTGATTAAATGGAAGAATCAAACGCCTGGTACATCAGGAGCAAAAGACTAATAACAAACAATAAAACGGGCAATCAGCTCTTTCCTTCTGCGCTTTTTTTCGACGCGCCATAAAATGCAGGAATTTCGGAGCAGAACATCAGGCGGCAGAATTCCACTCCGGCCACAAAGGAAAATTCATCCGCCGCATCTCCGCCCTCAAAGGCCTGATGTCAAAAGCCACCCTCGCACCCCGTTGCGCTGGTGCCACATCCCGGCCGCTGCCCCCGGTTTAAAGGTTTAGGGCGCAATAAGTGAAAAGCTTATTGAGTGCCCGGGTGATGCAGATTAGATAAGGTGTGCAAAAAGAAGCCGTATGAAACCCTCCTCCGAACCCCTCGTCCTCAAGTCCCCACCCCACATCGGCGAACCCCACCCGCAGGCGCCGGAATGGCGTGCCGTCCAGGTGCGGCTGCTGGAAAGCGCCGACATCGAAGGCAAGGTCGTCTATGCGGGACCGAAAAACTGGCAGGTCGTCGAATCCTTCGTCCTCAAGTCCGCCGCCTGAGCCGGTCGAAGTCCCCGGCTGCTTTCACACTTCCTGGGTGCGAACCCCGGAGAAAGCAGCCGAGGGCTTTCACTCTCGCCGGGTGCTGCCGCTGCGCTGAGCTGAGCCGGGGTGGCGCGGGCGATCTGCCCGCAAAGCGCGCGCCATTCACGGGCAGGATTGCCCTTGCTGCTTCCAGCAGGCAGGGCTGGCGGTGCTCCATCGGCCAGCCGCCGCGGGCGTTTCCTTCGTGGCTATATTTTAGCGAAAAAAAAGGAAGCACGGGGCTCTTCGTTCGCGCAAAAAAAACAGCCGCCATGGGGAAAGGAAATGAGTTTTGGAAATGGCCATGCCGGGAACCAGCATCTGGCATTTCCTACTTGCGGCTGTCATCCTTCAGCAGGCGCAGGCTCAGGCGTTCTTTGAAAGGCCTGCGTGTCGGCGCAAAGCGGCGGCTGGAGCGGGCCGCCATCCAGCCGATGCAGCGGCGCGTGCTCAGGAGAAAGCCCAGCAGCGCCAGCAGCGGGCTCAGCCAGGGCATGATCCACAGGTTCGATCTCGCCACACGGTTTTCATAAGCCAGGCGCACATCCCGCCAGCCGTTCTGCAGCTGCACCGTCAGCGGCCGGTAAAACGGGGCGGGGAAGAGAAAGCCCGGCTTCAGCGGCTTCTGCATCGCATCCGGGGCCATCCCCAGCGTCAAAGGCGCGCCGTGGGGCAGGCTGGCGAGGCTCTGCCACGCAGCACCGACGAAGCGAAAAGGATGCTCCCGGCCCGCCAGCCACACATCCACATGCGGCTCCGGCGTGCTGCGCGACCAGCCCCGCTCCGGCGCCGGCGCATAGGCCGTGCGCTCCACCGTGCCCGTCACCAGCACCAGATCATTCCGGCTCAGCTCGCGCGTGTGGTGAAAGTACAGCAGATCCGCCGCCATGAAAGCCGCCGCCGCCATCAAAGGCAGGCCAAAGAACAAAGTGCCAGGCAGGGAAAAAGGAGAAGGCATGCGTGAGGTGAGGCTGGTACTATTCGGTCCCTGTGTCCTTTGTCGAGTACGCGCTGGGTTTATTCAGCTCATCTTCGGCGCGAAGCGCTTGAAAGCCCCTGAGCAAGCCGCCGCCCTGCATCCGCGCATGCAGGATCTGCCGCGCGAGATCCGTTGAACGAACCTCCTCCATGAAAACATCGCACCAAATACTGGCCCTCATGGCCGCCGCCCTCTGCCAGCTGCACGCCGCACCGCCTGAGCCCACGCAGCAGCCCGCCCTGCGCGCCGTGGATCTGCGCATCGGCGAAGCCGCCGAGGTGAAACTCGCGGACGGCAGCACCGCGAAGGTGACACTGCTCGATCTCCAGGAGAAGACCGACACCCTTTCCAAAGCCGTGCGCGAGGCCAAAGTGAAAGTGCAGGTGAATGGCGCGGAGGCCTGGCTCACCAGCGCCAATTACCATCTGCCGCAAAGCGTCGGCGGCGTGCAGATCGACTGCCCCATCACGCGCGGCTACAATGCCAGCAGCGGCGAGGACTCCTGGGGGCTGGAGAAAGATGCGCGGCTGCGGCTCTGGCCTGCGGGCGCAGCGTGGATCGAGCCCGGCACCTTCGTCTATCCGCTGAAGCAGCGCTGGTTTGCCACCAGCACGCAGTTCTCCAATGAGCCCACCTACGTGGACGGCGGCGACAAGCCCGACCGCAAAAAAATCTACTACCACAACGATCTCGACTTCGGCGGCTGCGAAGGCCTCGTGGAAGTCGTCGCCGCCACAGACGGCCTCGTCGTCAGCGCGCGCGACAAGACGCTGGACGGCTACTCCCTCACGCCCGTGCGTCCGCGTTACGATGTGGTGTACGTGCTCGATGCCAGAGGCTGGTATTATCGCTACAGCCACTTCCACAGCATCGATGACGCCATCCAGCCCGGCACGCGGGTGAAGATGGGCCAGCGCATGGGCCTGCTGGGCAAAGAAGGCGCCAGCGGCGGGTGGTCGCACCTGCACTTTGGCATCAAGAGCCGCCAGCCCTCCGGCAAATGGGGCACGCAGGAGGCCTACGCCTTCGCGTGGGAAAGCTACGTGCGCGAGAACAAGCCCGCCCTCATCGCCGTGGCGCGTCCGCATCACCTCATCCGCGCTGGCGAGACGATCACGCTCGACGCCTCTAAGTCATGGGCCGCCGCAGGAAAAATCGCGAGTTACGAATGGACGCTCACCGACGGCACGAAGAGCAGCACCGCGAAGTTTGAGCACACCTACACCCAGCCCGGCAGCTACAGCGAGATCCTCAAAATCACCGGCCCCGCAGGCAGCACCAGCTACGACTTCGCCATCGTGCAGGTCATCGGCGCAGACCTCGTGAACATCCCGCCCGCGATCCATCCCAGCTTCCACCCCACCACCCATTTGAAGCCCGGCCAGGAGATCACCTTCAAGGTCCGCACCTTCCGCGATGCCGGCGGCGAGACCTGGAACTTCGGCGACGGCACCCCCACCGTCAGCGTCACCTCCGACGGCAACGCCAAAGCCCTCGCCAAAGACGGCTACGCCATCACCCACCACACCTTCACCCAGCCCGGCGACTACATCGTCAGCGTGGAGCATGTGAACGCCCGTGGGGAGAAAGCGCTGGGGCATCTGTGGGTGCGGATTGAGAAGTGAGCGCCGTCATTGACACAGGCGCACTCTTCATACAAACCCACCTTGCGATGGATCGCCCTGATCCCTCCCACTTTACGCATTCACCTAGTTTCTCTCCATACGGCGATTAAAATGACAAGGCTTATCCTGGCAACACTTCGAGGCTCAATGGAAAAACTATTGAATCTGAACTCGTAGCTCTGCTTCGGCACGGAGGCGGACTGGTTGCAGGGCGGGATACTTGCGAAGAGTCATGTCATAGAGATCACCATCAAACTTTGGGGCAGAGATGCTGACAACGGCTGCAAAGTCCAAACGGTCTCCGGCTCCCTGTCGAGGTATGGCGTGGAGAATCAGGAACGGTGAATTGAGTGAGTCCGCCTGTTTTCTCACTACTCGTTTCACGAGCGGTTCCCACTTTTGCTCCGAAGATCGTTGTTGGTCCTCGGTTCGATATTTGGGGGACGCCGTAACTGGAAGCGAGGACCGCCTCCACTTTTCTGCGAGCAATCGTTTTATCTCAATAGCATCATGCTTTGAGTTGAGGGTCTTTTCCTTGGCACCTATCAAGGTCTTAGGCGGAGTGTAACGATGAACCAAGCTGTCCGGGTAGAATATGTCCTCAACGCACAAAGAAGTGTAATCACTTGGATGAGATGCATTGACTGGTGGCAGGCACGCGATCGTCCATGAAATAGTCACGATTCCAGACGTTACGACTCCTTCTGGAAGCATAATTGGTAATTTAATATGACGCGTAGAAGGTAAAGATCCCTGAAATACAACGGAAACATGATTCGTATCGCACCGCACCAGTTCATTAAAGTTTGTGGCAACCACACCATGGCCCAGTTGATTGTCTGGCTTGGCTGCCGGATGCTTCGCTGTGTGAACCACAAGCGCTCTGGCGAGCAAAGAAGATGCTCGATCAATGTATCCAAATGCTTGCCCGGCAAGTGAAGCCACTTGCGGCGATGCAAAGCTAGTGCCTTGCTTCAAGACTTTTTGGTGGGCTATGGATGAAAGCAGATGAATCGGATTCAAGTCACAGCCTCCGAATGCAGTGACGTCTGGTTTCACTTTGCCGCACTCACGTCCAGGACCTTGACAAGAATATGGCGCGTGAGTGATGGCGTTTTTGATGATGGTGTGAGCGCCAATACCAAGACCATTTACAAGGTCGGAGGGTGCCTGAATTCGGTTCAATTCCTCTCCGGCATCCCCATCATTGCCGACTGCAACACAGAAACCGACTTTGTGCTCTACCGCCAACGTATCCAGTGCATATGTAAATCGAGAAATGGAATCATCCATGATCGGGCCCCGAGGGCCAAAGCTGATGTTCCAAAATTTCACATCATTCCTTATAGGGACGGCATTTTCGATGACATCAATGCACTCATAGAGGTCGGGATCAGAGACCGACGAAGTCGGAAGCGTTCGAACACTGACTACAGAAACATGAGGCGTAGGTAGTGGCTCCTTGGTCGGCCGGTCGTTGAGAGGTCCGTATAGAACTGTGCCAGCGACTGCCGTTCCATGGGCGATGCAATGTGCGTTTGGAGGCGTGTCGATGGATAGTTGTTCATCTTGCTCGGCGTGGTGTTTCAGGTGTGGATGTGAAGTGTCGATTCCGCCATCGAATATGCCTACTCGGATTGTTGATGGCTTATTACTTATTGGCGGAGGTGGTGATGGAAGGTGAGGAGCTGCTCTCAAATCTTCGAGGCCTCCAAGCACCAAAGGGTGGGCCGACCGAAGCGGATTTGCGTTGGTGACCGCAATGAGAGCCTCCTGCGTCAGAACACACGAAATGAAGGTGGGGCCGTTTGGATATGGTGCAGCCCGAAACTTTGGCGCATCCTTCCTGCCGAATAGGCTGCGCAGGAAATCCATCTGCTCAGCTTGCGAATGCAGCGTGGGGTGTAAAACGAGCTCGACTCGGCCACCACCCCAGTCTGTTGGAAATTGGAGTTGCTCAGTTGGGTGAAGCAAATCAAATCTCTCGATCCCCTGAATATCAGTTCGAAAGGGTTCAGGTAATAGGTTCTCCGGTTGATCGAGGATTCGAAGCAGGCGCTTGAATCCTGCATCATTGCTGCGGACGAAGACCAACCGTCCAGTGACCTCCTCTATACTCGATTCAAGCTGCTTCTTGATCCGTTTAGTTTGTGCGACATCCCGAGCTGCCACCTTGTAGTTTCGAGAGCCTACATTTTCCAGATCGCGGACGGTGGCGAAAAGCCCCTTGGGATCATACGTCTTCGCCATGCGGTCGGGATGGAGACGAAGGCAGAATACAGCCTCATCGTTGTAACGTTTCCGTTCGGGGAGAGAGGCGAATTTTTCCAACGACGCAGTTAATTCACTCTTCACTAGAGATCTTGCATCCTCGTAAGTGCGCGGCAGTTCTCCGGGTCTGCCGTGCCCTGGCTTTTCGATCTGGGTCAAATACAGCTCGCCATTGGCAAGGATCAAACGTCTTGGTTGTTCAGGCATTTTGCTTTCCCCTTGGCTTGCGCTTTTTGGTTAGTTGATATTGAACTGCTGATGGGCTTTTCCCCACAACATGGCCGATTTCTCTGACGGTAAGGTTGGTTGTTTCTTTGAGGAGTCTGCTCAGCGAGGCGGACTCTTCCTTCCGCATTCCCTGTTTGCGTGAAACGACGGCATCAGTAAAAAGCAGGGCCAGTTCTTTGCCTTCAATCACATGGCGGCGGACAACTGACTGAGAGAGCGTGTCGATCTCAGAACCGTTGCAGCCGTCAAGACAACGAGAAATCGCTGCAAGGAAACCCTCTGGAAAGTTTGGTGTGAACTGGCCACAGGCTCGTTCAAGTATCGCTAAACGCTCGGCTTGGCCGGGCAACAACAGTTCGATCACAACATCAAATCGACGGTTGATGGCAGGATCGAGGAGTTCGGGGTGATTGGTGGCGGCCACAAGCACTGAATGAAACGGCCAATCTTCCAACTCCTTGAGGAGAACATTCACGATCCTTTTCAATTCACCAACCTCGGTGGAATCGTCCCTCCTCTTGCCGATGGCGTCGAATTCATCCAGCAGCAGTACGCATGGTGTTGCTCTAGCGTAGTCTAGGCTGCGACGGAGATTCGACCCGGTTTTTCCTAGGAAGCTTGAAATTGACGTTGCGAGATCGAGGACCACAAGCGGCAAGCCGAGCTTGTGAGCCATCCATTTCGCTAGCATCGTTTTTCCTGTTCCGGGTCTGCCTTGTAGCAACAAGCTTCTTGGTGGAGTAAAGCCCTGCTTGAGCAATTTGTCGCACTCAATGCGCTCAATTAAAAAGCGCTCAATCTGACAATGTGTTGACTGGGCGAGCACTGGTTCCTTGGCGTCATCTACTGGCTGTATTCGAAGCAGTGCCAAACCGGCATCCGCGTCAGCTGGTGGAGGACTGGCCCCTCGCAGGCGCAATGCCGAGCTGTTTCCAGCGAATTTAGCGACTAGCGTTCCCAATGCCTGAGCCAGGTCCGGTGCCTCGGATTTCAAAGCCCTGACCGCATTTAACGAAAGCAACTCAAGGCGTTGAGTATTTCCTGCCAACCCCTCCTCAACAAGTTTCAAGAGTAATTGGCTAATGAGCTTTGTGCTAATTGTATTGTAAAGTTCCATGTATTCGCACAAAAAATCTACCGCAAAAATGAGAGGTGAACAACAATTATGTGCTAAAAAATATACGTTATGAAAAAATTAGCACAAAGCTGAGAGTGGTGCCGTCAATTGTTCAGAGCTCGGGAAAGGGGGTGAAAGCTTCTCTTGCGCCTTCACTGCGCTCTTTCTGTTGATTCGCTTTCGTCAACCAATCCTCCGCTAACTATTTGCAGCCCCCTTCTCTCTCAAAAATTTGACGTCCCACCCGCGCAGGCCAGTCTGCGGCACACCATGCCCACCACCCAGCCACCCGCGTCTCAGCCACGCCGCAGCCGCTTCTCCCTGCGCCATCTTCTTCGCTGCACCTGCCTCCTCGTTTCCCTCAGCCTCCTCAGCGCGCCGCTGGCCGCGCAGCAGGCCCAAAGCACAGCACAGGCTTTCATCCCAGCAGATGATACCAGCATCGGCTACTCCGGCTACGTGCACATGGAGTTCGTGCCGTACGTGAAGGAGGATCTCTTGTCCGCCCCCAAGATCGCGCGCTTTGACCGCATGCTCGACATCCCCGGCAAAGGCTACCGCTGGGACAACCCCGGCGCGCGCATCCGCTTCCGCACCGATGCCACGCACATCAAGGCGCTGCTCCACTTCAATGAGCTCCACATCTCCGCCAGCGCCCGCAACAGCCACGGCATCTACCTCATCGACGGCGCCACCCAGCCCGCGTGGACCTTTCACACCAAGGCCACCACGCCCAAGCGCGCCCCCGAAACCGTGGAGGTGCAGATGCCCGCCGTCGCCCCCGGATTCCACGATTACGAGATCGTCCTGCCCTACGGCGACGCCGTCGATTTCCAGGGCCTGGCGGTCAATGCCGCCGCGAAGATGCAGCCACCGCCCGCCGCACCCGCGGTTCGTTACGTCGCCTATGGCGACTCCGTCACGCACGGCTTCACCGCCAGCGCCATCGACAAAACCTACCCGTATCTGGTAGCTCAAAACAGGGGCTGGCAGCTCATCAATCTCGGCCTCGGCGGCCGCGCCTCCAACGTGGTCGATGCCCACGTCCTGAAAACCCTCAAGGCCGACGTCATCACCGTGCTCATGGGCGTGAACGACTGGCAGGGCGGCGGCCCCGTGGAGCGCTACCGCAAAAACATGACGGGCTTCTTCGATGCCCTCCGCGCCGTGCAGCCCACCGTGCCCATCTACTTCATCACCTCCCTCTGGGTGCCCCCCGCCTGGAGCCCCAAGTCCCAGATCACCGACCTCGAAGCCTACCGCCAGGTCGCCCGCGAAATCGTCCTCACCCGCAAAGACCCGAACCTCCACCTCATCGAAGGGCTTGATCTCATCGATCATGATCCCAAGCTGTTTGACGCGGTTGCGGTGCATCCGAATGACCAAGGCTTCGCGCAGATGGGGGAGAGACTGGCGAAGCAGTTGAAGCAGCCGGGGAAGTGAAGGGGGGGCAGGGGGATGATCTTCATCATCGCCGGGGAGAAACACCGATTCACCCCACCTTCTGGAGTGAAGATGGCCCACTCATCGATCCAGAGATTTTGAAGCGCTTCTCATTCACCCGTGAGTATTCTCGGGATCTGTGTCAACCGTGGATGTAACACCTGGAATTTCTTTGGTTTTGATGTCCAGGAGACTAGAATAAAAATTACCCATGACACCCCAGAAGCCAGCTTTCATCATCGAAACTCTCAACCCTGCGATCCATCGCCGGGATGAGTTCGATTGTGGAGTCCCTGCACTGAATGATTTCCTGCGCACACGGGCGCGCAAGGAGATGGATGCCGGAACGTCAGCGTGCTTTGTCATCGTGCCGAAGTCTGATCCTGGTATGATAGCGGGTTACTATACACTTTCTGCGGCGACGGTGGTTCGTACCGCTTTGCCGGAGGCTCTTACCAAAAAGCTGCCGCGTTACGAAGAACTTCCTTCGACGCTGCTTGGCCGGCTTGCTCGCGATATTCGATTCAAGAGGCAAAATATTGGCGAGCTCCTGATGGCCAGCATGCTGCGTCGTTCGGTTGCAGCTTCTCAAGAGGTGGCATCCTGGGCGGTCGTCACGGATCCGAAGGATGACAAAGCCCGGCAGTTTTATGCCAGTTTTGGTTTTCAGCCGCTGACTGCTGATCGAATGTTCTTGCCCATGAAACAGGCGGCTGGATGGATCAACGCTCGGTGACCGATGCGCGATGGAGTGCCAACGCCTCTCGCATCCGCTTGGTGGGTTGCTTGAGAGGGCTGGTGAGTGCTTTCACAAAACGCTGAGATTCAGCTTGGTTCAGCCGGACAACATTGTGGCGCTGAACCACTTCCTCAGCCGCCGCCCGAACATGAGATACGACGAAAACTGCCACGGAACATCCCTCCAGCCCTGCGGCACGCTCCAAAAGAGCCTTGTCTTCCGGTGTAACGCGGGCAACGAGACGGTCGGATCGGCGATGGATGGCTGCGGCTGGCATGGGTGATTGTGTGCCAAAGTGTGCCACAGATCAAGCTTTGCGCAACTCTGGTTTAATCTGGTGGGGATCTCGCTCGCAAAGATTTCCACGATGGTGCCCTTATTGATGCAAATGGCAGATTTACAATGAACTCCGGCGTCGAGGATGAGGCTGTTTATCAAGTGGGCCCCAGCCTCACCGTTTTGGTCATGCAGGGATTGAGTCAGTGGGAAATGTGTCAAGCATGACAGATTCATTTCCTTTTACCCCGCCGTTGGTGACGCTCTCTTTTTACTGCTTCGGAGTGTTCTAGCGAAGGAAGCGTTCAACCGCGCAGCGCCAACGAGGAGCCCGCGCACGCCTCTCGCATACCTCCGGCCTGCGCCCTTGATCTTGGGGGCGGGTTCGCGTGATCTGGTGGTTCTCGCTTCACCACCGGCTGCCTTCCGTGCTTTGCCTTCGGCTGTCTTCGCTTCGCTACGGCTCTCCGGGAGCGGGGCAAGACCGCCTAGGGGGGGATCGCAGTTTCATGAATCCAAGTGCCATTCATGCCTGCCACGCATGGCACTCAATTAAGGCCAGCCATCGCTGAAGAAACGGTCTTTCCCTGAGGCGCGCGAGCCTGCTGCCGCGCCAACGGCGCGAAGGAGTCAGCCCAGGGCGGGCCGAGCCTTGGCGAGTGCTGCCCTGGGAACCTGCGCACACCGACCGTCTCACGCAAAGGGCGCGCCCTGAATGGGCGCGGGAGGGCGTGCGACACGCGAGAAGCGGCCATGCACGGTGCAGACCGTTCGCCACTTCTCCTGCGCTCCTTCAGAGCGCGGCCTTGGGCGAGGCGGCGCGTTGTCACCAAACCCAGGGCTTGCTCGTTCCTCGCGGCGCCCTGGGCTGACTCCTGCGGGCCGTTGGCCCACAAAAGACGCCCCCGTCTTAAGCGTGCGCCATTCATGCCCGGCCTGAATGGCACTTGGTTAAGGGGGGAGATCGTGATTTTTTGGAGAGGCTGCTGGCAGTGTTCTGAGGCCCAGTGCTCACGCGAACGCGACAGCGTCTTGGAGTGCGTGCGGCAAGCCTGGGCGCGACGCCGCTTTTGCAGGCCGGATGGTGTGCCAAGGCCGAAGAACATGCCACACCTCGCGAAAGCGGTGTCGCCGATGCAGGCTTGCGCCGTGCATCTCTGCCACCGCAGTCCAAGACGCTGCCGCGTTGATCGACTGGCCAGACTTCAAAACCCATGATGCATGCCCTTAACAAAGCGCCATTCATGCCCGGCCTCTTTCTTCATGATCTCCACGGCTCTCATCCTGCGCCCACATGTCTGTCTCCCTATGACCTCATGACCGTATGACAGGGCCTCCCCCCACGCCCGCGCCTCCACCTTCCGCTTCCTTCCCGCCACGAATCCGTCCCCGTTTTGCAACATCACCCGCTCTGCCGCTGTAGGACTCACACCATGAACCTCTGGTTCCAGCAGCGCAGCGCTCCGGCGCTTTGTCCTGATCGGCGTCGGCTTTTGAAGTCGATGTCGGCGGGCGTGCTCGGGCTGGGATTGCCTGAGTGGCTGGCCTTGCAGGCGAGGGCGGGCAATGCGAGCGGTGCCGTTCAAGCAGGGCAGGCGAAGCGCGTGCTGGTCATCTATGAAGAGGGCGGCATCAGCCAGATGGACTCGTTTGATCCGAAGCCGGACGCGCTGCTGGATCACCGGTCGCCGTTCAAGCCGATCCCGACGAGCGTGCCGGGCACGCATTTCTCCGAACTCATGCCGCTCACGGCCAAGCAGGCGCATCGGCTCGCCGTTGTGCGCTCGATGACATCCGCGCCCACGGCGGGGCACAAGGAGTGCTGCCAGGAATTCTTCAAAGGCTACCGCAACACCAATGCCTTCGACTTTCCCGACATCGGCGCGGTGGTGACGGAACTCATGGGCACGGATCGCCCCGAGATGCCAGGCTACATCTTTTGCCCGGGCATCAACATGCCCAATGCCATCACCAGCACCGGGTTTCTGCCCGCGAGCCGCGCGCCTTGGAAGCTCGGCACCAAACAGCTCGGCGAAGACCTCAGCGATCCCGCGTGGAAGGTGCGCTCCCTGGAACTGCAGGCAGGGCTCGGGCGCGAGCGGCTGCTCGAGCGCTACCGCCTGCTGGAATCGCTCGATGCAGGAGCCATCGCACAATCGACCGCAGGGCAGTTGATGAAGGGGCACACCAAGCATGCGCTGGATCTGCTCACGAGCGACGAAGCGAAGCATGCGTTTGATCTTTCGCGCGAGTCCAAGAAAACGCGCGACCGCTACGGGCGCGATCATCGCGGCAGCTGCTACCTGCTCGGGCGGCGTTTGATCGAGTCCGGCGTGCGCTTTGTCACCGTCACGTGCATCCAGCCGCCGGAGCATGTGAAGCGCCCCGGCATCGGCCAGCCGGGCGGTGTGTTTCTGAACTGGGACCACCACGAAGGCATCTACAACAACGGCCCCTGCGGCGGCCCGCAGGGCAGCAGCAATCAGGAGCGCTACGGCCTGCCGCATCCGGTGATGATGCCCAGTCTGGACCGCTCCTTCAGCGCGCTGATCGAAGACATGCATGAACGCGGCCTGCTGGCCGAAACGCTCGTGTGCTTCGTCACCGAGATGGGCCGCACCCCGCGCATGAACAAGAACGGCGGGCGGGATCACTGGGCGCGTGCGATGTCCATCGCCTTTGCCGGTGCGGGTTGTCCCGGCGGTGCCGTCATCGGCGCCACCGACCGCGAAGGCGGCGATGTGACCGATGCCCTCTACACGCCCTACGACTACGCCGAAACGATCTACCGCAAACTCGGCTTCAGCGAGAACCAGCGCCTTGCAAGGCCCAACGGCGTCGCCGTGCCTCTGTCAGATGGTGGAAGAGCGATCCGTGAGTTGTTTTGAGTTCGTCGCTTCAAGCCCGTGGGGAATGCATGATTGGAAGCGGGATGTTTTATAGAAGGCCAGGCATGAATGGCATTCGGGGAAGGAGCGGATCGCATAATAGAGCGACTCAGGCCACAGCGCCCCCGGAGCGCGGACTTCCAGTCCGCAGCGGGTCGCTTTCACTCGGCGCATGTCGCTGCAGGTGGAAGTTCGCAATCACGAGGATTTCGGCACGTGAAAGCGAGTGGCAGAGAGCCGTTTCGGAATTCGGCGTGCATGCGGTGCTGCGAGCTCGAGGGAGGTGCGGAGCCATGTGTCTTCGCGGAGTGCTGCGGACTGAAGTCCGCGCTCCTGGACGCTTTGATCTGCGGTGCTCGATCCCGCGATGGACGCTCTTCAAACAGTTCGCTGCCGCGATTACTTCTTCTTCTGCGCCGCCTTCACCTTCGCCACATACTCGGCAGGGTTCTTGTTGAAGTCCTTCAGGCAGGACTTGCAGCACAGATAGACGTCCGTGCCATCGTGCGTGACTTTGACGGGTTTGCCCATGCCGCCAAGATCTTCATCTGAGACGACGCATTTGTTGAGCGGGTAGGTGGCAGGAACGCCTTCTATGGCAGAGGCGATGCCAGCACCGAGGAACAGGCTGGAGAGGAGGATGAGGATGGATTTCATGAGAAACTTTGGTTTGAAGGGAGGACGCAATGACATCAGGCGGCCATCGGGTGAAACACCCGCGTGGGGCCGGCCCCTTGAAGAAGTGGATGTTTTTCTTTCCTTGGGAGGACGTCGAGTCCCGCTGGCACCGGGCACGTGCGGGCAGGGGGCTTTGCCTGGGCCGTGAGGTGCACAGGCCCAGGCGCCGCCTGCCGGCGTGGCATCCGCTGGTATGCCGTGCCTAGCTGGATTTGTCCCGTATCTTTTGATGCAGGGCGGTGTGTTCCGGACCGGCCGTCTTCTCCGCTTGATCCTGCAGCAGTTCCAATTCCTTGGTCTTGGCGGGAAGTTGTTCAAACGTCTTCAGATCGGTGCCGAGTTTCTTTTCGGCTGCTGGTGGCTCTGGTTTCATGTGTTTGCTCTGTGCTGCGCGCTCAATTGCAGCAGCTGGATGAGGTGCCCTTGATGGCCTGTTCCACGGCTTCACGGGTTTCACCCGTGCGCTTCTGGATGCGGCCCACCAGTTCATCCTGCTTGCCTTCGATGAACTGGAGATCGTCATCGGTGAGCGTGGCCCATTTCTGCTTCAGCTTGCCCTTGATGATGTTCCAGTCGCCTTTGATTTCGAGTGTTGTCATGGTCGTGTGGGTTGGGTGTGGGTGGTTCTGCGGCCGGAATTTTCGCGGATCCGCATGCCACCACTCTGTGCCAGCGGGAGACGAATAGCGATGGGGTGTAACCCGACCTTGGGGCATTCATGCCTGGCATTGTCATCCACCCGCCGCTGCACCCATCACACACCCTCGGCCGAACGATACCACCAAATACCACGGCATGCGCCCAGCAAAGGGCCGGGGTGCCTCCAGGGGAGACAACCCGGCCCAAAGCGACGGACGGCGCTCAGTAAGAGCGGGTGGTTAGAGCGCCTCAGGCCACAGCGCCCCCGGAGCGCGGACTTCCAGTCCGCAGCAGGTCGCTTTCACTCAGCGCATGTCGCTGCAGGTGGAATTTCGCAAACACGGGTGTTTCGGCACGTGAAAGCGAGGGGCGGAGGGACGTTTCGGAATTCGGCGTGCATGCGGTGCAGCGAACTCGAGGGAGGTGCGGGGCCATGTGTCTTCGCGGAGTGCTGCGGACTGAAGTCCGCGCTCCTGGACGCTTTGATCTTCGGCACTTGATCCCGCGATGCCTTCTCTGGCATCCGCGCCATTCCCCGCTGCACCCATCCACACCGCCTGACGCTACCACTAAATACCACGGCACACCCCCAGCAAAAGGCCGGGATGCCTCCAGGGGAGACAACCCGGCCCAAAGCGACGGACGGCGCTCAGTAAGAGCGCCCCCGGAGCGCGGACTTCCAGTCCGCAGCAGGTCGCTTTCACTATTGAGCCTTGCGCAATTGACTGACAAGAAGAGCGTTCCTGGTGGAAGTGGACTCGGTGCCTGAATGCGGCAAACTTGCTGCGGGGCTCATTGCAGACGCTGCTGGCAGGCTTGAAGTGTGGCGGAGTGCTGGGTTTGCTTCCCAGCCTGGCTGCCAGAACCCAGGGGAGCACTCGCTAATGCTCGGCACCCCTGGGCTGTATGACGGAAGGCCGTTGGCCTTCAAGACAAGTGCGTCAGTCTATTGAGCAAGTCTCAATAAGCGCATGTCGCTGCAGGTGGAAGTTCGCAAACGCGGGTGTTTCGGCACGTGAAAGCGAGGGGCGGAGGGCCGTTTCGGAATTCGGCGTGCATGCGGTGCAGCGAACTCGAGGGAGGTGCGGAGCCATGTGTCTTCGCGGAGTGCTGCGGACTGAAGTCCGCGCTCCTGGACGCTTTGATCTTCGGCACTTGATCCCGCGATGCCTTCTCTGGCATCCGCGCCATTCCCCGCTGCACCCATCCACACCGCCTGACGCTACCAGTAAATACCACGGAATGCGCCCAGCAAAAGGCCGGGATGCCTCCAGAGGAAGACAACCCGGCCCAAAGCGACGGACGGCGCTCAGTAAGAGCGGGTGGTGGTGGTCTCCGTCGTGCTGGAAACGGGGACCTGGGACATGGGCATCCGGGTGGTCGTTGTTTCTTCCGTGGTGGTGATCGTGGTGGGCGGCGGGCGGCGGTCATCGTCGTCGTCCATCGTGTCGCAGCTGGAGAGGGTGGTGAAGGCGGCTGCGGCGAGGCAGCCGTAAAAGAGTGGGTGGTGTTTCATGGAGGTGGACGATTTATTTCTTGGTTTCGGTGGTGGTCGTGGTGGTCTTCTCGGCGGTGGGAGTGACGACGGTGGTTTTTTCCACGGTCTTCTCCGCTGCCGGGGTGACGATGGTGGTGTTTTTCTCGATCACTTTGTCCGGACCGGGGGCGGAGGTGTTGACCCGTGCGTCACAGGCGATCAGGAGAAAAGGGGCGAGGGCGAGGAGGAGATAAGGTTTCATGGTAGTAGGTGGTGGGTGTGTGTTTGGATGCGGGGTGACTGTGAAAAAATGAGGGTGCAGCGGACGGGCCGTGCGGGAGGAAAAATGAGGTGGATCGAGGGCGTCGGGCGGGTGAGGGGAGGGGCTTGCATGAGCGCGGCGGACGGCAGGCATCCGCCAGTCTCATCACGCCGCCTGCAGGCTGTGGATGGCATTGCGTGTGCGGAAGACCTGGCGCAGCCGTTTCAATCCGAGCTCCATGCGGGTTTTCACGGTGCCCAGCGGCGTCTGCATGGTGTGGGCCACCTCGCGCTGGCTCATGCCCTGGAGGAAGGCCAGCTCGATGACTTTTTTCTGCGCCACGGGCAGCAGCGTCAGGTGCTCTCCCAGCACGCGGCCCAGATCTGCCTGCACGCATTCATCCGCACGGCCCTGGGAGTAGGACTCGGTCTGCTGGACTTCTTCCTCCATGCGGCCCACGGCGCGGCAGTAGGCCATGGAGCGGCGCACGTGGTCGATCGCGCGGCGCTTGCACAGCGTCGTCAGCCAGGCCAGCGCGCGGCCTTTGTCGGGGGAGTAATGGTGGGCCTGGCGCCAGAGGCAGAGAAAGCACTCCTGCAAAACATCGTCTGCACCCGCCTCATCCGCGACCGTGCGCAGGATGGCGCTCTTGAGCATGCGGCGGTGGCGCTCGATCAGCGTTTCCAGCGCCGAGGCATCGCGCCGCTGGATGGCGGCCATGAGTTCTTCGTCAGGCGGCTGCGGGCTTTCAGGGCTGAAAGAGGGAGCCAAAGACTGCTGTGTTGCGTTGTTCCTGGCAAGAGTGGGGGCGAATGTGTTCATGTGCGGAGAGTGCTGATTCAGGGCCGGCTTCGGGGGCGATCCCCGTTGCTTACCCTCGGATGCTACAAAGCCCGCGCGGCCTTCACCATGGGGTGAAACCCTACAATGAACCGCCGCCCCGCAGGATCTGCTGGCCGCAATAGGGGTCAGGCAACAACACGGCGGCCCGCAGCGCGCCCGCCTTGCGTTGCAGAATCATCCACCTCACGCACTCCACGACGCGCCCCACCAGCTTGAATCAAATGCGCTGCTGCTTTTTGAAGACCCAGACGACCACGAAAGCCAGCGCCGCGTAGGCCGCATTGAAAGCCACGTCCCACGCATCGCACGTCTTGTGGGTGACAATCACCCCCAGGATGCGCGAGACATGCACCGCCAGCATCAAGGCGAGCACCAGCGCCGGGAGGCACACCCGCGATTTCATCCACACAATGACCCACAGCAGATACACCGCCGCCGCCATGGATGAAGCCAGGTACAAGCCGTTCATAAGTGATGCTCCTTTTACCTGACCGGCGGGAAAAACACCAGCCCTCATTCCAGCCCACCGCGCCTAGACCGTCGGAGGCAGGGCAGGGGAAACCCGCCTGCGCCCGCTGTTTGCTAGCCCACGGCAGGGACGCTCGTCTTTGCCGCAGAGAAGCAAAGAGGCAGAGGGAGCAGAGAGCCTGAATCAGAGTCAAAGCGTGGATTGCGCATGCAGGATCCATCTGCCGAACCAAGATCCCTGACCGCTGACGTGAAGCTCACAAGACGCTGATAGTTGAAGTCAGAAATGACGGATTCCGGATTGATTCGCTTCGCGCCCCCTTCGGGCTCCCTGCGGTCGTCTGACTCGCTTCGCTCGGCTCAGTATTAGCGTCAAGTCAGCGTCTCATCAGCGGTTCAAACCCCCTGCATTTTCACCCCAAGCTCCCGATCCCACATCATCCGAGTACCAGTGGATGCACCACAACCGTGAGGCCATGCTGCCCCCTTCCGCCGCCAGAAGGCAAGGCCCCTGTGGTGCCTCAAAAACGTGATTGACTTTGGTGTCAAATGATACATAAATAAGTATCAAATGAAAAAAGACTCCACCCTCGTCCAAGAGATCGCCCCCGTGTATCACGCCCGCGCAGAAGGCGGCGTGGGTGCGCGGAAAGTCGGCGGCGGCATCGTGGCTTACCTGGCGCATGGCGCTGCAGGCAGGCATGCACCGTTTGAGTTCACCACGGCCCGGCTCATCCAGTCCCTCAAGATCGGGCTTCCCGTGCAGGAGTTGGATGATTTGCGCAGCTGCCTGGACGTCTCCATGGAAAGGCTCGTGCCCATGCTCGGCATCTCCAAGGCCACGCTGCACCGGCGCATGGCGGCAGGCAGGCTGGATCCCGCAGAATCAGATCGCGTCGTGCGCTTTGCCCGGCTCATGGGCAAGGCCGTGGAGGTCATGGAGTCCGTGGAGAATGCACGTGCATGGCTCACCTCCGCGCAGCGCGGCCTCGGTGGTGCGGTGCCGCTGGAGTACGCAGAGACAGAGGTCGGCGCCCGTGAAGTGGAGGATCTCCTCGGCCGCATTGAATACAGCGTGTACTCATGAAGCTGCAGGCCTGGCGCATCGTGAAAGCAAAGCACGCCGCCACCGCCTTCAGCGGCGAAGGCGCGCGGCTCTACGGCGGCCGGTGGAATTCCCCCGGCGTCAGCCTCGTGTACACCAGCAGCACCCAGGCGCTGGCCGCGCTGGAGTCCCTCGTGCATCTCAATCCGCCCGTCATCTTCACCTACGCCGCCATCCCGCTCGAGTTCGAGGCCGCGCTCGTGGAAAAAGTCACCGCATTGCCCCCCGGCTGGGCGCTCTCGCCAGCCCCTCCTTCCACCCGTGCGCTGGGAGATCTCTGGGCCAAAGAAGCCCGCTCCGCCGTGCTGGAGCTCCCCAGCGCCATCATCCCCGGCGAGCCCAACTACCTCCTCAATCCCGCGCACCCCGACTTCAAGAAAATCGTCATCGGCAAGCCCGTGCCCTTCTCGTTTGATCCCCGACTGCTCTGAGGCAGCGCAGCACGAGCAAGCAGCGCGAATGCCACCGCAGCGGCCTCAGGAAAAGCCGCGCTCAATACCGGAACAGCAGCATCGCCCGCTCACCCGCTGAAACGCCAGTCCTCGCTCCCTCACAGCGTCTAAAATTTCCCCGGCCAGATCCCCCCAACACGCAGCATCCGCCTGCTTCAGCAGGATTCAATCGCGCCCACCGCCACAGCGCCTTAATACTCGTTCACGCTTAAATCATTCACCCAGAGAAGATTTCAACACTTATTCAATATTGTAAGAAATTTGTATTGATAAATTTGAATTTAGGGCTCATCCTATAAGCGTGATTATACTACGAACATTAGGAGGCGCGATTGGTTCCATGTTTACTTTAGGATCAGCAATGACTCCTATCGAGCTTGATCTATTACCGCGCTTATTTGTCGGCCTGTTTGGCCTCTTCCTGGTCCTCACTGCCTCTCTTGCCAAGGACAAGACCATCGAACGCTGGTTCGGCGGACTGTGAAGTTCCAGGCAGGCCCAGGGCAGGGGACACGCGTGACCGGTTTCCTTTAAGAAGCCGCGCACACCCTTGCCTGCTTGCCGCGCAGCCGCCACTGAAACAGCGTGCGCTAGGAAAACGAACCATCAATCATTCTGGCGATACGCGTTGTGCGTACGTGTTTCCCACCTAGTACACCCGCATGAAGCAACCGGCCCGCCTCCTTCTCGTCCTCCTCGCTCCGCTGCTCATGCTGCATGACGCCCGTGCGCAAAACGCCGGCGGCGTGCGCGCCTTCAAGGACATGCTCAAGGACATCCCCGCCAAGGAGATGCTGAAACTCTGGAGCGACAAAAAAGCCGAGGTCGCCCTCAGCATCACCCGGCAGATCGAGACCAAGGAAGTTGGCAAAGTCGGCACCTACCGTGGCAAAGTCACCAAGCTCGACCCCTACTCCTTTCGCAATGAGAACCTCGTCGGCTGGCGTCTCGGCGTGGAGGAAAATTTCAAACGCGGTGGCGACACCCTCCTCGTCTTCTCCTGGGTCATGGTCCACACCGATCCCCAGGGCCTCATCCCCAAGATCCGCCTCGGCGATGAAATCACCGTCACCGGCACGGTCAACCGCGCCGAACTCACCGCCATCGACAATCCCCGGCTCAATGTCGATCTCATCGTCCCCGTCATGAACAACGGCAAAGGCGCGGCCGAAAAAGCCACCGCCGAAAAGCCCGGCGCCAAACCCGCCGCTCCCGCCGTCATGCCCACACCGGTGCCCGCACCCGTGCCGGCTGCCCCAGTCCAGACCGCAGACTACCCGCTCGACCGCATCCTCGATGCCCTCCCCGAAGCCTCGCGCGCCACCCTCAGCACCGCACCGCTGGCCGCCGACTCCATCCCCGCGCTGAATGCCGCCCTCTCCACCCTCGCCCTGCGCAAGCCCTTCAAGTTCACCTTCAAGACCGAAGCCGCCGCCGCGCTCCCCAAGAGCCCAGAGAGATTCCAAATCCGCGCCGCCCCCGGCCTCCTCAGCGGCAAATACCCCGCCCTCCAGCAGCACTGGGTGCATCTTTACATGCCCACCGCCAATGCCGCAGAAATCGCCAAGGCCGGCCTCGGCGCCACCCTCACCATGAGCGGCACCATCACCCGCATCGACATCATCACCACCCCCCAGGGCGTCCGCCAGCTCCAGCTCAATCTCGAAGACGCCCAGCTCCTCACACCGCCCTGAGCGGTTCAGGCAAAGTAGCCCGGATTCGCCGCGAAGGCGTCCCCGCTGCGCTCCATCCGTATCGCGGCGTTTCACTCTGGCGTTTTAAGCGACACCTCATAGACCAGAGGTTGCCTCCTAAAGATCCATCGGTATATCGCGTGCATCTTTTAGGTTCGCTTTGGCCATGAATCCCTCTCCGCTTTTCAGTCTTGCCACCCTCACGCTCAAAGACAGCCGCTTAGAGCTGCGGTACACAGACGCAAATGTCCGCGAAGATCGCGCCCTGACCGATGCCGATGTGCAGCAGTTTCAGCAGTGGGCCTCCCGGCACCTGTTGCTCGCCAGCCAGCATGATGACGCCACCGCGCCGGCCCTGCTGGCTCTGGGGCAGGAAATGGGCAAATGGCTCGATAGTGCCAGCTCCGGCTTCACCCGCCTCCTCGAAGCCGCCCACGTTCCGCTGGTTCTGGAGTGCTGCATCGGCCGCATGGACAAGACGGACATCGCCCGTGCTTTTCTTGACGCGCCCTGGGAATTGCTCGCACTGCCGGGGCATGATCGTCACCTTGCCCTGCGTGCAGACGTCGTGCTCACCGTCATCCGCCGCATCGGTCTCGCGCAGCCTCCGCCCCCGCCTTCGCAGCATCGTCTCGGCGTCGTCTTCATGGCCGCCGCCCCGCGCAACGCCGACAATCTCAACTGGGAGGCCGAGGAAACCGCCATCCTCAACGCCACGCAAGCCATGCCCCTGGACTTCGTCGTGGAGGAAAGCGGCACGCTCGATCTCCTCGCCGCCTGCGTCTCGCGTGAAAAGCCCGACGTCGTGCAGATCTCCTGCCACGGCACCCTGAAGCCCACCCCCGGCCTCCTGCTGGAGGATGATGTGGGAGACCTGGCCTTTGTCCCTGCCGACCAGCTCATCCAGAAGCTTGCCGCCCACCAGCCCCGCCTGCTCTTTCTCTCCGCCTGCGAGACCGCAGAAGCTCATGCCAAGCTCAATTCCCTGGCGCAGGACCTCGTGCGCTCCGGCGCGCAGGCCCTCCTCGGCTGGGCCGCCTCCGTGCTGGACCATGAGGCCACCTTGTTCAGCTCCCTGCTTCTCAGCCACCTCTCAGAGGGCGTGGCACTGCCCCAGGCCTTCGCCTACGCACGCCGGGCGCTGGCAGAGCACGCTAGCTTGGAAGAAACCACCGATGGCAGCCCCCGTGCCCGGCACTGGCATCTCGCCCGCCTGTATTTCGCGCCCCGGGGCGGCGGCGTGCTGGCCACCGCCGGCGGGCCGCGTCGGCTCGCGGGGCAGGGGCAGGCCTCCAAGACCTTCCTCGATGTCAAAGGCAGCCAGGTGCCCGTGGCCGGAGATCTGGAGTTCGTTGGCCGCCGCCGGGAGGTGCAAACCATCCTGCGCGAGTTCCGCGCCCCGACCGCCGACCGCCACGCTGGTGTGATCATCCATGGCATGGGCCGTCAGGGCAAATCCAGCCTCGCCGCTCGCGTCGCCCGCCGCTTGGAGCACAGCTACGATGTCGTCGTCCTCTTCGGTCGCTACGATGCCCCTGCCATTCTCACCGCCTTGCGCGATCGCATCGGCACGGCAGAAGTCGCCGCCATCGTGGCCGAGTACCTGCCCCGCGTTGAGCAGGACCCCAGCGCTCTGGGACAGGCCCTCCACGCCTTGCTCACAGGCCCCTGCAGCCAGCCCGACTCCGCCAAAAAACACCGTCCCGTGCTCCTCATTGTGGATGACTTTGAGCAGGCGCTGCTGCCCCAGCCCGATGCCCGGCATCAAGTCAGGCCCGAGTTTGTGGACAGCACCCGCGCCCTCATCCACGCCTTCCAGCAGGCCGAGACCGACTCCCGCCTGCTCTTCACCAGCCGCTTCCAGTTCACCCTGCCAGACAGCCAGGGCAGGGAACTCACCGACCGCCTGCTCGAACTACCACTTCATGGTATGACCGACCGCGAGGCGCACAAGCAGGCCTTCGCCCGCCTGCGCCAGCAGACCCACCTCTCCAAGCAGCATACCAAAAATCTGCCCGAGTTGCACAAGCGCCTCGGCCCCATCATGGCCGCCGCCCTGGGAAATCCTGGCCTGCAGGATCTCCTCTTCAGCCTCTGCCTCGATGACCCCGCCGCCTGCGACACCTGCCTCGCGCAGATGGCCGCCTACAGCGCCACCGGCCACGAGCCCGATGCCGACCGGCTGCGCCAGTTCCTCGAAAACCTCGCCATCACCGGCCTGCTGCACCTCCTCACCCCGCCCGTGCGCAACCTGCTGCGCGCCTCCACCCTCTTCCGTCTTCCCGTGCCCGTGGCCGTCATGGCAGCTCTGGCGCATTCTCCCGCCATCGGCAGCGACCAGCATGCCATCGCCCGCTTGCTGGAACTCGGCCTTTGGGAAGCCTACGAAGACCTGCACGATCCCCAGCAGCGCGCCCTCGCCGTCAATGCCTTGGTGCGCCCTATCGTGGACGATCTCACACCTGATGAGCAGCGCCAGCACGCCGCCACCGCCAGCCTGCCTCTCTTTGAGGCCTGGGGCGCGGAGGCTGAGGCCGACCAGCGTCAGTATTCCCAGGACCTGGAACTCACCCGACTAGCCCTGCAGGCTCCAGAACCCCGCGTGCTGGCCTGTTCTGGAGTTGATGCGCTGCGAGCTTTGGATCATCAGTTTGAATATCGAGTAGCGGCGGTCTGGGCCCAGGAAATTATGTCCGTTTTGGATGCGGCAGGCGTGCCCGCCTCGGTGCGCCTGCTGCACGTGGCGGCTGAAAGCGTGGAACAAGTGGGAGAGGTCGCGCAAGCCGCGCAGTACCGTGAGCGTGCTTTCGACCTGCTGCGAGAGGGGGCTGTCGTGTCAGACTTTGACCGAGGTGCCTTGTCACTTGCTCACGCCAGAGCCTTGCAGCAACTTGGTGAAATCGAGCAGTCCTTGGCTTACTTTGAAGAGGCCCGCCGCTTCGCCACAACAGAGAAAAATCGTGCGGTGGTCTTGGGAGAGGTCGCGCGCATTCGCGCGGATAAGGGGGAGGTGGACGCTGCCCTCAAGCTGCACCAAGAGGAACTGGCTGTTTACGAAGCCTCGGGAGACAAGCGCTCGCGCGCGGTCACGCTGGGGGACATCGCACGCATTCGCGCGGCCAAGGGTGAGGTGGACGCCGCCCTCAAGCTGCACGAGGAAAGACTGGCCGTTTACGAAGACTTGGGCGACAAGCGCTCGCGCGCGGTCACGCTGGGGGGCATCGCACGCATTCGCGCGGCCAAGGGTGAGGTGGACGCTGCCCTCAAGCTGCACGAGGAGGAGTTGGCCGTTTACGAAGACTTGGGCGACAAGCGCTCGCGCGCGGTCACGCTGGGGGACATCGCGCGCATTCGCGCGGCCAAGGGTGAGGTGGACGCCGCACTCAAGCTGGAGGAGGAGGCGCTGGCCGTTTACGAAGACTTGGGCGACAAGCGCTCGCGCGCGGTCACGCTGGGGGACATCGCGAGCATTCGCGCGGCCAAGGGTGAGGTGGATGCCGCACTCAAGCTGCACGAGGAACAACTCGGTATCTTCGAGTTCTTGGGCGACCTCAGTGAAAAGGCCCAAACTCTTTGGTCAGTAGCAAAGATCGAAATGCAGCAGCAGCAATGGAAGGCCGCCTATGAGAAGCTGACCGAGTCTTATACCATCAATCTCCAACTGGGCCGCCTGGACGGCATCTGCTTTGTGGGCCTGGATTTGGGTCAACTCCTCTGCGCCGCCGGGCAGAGGGAGGAAGGGTGGAAAATCCTGCAACGCTCGCTGGCCGGGTTTCAGCAGTTGGACCGGCAGCGGGAGGTGGAGCATACGCAGAATATTCTGGCCGCAATTCCTGCAGCTTGATGAAAATCTGGCAGCGTATTCTGGGGTCGAAATAACCGGGGCCATTCTCCAAAAATTCGCCGACACTCCCGTTACGGCGTAACTGGACAACTTGGCTTCGCCCGCTCTACTCATGCCATGATCTGTTGAAATCAGGTTTGTCATCCGGTCTCAGCAGACCTGTTCTCGAACAGGCGGGCAGCGCGGCGCCCGGGTGTAGGTTGGGTGTGTTTGGCGTCGAAACCATGCCATCTTCCACCGCCTTGTTCGCCAAACCGCCCGACTGCGAGGGCATTCGCAAGCCGGAGTGTTTGCAGTACGCTCACAGACGGGCGGGCTGTCGCCACAACCGTCCTACGACACCAGCCGCCTGCCTTTGACGATGCTCAGACTCGTTTTCAAATGTCTGTGGTATCACTCCTTCACCACCGCCACCCGCGCATCCGTGTCGCCTGCACACTCCTCAAAAAACCGCTGCGCCAGCGCCTCGCAGGCCGTGTTGAATTCGGCGGCGCTGTGCGCCTCGTTGGCGGAGACAAAGATCAGGTGCACTCCCGGGTCTCTCCACGGGCAGAAGGTGCTGCGCACGTAGGATGGGTAGTCCGCCAGCATGTGGCCGTCCTGCATGAAGAATTCGCGAAACCAGTGCTTGCCGTCCGTCATCACCTGCGGGCAGTTTTCCACCGCGCTGAGCTCGATGCCCCGGTACTTCAGGCACACCTCCAGCGTGTGGTGCCGGTCGCGGCTCGCGGAGCTGTAGCACGCCAGCCCGATCTCCTTGGGCTGACCGTGCAGACGCACCTCAAAGCAGTTCGGCGAGATGCACCGCGACATCACGCCCGCCGGCGGCTCCCAGCTCGTCTGACCGATCGCCAGCAGCGTGGACGCCAGGAAAGGGAAGGTGAGGCAGGCATAAAAGGCCACCTGCACCGCCCAGCCCAGCCGCCGTGGCCTCATCACGCCCCCAGGTGTCCGTGGCGCAGCAGCGTTGGCATCCGCAGTCAAAACAGCGGCGTCATGCCCACTTGCGGCGGCGGCTTCATCAGCAGCGCAGGCATCCGCCTTTTGAGCAGCCACCTCAGCCGCACTGCGCGCAGCGGCATCATGTCTGCTTGCGGCCGCAGATTCATTGCGCAGAGCGGCATCTGCATTCGCAGCGGCACGCTCAAAAGTCGTATGAGGCACAGCGGACTTATCCTTCAGGTCACTCGCCGCCGCCTTGTCATCCGCAGTCTCCATTTCGGTCGCAGCCACCCTGTCATCGGCAGCCTGTAGGTCACCCGCAGCAGCTTTGGCGCTCGCAGCCGCCTTCGCAGTCTCCTCCGCGCCCTCGCCGAAAAACATCACCCAGGCCACGCCAGCGGCGGCCACGGCCCAGGACCACGGCTGCATCACCACCAGCGAATTCGTGCACGCCACGCAGGCCAGGCCCGGCACGCTCACAATCCAGCGCGGCTGCACCAGCAGCGGGCACAGCAGCAGCCACGGCAGCCAGAAAGATTCCATGCCCACCACCGCGATTCCCGCGCCCGCCGTCACCCATGCCGCCAGCGGCCACGCACGCGCGCGCGCCGCATCATCGCGCACACGGCACTGCGCCAGGCCCACCACCGCCGCCAGCGTCAGCAGCAGCGCATTCGGAGTGCCCGCCATCGGCGCCAGCAGAGCCACCACCGCCGCCGCATGCAGCGTCTCCATCAGCCCTGCCCGCAGCGCGCGCCCGTCACGCGGCGTGATCAGCGAGATGAACGGCACCAGCCAGATGAAACCGATGAAGTAATGCGTCTGCGGACTCTCCACCCCTGGATACGCCACCGTGCGGTACGCCAGCAGCGTCAGCACCCGCAGCACATTCGCCACCGCCGCCGCCGGCACCATGCCCAGCATGCACAGCCAGAAGCGCCACGCGCGGCTCTCCTTGCGGTTCACCCACACCGCCAGCGCCAGCAGGATGAAGAGCAGATTGATCCCCGCGCAGTCCCGCGTCCACGGCACCAGCAGCCTGCCCACCCGCAGCTCCTCCCCGCAGTCCACCGCCTCATTGCCAAACCACCTCAGCGTCCCCAGCACCAGCGGGCGCGTGAAGTCCACCACCACATCCCGCGACTGCGCCAGGTGCACCGCACCCGCCACCACTGCGGCCGCCACGCCCGTTCGAACGCCGGCAGATGAAAAACGAAAAGTCATGATGTGGTAGAATAAAGTAGAATGTGACATCAGCTTAAAAACTCACCGCAGCAAAATCACGCCGCCTTGCGCAGTCGCGTGCGCACCTGGCGCAGGCCCAGCACGCCGGCAAAGGCCGCCAGCAGCGCCACCGGAGGAGCCGGTGCGCCCGGAGCCGCACCCACCGCCGAGGTGGCCAGGGTCGCGTCAGCCGCCGTGCCAGCACCCGAAGTCCAGCCTGCGCCCGCAGCCGCCAGGAAAACCGCCATCGTCGAGTCCGCCGTCTTCTGGGCGTCATCCGCAGCCCTCGTTGCGGCAAACATCACCTCTTCGGCTTCCTTGGCGCTGTCCTCAGCCCGTGCTGCCGCCGTCTTGGCGTCATCCGCCACCTTCGTGGCCGTCATTCTGGCTTCTTCGGCCCGCTTCGAATCATCCGCCGCCTTCGTGGCTGCCCCCTTGGCGGCTTCGGCCATCCTGGCGTCATCCGCCGCCCTTGTGGCTGCCACCTTGGCTTCATCCGCCTTCCTGGTGTCTTTCGGGTCCTTCTCTGCTTCGATCCTGGCTTCTTCGGCTTTCTTGGCTTCATCCTCGGCCCTCGATGCCGCGTTTTTAGCTTCATCCGCAGACTTCGCGGCCACATTCCTGGCCTCATCCGCCGCCTTTGTGGAGGCAGTCTTGGCCTCCTCGGCCTTTCTGGAATCTTCGGCCGCCTTCGCTGCCGCAGTCCTGGCTTCATCCGCAGCTTTCGCCGCAGCCGTCTTGGCGACTTCGGCCTTCCTCGCGTCATCCGCCGCCTTCGTGGCTGCGATCTTGGCGGCTTCAGCCCTCTTGGCCTCTTCGGCCCTCTTCGCTTCGTCAGCTTTCTTGGATTCCTCCGACTCCTCTCGCTTCGACTCTTCCTCCTTCTTCATTTCTTCAGCCTTCTTGGCCTCTTCCTCATTTTCGGAGTCTTCCGACTCCTTCGACAGCGAAGCGGCTGCTTCAGTGGAGGTTTTCGAAGTAGTGGAGTCCTCCGCGAAGGCTGGCAGCGCGGTGGCGAAAAGAACGACAGACAGGAGTGTGGATTTCATCAGGCACCGACAATCGCGCCCATTTCCTTTCCCGAAAACCCCCACAGATGCAGGGGGGATTGTGGCCCGGCGCACTCACGTTTCCGCAGCGCACGAAAAATGCAGAGCT